>NZ_QTZF01000001.1:0-721270 GCF_003462545.1 Coprococcus sp. OM06-34AC
TCTCGGTTCCTTTGTTGGTCGTCCTTTTTTACTTTCTACCAATCCATTATATCCTTGTAATTTATATTTGTGTACCCATTGATAAAGCAGTCCTGCATTAATGCCTGCTTCTATGGCAACTTTCGTTCTTGGTGTGCCTGCAATAACCTTTGAAATCAGTTCAAGTTTTTCTTCGGGTGTCCATACCTTATTAAACACCTTATGTTTTAAAACTTCTGGACCATGTAAATCAACCAATCTGGACCATTCTCGTATATGCCTTTTGAGAGTATTGGGATTCAGCCCCTCTGGGATGTCAGGATACGAACCCGAATGATACAATTCAACACACATCATTTTAAACTCATAACTATAACGCATAAAAATACCCTCCTTACTGGTTGTCCAGTAAAGAGGGTACATATCATGTTTGTTAAACGCTTACTGTCATTTTTGTTTTGTGATTGGATTCATTTTTTATATCCATAAGCTATTAATCAGTGCCTTGACCATCCGTCTATTCCGGCACCCTCGATGGAGGAAAATATACGATCTTTTACATCAGGCACGCGTACTTTGAGTTCGTCTATAATGTCTTTGCTTTCCTGACGTTTTGTGACGCCGTCAGCGGGACAAGGGTTCTTGCAGACTGGAAGATCGTTGGCGCGTGCAAATGCTCTTATTTCGCCTTCCAGGACGTATAAAAGAGGTCTTATGAGTGTGACACCTGATTTCTCCAGATGAGTGACAGGAGAGAAGGTGTGAATGCGCCCCTCATACAGCATGGACATCAGGAAGCTGTCTATAACGTCATCCTTGTGATGGGCATATGCGATCTTGTTGCAGCCAAGTTCTGCAGCACAATCATTGAAGGCTCCTTTACGCATACGGCTGCAGAGTGAACATGGATTAGGTTCCTTCCTGTAATCGAAAACGATCTCGCCTATATGAGTTTTGCAAACCGTGTAATTGACTCCAAGTGACTCGCAATATTCCTTAAGTCTGGACGTGTCAAAATCCTTAAATCCTAGATCTACGGTTATAGCTTCAATTTCAAATGGTATGGGATAAAACTTTTTCAGTTTGGACATTGCATATAAAAGTGTCAGACTGTCTTTGCCTCCGGATATTCCTATGGCTATCTTGTCACCGGGACTGATCATATCGTAATCATTTATAGCTCGTCTTGTATATGATAAAAGCTTTTGTGATTTCATAAAAATACTCCTTAAGTTAACATAATATTATTATGGTTTAATTGTGCGTTTTTCACGAAGCTGTACTTCGTTCCTGAAACGACGTTTTCTGTCCTCATCCATATCAGCGTAGTGTTTTCTTGTTGTATTTACATCCGAGTGGCCTAATACGTCCGCCACCAGGTATATGTCGTCTGTAGCCCTATAAAGCTCAGTGCCAAACGTACTCCTGAGTTTGTGAGGTGTTATATGCTTTAAAGGAACGGAGGTAAGAGAGTATTTTTTTACAATATTCTCAACTGATCTGACAGATATTCTTTTTAATTGACCGGACAGAAATAACGCATCCTCATGGCCTTTTTCCGGTATCAGTTTTTTCCTTTCATCAAGATATTCAAGCAAAGCTTCACTTGCCTCATCACTGAAGTATACGTATGCCTCCTTGCCACCTTTTCGAACGATCTTAATCCGCATATTATCGAAATCAACGTCACGTATATCAATTCCAACGCATTCGGATACACGCATGCCGGTGCTGAGCATAAGTGATAAAAGCGCTAGGTCACGGACTTTATTTTTCTCATGATATTTTTTCTGGCGTTCAGTCAGGCCGCTGCCATACTCAACATTATCAAGAAAATCTGCAACCTCGTTTGGCTCCATTCGTATAATTTTCTTATCGTGTATCTTTGGCATGTCGACCTTTTCTGCAGCGTTTGAGCTTATACGGTCGTTTTTATACAGGTATGCAAAAAATACCCGGAGTGCAGATAATTTGCGTTTTAACGCCTGTTCACCGTTGGTGTATGTACGTCCGTTTTTAGTGTAAAGCTTCATGGCATGCAGGAACTCCTCGATGTCCTCGGCCTCAAGTCTGCTGAGATCCTCAGTAGTAATATCAAGTGGAGTTTTATCACGAAAGAATGGGTTATTTTCACATAAATACTCGTAGAATGTTTTTATATCCCTGGCGTAACCAAGGCGTGTTCTTGTGGATGTAGTATTCTCAATTCCACGAAAAGCGATCGTTGCGTATTGTGGTAACTCGGAAAGAATATCTCTGAGCAATAATATATTATTCTCATCGACCTGTTTGTTGTATGGCTTGGCTGGCATCGTTATATTTGAAACCTCCTGATATATGTTAATTTGTGGGCATATTCATGTATATGACTAAATGGATTATAGCATAATCTAATATAATATGCTATATTTTTTCGTAAAACCTGAGTTTAGCGAATAGAAACATATAGACTAAAATACATTCCAACTGCACTGCTTTCACTGATTCTTACGACTCTCTAAGCAAAAATCTAAACAGAAAACGCATATAGAATCTATCATTTAATAGAATCTATATGCGTTTATCAAGAACATCTAATTCCTTGTTTAATTGAGATCAGTCACTTCATAATATGGTATTACCAGGTTGGTTCCGGCTACTATCGATGAATCGTTGTTCAGATTGTTGATCGAGACAACTTCATCGATATAATCCTGGGTTGATGTATATTCATCAGTCATATACTTCTGGGCTATATCCCAAAGTGAATCGCCAGACTCAACGGATATACATGTGTAATACTTGGTGCTGGCATTAGTGGCATCAGCTTCGGATGCATCCATGTGTGTGATCGAAACATATAATACTGCTGCTATGATTATGGCTACAATTATTGTCACCTTTTTATTGCTAATGAAATTAAATAATCTATTCATCTCTATCCCTCCTGAACGTATGTTTGTTACTATGTTCGTATTATATCGAACAGATGTTTTGTTGTCAAGTGATTTTCGAACACTAGTACGACTGCAGTTCGTATTGTAACTCTGAATCCTTAATACTCCTATATTATGCACTATCAGGTGTCCATTTTTATTCCCACGAAAGAATAGATCCGGTCAAGAATATTCAAAACAAAGCAAAATTAAAACAGAACATTCGTTTGCAATATCAGAACATATGTGCTATCATATTTTGTATACAACAGATTATGTTAAATAGAATTTATTTGTGGAGGTTCAATATACATGGGAAAAGGAAAGATATCTGATAAACAGACAGAGATTTTGGAATATATCAAGGAAGAACAGCTTAAGAAGGGCTATCCACCTTCAGTAAGAGAGATCTGCAAGGCTGTTGGACTCAAGTCTACATCATCAGTACATGCTCATCTCGCATCTCTTGAGGAGAACGGATATATAAGGCGTGATCCAACAAAACCAAGGGCTATAGAGATAATAGATGATGATTTTGCATTGTCAAGGCGTGAGGTTATTAATATACCTGTTGTTGGACAGGTTGCAGCGGGACTTCCTATCCTTGCCACACAGAATATTATGGATTATTTTCCTATTCCACCGGAATATTTACATAACACCAATAATCAGACATTCATGCTTCGCGTTAAGGGCGAAAGTATGATCAACATCGGAATCAACGATGGTGATCTCCTTATTGTTGAACAATGCTCTTCTGCTTCCAATCGTGATATTGTGGTTGCACTTATCGATGATGGGGCTACAGTAAAGAGATATTTTAAGGAGAATGGTCATATAAGACTTCAGCCGGAGAATGATTATATGGATCCAATTATCGTAGACCACTGCGATATACTCGGAAAGGTTATCGGATTATTTAGGCAGATGTAATTACAATATAATAGAATAAATCCATTAAGAAAGAGATCCCCAGGTCAACATACGTCAGCAACATTTACGTATATGACCTGGGGATCAATTTATGTCATATTTTTTAAGAGGGGGCTTATTAAAAGTAAATTAACTTCAAAATAGTTAATTTGTATCAACTTGTTAATTACATTATACCAATTAATTAGCTTATTTCAAGCCTAAATCCAACAAAAATAGGCTAAAAAACCATAAAAAACAGCTTTTTAGCCTATTAGCTTAATGTATATTTAGCCTATTTTTAAGTAATCACATTTTAGTATATGTGCTTATCAGCATTCTGTTCTGCTATCTGTTTGAATTCCTTGAAATGAGCCTGGAATAGTAATACCACCTTTGGATCAAACTGTTTACCACTCTGGCTTACTATCTCGGTATAAGCCTCCTCCATAGACCAGCCTTTCTTGTAGTATCTTGCTGATGTAAGGGCATCGAATACATCACATACAGCCATAAGCCTGCTGATATATGCGATCTCTTCTCCCTTCATATGCAGATATCCAGAGCCATCCCACTTCTCATGATGTTCCTTGGCAATCGTTCTTGCAATCTGAAGGATCTGTCCCGGACATTTTGAGAGAAGTGCGTCGCCATATAATACATGACTCTTCATAATGGCGAACTCCTCATCTGTAAGACGGGAAGGTTTGTTGAGTATTTCTTCGCTGATCATCAGTTTGCCGATATCGTGCATCATGGCTGCGGTTGAAAGCATGTCAACATAATCGTCATCAAAACCGGATGCCTTTCCAAGAACCTCCATGTATTTTGCAACTCTCTTGATGTGCTCACCTGTTGATTTTGACTTGCTCTCTGAGAGCTCGGCAAACGCATATATGAGTTCCTTCTGATTAGTCTTGACCTCTTCAGCATGGTCTATAACATTATTGAGCATTGTTGAGTTTCTTGATACTATGAAATATGATACAAATGACATGATAAAAATGGCTATAACACATGGCGCTATGACCAGTATCATATTGTCAGCAAAATCATCATGTGCGGGTGGAATAACAAGATCACATAATCTGTAATTGACTATATCTGCAGCGAATACACCGACTGTAGATAAAAGCGCAGTATAGAGAACCATTGTCTTGTTATAATAAAGGGAAGCTACAAGCATAGGAAATATCCAGACGATCATAGCTGTGTACGATAAAGTTGTATTGAGTATGGAGCATATGAGTACAGCCAATGCAATTACCACATATTTTATACATTTGCCCTCATTGTTCTTAAGTAGATCAATAAAAATCGTAGGTATAAGGGTCAGAATACAGCATACTCCCATGCAGGAACACAGGAGCACTATATTGCACTGCCCTCCAATATATGTAAATACCCAGTACAAAAGTATCAATACAGCAAAAAGCCTCATACATTTGGAGGCAATATGATTGATCTTGATATAATTGTCGCTTAATAGCCTGTTACTCTCCATGTTTTAATCCCCAAATTCTTACTTGCAACCCAATCTTATTTTAAACTGAATATCTTATATGCTGTCCAGAGATACAATATCTCCGTCACTCCATATCTTCTCTATGTTGTAGAATCTTCTTGATTCTTCAGAAAATATATGGATTATTATATCATAATAATCCAGCAAAATCCATCCACCTTCAGAATATCCCTCCACTCCCTTGTGGGAATATCCAGCTTCGTGCATATTGTCCTCAACATTATCGCTGAGTGCCTGAACCTGTTTTTTATTTGTTCCGTCAGCTATCACTATATAATCACATAAGGTTGAAATTCTGCTTATGTCTATGATCTTAATGTCAAATGCTTTTTTATCCTCAAGAGCAGCACATGCTATCTTGAGCATCTCTCTGGAATCTGCCATATTAGTCCTCACTGTTCAATGATGTATAATATTTATATGTCCGGACAGACATTTCGTCCGTGTCTCCACAGCTGCCACTGTCCAGATAAGTTAAAGTATTCTTTAATATGTGGGCCACCGAAGCGTCAATATCGGAGAATGCCTCATTTCTTATTTCATCTATCTCCGGCAAAGGCTTACGATTCGGCTCTATATAGTCAGCCACAAAAACAATCTTTTCCAGAAGCGACATAGCCGGTCTTCCAGTGGTATGGAATTCTATAGCCGATCGGATGTCCTCATCGTCAACTCCGTATTTTTCTCTTGCGTAATATGCTCCCAGCTTTGCGTGTAAAAGCTCAGGGTTAGCAAATTCGACCTGGCTTATTGGAAGTCCGTGTTTTTGGCATCTTGCTATCTTCTCGTCTGCAGGCAGACATTTGGCGCAGTCATGTAGAAGTCCGGCAGTCAAAGCTTTGTTCACATCTGCTCCGTGAACCATGGCCAGGCAGCCTGATACATATTCCACACCAAGTGAATGTTCAAATCTTTTCTTTGTGAGCTTGTTTTCAAGGCGCTCACGCATCTCAAATCTGTTCATCTTATCTCCTATCTGTTGCAAATGTTCAAGTATAAGTAATATTCAATATATGTTGTTATACCTGCCAGATCAAACGTGATATAGACCATTGTCCCTGATATATGTTATCACGCTGTCGGGAACCATATCCCTGATATCTTCTCCTGACCGCACAGCAGCTCTTATATCACTTGAGGATATATCGTGCTGGTGGATGTACTCCCGGCGGATATCAGAAGCCGGAAACAGGCTTTGCAGGCTTGCTATCTTGTCGTTGATCATATCCTCAGGAGCTCCACTTCTTGTTGTGACAAGCAGCGTTGCATGCCTTGATATGATGTCAGGTCTGTGCCAGTGGTCAAAATACATAATGGAATCCCCGCCCATGATAAAATACCAGTGAACGTCAGGATATAACTCATGAAGGGCCTCAAGCGTATCTGAGGTGTATGTGATCCCGGGACGTCTGAGCTCAAAATCAGAATACTCCAACCCTTTTATGCCATCTATGGCAAGTTTTATCATGTTGACCCGGTGATCTGTTGTAACTTCGTTGGAAATATCTTTATAACCAGGCTTATTGTTGGGCATCACAAGCACTTTATCCAGTCTAAACTGTTCCAGTGCCTGTACGCCAAGCTCTATATGTCCATAGTGTATAGGATTGAATGTTCCGCCGAGTATACCTACATGTCCTGCTTTTTGTGCCAGCATGGCTTATTCCCCCCTATGGAAGTTCGATCTTTTTATGTTCCTTTGACTCCTTGTACAGAACGATCTTTCTGCCGATCACCTGAACTACCTGTGAGTGAGTTCTCTCACCGAGCATAGCTGCTATCTCACGAGGATCGTCAAGACAGTTCTTGAGAACAGAGATCTTGATTAGTTCTCTCGCCTCAAGAGCCTCTGCAACAGATTCTGTGAACTCAGGTGTGAGTGATGATTTGCCTATGTTGAGTATAGGCTGGATGGTCTGTGCCAGCCCCTTTAAATATGCTCTCTGTTTGCTATTCATACGTGTTTATTCCTTTACTTATAATAATCAAATTCAAGGAAATACATTCTTACAGTATCTCCGTCTACACAGCCAAGCTCCTCAAGCTGTGCAAGTATTCCGTTGTCTCTGAGGAACTTCTGGAAGAAATCAAAGCCCTTCTCAGATTCAAGGTTCGTATATCCGAGCATCTTCTCGATTCGTGGACCCTCGACGATATATACACCCTCCTCCTCGTCTGACTTTCTGACTTCAAATGGAAGCTCAGGATCATCCTGCATGGACAGATCTATCTCAGGTTCAAATTCGATGATCTCCCTTGGAGACTGCTTTACAAGGTCATTGACATACCAGAGAAGTTCATTGATACCCTTTCCTGATACTGCAGATATAGGGAATATCTTATATCCTTCATCCTCCGGGAATTCCTCCTTAAGCATCTCTATGACAGTCTCATAGCCCATATCATCCAGAAGATCGACCTTGTTGGCTGCTATAACCTGTGGACGGTTCTCGATGTCTTTATTGTACTTCTTGAGCTCTTCATTGATTACGTGGATATCATTGATCGGATCTCTTCCATCCACCGAGGCTGCATCCACGATGTGGATTATAACCTTTGTACGCTCTATATGTCTTAAGAACTGAAGTCCAAGACCTGTTCCTTCTGACGCACCTTCAATTATGCCTGGAATGTCAGCGATCACGAAGCCGTTCTTATCCCCGAGATCCACCACACCCAGGTTCGGAACTAAAGTGGTAAAATGATATGCCGCGATCTTAGGACGGGCATTCGTAACTCTTGCAAGGAAGGTTGATTTACCTACACTTGGGTATCCGACAAGTCCTACGTCAGCTATACACTTGAGTTCAAGATCTACTGTAAGCTCCTTGGCTGGCTGACCAGGCTGTGCATACTTTGGCGCCTGCATGGTCGAAGTTACATATGTTCTGTTGCCACGGCCACCACGGCCTCCTTTAAGGAAAACAACAGGTTCCTTCTTGTATGCCATATCGAGAATAACCTTACCTGTCTCTGAATCTTTGACAACAGTTCCAGGTGGAACCTTGAGCACGATATCGGCACCATTGCTGCCATGGCAGTTCTTCTTGCCGCCCTCTTCACCGTCTCCGGCTTTGTATTTTGTCACATGTCTATAGTTAGTGAGCGTGTTCATTCCCTCGTCGACAACAAAGATAACGTCACCGCCATTACCTCCGTCACCGCCGTCAGGACCGCCGTTTGGAACATATTTCTCTCTTCTGAAGGATACATGTCCGTCACCGCCCTTGCCTGATCTCACATATATTCTGGCTCTATCGGCAAACATAATATACCGCCTTTCTATGTCAGATATTCTATACCGAATATTCAATGTCTAAACTACCTGTATCAAGTTCTGCAGATACATCTGCACACTATTTCATAGTATACCCCATATCTGCACTTTTGTCTGTAAAAAAAGACTGGAATAATAAAAATTACTCCAGTCTCTTGATAGTATTACTTATATATATCCAATATTACTCGTTAACTACTGGATAGATAGAAACCTGCTTCTTGTCTCTACCCTTTCTCTCAAATCTAACGATACCATCAGCTGTAGCGAACAGTGTGTCATCTCCGCCGATACCAACGTTAAGACCTGGATGAATCTTTGTTCCACGCTGTCTGTAAAGGATGTTACCAGCCTTTACGAACTGACCGTCAGCTCTCTTAGCGCCAAGTCTCTTGGACTCTGAGTCTCTGCCGTTCTTTGTAGAACCTACACCTTTCTTATGAGCGAAAAACTGAAGTTCCATCTTCATCATGTCAATTACACCTCCTTAAAGGTCATACAAATATAATCGCCATAGGATTCTTCGATTCCGGATATACCGATCACAAGCGCCTGCATCAAAGTCTGTGCCTTGATATCCGGCTCCTCTGTGAATATGAAATCCATATGTCCGCTCTCCTGATCGCAGTCAAGTGTGAAATTCACATCTGAAAGCTTCTCAACAGAGTTCAGGATGGTTATCGTGATCGCTGAAACTGCGCTACAGACGATATCTTGTCCAGGATCATCATATTCCGCATGTCCATCTGTCTTAAATCCTATATATTCCGAATTGCTGTTCTGATAAATAACTACATCAATCATGTCTTATAATCGATACAATCAATACCAATTAAGCGTTGATCTTCTTGATCTCAACCTTAGTATATGACTGTCTGTGACCATTCTTCTTGTGATAGCCAGTCTTTCTCTTGTACTTGTAAACAATAACTTTCTTAGACTTGCCTTCACCAACTACTGATGCTGTTACAGATGCATTAGCAACTGCATCTCCACACTTAACGTCTGAATCAGTGCTTACTAAGATAACATCATCAAATGTTACTTCGCTTCCAGCCTCTGCTGCGAGCTTCTCAACCTTGATCACGTCTCCTTCAGCTACCTTGTACTGCTTACCGCCTGTTGCTATAATTGCGTACATGGTTAATACCTCCTTAATCAAACTCGCCAGTTTTGGTGGTGTCTGTTGACACACTTATACCTAACTGTGCGGCATACTCATATAATCTACCATTGAGATGATTATTTGTCAATAATTTTCTGATATATTTTTACAATATTTTTTGATTTATTTTCATCAAAGCTTAACCATTTCGTGAAGCGGTCTCTTTAACTTCTTTCTGGTCAGCTCTATAAGTCCAAGCTTGGTGATATCTACGAATTTGGCTGGTACAGGATCGTCTGCCAGCTCTCTTATCAGGGTATCACGTATCCTGAGGATATCATCGGGATTCTTCATGTTTATAAAGTCTATGACTACTATCCCTGACAGATTGCGGAGCCTTAACTGACGGCAGGTTTCGATGGCAGCCTCGGTGTTGACCTTCAGCATGTGCTGTTCCATATCTCTGCCTGATATGGCCTTGCCTGTATTCACATCCACAACTACCATGGCCTCAGTCTGCTGGATTATAAGGTAGGCACCTGACTTAAGCCATACTCTCTCCTTTAGAGCTCCCTCCACTTCTTTATTGAGATTGTAGATTGCCGTAAGCGGACATTCCGTATCGGTATGAAGCGTTAAGTCTATTGTTCCAGGCTGTTTTTTCTCTATGTAATCCTCAAATACGTGGAATATTTCTTCATCATCGGTTACCAGTGAATCTAGCTTATTACTTCCCATGAAAGTTATGTTTTCTATATATTCCGGTGGATTCCGGTACAGACAGGAAAAGCATTTTCTGGTTGCTGCGGCCTTCAGGATCTGTGTGAGACGACCGCCCAGCTCATTCAGTTCACGTTTTATGAGTTCAGGGTCCGCATCCACAGCATTTGTCCTAATGATACAACCTATACCCGCCGGGAGGGTATTTCGCGCGATGTCCTTAAGCTCGTCCCGGAGCTTTCTGCTGCTTATCTTGTTCGATACACCGATCTGTTCCCCGGTGTGGACCACACAGTAATCCCCGCGGAGGGTGAGCTCCGATGAACCAACAGGGTTCTTGGTCTTGACTGCGTCACGGCTGATCTGAACGACTATCTCATCGCCGATCCTGAGCTTTGTGTGTTCCCTGCCATCGGCGTATATAATATCATTGTCATCCAGACTGTAGTAGCAGGGAAGTCTGTCACCGTAATCCACGAAGCAGGCATTTATATTGTTTACGATGTTGGCCACCTTGCCCACATAGATATTGCCGAGGACTGTACTGCCCTCTGACAGATTAAGATCTGTGACTTTGCCATCCTGTATAACAGCCTGTAATATTTTGTTGTCGTAGTGTGTAACTACCAGCTTTCTCATGTGATATTCCCCTTATAATCTTTCAAATATACGGTCAGGCAGACTCTTAGAATGGTGAACCGGCCTTGTATAGAGGTATTATATTGCCATCAGGGCCATCCATGTACGTCTCCAGTCTGTGAATATGATAATGGAACTGGTTATGACTGACACCCGCATACGCGCAGAGAGCCTGCATGACGAGCTCCGGCTTGAGGTTGTATTCACTTCCGGTTGACAGCAGCATATATATCTGATCGTCCCTCAGCTCGCAGGTCATGATACCAGGTTTTATATTCTCCTCGCGTTCGCTCTTCTTTGTTTTTTTCAGAATGACGATCTGATCCTGCGACATGAAGGATTCCACACTGTCCAGTATATTATGTCGTTCTTCAGTTACTGCTTTGTCAAGGAATGAGATGACATAGTCCGATGCTGACACAACTGACATGGAGTTCTTTGCATCATCGGGAAGAAGTACACACTCAGTGACCTTCATCTCATCAACCGATACGGCATTCAATGCGTCGATCATCTCTCTGGATGTTGTAACGGATTCAAATTCTCCGTCAAAGTATTCGCCATCAGAAGTGATCCCCATGGCCAGCGGAGCGGCAAACGAGATGATCTGGTGAGGCGAATATCCCTTGGAATAGCTCACATCCAGACCGGCACGTCTTATCTCCTTCTGGAAATATCTCATAACGTCAAGGTGTCCTATAAATCTGAGGTTACCGAGCTTGGAGTATTTAATTCTTATTTTCAAAACATACACCTCCTCCAAATCTTGCGGCACCACAGCCGGAACACTGCTGTCTGCAGTTAGGGGTTACCTTTTCGTTCTGGGCGTTCTCCCACTCTCTCTCAAGGAACTTTCTTGTGACTCCTATATCAATGAAATCCCATGGAAGTATCTCATCAACACTTCTGTCCCTGTATGTGTAGAAATCTATATCCAGACCGTGCTTTGCCATGGCGTTGTCCCAGTTTTCTTTTTTGAAGAACTCTGTCCATGCGTCAAATATCTGACCGGCCTTATAGACATCATATATTACATCGCAGAGCTTCCTGTCGCCTCGAGCAAGCAGTCCCTCAAGTATGGTGATATCTGCTTCGTGGTACTGGAACTTAAGACTCTTATGGTTCTTCTCTGCGCGGAATCTGTCCTTCACAAAGTATGCACGCTTGACAAATTCCTCAGGCCTTATCATCGGAGCCCACTGGAATGGGGTGAATGGTTTTGGCACAAAATATGATGCCGATGCGGTGACCATGACACGTCCATTTCGTTCTTCTCTTGGGATATTTGCAAAGAAAAGCTCAGTGATCTCCTCCGACAGGTCTGCAATCCCGGCAATATCGTCATATGTCTCAGTAGGAAGGCCCATCATGAAGTACAGCTTCACCTTATCCCAGCCGCCTTTGAAGGCCTTCAAGGCACCATCCATTATGTTCTCCTTTGTGAGACCCTTGTTTATAACATTTCTGAGTCTCTGCGTTCCTGCCTCAGGGGCAAATGTAAGTGAACTCTTCTTCACATCCTGGATCTTGCTCATGACATCCAGAGAAAAGGCGTCTATACGGAGCGATGGCAGAGAGATATTTACATGCTCATTGTCCATCTTCTCGATCAGGCAGTCTGTGAGCTCCGGAAGCTCCTCGTAATCACTCGACGACAGACTGCTGAAGGTTATCTCCTCGTGTCCTGTACTTGCCAGCATTTTCTCAGCATAGCCCTTTAACAGATTGACATCCTTAGGTCTGGTTGGTCTGTAAATCATTCCAGCCTGGCAGAATCTGCAGCCTCTTATACATCCGCGCATGATCTCAAGAACAACTCTGTCCTGAGTGAGCTTCATGAATGACACAACAGGCTTCTCTGGGTATGTGACTTTGCTGTGATCCATGACGACCGTCTTGGTTATCGTGGCAGGCACATCTTCAAATCTAGGAGCAAATGAAGCTATCGTGCCATCTTCCTTGTATGTGACTTCATAGAGCTCAGGAACGTATAATCCCGGAATGTTGGACACCTTTATGAGAAATTCTTCCCTGGTCATATCAGAGTGCTTATACACCTTGTAAAGCTCCAGAAGTGCATCATATGATACTTCGCCCTCACCCATATAGAATATGTCAAAGAAGTCTGCTATAGGCTCAGGATTGTATGAGCATGGGCCTCCGCCTATAACAAGTGTGTCTCCCTTTTTTCTGTCTCTTGTACGGAGTGGGATCCCTGCCAGATCAAGCACCTGAAGAATATTGGTGTAACACATCTCGTACTGGAGTGTTATTCCAAGGAAATCAAAATCCTTTATAGGATCCTGGGATTCCAGCGCGAACAGAGGGATGTCATGTTCTCTCATCTCCGCGTCCAGATCAGGCCATGGCGAATAAACTCTTTCACACCATGTGTCCTCTCTCCTGTTGAACATATCGTACAGTATCTGAATTCCGAGATGGGACATACCTATCTCGTATACATCAGGAAAACACATGCAGAAACGCACATCAACCTTGTCTTTGTCCTTCATAACACTGTTGTATTCTCCACCTATATATCTGGCGGGCTTTTCAACCTTCATCAGTATTTCATCCGGTAAAGCTAATCTTCTCATAAAATAATATCCTTAAATAATTTTCTTGTAATCATATTATCTGATATCTCCAAATGGAAATATTCAATTACAGCAAAAGAGATGCGCACGGAATATCCGTATTCAGTGCGCATCCTCTATATCTATATCGTATCAGGAACTGTGATCCTATACCGCATTATCCAATATTAGTTTTTGAAACTATGGATAGGGGCTGGAATACGTCCACCTCTGTTGACAAACTTATCACATGCAAATCTGTTGACAGGCATGATAGGTGCGTATCCGAGAAGTCCGCCAAATTCAGCCTGATCTCCAACTGTCTTACCGATAACAGGGATAAGTCTTACAGCGGTTGTCTTCTGGTTGATCATACCAAGAGCCATCTCATCAGCGATAATTCCTGATATAGTTGCAGGTGATGTATCACCAGGAATTGCTATCATATCAAGACCTACTGAACATACACATGTCATGGCCTCAAGTTTCTCAAGAGTTAATGCTCCTGCGGAAACTGCATCGATCATTCTCTGGTCCTCAGATACAGGGATGAATGCACCGGAGAGTCCTCCGACGTATGATGAAGCCATAACTCCACCCTTCTTAACCTGATCGTTGAGGAGCGCAAGTGCTGCTGTTGTACCAGGAGCTCCGGCGTATTCAAGACCGATCTCCTCGAGAATCTCACCTACACTGTCTCCGACTGCAGGAGTAGGGGCAAGTGACAGGTCAACTATACCAAATGGTACGCCGAGCATCTTGGATGCCTCTTTTGCAACGAGCTGTCCAACTCTGGTTACCTTGAAAGCTGTCTTCTTGATGGTCTCGCAGAGTTCCTCAAAGTTTTCTCCTCTTACCTTCTCAAGGGCTTTCTTTACAACACCAGGGCCGCTGACTCCAACATTGATGACACAGTCTCCCTCGGTAACACCGTGGAATGCACCGGCCATAAATGGGTTGTCATCAGGTGCGTTACAGAATACTACAAGCTTTGCACAACCGATGGAATCTGCTTCTTTGGTGAGCTCGGCAGTGTCTCTGATCATCTCTCCTAGAATCTTGACTGCATCCATATCTATACCGGTTTTGGTTGAACCTACATTTATGGAGCTGCACACCTTTCCTGTGCTTGAGAGTGCTTCAGGAATTGAACGGATAAGAAGCTCATCAGCAGGAGTCATGCCCTTATTTACAAGCGCTGAATATCCTCCGATGAAGTTGACTCCTATGGTGTCTGCAGCCTTGTCAAGAGCCTTTGCTATCTTTACAAAATCTCCGGTGGTCTTACATACGGAACCACCAACCAGTGCTATAGGTGTTACAGAAACTCTCTTGTTGACGATTGGTATACCATATCTTCTTGATATCTCCTGACCTGTTGATACAAGATCCTTGGCATATGTTGTTATTTTGTTATATATCTTTGTACATGTATCATCCACATCTGTGCCTACACAATCCAAAAGACTGATTCCCATTGTGATGGTACGAACATCCAGATTCATGTCTGAGATCATCTTATTGGTCTCGATTACTTCATTTATGCTAATCATGTATATCCTCTTTTCTGTCTGTCAGACTGTATATTATTAGATTCTGTGCATTGTCTCAAAGATCTTCTCGTGCTGTACCTTTATCTGTACTCCAATCTCTTCTCCAATCTGTCCGAGTTCTGATGCGATGAGCTCTGTTGATTTGGATGACTCCTGTGTATCAACCACCATCATCATGTTGAAGTACCCTGCAACTATAGTCTGTGATATGTCAAGTATATTGATCTGGTTGTTTGCCAGATATACACATACCTTAGCTGTGATTCCCACGCTGTCCTTACCTACTACAGTTATGATTCTCTTTTTCATTTCATTTATCCTCCTTGTTGATGATGGAGCCTGTACATACAGAACCCATCTTTATTCACTCCTAAAAATCAGCCTACGCCTCTATGGCAGCCATAGGCATGTCTCTTCTGGCTACTGCCAGCCCAAATTCCCTTACATCGTTGGCGTATGAATTGTTTTCAAGCTCCAGCTTGACTGTCTCGTATGCCAGCTCTTCAAAATTGTTCTCCTTGCTCAGATGTCCCAGAAGGATACCCTTCACATGGTCATTCAGAAGTCTGTATATGAGCTGCCCTGACAATTCGTTGGACAGATGACCATAGTTGCCAAGGATTCGTCTCTTGAGATAATAAGGATATGGTCCCGCCTCAAGCATTCTGACATCATGATTGGCCTCAACTACCATTATATCTGAGTTGTCAAGCTTATCTACAATATAATCATTATAATTGCCCATATCAGTCGCTATGGACACTTTTTTGCCATCTCCATACAGGCTGTAGCATACCGGATCCGCTGCGTCATGCCAGATGGATGACGGATCAACGGTTATATCCTTTATCAGTATCTTTTCATCAGGACGAATCTCATGAAACAGTCCCTCATCGATACTGCCAAGAGAGGTCATCTTCTTCATCTCAGCTATGGTTCCTGCAGTGGCATATATAGGAACACCGTGCTTTCTTGCCAGAACACCTATGCCCTTCACATGATCTATATGCTCATGCGTTACAAGAACACCATCGAGTTCAGACGGCTTTATTCCCTCATCCTTAAGGGCGTTTTCAACCCTCTTGCAGCTTATGCCTACATCCACAAGAAGATGGGTAGCGCTATTGCCGACGTAATAGCAGTTACCGCTGCTACCGCTTGCTATACTTAGTAATTTCATAATCTACTCTTCTGTTGTAATTTATTTGTACCATGTGACTGTGCGGTCCATGGTCTGAGATCCATATGACTGTAATATCTTCTGTCAAAGCCCTCAAGCTCACCGAGATTCACAGCAGTCAGGGTCTCTTTAAACGCATATATTCTATCAATAAAACTCTTATCAATCAAGCACTTATGTGCTCCGTGCAGGGATGTATTTCCTGCAAATTCTGATTTTTCCTGAAAACTGTCCGGAAAAAGTCCAAGGCTTACCGCACTTGATATATTAAGACTGCACCCGAAGCCTCCTGCCAGATATACACGTGATACGTCCTCTGCCGTTATCCCCGCCATATCCATGAGGGATTCTATCCCTGCACATATGGCTGCCTTTGCAAGGAGAAAGCTTCTGATCATATCCATGTCAATTGTCACTCCACCCGCAAGTCTGTAGCCGCCGTCTATATACTGATCAACCAGGACTCCATCGTCATTCACTATGTGTAGCAAATTAAGTCTGTTCAGCAGATCAAAGGCTGTGGTTGGAGCTGCAACACCTCTCCTCAGCATTCCCTCAAATGCCGGACCACATGCACATGAGGTGGCATAACCGATGCCCTGCTTTGCAAGTATGAGTTCTCCGTTTGTTCCGAGATCTGCAAACAACTGATATTTGTCAGACCTGTCAATGTTACAGACGACTGCACCGCACAATGCGTCAGCTCCAACAAACGCGCTGAGGTTAGGAAGACATGTGACTTCCGCACTGCAAAATCTTTCATCATCAAAGAAATCCTTCCCTGATACTGTTATACTGTCAGGATTCCTGATCTCAAATGGTGCATGCCCGAGATTGTACAGAAGCAGCCGCTCCAGTATTGCATTCATGGTGGTGTTTCCGGAAATAATTATCCTTGATATATCTGCAGGGGCATCCCCCATTCCGGCCAACTCTGAGGAAATCCTTGTGACTACTGAGCTTCTGAGCTTTGTAAGTCCATCTTCTGTGGAGCCTGTTCGGATCCTTGATATGACATCGCTGCCATATTCAATTTGCGGATTCATAAATCCACATCTGTCCGTGACACTTCCATCAGACATATCTATCTGTTCTATGGCGATGGTGGTGGTGCCTAAATCTATAGCTATGCCTATACCACGACCATCGCCATTATATACGTTGTTGAATTCATCAGCACCCTTGTACGAAGCAAGGACTGACATGTTATCCTCACCTATGGTTATCTGTATGTTATCAGTGATAGTGTAGGTACAGCTTTTTACCGTGCCCGCGCCTTTTACATCCACCAGACATCTCTGACACCTTCCAAGACCTCCGCAGTTTCCACTGAACACATATCCGGCGCTGCACAGCACCTTGAACAGATTGTCACCGCGTCTGCAGGCGATTATTTTGTTGTCATTTACGGTTAAAGTGAGTTCATTGTTAATCATCGATATCAACTACAATTAATTGTATATTCCCTTTGTCATGACTTCCTTTGGCTTGTAGCCCTTATCAGCAAGTGTGTTGATGATGAGCTGCTTGTGCTCAGGGCCAAATGCCTCCATAGTGATAACAAGCTCAACTGCTGAATTCCTGTTGATGGATACGAACTGGTTGTGCTCAAGCTTGATAACATTTCCCTGGAGATCAGCGATAACCTTTGAAATGTTCATGAGTGCACCCGGCTTGTCAGGAAGAAGTGTTGAAACTGTGAAGATCCTGCTTCTTGCGATAAGTCCGTGCTGTACAAGTGAGGCAAATGTTATCATATCCATATTGCCG
Organism: Coprococcus sp. OM06-34AC; assembly: GCF_003462545.1. Taxonomy (NCBI): domain Bacteria; kingdom Bacillati; phylum Bacillota; class Clostridia; order Lachnospirales; family Lachnospiraceae; genus Coprococcus; species Coprococcus sp. OM06-34AC. Next base: position 18,152 of record NZ_QTZF01000001.1, read on the forward strand.
CCCGACAGTATGCTTACGACCTTGGCACCCTTTACATCGAGATGCTTAAGTGCTGCCACTGTGAGAAGGCCTGAATTCTCAACAAGAAGCTTGTGATTCTCAAGCATATCGAGGAATGAAACGATGAGTTCGTTATCCTCTACAGTTATAATATCATCTATGTTCTTCTGTATATATGGGAAAATCTTGCTTCCCGGTGTCTTTACTGCAGTTCCATCTGCAATGGTGTCTACATATGGAAGTGTTGTAACCTTCTTGTTCTTCAGTGAGACCTGCATACAGTTTGCTCCGGCAGGCTCAACACCTATGACCTTGATGTTCGGATTCATCATCTTGGCAAGTGTGGACACACCTGTTGCCAGACCGCCACCTCCGATAGGAACAAGGATATAGTCAACGAAAGGAAGCTCCTTTATGATCTCCATCGCAACCGAGCCCTGTCCTGTGGCAACATCGAGATCATCGAACGGATGAATGAATGTATAACCCTTGTCCTCTGCAAGCTCAAGAGCGTATGCACATGATTCATCATATACGTCTCCATACAGTATAACCTCTGCGCCGTATGCCTTAGTTCTGTTAACCTTGATGAGAGGTGTAGATGAAGGCATAACGATGGTCGCCTTTACTCCATATGCTTTTGCAGCATATGCCACACCCTGGGCATGATTTCCAGCCGAAGCTGTTATCAGTCCCTTCTGTCTCTCTTCATCTGAAAGAGTGCTTATCTTGTAATATGCACCCCTGATCTTGTATGCACCGGTCTTCTGAAGGTTCTCAGGTTTGAAGTATACCTTGTTGCCTGTTATCCCACTGAAATAGTCACTGTATATGAGCTTTGTAGGGAGAACCACCTTATGTACAATGTCGTAGGCCTCCTCAAATTTCGCAAGTGTCAGTTTGTCTGTTGTGTTCTGTTCTGCCATTTGTTAATGTCTCCTTATGTAAAAATCCTTTTGAAAATCATATATGGTTGTGCACAGATATAAGTACATTGACATACATACATATGATCATTATATATGCCGTAGTATTACATGTCATCGCCGATGAGCATATCGATCTCGGATCTGTCCTCGTCAAAATCTGCGAACAATGCGTTGACATATTCCTGAGGGTCAAATCTCTGGAGATCACCGATCTTCTCACCAACTCCGATAAACTTGACCGGTACGTCAAGCTCTGCCTGGATCGCTATCGCAATACCACCCTTGGCAGTTCCGTCAAGCTTGGTGATAACTATACCGTCAAGCTCAGTTACATTGCTGAACTGTCTTGCCTGTTCAAGGGCATTCTGACCTGTTGTTCCGTCCAGAACTATGAGCGCCTCAACATTTGCCTCCGGATAATCCCTTGTGATGATCCTTCTCATCTTTGCAAGCTCGTCCATGAGATTCTTCTTGTTGTGAAGTCTTCCCGCTGTATCAACGAGAAGGATATCCGTATCTCTTGCCTTGGCGGCAGCCACTGCGTCGTATACAACTGCAGCGGGATCAGCGCCCTCATTGTGTGAAATTATATCAACCTGTGCCCTGTCAGCCCAGGTCTTTAACTGATCTATGGCGGCAGCTCTGAATGTATCGGCAGCAGCCATGAGAACCTTCTTGCCTCTCTGGCGGTACTGGGCAGCAAGCTTTCCGATGGTCGTTGTCTTGCCGACACCATTTACCCCGATGACCAGCACAACGGACTTCTTATTCTCGAAGTCGTACGCTGAATCGTCCACAGACATCTGGTTCTTGATTATATTGATCACAAGTTCCTTGCAGGCAGCAGGTTCTTTGATGTGTGAATCCTCAACCTTCTGCTTAAGTCCCTCTATAACCTTCTCAGTCGTCTCATATCCCATATCAGCCATGATAAATGTCTCTTCAAGATTCTCATAGAAATCATCATCTATATGGGATGCACCGAATACATCTGTAAAGCTTTCTACTATATTATCTCTTGTCTTTGCAAGACCAGCCTTAAGTCTCGCAAAAAATCCTTTTTTCTCTTTTTCCTCTGCCATGACATACCTCCTGTTTAATATCTTCTATTGTTATTTATCCAGATCGTTCTCAATAAGGTTGACTGATACGAGGGTAGATACACCCTTCTCCTGCATGGTTATACCGTACAGGATATCAGCAGCCTCCATGGTTCCTTTTCTGTGTGATATAACTATGAACTGCGTATCCTTTGTAAGCCTGTTGAGATACTGTGCAAATCTTCTTACATTCGAGTCGTCAAGAGCCGCCTCTATCTCGTCCAGCAGACAGAAAGGTGATGGCTTCAGACTCTGAATTGCAAATAACAGTGCTATGGCGGTGAGGGACTTCTCTCCACCTGACAACTGCATCATATTCTGGAGCTTCTTTCCAGGTGGCTGTGCTATGATCCTGATACCTGTTTCAAGAAGATCCTCGGTATCAACCAGCTCAAGTGCACCACGTCCACCACCGAACAGCTCCTTGAATACCTTGTCGAACATGACCTGTATCTCCTTGAACTTCTCGGCAAACTGCTCCTGCATTGATTTTTCAAGCTCCGCAATGATATTTACAAGGTTGGTCTCCGCACTGACTATATCGTCATGCTGTCCCTTGAGAAATTCGTATCTCTCAGAGACTTCCTTGTAGTCATCTATGGCATTGACGTTGACATCTCCAAGGGATTTGATCTTGGCCTTTACTGCAACGATCTCCTTCTTTAGTGCCGGCAGTTCAGGAAGATTATCGTCCTTGAGTTCCTGGGCACTGCTGTATGTAAGCTCATACTCCTCCCACATATAGTTGCTGAGTTCGTCTGCTTTCTCAGTGTTCTTCTCGATTATCGATGTGAGCTTGTATGAGTCCTTCTCGAGTCCTGCAATCTTTTCGGAAAGTTCTTCTCGTCTGGCAAAGAATTCCTTGTGGCTCTGCTGTAATTCCTCTCTCTTGACTGAGAATTCGTTTACCTTGTCCTCGTTGTCAGCGATACTTCCGGTTCTGCTTGCGATATCTGTCTTTATAGCAGCTATCCTGTCTTCCAGCTCTGTGATCTCACTGAATGATGACTCCACGCGGCTTGTAAAGCCCTCAAGTTCTTCCTTGTATTTTTCGATATCCATATTTATTCTTCGGATATTTTCTACAATGAAGTCCTCTTTCTGCTTGACGGAATTAAACTTAATCATAAGCTCAGATACCCTTGCGTTTGCAGCGGTGAGCTTATCCTTGTTCTCCTGTCCCTGTCCCTCAAGTTCTTCCACTCTTGCCTCCGCTTCAAGCCTCATGGCTTCATGCTTTTTGTTGTTGTCGGCAAGAGAATTCTTATTGTTGTTTATCTCCGTTATCTGATTATTGAGCTCTGCTACCTCTTTCTCAATCGAGACAAATACTCTTTCAGATTCGGCAAGTTTTTCTTTGACCTGGTCAATACTCATGGTCAGAGTATTCTTTTTCAGATATGCCTGCTGCAGTTCGGAGTTGTATTTGTCTATATCCTGTCTGAGCTGATCTCTTGAAGTCTTAAGTTGTGCGTCGAGAGCCGCAGCCTTTGACGCTGTTGATTTCAGGTTATCGATTTGCTCCTTGAGTTCATCCAGCTCCCTCTTCCTTCCGAGAAGGTTACTGGAATTCCTGAATGCACCTCCGGTCATTGATCCGCCCGGATTTATCAGTTCTCCCTCTATGGTGACAAGTCTGAGCGACTGATTGTTCTTACGCGCTACTGCCAGGGCATTATCGATATTGTCGACAACTATGATCCTGCCTAAAAGGTTCTTTACCAGCGTGTTGAATTTGGAATCGACCTCAACAAGATCTGATGCAACTCCTATGACTCCTTTTTCCCTGAGCACATCATTTCTGACGGAACCGCGGTCTGTTATGGTGTTAAGCGGAAGAAATGTTGCACGTCCGAGTCTGTTGGTCTTCAGATATGAGATCATTCTCTTGGCAGTGGCATCGTCCTCAGTGACAATGTTCTGTATACTTCCGCCAAGGGCAGTCTCCACAGCGACCTCGTACTTCTGATTTACCGTGATTATGTCCGCAACAACGCCTATTATGCCCGGATTCCACTGCTTCTGTTCCATGACTCGTCTGATACTGTTGCCGTATCCGTCGTATCTCTCAGTTATATTTCTGAGAGCCTCCATCTTGGACTCTGTGGCCGAAAGCTTCTCGTTGGTGTTGTGGATCAGCTCACGGTTAGTTTTGTTTCTATTCTGATTCTGGGCAAGCTGATCGGTTGCACTGTCCAATCCCGCGAGAATGACCTTTACTCCCGCCTCAAGTTCGGCAAGCTGTGATGACAGTGACTCATATTCCTTCTTGTCCCCGGCATCGTCGCTCTTAAACTGCAGAAGTCTCTGGTTGAGCTGTGTCTTTCTAAAGTTGATATTCTCCAGCATGGCGTCATATCTTCCGACCTTTGCCTGGAGATTACCGCTCTCATGCATATATTCTATGATGTCAGCCTTGCAGCTCTCAATCTCCTGCTGGCAGGCCTCTATGTAGGAGGTCATGTCGGAGCTTTCCTTCTGGGCTGTTTTAAGTGCCTGTTCAACTTCTGAGATAGAGTCATCCAGTTCATCTTTCTGGGATGTGTAATCTGCGAGTTCTTCCTCGCCGGACTCGATCTGGCTGTTGATTCGGTCTATCTGATCATGTATGTTCTGATCGTTCATTTTGAGTGTGATTATCTGCTGGTTGATAACATTTATCTCACCTTCAGCACGCTCTTTTGCAAGCCTGTTCTCATGAATCTCGTTTTTAGATGACTCAATTATGGAATTGAGCTGCTCTATAGCAGTCTCTATCTGGTCGTATTCTTCCTTTGTCTGTTCATACGCCTGCTTGCTCTCATCTATATCATCGTTTACGATAGTGAGCCTGTTCTGATCTTCCTCGAGAGCTGTTTTAAGTTTCTCTGTCTCGAGAAGGAATGCATTCACATCGAGTTTTTTTAATTCATTTTTAAATGCCAGGTATTTCCTTGCGGTCTCAGACTGCTCCTTGAGTGGTCCGACCTGTTTTTCAAGCTCCTTGAGAATGTCGTTGACACGGCTGAGATTGTCCCTCTCTGCTTCAAGTGATTTCTCCGCAGCAGCCTTGTTCTTCTTGAACTTTACGATTCCGGCAGCCTCGTCAAAAAGCTCTCGTCTCTCCTCAGGTTTACCATTGAGGATCTTCTCGATCTGGCCCTGTCCGATGATTGAATAACCCTCCTTACCGATACCAGTGTCAAAGAAGAGAGAATATACATCCTTCAGTCTGCTGACAGTACCGTTAATCAGATATTCAGACTCTCCTGATCTGTATACCCGTCTTGCAACTGTGACTTCATTATAATCTATAGGAAGGCTGTGATCGCTGTTGTCAAGAGTTATGGCAACATATGCGGAGCCCTGCGGCTTTCTGAGCTGTGTTCCCGAGAAAATGACATCCTCCATCTTGGAACCACGGAGACTCTTGGCACTCTGTTCACCCAGAACCCATCTCACTGCATCCGCTACATTGCTCTTACCCGAACCATTAGGTCCAACGATACAGGTTATTCCGTGATTGAATTTGAATACTATCTTGTTTGCAAATGACTTGAAGCCATTTACCTCTATACTCTTTAAATACATAAATTAATCCTGCTTTTTTCTTAATTGTAACAATGTTTTGTATGCAGCCATCTGTTCGGAGTTTTTTCTGTTTGAACCCTCACCTCTGGCTGTAGCCTGGCCATCTATCATGGCATCCGATACAAATATCTTGTTATGTTCAGGCCCCTTCTCCTCTATGAGCTCATACTTTAATTCTTTTCCATTCTTCTGGCAGAATTCCTGAAGGGTTGACTTTGCATCGTAGAACAATGATTTTGTCTCAACGTCATCCAGCAGGAACTGATGGACAAACTTCTTGGCGACATCCATTCCGCCATCAAGATACATCGCACCGAGAACGGATTCAAAGAGATCACACAGAATGGATTTCCTTGTTCTTCCGCCTGTCTGGGCTTCACCCTTGCTAAGAAGGACAAATTTGCCATATCCAAGACTCTCGGATATCTGTGAAAGAGTAAATTCGCATACGAGACTTGCCCTCAGCTTTGTGAGTTTTCCCTCCTCATATTCTCTCTTCTTGTGGAAGAGATAGTCACTCACAATATACTCAAGGATGGCATCCCCGAGAAACTCAAGTCTCTCATATGACTCAGTTTTATTAACCTTAAGCTCATTTGCAAATGACGTGTGTGTCAGAGCCGTTATCAGAAGTCTTATATCCTTGAATTCGTATCCTATTCTTTTTTCAAGCTCACCATAATCCTTCTTCATTATGCCTGCTCCTCACTCAGCTTATCAGCTATCTTGGCATTTACACCGGTCTCGCTGAAACTGATACACTGGAATATTGCACTTTTAACTTCTTCGTTGTGTGAGTTGCCGTGGATTTTTACTACGAGTCCCTTAAGTCCAAGAAGAGGTGCTCCACCCTTTGTCTTGGCGTTGAATCTCTCCTTGAGCTCTCCGAGGGAATCCTTTATAAGTGCACCGCCGATCTTTGACTTGAATGAAGACATGACCGCTTTCTTGATCTCTCCAAGCAGCATTTTTGCAAGTCCCTCGTACAGCTTGAGGATAACATTTCCCACAAATGCTTCACATACGATGACATCTGCAGCACCATTTGGAATCTCACGAGCTTCTATACTTCCAACAAAATTGATGTCCTTACATTCCTTGAGCAGTGGGTATGTCTCCTTTACGAGGGCGTTACCCTTCTCCTCCTCGTCACCAATATTGACGATGGCTACTCTTGGCTTCTCGATCTTCTCGATGTTCTCCATATATATGGAACCCATCTTTGCAAACTGAAGCAGATGCTCAGGTCTCGCATCCACATTAGCACCGCAGTCAATAAGAAGCGAATATCCCTTGGTCGTAGGGATGAGTGGTGCCAGAGGTGATCTCTTCACACCTTTGGATCTTCCGACGATAAGCTGTCCTCCTGCAAGGATGGCTCCTGAGCTTCCGGCTGAGATTATTGCGTCAGCCTCTCCACTTTTTACCATATTCATTCCAACTGTAAGTGATGAGTCTTTCTTGCTTCTGATTGCCTGAACAGGTGCATCGTGACATGTGATCTCCTCAGTACAGTTCTTTATCTCTATCTTGGAGGTGTCATATGTGTATTTTGCAAGCTCACCCTTTATGACAGCCTCTTTTCCAGTGAGAATTATATGAGCCTTTGCCCCTTCGTTCACAGCTTCTACAGCACCTCTTATGATCCACTCCGGTGCATAATCTCCGCCCATAGCATCTACTACAATTCTTGTATCGCCCATATCAAAACTCTCCTATCTTACGTGTATTATGGGATATCCCACCATATAATTATTTTTAGGTGCAAACGCACAAGGTCATTATATATTTCTGAATTGTCAAAGTCAAATATTTCAGTACAAATATACAAACCGCTATGTATATATGTGCACGAAAAAAGACCTTCCTTATTATAAAAATAAGAAAGGTCTTGTTTATTCTACTACTCAAATACCGAGTGAGAACTGGAAATTACTCAGCAACTGAGATAATCTCTTTCTTGTTGTATGAACCGCAGTTCTTACAAACTCTGTGTGGAACCATTAACTCGCCACACTTGCTGCACTTAACTAATGCTGGTGCAGACATCTTCCAGTTAGCTCTTCTCTTATCTCTTCTAGCCTTTGAGCTCTTATTCTTTGGACAAATTGACATTATTCACACCTCCTCAATTCTTTAAGATGTCATTAAAAACTGATAATCTCGGATCAGGAACAAAATCATCACAGTTACATGTACCATGATTCAGATTCGTTCCACACACCTTACAGAGTCCCTTGCAGTCATCCCTGCACAGAATCTGTATTGGAACTAAACCCATCAGTTCCTTTTTCAACAGTGCGTCCATATCGATATTACAGTCTTCAAAATAGCTTAACTCATCTATCTCATCTACCTTATCAGAATCCAAAACGGAAGTATCAATAACTGTGTCGATATCTATATGGAAAGTTCTCTCAAACTCCTCCAGACATCTGTCACACACAAGCTCCATGACAACATCAGTGCTTCCGGTAACCTTGACTCTGTTCTTGCCGTCATTCGACAGATTCAGTTGAAAATCATCTGCCTGTCCAATCCGGTAGTCCATTCCCTTAAACTGGAAATTATCAAAGTCTACATGTACTTCAACGCTTTTAGTCAATCCCTCAGTGGATAAAATCTCAGATAAATCAATTAACATAATATCTCCTAAAAATCGCACATCTGCTATTATACATATACAGATATTTATTGTCAACAAAATATTGCAAAATTTTTATACAATTCCGTCAACTGAATCCTGTCGTTATACAGAAGACTTATTTTGTAACAAGCTCTACAGTCTCTCTTGCAATGGCAAGCTCTTCGTTTGTAGGAACTACCCATACCTGAACCTTTGAAGCGTCAGTGGAGATCTTCTGCTCTTCGCCGCGGATCTCGTTCTTAGTCTCATCTATATCGATACCCATGAATGAAAGATCCATTGTTGAAACTCTTCTTACATATGGATTGTTCTCTCCGATTCCTGCCGTAAACGCTATCGCATCAAGACCTCCCATTGCAGCTGCATATGCTCCAATATATTTCTTGACACTGTAGCAGAATACATCGAGAGCGAGCCGGCATCTGTCATTGCCTTCCTTCATACCAGCGTCAAGATCTCTGAAATCACTTGATACGCCCGAAAGTCCTGATACACCTGACTTCTTATTAAGAATAGTTGTTATCTCCTCAACGCTCTTGCCTTCTTTGCCGGCAATGAACTCAAGGATAGCAGGATCTATATCACCGCTTCTTGTTCCCATAGGAAGACCTGCAAGAGGTGTGAGTCCCATGGAAGTGTCCACTGACTTACCGCCGTCAACCGCAGTGATACTTGATCCGTTTCCAAGGTGACATACGATAAGCTTGGTATCTTTGATATCTTTGCCTATGAGCTCTGCCAGTCTCTTGGATACAAAGCTGTGGCTTGTTCCGTGGAAACCGTATCTTCTTATCTTATAATTCTCGTAATATTCGTAAGGTATTGCATATGTATATGCTTTATCAGGCATGGTCTGGTGGAATGCTGTATCAAATACCGCAACCATAGGAACACCCGGCATATGTGCCTGACATGCTCTGATTCCAATGAGGTTGGCAGGGTTGTGAAGTGGTGCAAGATCATTACACTCTTCTATGGCCGCCATTACTTCGTCTGTTATAACTACTGAATTCGCAAACTTCTCACCGCCGTGAACTATTCTGTGTCCAACAGCGTCGATCTCTGACAGTGAAGCGATAGCTCCCTTATCTGTATCAAGAAGAGCGTCAAGAACAAATTTTACAGCAGCATTGTGATCCGGCATAGCGGCATCCACTGTATATTTATCCTTACCCATAGTCTGATGTGTGAGCTTTCCGTCGATACCGATCCTCTCACACAGTCCTTTTGCTATAACAGCCTCTGTATCAGAATCAATAAGCTGATACTTCAGTGATGAACTACCACAATTAATTACAAGAACCTTCATTTCAATCCTCCTGCACAACTTATGTGTAAATAAATCATCTTTAAAAATTATCTTTTACTATCTCTCTTTTGGAGTTACCTTCATTCTGCCGTCCTCCTGAGCCTGAGCCTGGATAGCTGTTATGGCAACAACTCCAACTATATCGTCTGCAACACAGCCTCTTGACAGGTCGTTTACAGGCTTTGCAATACCCTGTGTAACAGGACCATATGCATCAGCCTTTGCGAGTCTCTGTACAAGCTTGTATCCGATGTTCGCTGCATCAAGATCAGGGAACACAAGAACATTCGCATGTCCTGCAACTTTGCTTCCAGGTGCCTTTGATGCTGCAACCTCAGGAACGAGTGCTGCATCTGACTGAAGCTCACCATCACACAGAAGGTCAGGGAACTCAGCGTTAACGATCTCTGTAGCTTCAATAACCTTGTCAACGTCAGGATGCTTTGCGCTTCCCTTTGTTGAATGTGACAGCATAGCCACAACAGGTGTCTCATCAACCAGAAGTTCAAATGACTTCGCTGACTGCTCTGCGATATCTGCAAGCTCTGACGCTGACGGGCTCTGATTGAGTCCTGCATCTGCAAATACAAATGTTCCGTTGGCACCATACTGACAATCTGGAACTACAACCAGGAAGAATGCTGATACGATTCTTGTTCCCGGAGCAGTCTTCAGTGTCTGAAGTGCTGCACGGAGCACATCTGCTGATGCGTTGATCGCACCGGCAACCATACCGTCTGCATCATCCTGCTTAACCATCATACATCCAAAATATAATGGGTTTGTTAAAAGCAGTTCCTTGGCTCTTGCCTCGGTCATGCCCTTCTTTCTTCTCATCTCTACAAAAGCATCCACGTATTCATCAAATTTCTCATAATTCTTAGGGTCAACAAATGATGCTCCGCTGAGATCGATATCACCAGCTCTGCTCATGATATCTTCCTTGTCTCCAACCAGGATAATGTTCGCAATGCCCTCTGCCAATACCTTGCCGGCTGCCTCGATTGTTCTCATGTCTGATGTCTCAGGCAGTACGATCGTTTTCTTATTCTGTTTGGCTTTTTCTTTTAACTGATCAATAAACTTCATGTTTATTTCCCCCTTTGAAATAATGAAAACACACATAGTTAAAGTTTAACTCATTGCCCCATTATTCTCAATAGAAATAGCCAAAAAAATTGTCTTTTTATCCGTACAATCCGTGATAATAACTAAAAAAATCTAACACTCAATTCCCATCGCCAGCTTAAGCTGGTTTCTCAATTTTTCTAAATTACCTGAATTGTCTATCTTTTTTGAACAATTTTTCTCATAATAGCTGTCAGGCTCCTGCGAAGCGATGACTTTTCTTGCTTTTTCATCGGTAAATCCGCGATAAGCACACAAACGTTCAATTCGTTTTGAAACGTCTGCATAGACATACCACATCTCATCGCAGATGTCCAAATACCCATCCTGGATAAGCAGTGCAGCTTCAAGAACGTATAGTCTGCATCCTGACTTTTTCTGCTCCTCCATGGATTCAAGAATGGCCTTTTTTACATTTGGGTGAGTTATGGAATTGAGGATATCGAGCTGCTTCTGATCGCTGAAAACGACCGCTGAAAGCTTTGCTCTGTCGATCCTGCTGTCTTCATCAAGAATATCTCTTCCAAAGTGTTCCACTATGTCATTGTATGATATCTGTCCCGGTTCCATGAGTCTGTGAGCCAAGGCGTCGGCCTCCATAATGAATGCTCCGTAGTCTCGCTGCATTATATCAAGCACAGCGGTTTTTCCAGAACCGATACCACCAGTTATTCCTATGATCTTCATATTATTTTGCCTCATACCAGTTATTTCCTGATGCAACGCCCACCTCAAGAGGTACGGTCATATCTGCGGCATGCATCATCTCATCAACGAGAAGCTTCTTCACTATGTCCACTTCATCCTCGGCAGCCTCTATAAGAAGCTCATCGTGTATCTGCAGGATAAGCTGTGACTTCAGTCCGAGCTCCTTGAGCTTCATGTTAACTCTCACCATGGCGATCTTGATTATGTCCGCAGCGGTTCCCTGTATAGGCGAATTCATGGCAACCCTCTCGCCAAAACTCCTCTGCATAAAGTTGGATGACTTCAGCTCAGGGATAGGCCTGATCCTTCCGAACATAGTCGTCACATAGCCTTTTTCCTTTGCGTGGGCTACCTGTTCATCCAAATACGCTTTTATACTCTTATAGGTGTCGTAATACTTTGCAATGAAATCGGAAGCCTCTTTTCTGGATATACCCAGATCCTCACTCAGACCAAATGCGCTGATTCCGTACACGATTCCGAAGTTGACAGCCTTGGCATGCCGTCTCTGGAGAGGTGTCACTTCACCAATCGGAACCTCAAACACCTCAGATGCCGTAGTGGCATGAATATCCACGTTATTCAGAAAGGCATTCTTCATAACCTCATCTCCTGACAGATGGGCAAGCACACGGAGCTCAACCTGGGAGTAATCAGCATCTACAAATACATATCCTTCCTTAGGGATAAATGCCTTTCTTATAAGTCTTCCAAGCTCCAGCTTCATAGGTATATTTTGAAGATTTGGCTCCGTGGAACTGATTCTTCCAGTTGCCGTGATGGTCTGGTTAAATGTTCCATGGATACGTCCGTCATCTGATATATAATTTACAAGCCCCACTGCATATGTGGAATTAAGCTTTGTGAGCTGTCTGTATTCCAGAATATCCCCTATGATCGGATGTTCGTTCTTGACCTTCTCAAGTACATCCACACTTGTTGAGTAGCCCGTCTTGGTCTTCTTGCCACCAGGTATTCCCATATCTTCAAAAAGGATAGGTCCAAGCTGCTTCGGAGAATTGATATTGAACTCTTTTCCTGCGTAACCGATTATCGAATCGTGAAGCTCCTGAATCCTCTTCTCAAGTTTTTTGCTATATTCCTCAAGTTCTGTCTTGTCGACTCTTATTCCGCGTTTTTCCATGTCGTATAAGGTGTAAACGGTAGGGAGCTCAACCTTATTGTACAATTCAAGCATGCCTTCTTTGGCAAGCTTATCCATGACGATATCCTTTGCAAGGAGCGGAACGACCGCCTTGTACGAAAATACTTCAAGGAAATTATCACTTATAAATGTAAATATATTCAATTCATCTTTGCCGATGAGTTCCTTCTCAGAAGGAAGTATGTTGCCAAGATATTCCTTTGCGACATCATCGTAATCGTATGAATCCTCCATCGGATTGAGGAGATATGCTGCCACTCCTATATCAAGTACATTTGTGTCACATTCATGAAAATCTACATATTTCAGCGCGCTCTTAAGATCCTCCATGCATATGATGATTCCGGCATTCTTCAGATCGTATATGAATTTGACTGCCTCATCAGGATCTATACCAGATGAACAGTTTATCACATACACATTCTTTGAATCACAGGCAATGGCTATGCCGAGCATCATGTCATCACTGTGGGCAACGTATACACCGACAGCTTCTGATTTCTTTGCAGCATCCTCAATATAAGCAAAGTCGGCTGTAGAATTTACCACTGTTATATCCGGTTTCAGTTCACTTACGGTCTGCTTGTTGTCAAACTTCTTTAAGAGACTCTTGAATTCCAGCCTTTTGAAAATGTTGTATGAACTGTCATTAAACGCGTTCTCATATGTGGTATCCTCAAGCTTGAAATCCAGTTCACAGTCAAGCTTGATCGCTGCAAGTTCCCTGGACATTATTGCCTGTTCTGAGAACTCCGCAAGATTTTTCTGGGCTTTAGGAGGTTTGATCTCGTCTATATGTTCAAGAGCTCCGGCCACAGATCCCCACTGCTGAATGATCTTGGATGCGGTCTTCTCGCCTATTCCGGGAACCCCTGGGATGTTATCTGACGTATCTCCCATAAGTCCCTTCATATCTATAAACTGGACTGGTGTAACTCCGTAGAGATCCTTCACATCATCTGCGTAATAGTTCTCTATCGTGGTTCCACCTGCTTTTGTCTTCGGAATACGGACGAGGATATTGTCTGTTGCAAGCTGCAGAAGATCCCTGTCACCCGATACTATCACGACTTTGTATCCGGCAGAATCTGCAACTCTTGACAATGTTCCTATAATGTCATCAGCCTCATAACCACCCTTCTCAACTATGGTGACGTTCATCGCTGTCAAGACTTCTTTTATGAGTGGTACCTGCTCCCGCAGTTCATCCGGCATAGGCTTTCTTGTGCCCTTATACTCTTTGTACACAAGATGTCTGAATGTAGGCTGTTTAACGTCAAATGCCACGCATACATTTGTCGGATTCTCTTCGTCGATTATCCTGAATATAATATTAAGAAAACCGAGGACAGCATTCGTGTGAAGTCCCTCATAGTTGGTGAGATCCGGAAGCCCGTAAAAAGCTCTGTTAAGTATGCTGTGTCCATCTATTATCAATATCTTTTTACCTGTATCTGGCATGAAAACCTCCTCTTATTTACCGCTCGCCATAGAGTATTCTGACTATTCGATACCCTTATGATTTGCATTATATTTTTTGATATTCTGCATAAATTCCGTACTTTCATCCCTGACTTTGTTTTGTTCTTCGTAATATCTGTCGATATCACTGAGATCATAGCGGGAATCGTCCAAAAGTCTTGAGCCAAAGAATTCAGCATAATAGTATTCAGGTTGCTCACTGAGTTTGGAATTCTGTTCATAGTTGTAGACCTTGTCAAGAGCACCGCTGTACAGCCATATAAGTCCGGCAACAACAGCTGCAATTCCGACCAGTATCGTGGAATTTGCTATTCTCTTTACCGTGGTAAGTCTGTTCATCTCTTCCTCAAGATGCTTATCCAGGGCATTCTTAAAATCTGTAGATATATTATCAGACTCGTCCAGTTGTTTCATACCAACTATAAGCGTGTAATAGATATCCAGCTCTTCATAGCAGTTTTTGCATGATCTGACATGCTTAATAAACTCTCTGAGTTCATCGTCAGGGAGTTTATTCTCAATAAACGCCATTATCTTTGACTGTGCTTCCAAACAATTCATATGATCCACCTAGTTAATCTCAAATGATCCATCATCCTGTGTGTTTTCAATCTTTCTTATGACTAGATAATACGGTTCACCCTTCTCTGGAACGACCTGGACTCTGTCGCCAACCTTGTGTCCCATGATCGCCCTGCCTATAGGTGATACGTTGCTCACCCTTCCGTCAAGCACATCAGCACGAACGCTTGTGACAACTCTGTATGTTTCCTCCTCGTCGTCATCCTCAAAATAAACGGTTACCGTGTTATCAATTCCAACCTCATCGTCTGCTGAAGTATCATCTATTATATCTGCAGTCCTGACAAGCCTGTCCAGATATCTGATTCTTCGCTCATTGGCATTCTTGTCTTTCTTTGCTGCATAATATTCGAAATTCTCACTGAGATCCCCCTGAGCTCTGGCCTCCTTTACGGCTTCAAGCTTCTCCTTCCTGACTACACATTTTCTATATTCGATCTCCTGTTCCATCTTTTCGATGTCTTTTTTTGTAAGCTGCTTACCCATATCGATACGCCTCCAAATCTAACGCAATACTTTATATATACTATCACAAAATCCATTCAAAGTAAAATGAGGTGTTGCTGCACTGGTTATCATAGCGGCTGCCTGTATCCAGTGCGGATACGGCCCTCAAAAAAAATACCCGGCAACCACTGCATGCAGTAATTACCGGGTAAAGTGTATACGTTTAAATATATAACCAGAAATTAGTTGTTGATAAGCTTGTCTGACTCGTTGTTCCAGCTATAAAGTGCTCTGATCTGCTCTCCAACCTTCTCTGATGGATGCTCTGAAGCAAGCTTTCTCATAGCCTTGAAGTGAACCTGACGTCCTGCTGGTGACATGTCAAGGAGGAACTCCTTAGCAAATGAACCATCCTGGATGTCCTTAAGGATCTGCTTCATAGCCTTCTTTGTCTCTGCTGTAACGATCTTAGGACCTGTTATATAGTCACCGTACTCTGCTGTGTTAGAGATTGAATATCTCATTCCAGCGAATCCTGACTGGTAGATAAGGTCTACGATAAGCTTCATCTCATGGATACACTCGAAGTATGCGTTTCTTGGATCATAACCAGCCTCGCAAAGTGTCTCGAAACCAGCCTGCATAAGTGCACAAACACCACCACAAAGGACTGCCTGCTCACCGAAGAGGTCTGTCTCTGTCTCTGTTCTGAATGTTGTCTCAAGAACGCCGGCTCTTGCTCCACCGATTGCAAGTGCATATGCAAGTGCAAGGTCAAGTGCCTTACCTGTAGCATCCTGCTCTACAGCAACAAGACAAGGTGTACCCTTTCCTGCCTGGTACTCTGAACGTACTGTGTGTCCAGGTGCCTTTGGAGCAATCATTGTTACGTCAACATCCTTTGGTGGCTTGATACAACCGAAGTGAATGTTGAAACCATGAGCGAACATAAGCATGTTACCTGGCTCAAGGTTTGGCTCGATATCCTTCTTGTACATATCTGCCTGTAACTCATCGTTGATAAGAATCATAATTATATCAGCCTGCTTTGCAGCCTCAGCGGCTGTGTATACCTTAAATCCCTGTGCCTCAGCCTTAGCCCATGACTTGCTTCCCTCGTAAAGACCGATGATGACATTGCATCCTGACTCCTTAGCGTTGAGGGCATGTGCATGACCCTGACTACCATATCCTATGATTGCGATTGTCTTTCCATCAAGTAATGAAAGATTGCAATCCTGCTGATAATAAATCTTTGCTTCTGCCATTTCTTTAATCCTCCTAAATATGTATAAAATGACTTATATATTAACTACCACTTGGATAATTAAAAACGTATTAACCTCTGATGAGACCTGTGAGACCTGTGCGTACAAGCTCAACTATCTCATGTCCATCGAGCAGTCTGAGGAACGCCTCACACTTGGTTGTTGTTCCCGTAAGTTCTATAATAACCGAATCTTTTGAAACGTCAACTATATTTGCTCTGAAAATATCTGCAACTGAGATAATATCCTTTCTCTCGGACGGATTCGCTTTAACCTTGACAAGAACGAGCTCTCTGCACACAGACTTGCCAGGCTCAAGCTCCACTATATCCACTACATCCTCAAGCTTGTTGAGCTGTTTCTTGATCTGGATAAGGCTGGCTTCATCGCCGCTAACTGCAACAGTCATTCTGGAATAAGCGGGATTCTCAGTCTCTCCTACTGTCACACTGTCAATGTTATAACCTCTTCTACTGAACAGTCCTGACACTCTGCTCAAAACTCCCGATGTGTTGTCAACAAGCAGTGACAAAACAATATTACCCATCTATATGTACCACCTTTCAACTCGTCTCTTTAAAATGTACTAAATTATTATAGTTATAAACCACTTTAATGTCAATTTATAACGTGAATTTTGTAATTATTTTTATCTGTTATTTCTGATAATTTTTGTTGTGTATTTACAAATACCCCAAAACTTATAGTGAGATATCCGGATTTTTCCAAATATTTACTCTATGCCCAAAAGATTCTTGACTACAACCACGCAGTTTGCCGCATCCTCGGAATATCCATCCGCACCGATCTCCTCGGCGTAGCTCTCGGTTATAACTGCACCGCCTATAACAACTTTACTGTCCAGGCCATTCTCCTTCACAGCTTCAACAACATCCTTCATCTTGACCATGGTGGTTGTCATGAGGGCTGACAGTCCGATTATGCTGGCGTTATTATCCTTTGCCGCTTGTATTATCACATCACAAGGAACATCCTTGCCGAGATCTATAACATTAAATCCATAGTTTCTGAGCATAAGAACCACGAGGTTCTTACCTATATCATGTATATCGCCCTCAACTGTCGCCACGACTATGGTAGGCATATCAGAGCTGTCCTTGTCCTTCAGAACAAGTGGACTTATAACACCTATCGCCATCTCCATGGTCTCAGCACTTGATATGAGCTGTGGCAGGAAATATTTTTTCTTCTCGAAGAGTCGTCCAACCTCATTTATCGCACCTATCAGATCGTTATCTATGATGGACTGGGGATCAGCTCCGCTGTCAAGCACAGCATGTACATCGTCAAGTATGGTTCTCTTATTTCCCTTGAGAACATCTATATAAATCTGACTTTTTCCTTCCAGATCAGATCCTGCTTTGCCGCCGGATGCACCCGCTCCCGGTGAGGCAAGCTCAAGAGGTTTGACATTCTCAATATAACGGACATCGCTCTCCTCCTTGAAAAGCAGCATATCAGAAGCAAATGCAGCATTCATAAGCATGGTCTGGGAAGGATTTGCTATAGCCATCGTAAGTCCACGAGAAATAGCCATGGTGAGGAATGCTGTATTTACAAACATTCTCTCAGGGAGTCCAAATGAAATGTTGGACAGACCACAGATGGTTGCAAGTCCGTTGTTATAACAGTAGTTTATGGTTTTCAGGCAGTTGATGGCAGCGTCCTTCTGGGCACCGACCGTTGCAACAAGTCCGTCCACAACCACATCATTCTTCGTAAATCCCATCTCATACGCAGTGCCAAGCACCGTGTTGATTATGTCCTCCTTCTCCTGTGGACTCTCCGGAAGCCCCTTATCCGACAGAGGAAGAAGAATAAACATAGCTCCGTACTTCTTTACAAGAGGCAGTATCTCTTCCATCTTCACCTTCTCAAGGGATACTGAATTGACAAGCGCACGTCCCGGATAGATACGAAGTGCCGCTTCAAGTACCTCTGGTGAGCTGGAATCAAGGCATAACGGAAGGTTTACAGCCTGCGATACCTGATATACTACCTTAAGCATCATATCCCTCTCATCGATACCATTCATACCGACATTGATATCAAGTATTGAAGCGCCTTTATCTACCTGCTCTTCGGCCATATTCATGACAAGCTCAAGAGATCCCTCCCTGAGCTCAGCCTGAAGCTTCTTCTTTCCAGTCGGGTTGATTCTCTCTCCAACAACCTTAAACGGAGCATCCAGATCTATTATGAGAGATGAACGCTCAGATGATATACATCTGACATGCTCTGAACTTATCTCAGGAACAGGCATCTTGGAAGCCATATCAGCAAGAGCCTTTATGTGTTCAGGTCTTGTACCGCAACAGCCACCAACCATTCCGGCCCCGGCCTCGATTATCATCTTCATATCTTCAGCAAATTCCTCAGGGGTCATCCGATATACGCTTTTATCATTTACAAGCTCCGGCATTCCGGCGTTCGGCTTTGCAAATACAGGGATAAATGCGATGCTCTTCATCTGTCTAACAAGCTCGACCATCTTATCAGGGCCTGTGGAACAGTTTACACCTATAGCTGCCACTCCAAGATTCTGAAGAACATTTACTGCTGTCACAGGATCGGTTCCATACAGGGTACGTCCATCCTCGTTGAATGTAAGGCTGGCGATTATAGGGAGATCTGACACTTCATTTGCCGCAATAACCGCAGCTCTGGTCTCAGCGAGGCTCATCATGGTCTCGACCACAAGCAGGTCACAACCACTCTCGTCTATGACCTTTATCTGTTCCTTATACACGTCGACCAGCTCTTCAAACTTCAGTTTTCCCATAGGATAGAGCATCTCGCCGGTCATGGTGATATCGCCCGCCACAAGGCCATGGCCTGCAGCCTTGACCGCTTCCTTAGACAATTTTACAAGTCTTCTGTTCATGTCCTCAAGGTCATCGGCAAGCCCATACTCGTTGAGTTTTATCCTGTTACATGTAAAGGTTGGAGCATACAGAATATCTGTGCCGGCGTTCAGATATGCAACCTGGAGGTCAAACATTATCTGTGGATGTTCAAGTATCCATTTCTCGGGGCACACGCCAAGAGGCATGCCTGCATTCATAAGATTTGTTCCTGTGGCTCCATCAAGTATAAGTATCTTATCATCAAACAGTTTTCTGAAATCTGTCTTTTTCATGTCTTATCTCCTCGTACTCAGGCCTGATCCAGACCTTCATCAGTTATTTTTCCATCGCCGTCTGCGGCTGCTGTTGCAAGCATGTCACATCTCTCATTTCCAGGGTTGCCGGCATGACCCTTGACCCACAGGAATTCCACGTTGTGTGGTGCTTTTGCTGCAAGCAGACGTTCCCACAAATCCCGGTTTTTGACCGGTTCATTCTTGCCGCGCTTCCAGCCTTTTTTGATCCAGCCCTCTATCCAGTGCTGGTTAAATGCGTTGCACAGATACTGTGAATCTGAATACAATTTCACATTACATGGCTTTATAAGAGCCTCAAGCCCGACTATCGCCGCCATAAGCTCCATTCTATTGTTTGTTGTCTTTATATATCCCTGGCTGTATTCTCTCTCATGAAGCTGTCCCTTTGCATCGATAAACTGAAGAACAGCGCCATATCCACCAGGTCCATTTGGATTGCCTCTGGCAGATCCATCAGTGTACAATATTACATCCATATATGATCTCCATAATTATATTTTCTGTATAAATGAGTCTATGATACGAACAAGTCTTCCTGACGCTTCATCGCCCGCCGCAATGATCTCCTCGTGCGAAAGCTCTCCGCCGAGGCCTGCAGCTTTGTTGCATATTGAGGAAAGACCTGCGACACGCATTCCCATATGTCTTGCAGCTATGGCTTCACATACAGTGCTCATTCCAACTGCATCTGCCCCCATTCCCGCAAACATTCTTATCTCTGCAGGAGTCTCATACTGAGGACCGGTGACCTGAATATATACACCCGACCTGAAATCAATATCATTTTCAGCAAATGCTTCTCTGATATAGCTATTCAGCTCCACATCGTAGACATGTGTCATATCGGGAAATCTCACACCCAATTTATTGTAGTAACTGCAAATGAGTGGCGATGGTACAAATGTTGAAATGTGATCACTTATCATCATGATATCGCCCGGCTCAAGCTTCTCAGATATTCCGCCTGCAGCATTTGTGAGCAGAAGTTTATCTACACCAAGCAGCCCTATGACACGGACAGGCATGACAACCTGGCTCATATCGTATCCTTCATAATAATGAACCCGTCCCTGCATGATAAGGACCTTTTTCCCGTGGATACATCCGTATACGAAGCGGCCTCTGTGTCCTGCTACTGTAGATACAGGAAAATGTGGAATATCTCCGTAATCCACATACACAGGGTTCTCAATAACGTCCGCCATATGTCCCAGACCACTGCCCAGGATAAAGGCTATATCAGGAACATCTCCTATCGCATGTCTCAAATACGAGGCAGCCTCCGTCAACTGATCGTATGTTACCAAATCATCACCCCCATAATACAAAACAAGGTCAGGATATTATTCCTGACCAGGATCTATATAAATTATAACGGAGACGGAGGGATTTGAACCCTCGCGCCGGTTGCCCGACCTACCGCATTTCGAGTGCGGACCCTTCAACCTCTTGGGTACGTCTCCAATTACACTTTAATAATAGCAGATGACAGGCATTCCGTCATATACTATATTAAACAACTGTTCTGCCGCGGATACAGGAAGATTTACACATCCATGGGATCCGCTGTTCTTGTATATATCACCGCCGAATGAACTTCTCCACGATGCATCATGGAATCCGATTCCCAGCTCGCCTATGAATGGCATCCAGTATGTTACAGGAGTCTCATAGTCATCGCCGATAAGCACAGCAGGTGTCTTCTTATACAGGATCGTATATACACCTTCAGGTGTTCTGTATTTGCCATTGTTTGCAAGGCTTCCGGTTACGCAGTCGGAATCCCACACAAGATTGCCGTCTACATATGCATATACATGCTGCTGGCCAAAATCACATTCGATATATGAATCACCGATATCATCGCCGCCATCGTGATAAACTGCAGCGTAGCAGTCAAACGGCGGTGTATGTGTTGTAGACTCTCCGGCTTCAAGAAGCTTCATGAGCTCTTCTGTCTCACCGTCCACATCGATCATCCAGCCATACCAGGTATTCGCCAGAGTGATGACATCACCATTATGAGTTCTGAAATTTCTCGGCACACCGTATGTATCGTATCTGCTTGCGATATTCTCGACATACTCACGCACCTTGTCTTCTGAGAATTTCCATTTTCCTTTTACGTTGCTGATCCAGTCGCCATATTCCTTGCTGGTAAGCCTCCATGACACCTGATCTATCTCGTATGTAATGGTCATCTCAAGGATTTTTGCAAGTTCCTTCTGCTCATTTACTATCCCTTCACTGTCGGCTGTGAGCTCAGGACTCTCGTATGCGTCACTTTCCGATACATCAAGCACGGATTCACCTTTAACAATCGCCTCATCTATTATACAGCATAATCTGTCAAAATCAAGATAATTTCCTTCAGATTCAGGAATAATTGTTGATTCTCCATCCTTGATCGTAACATAGGCATCTTCCGGTTTCTCCATCTTGGACTCATCAAGACTGTCATAGCTCTTCAAAAGCTTCTCGAGAGCATCCTTGTTATACGACGCTGAATAGTAAAGGTCATAATCTTTTCTCTTTAGCATGTAATAAGGCCAGAGAAAACCATTTTGTTCGCTTATGATCTTCTTAGCTGTTATATTCGGCTTTATATCAAGCGATATATCTTCTGGTTTTATGACATGTTCCTCACCGCCCCTGAGCTTGAGTGTGAGGGAATAATCCTGTATGTAACTCTCTATGTATGCATCGACATCATCAAGTGAGTAAAACGAATAGTCTATATCATTGATGTATGTCTTGTAGTTGTAATGGAACATGAACCATATCGATATAACTATATATGTACATACGACCACCGCTCCAAATATAGCCGCCGTGATCTTCAAAGCTCTGTGAGTCTTTTTTGCAGGCTTGTCATCCGGTTCGTCCGCTTCATCAGAAGCTTCATTATCTGGGAATATCGGTATCCCTGCTCCATCGGGAATGGCTGCATCCGATGCCGCAGTCTCCGGTTCGGTCTCTGTCCCCCCGAATATTTTCTCTTCAGCAACTATCTCTTCAGCAACTGTCTCTTCAGTGGCATCAGTGTTCACATTATCTTTATCTATATTGTTATCATCTGTGTTATTGTTCATAAAATCACGCTCTTCCCCTTCGCACATAATTCCATGCGAACTTATGTCCAACATACATAATATTATATGCTATATTGCTATAATTCAACTCTTAATTATGTTTAAATATAATAGGCTAACGCACTGTTATCTGGACAAATTGATGGTCACCAGATCCGGTTCGTTATTAACTCTGATTCGGATAGTGTGAAGTCCGAGTCCTGCACTGACTATCATATTATGTCCATCGCAGGAATATAACCCCTTATAGTATTTCGGAAACAGTCTGATCATAGGCGATATCACGCCTCCGAGAAATGGCAGGATCACAAGTCCGCCATGTACATGGCCGGATACAGTAAGATCAGCGCCCCATCTGGAATATTCTTCAAAATAATCGGGATCATGTCCTATAAGTATATTGTAATCGGATCTGCTTATCGGTGGAAGTTCATTCAGCAGATACTCTTCATCCATATCGAGCTTTTTGAATCTTCTGTAATATTCCGTCTTCATGTCAAGTCCGTATATCGTGACATTGTATTCATCAAGATGAACACTTTCATTTATAAGCCAGGTGATGTTATCTTTTGTTCCTTCATATAACCTGTTCCACATATCACCATATTTTTCATATATGGATGCGCGCATCTCATGATTTCCTTTTCCCATATACACAGGAAAACGCTTGCCAAGTTCATTCAGGAAATGTATACCTATATCTACTGTAAGTCCCGGCTTCCCGACTATTATATCCCCCGCCACCAGTATGAAATCCGGATTGATCTTTTCTATACAGCTTATAAGCTTCTCGTTGTCCTTTCCAAATTCCGCATTGTGGAGATCTGATATCATGACTATCCGGGCTTTTTTTCTTATTCTCCTGTCATGCAGTTGATAATTTGAAAACGAGATTCTTCTGTTTTCGCGGTAACTCTCTATCAAAACATTAACAAGCGTTATAATGCATAGTACGATAACTACAACTAAAAAAATCTTCATGTATTTAACCTCAATATGTAAATTGTAACTTGAGCACTTTAACGAAAGCGTACTTCATACTCATGGAATCAACCTTCTCCACCGCATATATCGGCACTGAACCGATGCACCTCTCGCCAATATAATAGCTCATCTTTCCAAGCTCTTCACCACTGTCAACCGGGGCAGTCAGAGGATCTCTCATCTCCAGTTTCTTCTTCACATCCTCCGCGTGTTCTCCCGCAAGCAGGATCCCGGTGAATTGTGAGTCGGTCTTAATTGTAACACAACTTTCGGTGCCATTGTCTATGGAAATCTCTTTTTCCTGAAGAATATTCAGATCTGTATATTTCTGGCACATCGAATATCCATAATCAAGCAGCCTGCAGGCGTCTTTGTTTCTGATATCCTTTGTATCAGCTCCCATGATGACAGCAATAAGCTGTATGCCGTCCCTCTCAGCAGTCGCCGACATGCAATATTTTGCGGTATTTGTGAAACCTGTCTTAAGACCGGTTGCTCCTGTATACATATTCAAAAATTTATTTGTGTTGACGAGATCAAACTGACTCTCGCCCCTTCGTGTTTTATGTATGATCGAATCCATCCATATGCCTGAATAATCAAAGATGGCAGGATATTTTGTTATGAGTTCTCTGGACATTATGGAGATATCCCTTGCTGACATTTTATGTCCATCCGCATCCAGGCCACACGCATTTTTGAAACTTGCATTTGTCATCCCCAGCTCAGCAGCCCTCTCATTCATCTTTTTCACAAACGCTTCTTCGCTTCCGGCAACCTTTTCCGCCATGGCAACAGCCGCATCGTTTCCGGATGCAATTATAATACACTTTATCATATCTTCAACAGTCTGTTCTTCTCCTGCCTCAAAGAAGCATTGCGATCCGCCCATGGACGCAGCATGTTCACTCACAGTTACAATATCATCAAGAGTCATTTGTCCGGCCTCTATCGCCTCAAAAGCCAGAAGAAGCGTCATAACCTTTGTAACCGAAGCCGGAGCCATGGCTTCATCACAGTTTTTCTCAAATAACACCTGACCTGTGGATGCCTCAACGAGTATACAGCTTGGAGATTCCACCTCCAGAACTTCTGTCTGGTCTGCCGCCTGAGTCTCTGTCTGTTCCTCTGCATATACCATAAGATTCGTACTCATTGTGTTTGCAAATATGATAAAGATGAGTACCGTTATAACAGATAATCTTCTGATATTTTTCTTCCTGCCCATCTTTTTTCTATCCGGAAAATGCTGCATACAACTCCTCTTTCAGTTTCTGTTTATATATTATATTATGCATTTATCCGGCAATATGACTTTTTATCCCACCAATATAGTATTATTTTCTTTATTTTGTAAAGTTTTTCTGATATAATCAATGGCTAGAAAAAAGGAGGACATGTTTCATGAGTATGAAATTAGTTAAACGAGTACCAACTGGCGATGAGATCAAGGAACTATACCCTCTTTCAAGCGAGTTGAAAGCCATCAAAGCCAGAAGAGATGAAGAGATCAGAAAAATTTTCGTAGGCGATGATGACCGATTTATATTTATCATCGGACCTTGTTCAGCAGATAATGAGGATGCTGTTTGCGATTATCAGAATCGTCTTGCAAAGGTTGCAGATGAAGTTAAGGATAAGATACTGGTCATTCCACGTATATATACTAACAAGCCAAGAACTACTGGTGATGGTTACAAAGGAATGCTCCATCAGCCTGATCCTACAAAGGCATCAGACATGCTCGAGGGCCTTTACGCCATCAGAAAAATGCATATAAGAGCTATCAGGGAGACAGGACTCACCGCTGCTGATGAGATGCTTTATTCAGAAAACTGGCAGTATGTAGATGATATCCTCTCTTACGTTGCCATAGGCGCACGTTCTGTTGAGGATCAGCAGCACAGACTTACCGCAAGTGGAATGGATGTTCCTGTAGGTATGAAGAATCCTACAAGTGGTGACTACAACGTTATGATGAATTCCTGTATAGCAGGACAGCATCACCACACATTCCTCTATTCTGGATGGGAGGCACATACAGACGGAAATCCTTTGACACATTGTATATTGAGAGGTGCACTGAATAAGCATGGACAATCTATATCCAATTATCACTATGAGGATCTCAGGCTCCTTGCTGACACATACAAGAAGTTCAACCTCGTAAATCATGCATGTATAGTTGATGCCAACCACAATAATTCTGGCAAGAAATTTATTGAACAGCCAAGAATTGTCAAAGAGATAATCCACAGCAGGAATTACGATTCTGAGATCAAGAATCTTGTAAAGGGTGTTATGGTTGAGAGTTATATTGAGGATGGCAACCAGCCAGTAGATGGTGGATGCTATGGTAAATCTATCACAGATCCTTGTCTTGGATGGGATAAGACAGAGAGACTTCTCAAAGAAGTTGCTGATCTTCTGTAAAAAATACATTTTAAGCCTGCGCGCTTATACAATTACACGTGCTGTGCTTATACAACAAGAGAAAACCGGCGGATCTATCATGATACCACCGGTTTTCTTTATTTATCTGTCAGGCCGAAGCCTCGCAGAGTTTGACGAGTATGCATCTTCCCAAAGACACATCTCCCATCATCTTATATTTACTTGTAGTATACGCATACATCGGATCGACAACTCTTCTCAAAAGTCTCGAAAGAACTGGAACTGTAAATACATATTTAACCTTATACTCCCTGTCCGAATCCTCTGTTAATCTGGCAACATGATCCCTTATATCTATGTAGAACACCCCACTATCATTGCCGATAACATTGAACTGAAGACAACAATCACCAATATCCGCCAATTCCAAAGAACTGAGAACGCCGTCAATACACTCCACGCATTCTTTATACGTCATATAAACACCCAATCTTATAAGAACTCGAAATCTGCATCCTCATCGCCATCGCCGATAAGTACCTGATTACGCTTAACGCCCTCTTCAACTTCTCCGATGATAAGCTCTTCTTCCTCTTCCTCCTGAGCAGCCTGAGCACTCTTACCTGTGAATGCTGCCGGCTTTGGCTCTGCCTCTGGAGCAGCCTTTGGTGTCATCTTGAGCTTCTGAGGTGCATCTCCGCCCTGCGACTTCATCTTAAGCTTTGTTATAGGATCCGCCTCAACTGCAGCTTCAACCTTATCTGCAGCCTCAGCAACCTTTGCGCTTGATCCGCTCTTGAGTGTCTCCATCTCTTCCTTGAGCTTGGCAAGCTCAGCCTTTGCATTTGCGATAACCTCGTTAGCCTTCTTCTTAGCGTCGTTTATTATCTTGTTAGCCTCAGCATTTGCTGCGTTGGCTTCCTTCTTGGAACCAGGAGCAGCCTGCTCGAGCTGCTTCTCAAGCTCATAAATCTTTACGCTGTTCTCCATAAGGTTCTTCTTTGACACTTCGTTCTCTGACTCAAGAGCTGCATACTTTGTCTCAAGTTCTGCATAATCTTCTGCAACTGAGCGCAGGAAGCTGTTAACCTCATCCTTATTATATCCAAAAAGTCCTTTTTTAAAGGTTTTAGATTCAATCTGATCCTTTGTCATTGTATAGTTCTCCTTTTCAGTATTAGTTCTCTCTATAATATTATCCTTTGCATATAGAAACTCCACTTGTAATTATATTAACAAATATTCATTTTTTCAACAATATTGTTGGATTTTATAAAATTTTCCCAATATATTACAATTTTTTCGGCAAATCATGGATATATTACAATTCATTACTGTCAAGTAATATGGTAAATGGCCCATCATTGGACAGATCTACTTTCATATCTGCGCCAAATTCTCCATGTTCAACCACAGGCACAAACTCACGGCATCTTTCAATTATATACTCATACATCTCATTGGCCATATCAGGTGCTCCTGCACCAGTAAATGATGGTCTGTTGCCCTTCCGGCAGTCTGCACACAGAGTGAACTGAGATACGATCAGGAGCTGTCCTTTCACACTGTTTATATCAAGATTCGTCTTGCCGTTCTCATCGGCAAATATCCTCATCTTCACAAGTTTGTTTATCATCTTGTCAGCGCTCTCTCTGGTATCCGAATCGTATACTCCGACAAACACCAGAAGACCTTTTTGGATGCTGCCTATCACATTTCCATCTACCTCGACTGATGCGTGATTGACACGCTGTATTACAAATTTCATTTTATTTTACGGATCCTTTCATAATCTTTTTACAGACTATTTTACCAGCAATATCATTTTGACCGCTATTTGCCGGTTGTTCTATCTGTCCGACATGCTTATCGCTTCAACTGCAACACTGCCGCCTCTTACAACTTCTATCCTGTTAGGGAAACTCTCCTTGAACAGTTTTATGGCATTGTCATTCTTTGCATCAGTCTGAACGCACTCTACAAGCACAGATTTCTTATTGTAGTCAGTTATCTTGTATCCAAATGCATTCGCAATTCTGAATACTTCATCTTTATCCTCATTTGAACAGCTGTTGACCTTGACAAATAAAATCTCGTTGTTGTGAATGGCTATATCAGTGTAGTCAACTACCTTGATAACCTCCACACTTCTGTTGAGCTGCTTTTTCACCTGCTCAAATGTCCTGTCATCACTGGTGAAACCGATGGTCATTCTGGATATTGTCTCATCCTCGGTTACTCCAACGGTTATAGTATCTATATTGTATGATTTGCTTGAAAACAAACCTGAAATTCTTGCAAGTACACCTACCTCATTCTCTACGAACAGGCATATCCATCTCTTCTTTACGCTCATTCTATATACCCCTTTCATCTGGATAATATACAAATCTATATATGTACATTCTATTACCAATATAAAATCAATTTATCAATCTCAGCAGTCAAGTATCATGTCATTCAGTGACTTTCCACCCGGAACCATAGGAAATACGTTGGCCGTAGGATCGATGAAGAATTCTATAACTGTAGGTCCGTTTGTATTTGCCCTGGCAGCCTCAAATGCCGGCCTGATTTCCTCAGGCTTTGTAACTCTGATGCCCTTTGCATCATAGCTCTCTGCCAGTTTTACAAAGTCAGGAGAATACTTTGGACAGCATTTATCCGGATTCTGACAGTCTCTGTTGCATCTTCTTCTGTATCTGAGACATGTACTGCTGTATCTCTTATTGAAGAACAGCTCCTGCCACTGGCGCACATTACCGAGATAGCCGTTGTTCAGTATACATAGGGTAACAGGAAGCTCAAGCGCAACAGCTGTAGCCATCTCCTGAATGTTCATCTGGACTCCGCCGTCTCCGGATATACAGATAACATCTTTATCCATGTTGCCAAGCTTTGCGCCTATGGCGGCAGGAAATCCATAACCCATGGTTCCAAGGCCTCCAGAAGTTAAGAGCTGTTTGTTCTCGTCTATATCAATGTACTGCGTTGTCCAGAGCTGATTCTGTCCAACATCAGTTGTAACGATGAGATTGCTGTACATATCGTTTATGGTTCTGATGATAGCCTCAGGGGTCACACCATCATATCTGTTCATGTTGATAGGATACTCAGCCTTGACATTCATAATGTCATCCACCCAGCCTTTGATATCAAGAGGTTCTGCATATTCAAGCATCTTGGATATGGCAACCTTGGCATCAGCAACGATAGGTATATCTACCTTTATATTTCTTGATATGGACGCTGCATCTATATCAACATGTATGATCTTGGCATTCTTGGCAAATGTATCTATAGTACCTGTTATTCGGTCATTGAATCTACATCCGATTGAGAAGAGAACATCGCTCTCCATGATAGCCTTGTTGGATGCCATGTTACCATGCATACCGATGTTACCGACATAGAGTGGATGGTCAGTAGGTATAGCACCCTTACCCATAATTGTAGTAACTACAGGTATACCGGTCTTCTCTGCAAGCTCCTGCATTTCTTTTCTCGCATGTGCGATATTGACTCCGCCGCCGCAGAGGAACACAGGCTTCTTTGCATTCTTAAGCTCCGCAAGGGCTCGCTTGATCTGTCCAACATGTACACCCTCTGAAGGCTTGTAACCTCTGATATTTACTTCTGTAGGATACTCGTCACTTCCCATGGCAAGCTGTATATCCTTAGGAATATCAACAACTACAGGACCTGGCTTTCCGGTTCTTGCTATGTAAAAAGCATTTTTAATGATCCTTGCAAGATCTTCTCTCTTTCTTACTGTGACTGCATACTTACATATGCTTCTTGTGATTCCAACTATATCAACCTCCTGAAAAGCATCATTTCCAATAAGATTCATTGGAACCTGTCCTGTAAAACATACCAGTGGCACGCTGTCGTAGTTGGCTGTGGCAATTCCCGTTACAAGGTTTGTCGCACCCGGACCACTTGTTACCAGACACACTCCAACTCTTCCTGTTGAACGTGCATATCCATCTGCTGCGTGGACAAGCGCCTGCTCGTGTCTTGGAAGTATCATATCGATACCTTCTGCATCATACAACGCATCAAACAGGTCTATCGCCGTTCCACCAGGGTATGCGAACAGAGTGTCTACCCCCTCTTCCTGCAACGCTTTTACAAACATCTTTGCTCCATTGATCTCCATATCTTATACCTCCTGTAAAGTTCATGATAATCTAAACTTACGCCTCGGGATGTATATATGCATCCCATGCATAGAAAAAGCCCTAAGCGCAACTGTTTTACGCTTAGGGCGAATATGCTCATATCCGTGGTACCACCTAAATTCAGACAAATGTCTGCACTCATCAGATACTATAATAAATTATCACTGTAATCATTATTAATATCTTATTCCTGTAACGGGGAAAACCGTTGAAACCTACTCGACAACAGCCGACAAATATGTATGCTGCAATCTTTCAATCCACTGCTCGAAGGCTACCTTCCACACATTCCTGATGAAGACTCTCACCATTGTCTTCTCTCTGTTGATCTGGGGGATGCATGTACTCCTCCTCGTCATAGCATTTGACTATTTCCCGGTCGTTTTACGACCCTTAGATGTGATTATTTTATCATTAACATGAAGATGTGTCAACGATTCTTTTACTTGCCCGCCAGCAGTTCAAACCAGAACACATCATAACCTGCCGCAGCGGCAACTCTCTGGGAGGCTATATGGGACATGCCAGTTCCATAATATGGTATCCTGCCACTTCTGAGTATATCCATAGTGAGTTCAGATACCAGCGATGTACCCACATGCCTTCCCTCAGCTTCTTGAACAACATTTATACCAATCTGCCAGAAGTCGTCACTGTCAGCGCTTGCGCCAGCCATACCAATAATCTCACCATCTGATACAGCAGCCACAGCCAGCACATCAGGTGTGTTATCATCAAAACAGAAAGCTTCATCCCATCTGTCATCTCCTTTGAATTGCAGGATTTCATCCCCAGTATACCTGACAAGGTTAAAATCTTCTTTTATCATCGAATCAACGGTTTTATCTGTATTATCTTTTCTCGCTGCCTGTTCGCTCAGTTTCGTCGGAAGGTAAAATGGGTGGGCAGATTTCAATTTGCATCCGTATCTGGAAAGAATATTGTCGAGTTCACGAAAATTCTCTATATCCATGAACCATTTTCCAGATGCATTCTCATAGCGTTTTCTGCATTCATCTACAATCTCTCTACGACCGGTAAATAACAGCTTGCCATTTACCACAGCTATTTTGAGCGGGCACTTTTCCTGTCCTTTGAACTGCCTCTGCCCTGCTATCTGTCTGTATTCAGAGAATATATTGTCACTGGAATATATATCGGCCGCATCACAGCAATAATCCCTGGCCAGCTGATCATACAGTGCATTCTTCATCTTTCCAGACAGCCAATGTTTTCTCGTCAGAATATTCGTATGTCCTATCCGGACTTCATTCAAAAGAGGCACATCCACTTCATCACAGGTATGATGAAACACAAATCCGAGCTTTTCCTGTACTATGCGTGACTTGGAATTGCCATCGTAGTAACCGCACCATATCGTTCTCATGCCCAAATCAAGGAATCCATGTTCTATAAGCCTCCCAGCCGCCTCCGGTGCGTATTCGTTGCCCCAGTGAGGCTTTCCTATCCAGTATCCAAGTTCACATTCGTCATCGCGGTCTGTCATATCTGTCCTTCCATTTAACAGTAATTCGATGGCACCGACAACCAGACCGCTGTCCTTCAGACACACAGCATAACACTCCGGCCCATTAAATACATTCCGTATCACATCAAGGCTGTACTCCCTGCTCTCATGCACAGGCCAGCCAGCTATAGGTCCCACATCAGGGTCACTTGCATATTCAAATAATATATCTGCGTCACTCTCCTGCCAGTGACGTAATATCAATCTCTTAGTTTCTAAAATCAAATCATATATCCCCTTTCATATAAGACTTTCTTTCCCCCAGTCTGTGCTTTCCCAGTTCTTCACTATCCTCAGATATTTACCGAGATTGATAAATGATCTAACGATCTCGTCCACTATGACTGCAAGAAAGACGCCTGCTATTCCAAGCTTAAGGACAAACACAAACAAAAGCGCCACAGAAACCACCCACACCGTGCCAAACAGCTGTGTTATGAGCATCCATATCGTGTTGCCACTGCCCCTGATCGCATTGCCAACAACTATGTTTGCTGATTTTGCGAACAGATTGATGCTGATAAAGATCAGATATATCCCACACGATGCAATTATACTCTTGTCGTTGGTGAAAAGTGATATGATCTGCTGCGGAAACGCAAGACAGACACCGAGTGTGATGATTCCAACTACTATACACAAGCCATACGCACAGACACATACACCCTTGTATTTACCCAGATCATTGTTTCCTTTTGCCTCACCGGTTAGTGTCATTGTACCATTTCCTATCGCTCCAATGATGACAACCGCCAGAACCTCGACACTGAATATGATGGAATAAATTCCGGCAGCCATCTCATTTATGGCGTTGAGAATCCTTATAAGCAGCAGATTACCGAGGTTCCACGCAAAATCCTCAAGAGCTGTGTTGACACCAAGCTTCGCAGACAAAAGATACGGCTTTATATGTGCCTTTAACACCCATTTCATTGATGGTTTAGTGTTAAGCTTCTTGCTTGATACCACGAATATCACTGCGAATATAAGTCCAGAGTACTCCGCTATTGTAGTCGCTATGGCTGCACCCTTTATCCCCATGGCCGGAAGCCCGAATCTTCCAAATATCATAACCCAGTCAAGGAATATATTTACACCAGATCTTAATATTCCATATATGACAAGCGGCTTTGTATAATTAGACGTCTGAAGTATTACACTGAAAGCACCGCCAAGTCCTGTTATCAGAAATACAGGCGCATAATACCTGGAATAATCAAGACACATCGGCATCAGGCCATCTGACACACCCATGAGTCTGAATACAAATTCAGCGCAGAATGTCCAGAAGAAAAATAACAGTATCGGTATGATATTGTTGTATTTCACCATGGCACCGGAGTATTCCTCTATATGTTCATTATCTCCTGCACCAACACTCTGGCTTATAAGTATGGACGCTCCTGTCACTATGGAAAAACAGAACGACATGGTTGTCCACATCGGCGAAGTCACATTGCCAAGTGCACTCATGTACATGCTGTTTACGTGTCCTAAGAATATTCTGTCTATAAGCATCTGGAGCTGTGATATCAGATTGCTCAGCATGATCGGAACCGCAATATTTAACAGTCCCGGAAGGTATTTTTTATTAGTCTGTATTATTGTATTTTTCACGATAGATTTCCTCTTTCTGTATTGTTTCTTATGGATATGTATTTCTATAAACTCCAAGCTCTATTGTCGCAATAATCATAACATGACAGCATATTCAATTATATCAACGCATGCTTTATTCTGCATTACACCTGTGGTGTGATATAACAAAATAAAGTGCATGAAAAACCGATTCATGCACTTTGCTTTACATACATTTATCTACAAATTATCAGTCCAGATCAAGCCAATATGCTATATGTTCAGCAAGATCATCCTCGTCCATCTCAGGATGTTCTGCTATGTAATCTTTTATCTCATATATTTGCTGTTCTTTGATTCCCAGTATTTTAGCAGCAATCTCGGCATCTTTTACATCTAGCTTCTTTACCTGATCAATCAGATGCATATATTTGCCCAACAGCTTATTTTCGTTATCTCTCATCAACAATGTCATAAATTCGCGCCTCCATTTCTTATTGCTTTTAACATTATTAACCTCTTCATCAAGCAATTTTGTTAGAGTGCTTGATGGTTTATCTCCACCAATATAGTGGAGAAGCTCTTTTACTTCATCGCTCACATCATCCATAGTGCCTTTTGTATTAAGTATAATTTTTACAGTATCATCATTAAGCTTAAGTGCAGGTTCCTGAATGCACGTATTCTCAAAAGTATAGATATGACGACCCATGCCAAATTCATCATAATCACATATAAATATTACATAACTCTTCTTTAACTTGTTATAATCTTCGCCCTTGTCGATGATATTGATATCTATTATACCTTGATAATATCTCATCCTTTTAGGAAGATTTTTCTTATTTGTTGTCTGCATCTCAATGTTGTATATTGTGTCGAATTCATCTTCAATATACACATCAAGTCGAACACTTTTTGAGCCTACGCCTTTGCTTATCGTCTTTTCAAGCTCTGGATATTTTATCTCCCGTATTTTTATGTTTAAAATGCATTCCAGCAGTGCTTTACACAATTTCGGATTCTGCATTACAGCGCCAAAAATAAAATTGTCCGTTATAGTCTTATCTTTAAATATCGTCATTTTATATGTCCTCCTGTATGTGCCTCTCCAAGCGCAATGTCAGTCCTTCATATAAAAATCTTGTTTAGATTATAACTTTTATTTAATCATACTACAACCGCATATCATCTAAAAGTTCTATAAAATCAACTCCCCAATATAATATATAGATACCACAAAAAGAGGTAAATATATGTGTTCCATCGCAGGATTCTATAACTCCAACAGGGATTTCAATACCGAACATGAACGATACTCATACATATTGAACGACATGAATAAGGCGCTTGCTCACAGAGGTCCGGATGCACAGAATACAGTGCTGTCATTCCACTGCGGGCTTGCCCACACCAGACTGTCCATACGTGACGTGGCAAGAGGCGAACAACCCATGAAAAAGACAATCGGAGAAAATGATATATACATAGTGTACAACGGCGAGATCTACAACACAAAGGAGCTGAAATCGGAGCTACTCGCCCTTGGATATACATTTGACACAACATCTGATACAGAGGTTATACTCAACTGCTTTCTACATTATGGCCCGGACTTTGTACATAGATTGAACGGTATATTTGCATTTGCAATATATGATGAGCATATCCAGACAATATATCTGTACAGAGACCACTTCGGTGTCAAGCCACTGTATTACTCAGTGACAGACGACAGGACTCTTGTATTTGCATCGGAGATAAAAGGGATACTATGCTATCCGGGCATACGACCTGTCATAGATGCAAATGGACTGTGTGAAGTGTTTGGAATTGGTCCGTCCAAAACTCCCGGCTGCGGTGTGTTCAAGAACATAGACGAAGTGAAACCGGGACATTTTATGAAGTTCTCAGCATATGGAACGAGTGACTTCACATACTACCGCATCACAAGCACACCACACACGGACAGCTACGAAGACACAGTGAAAAAAGTTCGATATCTTGTTAAGGACAGTATAGAAAAACAGATTGTATCAGATGTACCTATTTGCACTTTTCTCTCAGGCGGCATCGACTCATCAATCGTCAGCAGTGTGTGTGCGGCAAAGCTTAAGGAGCAGGGAAAGCAGCTTCACACATTCTCATTTGACTTCAAGGACAACTCCATATATTTCAAGTCAAACGCATTTCAGCCGGAGCAAGATCGTCCATACGTCGACATGATGGTCTCGCACATAGATTCAGACCACACATATCTGACTTGCAATTATAGTGACCTTGCAGATTACCTCTACACATCCGTAGAATCCAGGGATATGCCGACGATGGCGGATGTGGATTCTTCCCTTCTCTACTTCTGCTCACTTGTGGCAAAGGAATACAAAGTAGTATTGACCGGAGAATGTGCAGATGAGATATTTGGAGGATACCCATGGTTCTACAGGGAAGAACTGCTTTCATCTGATACATTTCCGTGGATGAAAGACCTGTCACCGAGACTGTCCGTACTGTCGCCCGAACTTCGTGAAAGTCTTGATATACCGGGATATGTGTCATCACTGTACAATTCTCTCCTGTCCGAGATCAATCTTCTTCCGGGGGAATCCGATACAGAAAAGCGGCGCAGGCAGATATCTTATCTGAATATCAGGATGTTCATGCAGACATTGCTTGACCGAATGGACAGAACAAGCATGGCAAGCGGACTTGAGGCGAGAGTTCCATTTGCAGATCCACGAATACTTGATTATGTGTTCAACGTTCCATGGGAGTACAAATATTCCGAAGGCTGTGAGAAAAAGCTTCTCAGAGAGGCCATGAAGGATTATGTTCCGCACGAGATCATGTACAGAAAGAAAAGCCCTTATCCAAAGTCATATGACCCTCATTATGAGCAGGAGCTTGCAAAGAGGCTTCTCTGTGTGCTAAACGATCCGGAAAGTCCTCTTCTGCCTCTCATTGACAGAGAATATGTGAAAAGTTTCATAAACGCGCCAAAGGATTACGGCAGACCTTGGTTCGGTCAGCTCATGGCAGGCCCTCAGATGATGGCATATCTGCTTCAGGTAGACTACTGGCTGAAAAAATATGCCATTGTCCTTGACATATAAAAAGACTTCCAGACTTCTGTATACATGCGGCGTATCGAAAATGGCGAATACGCTGCATGTACAAGAGTTCTGAAAGTCTTGTTTTTACAGGCAATTTATATATTTGTTATTTATAGATTGCTTTCGCAGAAGGACTGCCCTTCTTTATCAGTTTCTTGTATGCTGTGGCCTTATTCCTAGGTACTGCAAATGTAATTTTACTGTATGTTCCACTGAAGGCTTTCGCTCCAACGCTCCTAAGTTTAGCTGACTTTATCGTCATCTTCTTAAGGTTTTTGCATGATAAAAATGCGTTTGCCCCTATGCTTGTCACATTGTTACCTATAGTGACATTCTTTAGAGCCGTATATCTGCTGAATGCATTTGCGCTTACAGATGTTATCTTAAACCTTACATCTCCTATAACTACAGTATCTGCGATGGTCAGTGATGCAAATTTCTTATCTGACCTTGAGTACGTTGTTCCGGCAATTGCAACTGTTCCGGTGCCGTCTGCCTTTGCTCCGGTTATTGTGTACCTGAACTTTCCAACTGTATATGTCTTTCCCTTGGCAGCCTTTACTATGGTAAATGTCTTTGTTATCTTCCCTGAATATGCATTCTTACCACATATAGTCACGCTTGCCTTGCCAACCGCTTTGTTCTTGCTGTAGGTTACAGTGTAATCCTTGTTCAGTCTAAGTGTCTTTGCACCAGCCTTGACAACAAGAGACTTCTGGGTATGTACCTTTCCATTATAGATCTTGTTCTCTATTCCGGAAACAGTGATCTTGCTTGTCTTTTTACTTATATCAGTTGTTGCAAGTTTGGCAATACTTCCAATTTTAGTTGCTTTGCACACGGTACATGTGAATGTCTTCACACCTGTCGCCGTGTATGTAGGTTTCCTTGTCACCCTGCCGGAATTCCACTTATGTCCAAGTTCCTTTACATACACACCTGTGCTCATGACATCACCGCAGATTGAACACTCTGTATGTCCAGTACCAGACTTTGTACAGGTCGGAGCCTTCTCTCCTTTTAGTGTATACTTTACTGTCTTCCCCTCTGAACATGCCGCTCTGTAGATGGTTATCTTCAGCTCTGTGCTGTCATAATTTTCCTTGTCATCGCCAACGTATACAGCGGTTGCCTCCACTGATCCGCCTGCCTTTATCACAATCTCAGTGTCTTTATCAAGCCATGTCCAGTCACCCGGAAGGGAAATACTTCCTACTGTCTTGTGGGTATTATCAACACTTATCACAAGATTCGGCATGGCAGCCCTACTTACATTTACCGTAATTTCAGCTTCTGCTGTGTTGTAATTCACACTGTCAGCCGGCGTAAATACAACGGTATACAGCGTCTTGTCACTGTCAGATACAAACGGCTTTATGGAATCATCCTTCCATGCAAATGTTCCCGGTATCTCAACCTGATCAATACCCTCAAAGGACACTCTTCCTCCAGATATAACAGCTTTTGCAAGATTGTCACCGTATGTTATTCCGCTTGCCGCTGGTAATTCAACTACTTCTACATCGGCCTTTGAGACATTCAACTGAATAGTTCCCCTGACTGAATTGTAATGTTTCTGGTCATCTGGGATAAATATGACATCATAGTCTGTAACGTCCACCGATGGTACTACAGAATCATCAGCCCAGCTCCATGTTCCGGTTATGTTTTCTCCTGAAACTCCGATTACGACTCCGCCCGAAATACTTGCTTCATTTAAGGTTTTGTGTGGATCGTAGCTTATAGGATCTGCCACCGGAAGTTCACTTATAACCGGATCAGCTTTAACTATATCGAATTCAGCCTTGCAGTTTATATCGTAATTTCCTCCCATGACGTCCGTGATGGTTATTGCCGCTGTTCCAACTTCTGTATTGTCACTGTAAGATACTTCATATTCGCTTGAAGGAATGACTGTATCACCATCCATAAGGGCAAACTCAGGCTCTACCTTCTGTCCTGTGTATGTGTACTCAGACTTAAGTCCGTCAAATGTTGGACTGCTGATCTTCTTTGGCTCAATGGTAAATGTCACGTTCTTTGTTCCTGAGTAAGCACCGATTCCTGTTACAATCGCAGTCGCTGTGCCGGCGTTGATATTGTCGGAATACGTTACATTATAATCTGAGCCTTCTTTTAGCTGTACAGAAAACATATTGTCCCAATTATAATATACCTTTACAGATGGTTTTAACTCACTTCCGGAGTAGATGATGTTTTTATTTTCATCTAACTCTGCATATACTTTATCGTTCAGCAATGCTCCTATTCTAAGCTTATTATCTTCTATACTTGTTGACAGATCAATTATAGAATCATCTGATGATGCGTTGAACCAATCTGACTTTAACGCAATGCCATCACCTGCTACAGCATATGCAGCACCTTGTTGTACACCTATTCCATCCAGAACAATCGGAATAACATTATGAGGCTCTGCATTTATAATTATTTTTTCTCCGTATATTCCATACAAATATATTCCGTCATTGATTTTTATATCACTGTTGTTAAAGTATAATTTTATTGTTTCATCAGCTAGAATTATCTTGTTTATATCTCCACCATTTAGTATCAATTGACCCATAGTATGTATCGTTCCCGAAATTTTTACATTACCAATTGTTACTGTTGAATCTTTTTTTATATCTAAATGACCTTTTACGTATCCTCCCGTCTTGGAAGCAATTATCGTTATTTTTCCGTTATTTACATTAATATCATCTATCTTATGTCCATTTATGTCTATAGTAAAATCAGAATCAGGATTGTTTATATCAAGAGCTGTATTCGTATCTTCCATAACGGTAACAACACTACCCGGCATTTTTTCGGCATAACCTATTGCTTCCGGCAGTGAAACACAGGATAAAGTCTCATCACCTTTTGTGACTGTCGCCGCAAGTTTCTCACCACAGTATCTGCATATGCCATCCTCGAAGTTATGTTTGCCAAATACATCCTTTTTCTCATTGCTGTATGACACCGAGGCAACGTCAGATGAATCGTTACAGCCTATATAAGTTATGCTCTTATATACCTTTGCACCGCGTAATACAGGATAAGTGTCTGTTCCGATGGTCTGTCCCCAGATTTCTTCTGACTGGCCGTTCTGCAGGAGATATGCAACTTCACCTGTTTTGAATTGCTTTGTCGTTTTACCTTCAACCTTTTCAGTGGTTCCGTCATTCGCGCCTATCGCATTTCCAGTATAAATAGTGCTGTCATAATAACAGTTTGTGATGGTTGCATTGGATTCATTACGTCCGATCACACCTCCTACATAACGTTCTTTACCACTGACACTACTGGTATTATAACAGTTTGTGATAGTTCCTTGATTCCGTCCGTTCACGCCTCCTACATATCCACTACCACTAACACTACTACCGGTATTATAACAGTTTGTGATGGTTCCTCCGTCATTATATCCGTTCACGCCTCCTACATAATGTTCTGTACCACTAACACTACCGACATTATAGCAGTTTGTGATGCTTCCTTTATTCCATCCATTCACACCTCCCACATTACCTTCGCTACCACTGACGCTACCGATATTATAGCAGTCTGTGATGCTTCCGGTATAATTATATCCGCTCACGCCTCCTACAAATTCTTTACCACTGACGCTGCCGGCATTATAACTGTTGATGATAGTTCCTTTACTATTATCTCCGCTCACGCCTCCTACAAATCCGCTACTACCACTGACATTTCCGGTATTATAGCAGTCTGTGACGCTTCCGGTATAATTATATCCGCTCACGCCTCCTAGATTTCCTAAACCACTGACGCTGCCGGTATTATAACAGTTTGTAATAGTTCCGGTATAATTATTTCCACACACGCCTCCTACCTTGCTGGTACCATAGAAATAAGAATCCAAAATACCTGCATTGGCAATCTTACCATTGTTACGACCGAACAATCCTACATCATAACTATCCTCTTGATTGAAATACAATCCACTGATGGTGTGGTTTTGTCCGTCAAATATACCGCTATATGTACTATTGGAAGAACCTGTAATAGGTGTCCATTCCTTAAATGTTCCCTCGTTCAAGGTTCCATCCGACTTCAGAACATTTTTATTCACAACAATGTCCGCGGTCAGGACTGCATTCGCTGATACATTCTGCTCTACACCTGAAAGTGTACCATTTACAAGTCCGGCAAACCAGTAAAGCTGGCCTGCATTTCCAATCTCGTACACCTTGTCCTTACTATCATCATTGTCAATATCATACTTGTCTGTTGTGAGCACCGCCGGCTGATAAGCGTCACATTCTGTACAAAATCCCTGTGAATTATAATTGTGTGATTTCGTCTCTTTAGTCACATATCCAATCGGACAGTCTTTGCATGCTACTCCTTTTGTATGTTCTTTGTCATCTTGCCAAATATATGTAATATTACCGTTTGTATTATGTTTGTGTTCAGCTCCATCTATCAGAATTGTGGCTCCATCTTCAACAATAAGCTTGTCCAGATTTGTGATGCTCGCACTACTCTCAAATTCTATGCTTTCTCCACTTGCAATCGTTAAATCTTCTTTTAAAGCGGCTTTACCATATACATATGTTTTCGTTACATCATCACCGGTATCAATGTCGTTCCATTGCTTTGTGATGACAGAGTTGCTGAAGTCACAATCACTTAATACAGGTTCTTGACAGGCTAAAGCACGGCTAACCACGATCTGGCTTCCTGATACATTAATTTGTTGATTTGATCTAATTACCTCACCTTCGTATCGTTCTGTTGTTGCTTTCGCTTCAACATAACTGTCTACTATATTAATTTTATCACCACTAATTACGTTTGAATGATCCTCCTCATTTGCTACCACATGGCTATTTTCAATCGTTAAGCTGCCGCTACATTCAATTTGGGAAGTCTCCAGCGTTGCTCCTATAATTTTTATATTATTATTATTTGAGCCTAAGTCATCTGCACTGATTTTTCCACAACTTAGACTTTCATTCTGATTGTTACCATTTATTTCTAATGTAGGCACAATTCCGCTTTCTGTTAAAATACTTTGAATCACCATATCTGATCTCATAGTATTTGTTCCGGATAACATAATCGAAAGATCACCGTTCTGAATCGTAATGTTTCCAGAAATAGACGCATTTTCCAGTACAAGCTGATTCCTCGTGATGTCATAGTACCAATTAGTTCCCTGATATATCGTGTCATCATTACCAGAAACTTCATCATCTTGAAATTCCCCATTATCAATAAGACGTGTTGAGCCCATCAATAAATATTCGGGTATTTTTTCCGTTGTAGTCTCCTCTGCCTTAGCAGTCATCACTCCCCAGTCACTTACACCCATCACCGGCGCAGGCGACGTAACCATCGCTGTAGCAAGTGCAATTATAATTCCCTTCTTAAATAGTATTCCCTTTTTCATTACATTCCTCCATTTCCATAACAGTCTCTCCTGTGCACCCTGTTACATTATCCCTTTTGTTGCATAATCAAGTATCATCTCCTTGATCATTATAAGCTCGTCCGTGTAATCCTTGTTGTCGTCCGATCCCCATATGAAGCCCTCCGCATAGTGGGCGCAGGCCGTCATCATGGAATGAACCGTTACACGCATGAATTCTGCTTCCGGTATGTCAGTCCGTATAGTTCTGTCCACCTTCGCCTTCTCGTACATCATGTGAAGTCTGGTGTCCACCGAATACAGTGAACTGTGGAAATCAACAAGCTGATCATTGTTCTTGCCCTCATGTGTCACATAGTAGTTGAAGTTATCGTTGTACTTCAGCAACGCCTTGTGGTTCTGATACATGTCTATGTAACTGTCCATGGTAAATCTCAGTCTGTCTATGGCAGGTATGTCATGTACAGACGATATAGGCCTTCTCTCGTCCAGGCCATCCAGATATCTCTTCCACTGATCAGCACATACTGCTATGACCAGCTCAAGCTTACTTGGATAGTACCTGAACAATGTAGCCCTTCCCACATCGGCAGCCCTTGCAATATCTCCCATGCTCACCGCCTCTATCTTCTTGTCTACGAACAGCTCAAATGCAACGTCAAGGATCTTTCTATTGCGCTCATCCATTTCCTCTTTTAGTTTTTCCAGATCTCTCATATATTACTTTACACTCCAAAGTTATATTGTGATACTCCCTGTCTCACAATAAATATTTTACAGGACTATCTTATGTCAGTCAACAAAAATCCCAGAAGTCACATTTCGAATCACATTTCGATAGTAAGTAACTTCTGGGATTTCGTATTATATTAAATTTTTATCAATCTGACAAAATCAGCATTCTTTCCTCAATCAAATGATTGAAGTCTGATTTCATTTTTTCAGGTATATAAGATTCGTCACAAATCTTTTTCATTTTGTCCTTATTTTTAACTACCAAACTTATCATCTTCTCCGCTGATATCCGACTTAAACCACATACATCAGCAAATATAAGGAAATCTTTTCTTCTCACATTTCTCTTTTTCCCATTCATCGGTATCGCCAATTGCTCTGTATCCTCAGGCATGATAACATTTACCGGCAGCAGATCATAGGCTGGTGAGAGAACATAATCTCCGCTTCCCACCTCTGTTTCAATAAGCGAAAAATTCTTCAAATGCATATCGGAATTGCCAGTCACGAAAGAAAATACAATTCTCATATAGAATTCTGCCATATCCAGACCTACACGACTTGAATATTTTTCTATGATTTTTGCGCATCGCTCGTATGAACCTTTATATTTGTCCTGTGTAAGACGATAGTCCAACTGACAGAAATCTTCCATTGCAAGCATTTCAACAGTTGTTTTCTCGAATATCCTATCCACTCTTTTAGTAATATATGCCATCTGCCCATTTCCTTTGATCAACGCATGCGGCACCGTTGAAATTCCTATCATATCAGCCATAGACATCACAAGTTGCTCCGCTTCAGGCATCGCTTTAAACTGATCAACCTGAGGTTTAAGTATATATCCTGTTGGGTAGTTTACCAATGTAAGTCTTGGATTACCTGGTTCAGAAAGCAGGTGTAACGACAGTTTCTTCTGCACACCCGGGACCGTATAACCCTTGTTTATACTTTCCTCTGCAAGAACTTTTAGTTTCTGATCATCTATATCTATATCTGGCAGCTTAGTCGTCGTAAAAAATCTCTTCACACAAGCTTTATGCCAGCCTGTTCCGTCGTCATTTTTCAAAGTTTTTCCACAGCACAAACAATTCATACGCGATCCTCCATGACACTTACATTGCCTATCGCATCGCGGCATGCAACAAGCAGCAATCCAAACCTGTCCCTTACATCTATT
The DNA here is from genome assembly GCF_003462545.1 of Coprococcus sp. OM06-34AC. Taxonomy (NCBI): domain Bacteria; kingdom Bacillati; phylum Bacillota; class Clostridia; order Lachnospirales; family Lachnospiraceae; genus Coprococcus; species Coprococcus sp. OM06-34AC. The sequence goes on from NZ_QTZF01000001.1 coordinate 61,860, forward strand.
TTCCAGTTTCTGCTGACAACATCAAGCAGCCAGCCCTCGGGGATTAGTCCATCAAAAAAAGAAAATAAAGTCTTGGATCGATACATGTCCTTCGACAATGGCATGGTAAGTGATACAGCACTGGCATTTTCTCTCTCAAGATATTCTTCATCGTAAGAAAATGTATATCCCTCGTCGGTCTCACATAAAATTCCCGCAAATTCATTTCTTATATATACATAAGCCGTTCTAAAAGTATTATCCACCATCAATCATCCTTTCTCCCTGGAACCGCCTCCATGCCGAACATTGCAAGAGCTTCATTGACCTTGTCCATACGCACAGTTTCTTTCCCCTGTTCAAGTTCGCGGACAAATCTGAGTCCAAGGCCTGATCTTATTGCAAATTCTTCCTGTGTAAGACCCGCTTCTTTTCTGTTAGTCTTTATAAATTCAGCTATCTTATTCATCGTTATTACCTCTTATATGTGATTCCTCCTACACGTGATTCCTCCTACACGTGATTCTTCTTATACGCTATTCTCCTTATATATTACACCCGATGAGGTATAATTTCAATCAAATATAATATTTTTTATACCATAACGGGTATAAAAAATATTATACAAAGCAAAACTACACCCGATGGGGTATAATAGTCGCAATAAGCAACAAACTTATACCCCATCGGGTGTACAAAACTATTTTATGAGCACAGGCTGTATCTGCCTTCCCTCAAGAGCCTCCTCTATGGTGGCTGGGATGAGATCAAGTCTGCTTATAAGTGAATTGGGTTTCTTCACACAGTTATCCTGTTCAAATGGAACAAAATAAATATTTTTCATGTTCATGAGCTGACCGATGTTCTTGAAGTTCATACCCATGGCATCATTTGTCGAAACAGATATGATGAGTGGCTTATTGTTCCTCAGATGTGCCTTTGCAGCCATGAGAACCGCGGTGTCAGTTATGCCATTTGTCAGCTTGGCGATGGTGTTGCCGGTACAAGGTGCTATGACCAGCGCATCAAGATAGGACTTGGGGCCTATAGGCTCAGCCTCCTGTATGGTGTAAATGCCTTTTCTCCCTGCTATCGTCTCAACGTCATTTACGAATTTGTCAGCTTTTCCAAATCTTGTGTCGTACTCTGCGGAGTGAGGCGAGAATATCGGATACACATTTATTCCCATCTCAACCATTTTCTTTATTTCTATCTTAATCTTATCAAAGGTACAAAATGAACCGGTTATAGCCATACCTACATTGCACTTTGATAAATCCATGTTATATACACTCCTATTTATTAAGCGTCAGTTCATACAAATCCATTTCAGCGGTGAGCCGACACTGCCTCTACCACTGCATCGGCAAGAATCATCCCCGAGGTCTTTGGAGACAGCTTACCCGGGATTCCCAGGCTGTGTTTATAAGGAATATCATGTTCCTTGCAATAATCAAAATCCACCCCTCCCGGCATAGATGCTATATCTATTACAACCGCATGTCTGCTGAGTAGAGACAGGATATCTTCACATACAACTCTCGCAGGTACTGTATTGAAGCAAAAATCCACTTCTGACAGTATATGCCTATATATCGGAATATCCTCAAATGACATAACCTTGTAGCCTATGAGCGCCGCATCACTCCTCTGCTTTGGACGTCTTGCCATAACTATTACATCTGCTCCCCAGGATGCAAGCCTTTCGGCAAGAACCCTGGCACATTTGCCAAATCCCGTCACCAGACATACGCTTCCGTCTATATTAATATCAGACAGCTCCTCCGCATCGCAGACTGTCCCCTCCGCGGTTGCAACTGCATTTCTCTCGGCCACAACATCATCTGCAAGAAAATCAAATACATAAGGACTATTTTCGTTTGTATCAGACATATATTTGCCTATCCCGCCTCCAAACACAATGTCAAATTCCTTGCTGCATTCCAGAATGCTGTTCACGGTGAGAAGGGTTCTGCCGTTGACAAATTCACCATCCCTCGTAACAGGCACAGGAAGAATGATAGCTTTCAGCATTTCTACAGATGGAGACGCACATTCGCCCTCTATCAGTCTGCGAAAGCCCACTCCTGAAGCCCCCGAAATAATGGTGACCGGCGAATGTCTCAGCAGATCGGCATCATATGGATCGAAATGAAACACATTACTGCCTTTCTCCGCCAGACTGAGAGACATATAGCAGCTTCTCCTGTCACCGCCTACCACGTAGTATACACAATCCATATCCATACCTCAGTGCACCGCCCTTATATTATTGATAATTTAGGATATGCCTGTGCCAGGCAAATGTTACATTGCAGCACGATATAAAACTTTTATTATCTCATCCTTAAATGTCACATCTGCTATCTCCTCGGACACAATAACATTCTCAACATCTATAAGTTCATCGTCCAGGTACACTTCAAGCAAACCGGCCACAGCGCCTTTATGCACAGGTGCCTTTAATGTATCCGCGACTTTGTATACATACTGTATACCACCTTCAGATGCTGTCACAGTCCTGTTCAGCCTGCATTTTGTCGCTGTGCTTCCATCTGCCGACGAGCCCGATGAATATGTTATCCTGATGTCAGGCGAAGCAGGCGCCTTAAGCTCCGTGTATATGGTGTGTTCCTGCGCAAATGCCACAAGTGCCCTGGAATCTTTCCATTTATAAGTCTTATTATTCGGCCATCCGCAGCCAAGGAGAGCCCATATATATGTATGTCCCTCAACCTCCGCAGCTCCTATATAGCAATATCCAGCATCGCAGGTAAAGCCGGTCTTTCCTGACAATGCGCATGGCATCATATCGAGAAATGCATTGTGATTAATGCATGCAAATGTTCTATTTCCGGTATTATCAGTGAATGTGTATGATTTTGTTCGGGTAATCTTCAGAAATTCATCCTTTTGGGGTGAAATAAGAATACAATACCTCATGATCCTGACAAGATCCTCCGCAGAGGTGCCATGGACGCCATTTTCGTCCTGGGCATCCAGACCATTTGGCGTGATAAAATATGTAGAATGGCAGCCTATCTCCTCAGCCTTTGCGTTCATCATCTCCGCAAAGTGCTGCACACTGCCACCGATATGTTCCGCTATGACTACAGCGGCGTCGTTGTAGCTCTCGAGCATCATGGCGTACAACATGTCTTCAAGTGTGTACTTCTCGCCGTCACGAACCCCAAGTCTGACCTCAGGCATCTTGGATGCATAGGATGAAGCTGTCACATCATCCGCCAGATTCCCGCACTCGATTGCAAGTATACATGTAAGTATCTTGGTCGTGCTGGCGTTGGGTCTGTGCTCATCACTACATTTGTCATATAGTATATCTCCAGTCTCCCCATCCAGCAGAATCGCATTTCTGGCAAATAGCTGTACATCCGCTGTATTGTCTTCCTCAGCATACGCTTTTATAAATATATTGTTACCAACGAGAAACTGTATTACCAGACTTGCTGCAGTCCAGGCTGCAACAAGCAACATAAACCGCCTTATGCGTGATCTTTTTCCTGTAGAAAACATATGCATATACCGTCATATCCTCATAATATTGGTCATGATATTATATTACAGGAACATGTCTGTTATTCTTCGGATGTCGTATCTACACTGAGCGTGAAATCTGCTTCCTCCAGCGCTTCTTTCTTGAAGTCCTCTATCTTATCAGGGCTTATCATCGGAAGATCATTTGTCGATGACACTCCAAAGCATCTGAGGAATTCCTCTGTTGTTCCAAACATGATAGGTCGTCCAGGAGCATCAAGTCTTCCAACCTCTTGCACGAGATTGTACTCTATGAGCTTGTTTATGGCATGTACACATGAAACTCCTCTTATAGCCTCGATCTCGGGCCTTGTTATCGGCTGTTTGTATGCAATTATAGACAAAGTCTCAAGAACAACATCCGTGAGGGAAAGCTTCTTCGGTGTATTGACAACCTTGGCGAGAATTCCATAGTATTCGTTGCGCGTACAGAGCTGAAGCGAACCGTCAAGATCTATGATCCTGATACCCCTGTCGCTGTTGTTGTAATTATATATGATACCCTCAAGCTGCTTTGTAAGCTTCCTCTTGTCCATCTCAAGAGCTGAGGCAAGTCTGTCGATCGATACAGACTCACCCACTGAGAAAAGTATAGCCTCGATGGCGGATGTGAGATAATCGTCACTGTACTCCTTGTCCGTCCTGGCCTCCTCATTCTCTTCTGAAGGGGTATTTACTTCATCTATTTCCTCATTCTGTAAATCTTCGTTATTCATCGTTACCTCATCTCTATATAGTATCCAGAGAATCAATGATTATCTCTCCGAATATATCTTCCTGTCTGATCGCTATTGCGCCTATCTTCATAAGCTCAAGTATGGCAAGGAATGTGACTATGATATTCATCTTTGATGCCTGCATCTCAAGCAGTGTCCTGAAGTTTATGCCCTCCAGTCCTCTGACTTCTTCTCTTACCTCCGCCATCTTCTCCTCAAGGGAAATCTCCTCCCTCTCGATCTCTTTGAATTTGCTTCGTATCGGATCTACCTTGTCGACCTGCTTACGCATAACCGATTTGAATATCTCATTGAGCTTCTGGAGATCCACATCAGCCTTGGAGATCAACTCATAAGGATCGACCTCCTGCTTGACATTCTTCACCTCAGCCGGTATGGTCGCCTTCTTGAAAAATGCCTTGTTTCCCTCAATCTCCAGATCCTTCAGTTCACCGGCAGCATACTTGTACATCTTGTACTCAAGCAGTCGTCTGACGAGCTCTTCTCTAGGATCCTCTTCATCCTCAGGATCCTCCTCATCCTTCGGCAGGAGCATCTTGGACTTGATCTTGATCAGAGTCGCCGCCATGACCAGAAATTCGCTCATGACGTCAAGATCTTCTTCCTCCATGTTGTTCACATATTCCAGATACTGCTCTGTGATAGTGACGATCGGAATATCGTATATATTGACTTTGTTTTTCTCTATCAAATGCAAAAGAAGATCCAGTGGGCCCTCAAATACATTAAGCTTTACATCTATCGCAGACATATGTACGTCTCCATCCTGAATTGATAACCACCATAATGTTCCATGCCCGGACAATCAAATGTCTAAGGCATCCACCAGAACACCTTAGACATTTTAACATAGCCTGCCATAAATATGCAATCTTATATTATTATGCACACCATTCCGCCATTTCCGTCATTTACGATCTTCTCCATGGTATTCTGAAGCTTCTGCTGACTCTCCGCACCTATCTTGCTGACCTTGTTGTTAAGTCCATCGTCAACGAGTTGTTCTATGGTCTTGCCAAATATATTAACTCCCCACATATCTCCATCATCGCTGTTGTCAGATATGTATGTGACAAGATCATCCGCCTGCTCCTTGCTTCCCACAAGAGGCATGATCTCGGTGGTGATATTCGCCTTGATCATATGTACCGATGGCGCGCTCGCCGATATCTTCACTCCAAATTTTCCTCCGGTCTTTATAACCTCAGGACTTCCGAGCTGGACATTCGACTTATCCGGCATAACGAGGCCATAACCTCCATTGTTCACCTGCTCAAGCGCTCCCATGACACTCACACAATACTTACGATTATCTGCCATGGATTTGAGCTCAGTGATAAAATCGTACTCGTTTGTTATATCTGCGCCCATCATATCTGACAGCATTGCGTAATAATAATTATCGTAGATATCGACGTTTATATTCACACATCCATCCGCCATATTTATGCTGGAACACTTATATCTCTTGACATATTCATTCTCAGGGTAGTCCATATGATCGATATCCCTCAGGCTGTCTGCAGCCGCCATTATCTGGACTGCATCACATATAACGCTGCTCTTGATCTCATTGTCATCATCGACAACCTCAAGCCATTTCGGTATCTCAAAATATATAGATGTGACAGGGAAGCTCATAAGAAGTTCTGTAAAAATATATGTAATATCCGATTCTCTGAGCTGCTCCACGTTTACCGGAATAACACTTGCACCATATGTATCGCTCATTTCTGCCGAGAGCGCGGCCGTCTGACTGCTGGATGGTTTGTCGGTGTTGAGAAGAATGACAAATGGCTTCCCAATGGCCTTCAGCTCATCAACAGTCTTCTGCTCAGCTTCAAGATAGCTCTCCCTCGGAAGCTCACCAAAGCTGCCATCCGTGGTCACAACAATCCCAACAGTTGAATGGTTATTTATAACCTTGTTTGTGCCTATCTCCGCCGCCTTGGAAAACGGAATGTCATAGTCAAACCACGGCGTTCTCACCATTCTCTCCTTGCCATCCTCAAACTGACCCTCGGCATCCTTGACGACATATCCCACGCAATCGATCATCTTTACCTTCATATCCAGATTGTCAGCAACATTGATTGATACAGCTTCCTTTGGTATAAATTTTGGCTCAGTCGTCATTATGGTCTTTCCTGATGCCGACTGCGGCAGTTCATCCTGTGCAAGCTGCCTGTCATTTTCCCCTGAAATGTTAGGAATAACCATCTGGTTCATAAATCTTTTTATAAATGTGGATTTTCCTGTTCTCACCGGTCCAACTACGCCGATGTATATTTCTCCGTTTGTTCTCGCCTTGATATCCTGATATACCTGATACTCCTCCATACATCCTCCTGACATGCTATTTATTTACATAATTATATTACTGTAAACACAACAGATCTACGGTCATTTTCTATATATAGCATATGAATGTAACTGCTGTTTTATGAACAAAAAAATCCCCCAGAATACCACCATATAAGGTGATATTCCCGGGGGACATGTCACAGCTTTGTATTACTTGCTGCTCTGATTATCTTTTCTCTTTTTAGATGCCACAATAACACCGCATCCGGCAAGACTTATTAAGAGCACAACTGCTATTGGTACAACAGGAGCTCTGTCACCAGTATCCGGCTTGTTCTTGTCCTCTGTTGTTATTTCAGTTGTCTGTGTTGTCTCTGTGGTTTCGGTTGTCTCTGTGGTTTCCGTAGTCTCGGTCGTTGTTGTCTTCTTATCAACCATTGTGATAGTCACTACAATATCCTCACCGGCTGCAACCTTATCATCAGAAACTGTGAACAGTATATCATCAGCCTTGTCATAGCCCGAAGGAGCCTTAACCTCTATGAGTGCATAGATCTTGCCAATTACAAGTACATTGTTGACTTCATGCGCACTGCCATCTGTTACCCACTCATCAATGAGTTTTCCATCAGCATCCTCGAGTCGAAGTGTTGCGCCCTTTACAGGAACACCATCCTCATCTACTTTCTCAAAGCTGTATTTTACTGAAGGTTCAAGCCATGTAATGTTTCCATTCTCATCAACTCTGGCTGTGACTTTACCTGTGTCAGTATTAAAACCACCGTCAAATGATTCAACTGTAATCTTTCCGTTCTCATCTTTCTTGAACTTGATTGATATTGGCTGTTCAGATACATAGTATCCATCCGGCGCCTGTATCTCTCTGATCGTATACTCTGTGCCGATCAAAATACCGTCAAACTTGAGAACTCCGTTGCTGTCTGTTGTAGCCTTAGCGACAAGCTCTTCCTCACCATTCTCGTTCTCCTTGTAGAGTCCGTATACTGAATTTGGAAGCTTTATGCCATTGTTCTCCTCTGCAACCTTCTCTATCTTGAGATCTGTTCTAGGAAGATCATTTATCAGTGTGTTATCCTGAACACCATTTAACACTGCATAAGTGTCAATGTTTGCCTCTGTTACCTCTGCTGTGTAGACTGTGTTATCGATAATATAATCTCCGATAGTCTTACTCTCTTTTACAAGATACGTACCAATCTTAAGATCCTTGAATGTCACAACACCATTTACACTTGTTGCTGTCATTACAGGATTCTCACACTCTGTATCTGTACCCTCATAGAGCGCAAACTCTACACCATCAAGCATTTTTACATCATCAGGGTCTTCAGCACATGACTCCTTATAAAGTCCAGCCTTAGTGAACTTGACAGTGCCAAGCTTGTAGGTATCAACGAACTCTACATCGGCTGTATTTCCACCAATAAGTGTTATTCCGGATGCCTCTGTTCCTTCACCGTCTATTCCATCCACAGTATAGCTGACTGTTACCGCTGCTCCATCATATGCATATGATGTTTCCTCAACTGTATATGTACCATCCGGCACATTTACAAGAGTTATCTCATACTTGCCATTTCCAAGCTTTGCCACCTCAGAGTCTGTAAGCTTTATGATCTTACTGTAGCCTGCATTGTTTGTAACATTGAACGTTACATTTGCCGCTGCATCATCTGCTGTAATATCTCCATTTATGGTCTTGGTAAGTTTTATAACATTTGGCTTGTATGTGTTTGTTATGTCATATCCAGTAACAGATGCCTTGTATCCCGAAACAGCATTCTCTGATACAGAATACTTGATCAGGGTTCCATTATCTTTGTACTTTGGTAAATCTGTAAAGCTGTAATTCCAATCAGTATCTGCTGTAACCACGAGGCTCTTTATAACAGTACCATCTGCAAGAAGCTTAACTGTTATTGAATCTGGTCTCTGACCATCGTGATCATCGTCATCAACCCACGTCTTAGTGCCTGATACATTGATCGTCTCAGGTGTGTGCTGATTGTCAACCACATATCCATCAGCTGCATTTCCTGTTATGACTGTTGTGTAACCATCTATAGTTGTAGTCTCCTCAACTGTGTAGTCGATGGTCTGTCCATTTTTCTTCTCGTCAAGAGCATTCCATGTATGTGTCCAGTTATTTGCCTTGCTGAGCGTTACCCCAGAGCCAGCTACAACCTGTCCATCAGCCAGAAGACGAACCATTACGCTAGGTGTTCTCTTGCCGTCCTGGTTATCATTATCACTCCACTTCTTTGTAACTGATACACTTGTCTTTCCCGGTGTGTAACTGTTCGTGATATTATAACCTGTAACCTCACCTGTATATTCTGGTACATCAACCTCAGATACAGAATACTTGATCTGAATTCCACCATCTCTATACTTTGGAAGATTTGTAAAACTATACTCCCAATTTTCTGCCTCGGTTACCGTCTTTGTAGCATATACGCTGCCATCTGCAAGAAGGTTTACCTTGATATTTCCAGGTCTCTTGCCATCCTGATCGTCCGCATCATCCCATGTCTTGCTGCCGCTCACTGATGTCGTCTCTGGTGTATAGCTGTTCTTTATTGTGAATCCTGTCTCAGCATCGCCTGTGACTGTGGTTGTATATCCATCAATTGCGGTTATCTCTCTTACACTGTAGACGATATTCACACCGCTCTTCTTGACATCAAGTCCTGCCCATGTATATGTCCAGTTGTTGTCAGCACTGAGAGTTGTTTCTGATCCAGCGACAGGAGTTCCATCAGCAAGAAGTTCAACCTTTACTGAACTCTCTCTCTTGCCGTCCTGATTGTCGGCATCATCCCAAGCCTTTGTAACTGATACACTTGTCTTTCCTGGTGTGTAACTGTTCGTGATATCATATCCATTTACAAGTGTCTGATAATCCTCAACAGCATTTTCTGTGATACCGTATGTGATCTCGTTGCCACCTGCGTACTTTGGAAGATCTGTAAAGCTGTACTTCCAGCCGTTCGCAGCTGTAACTTCCTTATCAGCCACCTTCACTCCGTTTGCAAGAAGATTTACTGTGATCTTTCCTGGTCTCTTACCATCCTGATCATTTGCATCATTCCATATCTTCTTACCACTTATTGAAGTTGTCTCTGGTGTGTAACTGTTCTTGATGATATAACCGGTCTTCGCAGATCCTGTGATAACTGTTGCATATCCTTCAACCGATGTAATCTCTTCAACAGTATATTCAATAGGTGATCCATTCTTGTTGATATCAAGATCACTCCATGTATGACTCCAGTTGTTGGCATCACTGAGATCCACCTCAGAATCTGCAACTACGTTTCCGTCGGCAAGAAGTCTTACTTTTATATTTCTAGCTCTCTTGCCATCCTGGTTATCAGCATCATCCCAGGTCTTTGTAACTGATACACTTGTCTTTCCTGGCGTATAACTGTTCGTGATATCATATCCGTTGACAAGTGTCTGATAGTCCTCAACAGTATCCTCTGTGATGGTGTACGTGATTTTATTGCCATTTTTGTACTTTGGAAGATCCGTGAAATTGTACTTCCAACCATCTGCCTCAGTTACTTCCTTCGTAGCATATATGTCTCCATCTGCAAGAAGATTTACCGTAATCTTTCCTGGTCTCTTGCCATCCTGATCGTTTGCATCGTTCCAGGTCTTTGTTCCTTCTATATTGATCGTTTCAGGCGTGTGACTATTGGTAAATGTATATCCGTTTTCTGCGTCTCCTGTCACAGCTGTAGTGTATTCGGAAACAGCATCCTCAGTTACTTCGTATGTTATCTCTGATCCATCTGCATATTTAGGAAGGTCTGTAAAACTAAACTTCCAGTCATTTGCTGCTGTGACTTCAAGACTCTTGATCTTTGTTCCGTTTGCAATCAGGTTGACTGTGATACTTGGAGGTCTGATACCATCCTGATTCTCACCGTCGTCCCAGATCTTAACGCCCTTTACTGATGTCGTCTCTGGTGTGTAGCTGTTCGTAACTGTGTATCCTGTTGTCATATCTCCGGTTATCACTGGAGTATATCCTTCAGTAATATCTGTTTCTTCTACAGTGTAAGCTATCGCAGCTCCATCCTTGTTCACGTCAAGATCTGTCCATGTATGTGTCCAGTTGTTATCTGCTTTTAATATAGTCTCTGAGCCATCTACTGCTATTCCGTTCGCAAGCAGCTGAACCTTTACACTCGTAGGTCTCTTTCTGTCCTGATTGTTTGCATCATCCCAGCTCTTTGTGACTGATACACTTGTCTTTGCCGGTGTATATGTGTTTGTAATATTATATCCGTCTATTACGGTTGCATAATCACCGACCGCATCCTCTGTGATGGTATAAATGATCTTGTTGCCACCACTATACTTTGGAAGATCTTTGAAACTATACTTCCAGTCTTCTTCAGCTGTAACAGTCTTTGTCTTGTATAACTGACCATCCGCAAGAAGATTTACAGTGATGCTCTCAGGTCTCTTTCTATCCTGATTGTTTGCATCATCCCAGGTCTTTGTACCAGCTATATTGATGGTCTCTGGTATGTAGCTGTTTGTTATGACAAATCCTGTCTTGGCATCACCCGTGACCTTCTTCGTATATCCGGTCACTGTGGTGGTCTCATCTACTGTATAACCTATAGCCGTACCGTTCTTATAAACTGCAAGATCTTTCCATGTATACGTCCAGTTGTTGTCCTCTTTAAGAGTTACCTCTGAGCCGGCAACCTCTGTGCCATCAGCAAATAATTTGACAGTGATTTCTTTTGCCCTCTTGCCGTCCTGATTTCCAGCGTCATCCCAGATCTTCGTGACATTGACATCTGTAGTCTCTGGAACATGTGTGTTTGTAATATCATAACCATTTGGAGCTGCTGTATATCCCTCCACACTGTCCTCTGTGATGGTATACTTTATCTCCTGACCATTGCTGTACTTTGGAAGACCTGTAAAGCTGTACTTCCAACCTTCTGCCTCTGTAACAGACTTTGTCTTGTAAGTCTGACCATTTGCAAGGAGATTTACTGTGATGCTCTTAGGTCTCTTACCATCCTGATCATTTGCATCATTCCAGGTCTTTATTCCATCGATATCTATCGTCTCAGGTGTATGACTATTGGTAACAGTGAAACCTGTCTTGACATCTCCTGTAACTTCAGCCTTATATCCTGGCACATTGCTTGTCTCTTCAACAGTATATGTTATATCCTTACCGCCGGACTTAAGTGGAATATCGTTCCATGTGTTTGTCCAGTTGTTATCGGCATTCAGTGTTACTTCTGAATCTGCAACATCTGATCCATCAGCAAGGAGCTTGACCTTAACACTGGTTTCTCTCTTGCCATCCTGATTATTGTTATCATCCCAAACCTTTGTCACTGAAATGCTTGTCTTACCAGGTGTGTAGCTGTTGGTGATGTTATATCCATCTATCAAAGTTGTATAATCTTTAACAGCATCCTCTGTTATTGTATACATGATCTCTGATCCGTTGTCATACTTAGGAAGATCTGTGAAACTGTACTTCCAGTTATCATTCTTTGAAACCTTCTTTGAAGCAACCTCATTGCCATTTGCAAGAAGTCTTACTGTGATCTCTGGAGCTCTCTTTCCGTCTTGGTTATCTGCATCATTCCATGTCTTTGTTCCGCTGATATCAATTGTCTCAGGTGTATGACTGTTGGTGATGACAAATCCAGTCTTCACGTCGCCGGTTATCTTGGTATCATAACCCGCAACCGCATCCTCTGTGACAGTGTAAGCTATCTCGTCGCCATTATCATCGTACTTTGGAAGATCATCAAAGCTGAAATCCCAGTTACCTGACGCATCAGGGGTAACCGTCTTACTTGCGACCTCAGTCGTTCCATTCATAAGACGGACTTTAATATCCTCAGCTCTCTTGCCATCCTGATTATTATTGTCATCCCAAACCTTGGTTCCACTTACCGTGATAAATGCCTTGTATTCATTCGCCACAGTCACAAGTGATGATGACGATGATGAAATAACAACATCCGCAGCCGTATTGCCTGTTGATGAACCTACAGTATATGTAACTTTATGTGTATATCCATCAAACGCTGCACTTGTCTCTGTTACAGTGTATTTTCCATATGGAGCATTATTGATAACGTAGCTTCCTAAGTAAAACTGATCATATGTTACAGTTGTAGGTCCCTTGTATCCCTCAGGGCCTGATATTGTAAATGTGATCTGCTTCTTCTGTGCTTCTGTGAGCTTTGTATCATCGAGATCTCCGCTGAAGAACTTCGTGATAACAAGGCTTCCAACATTCAGCTTGTTTGTGATCGTTGCAGCGGTAACTACATCGTTCTCATCCTTTGTGAGCTGAACATCGCTTGTATATCCTTCTACGTCATCCTCAACTACAGTGTAGTTGATAAGATTGCCATCGGCATCCTTCTTATCAAGGTTTGTAAATGTTCCACTCCAGTTATTTGAATCATTGAGTGTAAGTGTCTTGTCAACAATCTTTGTTATATTGCCCGCCGCATCCTCTGTGGCAAGTGTAACTTTGATGTTCTTTGGTCTTGCTGACAGAATGTTGTCGCTGTCATCCCACTTCTTGGTTACAGGAATATCGATCGTCTCATTTGTCACCTTTGTGTTGGTGTTCGTGATGGTAATCGTTCCGGTTGCTGTTCCATTATTACTTATTGTGACCTGGTAATCAGCATTATCGAAATCCTCTTCTGCAAAGTAGTAGAGGTAGTTGCCATTTGCATCAGCTACATCAAGCTCTATCTCATCGCTTGTCCACTTATTTGCACTATTTAAGGTAATTGTCTTTACAACAGGATCTGTATTCTTGTCGTAACTTGATGGATTAGTTGATGCATAGATCTTAACTGTTATGCTGTCAACCGGAATATCCTTCAGTGTTCCACCTGCGGCATCCTTCCATACCTTTTTAACAGTTATCTTTCTGTTCTCAGGAGTGTTATCTACTGGCAGTGTATAATCCTGTGAACCTTTGCTGTCAAGGACTATGTCTGAAATAGAATCAGTTGTCACCTCAGCAGGTTTCGGTCCTGTCAGGCTGGATGAGATATTGTTCTCATATATGTATATAGGATCTGTGAGCTTCTTATAACCCTCAGGTGCTTCCACCTCTATAAGCTTGTAATAGTAATTATAATACAAACTTGATAATGTAAGTCTTCCCTGTTCGTTAGTTACTCTTTCCTCATCGCTTCCAGGTACCATGAGATTCCAGTTAGTGTCTGCACTGTTGTTTGGATCACCATATCTGTAAAGCTCAAACTTCGCACCAGCAAGCTTGATTCCTGTCATTATAGAGTCAGTTTTTATTATCGAAAGATTAAACTGCTCTGTATCAGTTCCCATTGATGAATCCTGATCATTGATGTTCGTGTCCGTCGATGACGAATCTGCCGAACTTGTAGATCCAAGAATACCAACGCTGTTCTTAACATCCGCTGTAAGCTTACCTGTATATACAAGAGTATATGTATACTTCAGGATAAACTTTGTCTCATCCGGCATGGTGAGTGTCAGTGTAGACATCTTAGCTGTCGTATCATCTGCATATGTATAGCTGTATTTGTACGCCGGAACTTCAGCGCCTGTATCTGCGTACAGAAGCTTAAGCGAACCATCCTTGATAAATACTCTCTTTACTGCAGCCGCATTGCTGTAGTCATACTTGTCAACTACAGTTATGGATCCTGTATTGCCTAGAGCCTCACCCTTCTCATTGATATACACAGTATATTCAATACTGTTGGTGTCATTATCATAGTTTCCTGCAGTTTTGGTAATATTCGGTCCAGTCACAGTAACTTTTGCGCTGTCATCCTTGGTCTTAGTTGAACCGTCGGTTCTGACAACTGTTGCCGAACAATTGTTGGTGAATTCCACGTCACTGCCACCGACAACGGATGATATATCCTTTGTGACCTTGACTGCATAGTAGACAACAACCTTGACATTTTTGCCATAAAACTGAAGTGACTTTATGTCAAAACTGATACTGTTGCTTGCCACATTAAAGTTTTCTACAAAACTAGATGCGCCTGTCTGAGGTCTAGTCTTATTGTCTGAGTAATAAGACACAAAATATATTCCGTCCTGACCAACAGTCTCTCCAACCCCCTCTGGGAGCATATCTTTCTTGAGGTATGTGGTATCAAGCTCAGTTCCTGCAGGAAATGTATCTGTAAAGGAAAGTCTGTCTCCATCTCCATACGCAAAGTCACCGTTGAGAACTACCTTATATACGAACACATTGTTGGCCTTGTCATATCCGACAATACTCTCCTTCTCGTCAGCGCCATTGGTATAGCTGTACTTCTCTACTATAGAACCCTGGGGTATTCCAGATACAGGATGTGAATCCTGTGATGTCTTGGATGAACCATCAATAGTAAGAGTACCCTTATTGACTGCCGTATACTTGCTGTCAGACTTTACTGTCGTATTATATGTGATAACATAATCTATCGGGTTCTCCTCTGTACCTGTTATATCTCTGAGGAATTCTATTGTATATCCCATTATGTAGTTGTCAGATGATGCTGGAACATCTGCAACACTGTCAACAGTTGCAAACTTTGGCCCCCATACATTTGAGAAGTCAGCGTATGTTACCTTTACCTTGTAGTCAACTTCCTCTGTGAGGCCAGCTATTGTAAGTCCGTTTATCTGATCTGCCGTAAAGTAATGCTTTGGAAGTGCTCCATTATCATATGTTACAGAGTCAGTATATGTATCATTCGCATTGAGCTTGTCAACGCCAGATATTGTAGACTTCCATGCAAGGGTATATGTATCATCGTTCTCCGTCTCTGATACGAATTCCTTCTTTATTGAATCACCGGCCACCTCTACAGTCGCCTTGGCGCTGTCCGTAACTCCGTTCTTCTCTATTGTCGCTACATTCTTATAAACATCAGTCAGCTTATCAAGCTTGGATGAATCTGTTGTGTAGATGAACACGATCTTGGATTTGTTCTCTGTCACCTCAACCCTTGAAGTTCCATCCGTCAAATAAAGTTTACCATTCTCTTCCACAAAGCTTGCAGGAAGATTGATAGTGGTTGACACAGCTGTGTCATTTATGGATACACTGCACGTCTTTTCGTCTGTGAGCTCTGCTCCGTTCTTTGTGAGTATATCCGATACTGACATTCCTGTCAGATTCTTCTTCTTATCCGCATTCACGGTTACTGTCCATGTTATGGTTGACTTGTCACCTGACAGTGAACCGGTCTTACTTATGGATGCTGTAGACTTGCCGGCATTGTACCATGTACTGCTGTCGTTATCAGTATGCTCGTCATGTGAATCATCTGACACGTCTACACCATTCTTATTGTGTACATTTATGATTCCGATGTCATCGGCAATATCTGAGACAACAACTTCGTATGTGATCTCATACTGTGAATTAGCGTCAAGCTTCGGAAGATTTCCCTTTATAACTGTGTCACCGTTTCCTATGGTTCCTGTCGCAGGAGTCACATATCCATTTGATGTGACATCTGTGTACTGACCATTGCTGTCCTTGAGCTTGCATGTAACATTCTGTACTGTTCTCTTGGCATCAGATCCAAGTTTTGAGTCAAGTTCATTTGCAAGAATATCATCGAGTGTAATATCACCATCGCTTCCATACTCAGAACTTACTATAACCTTGTACTTGTAAACTATCTTGTGATCGTCAGGATAATTGCTCACACCATCTGAGGATTTTGTAACCTTGAGATCTGTGGCACCGTCCTTCACATATTTGTAGCCCTTGTTGGTCTGATCCTTATCATCAACCTTTGAATTCTTAGCCTCCGCGATATTGCTCTGGTTCAGATTGATCACGTCCTGAGAAAGATCATCGACTTTACTCTTTACTGTATAGGTTATCTTATATGACTCCTTTGCACCGAGTGCAGGAAGAGTTCCTTCTATAGTAGAGGTACTACTGTTATATGTGAGTGACGAGCTGCAGTCTGTGTTGTCAGACTTGATCACCTTTATATCTGTAACTTCAGGTGTGACACCTGCTATGTCGTTGGCTATAACATCACTAAAGTTCAGATCCTCACTGGCACTTCCATGATTGGATGAAACTTCTACGGTATAGTCAAAGTATACATATCCATCCTTAGGATCTGTAACTCTACCCTCGGATGCGGTCTTCTTCACATCCACATCAGGCTTGAAATCCACATCCACAGTCACAATCACAGTGCTTGTGAATTTGTTCTCGACCTGGTTTTTCTCATTGTACTTTGTGAGATCCATATCGATCCACGCCTTGAAGAAAGCCTTGAGCTGGGCTCCCCCCTTGAGTGCTGTATGATCGATAGTCGCAGTAAGGACTCCGTTCACAACTGAATACGAACCGATCTTGTTACCACTTCCATCAGTTATATCCTTATTCAGAATATCGGAATTAAACTTTATGGTATCCGGCATCGTATAAGTAAATGTTGCATCTTCACCAGACTCCAATATGCTATTAACAACATCTTCCGGGAACACTATATCCATAGACATCTGGATATCTACACCGGCTTTTGTAGGATCATTTGGATCTACAGGAAGCGGCGTTGTGGACGGTCTGGAACTGCTACCATATATATTACCTGCTTTATCAGCAATCGTAGCTCCAGTAATATAATCTTCAAGATTTCCGGTTACTGCTGCACTCGACAGCATTGCTATCGAATCAGTAGCCGTGGCGTATGCGTCTCCCCCTCTCGTCTCGGCCGCATTGGACCAACTATAATTAGAAGGCGAAATCAACGTAGTTATCATAACTACCGCCAGCAGCAGTGCTATAAGCTTTTTCGTAGTTTTTGCCATTGTAATACCTCTTTTCTAATTATTTTTCGACTTACACACTTGCTTTAAATTTATCATAACACATGGTAATTGTAAACAGTTTGTGAACAAAAAGAACAGTTTTCTGTTGCTTTTTTGTTCACATTTACTTTATCGTTTAATTATTAGGTGATTTTGTACTACTATTCTTCGGCAGCATAATCTATCGAAATATATCAAACATATAAAATATAATCGATTACAATTCACTCTTTCTGTCTCTGTTGAGAAGCTCTGTGAGAGCCTCTTTTGCCGTCATGCCATTAAATAATACGTTATTGACTGCTTCAACGATAGGCATCTCAACCCCATGCTCCCTGGCAAGTGCCAGTGTTGCCTTGGCAGAATAAACACCCTCAACAACCATCTTGACCTCCGCCATAGCTTCCTCATAGGTCTTACCCTGACCGATGAGATAACCGGCATTCCTGTTACGGCTGTGCTTGGATGTACATGTAACTATAAGATCTCCC
This sequence comes from Coprococcus sp. OM06-34AC, assembly GCF_003462545.1. NCBI lineage: Bacteria > Bacillati > Bacillota > Clostridia > Lachnospirales > Lachnospiraceae > Coprococcus > Coprococcus sp. OM06-34AC. The sequence continues at coordinate 79,792 of NZ_QTZF01000001.1, forward strand.
ATTCCTGAAAGTCCTGACAGCGTCTTGACATCTGCGCCCATGGCAAGTCCAAGTCTCATGATCTCCGCCATTCCTCTGGTCATAAGAGCAGCCTTCGTGTTGTCGCCAAGTCCAAGTCCATCTGATATTCCGGCTGCCAGAGCTATTACATTTTTCACTGAACCACCCAGCTCAATACCAGTCACATCAGTGCTTGTATATACCCTGAAATAATCGTTCATAAATGCGTTCTGGATCGTCTTTGCAATCTCTATATCACGGGCACCGGCAACTACCGTTGTAGGTATTTCGCGGCCTACTTCCTCTGCATGTGACGGACCCGAAAGGACAGCCACCTTAGCCTGTGGAATTTCTTCCTCAATGATCTCCACGAGAGCCTTGAGTGTGGACTCTTCTATTCCCTTGCTGACATTCACGATAAGCTGTCCGTCGCTCACCTTGTCAGCGATGCTCTTTGCTGTGCTTCTGACAAACGGAGAAGGCACTGCGCACACTATCATATCCTGACCAATAACAGCCTTTGACGCATCTGTTGTATATTCAATACTGTTGCTAAGTATAACGCCCGGAAGTCTGTCTCTCTGCTCATGAAATTCCTTGAGCATGGCAACCTCTCTCTCATCTATAGACCACACTATAACCTCGTGTCCATTTCCTGCCAGCAGATTAGCAAGTGCAGAACCCCATCCACCTGCTCCGAGAACACCTATTTTCATCGTAAAATACCTCCAAAATATTTATATTTCTTTTTTCAATCCTTGAATCATTTTTTTCTATTTTAACTTTTTTTCATCATTTAATCCAGTCTATAGTGACAATACATGGATGTTTTTGCAAATTTTTACTGTATTTTTAGATTTTGGGCTAGTTATGTAAACTCACATTATTCTAATCAACAGTTTTTAATACACATTTCACTGCGTATAAATATCACATAACCATAATCTCGGTTTTATGTATACTCATTATGTTATCTGATTTTGTTTTATCCAGACATCTATAAAACGTTGCTCACTACAAAAAAACCCCCTCCTTCCTGGTTTATCCAGTAAGTAGGGGATTCAATAACTCTCTATTCGCTTCCGCTTTCCATCAAGCCTTCTTAGAACCAAACGACAACTTATTCTCCGTTCCCGCTATCAGTCTCTTGATATTCTGCCAATGTCTTATCACGGCCATTCCGGCTATGATTCCCGCCATGATTATTCCTTCGATCATTTTGGCATTCGATGTGAAATTATAATCTCCATGAATTGCAAATACTGTGTATAATATGAAGAATCCGATCATGATCGTAAGTGATCCAACCGATACATATCTTGTTATCACAACACTTATAATGAACGCTGCAAGGAGTATCACTACCAATCTCCAGTCCCACAGACCTACTATCATTCCGCCGCTGGCAGCAATTCCCTTGCCGCCCTTGAACTGCATATAGAATGGGAAGTTATGACCAAGCACAACTCCAAGTCCTGTATACAGTACGAACATGTATGCATCACCTATACCTAACTGGCCAAGTATGATATGTGTCAGTGAGCAGGCGATTATTCCTTTGAGGAAGTCCCCCAGGAAAACTATCAGTCCAGCTTTCTTTCCAAGAACTCTCAGTGCATTTGTCGTTCCCGCATTTCCACTTCCATACTTTCTTATATCAACACCTTTTATCCTGCCGTAAATATACGCTGTCTGAATGAGTCCTACTCCATAGCCCCCAACCAGACATATAGCTCTAATCAACATCTCCATGACTACTTCTCTTTCCTCTCCCTGATTATGAATTTTAGAGGTGTACCTCTGAATCCAAAGGATTCTCTTATCCTGTTCTCTATATAACGTGTATATGAGAAATGCATAAGCTCCTTGTCATTTACAAATATGACAAATGTAGGAGGTTTAACTGACACCTGGGTAATATAATAGAGTTTAAGTCTCTTACCCTTATCTGATGGTGGCTGCTGCATAGCAACCGCCTCACTCATAATCTCATTCAGAACACCAGTAGCTATGCGGAGTGAATGATTCTCTATAACAGCATCTATGGTCTCGAACAGCTTTGGAAGTCTCTGTCCGGTCTGGGCTGATATGAAGAGCAGCTCCGCATACGGCATGTATGAAAGCTTGTTTCTGATCTCCTCTGTAAACTTATATATGGTCTTGTCATTCTTCTCGATGGCATCCCATTTGTTCACAGCTATTATCATTCCCTTGCCACGATCATGTGCGATTCCCGCGATCTTGGCATCCTGATCGGTTATTCCCTCCGTTGAGTCTATTACGAGGACTGCAACATTACATCTCTCAACCGCTGATACTGTTCTTATGATACTGTATCTCTCTATATCCTCTTTAATCTTGCTCTTTCGTCTGAGTCCCGCTGTGTCTATGAATACATATTCTCTGCCATTTCTGACGATCTCTGTATCCACGGCATCTCTTGTGGTTCCGGCTATATCTGATACAATAACCCTGTCCTCACCGAGAAGCTTATTAATTATAGAAGATTTTCCTACGTTTGGCTTTCCTATGATGGCGATTCTAGGTCTCTCATCCTCCGTGTCATCCTTTGCAGACTCATTGAAGTGTGATACCACCTCATCGAGCATATCTCCTATTCCAAGTCTGGATGAACCTGATATAGGATGTGGATCTCCAAGTCCAAGATTATAGAACTCATACACATCCGGCATGAACTTTTCAAAGCTGTCTACCTTGTTGACAACGAGAACTATAGGTTTCTTGGATCTTCTGAGCATATCGGCAACCTTGGCATCATCATCAACCATTCCCTGTCTGACATCCGTCATGAACAGGATGACGTCCGCTGTCTCTATGGCTATCTCTGCCTGTTCTCTCATGCTCTTAAGTATAATATTGTCTGACTCCGGCTCAATTCCTCCTGTGTCTATCAGAGTGAAATTGTAATCCAGCCAGTTGATATCAGCATAAATTCTGTCTCGCGTAACTCCCGGTGTATCCTGAACTATGGATATCTTTTCTCCGGCAAGCACATTGAACAGAGTTGATTTACCTACATTGGGTCTGCCCACTATGGCAACTATAGGTTTACTCATTCTATCTTCCTCCATATATAATTAATTACATATCATCGCCAATTACTGCATGAATAAAATCAGCACCACTTGATTCTACAATACAAACATCGACTTGTAAAGCATCTGTGAGCTCTGCAAGCGTCACATCATCAAGGAATTTTGGCTCATCCGCCATAAGAGTATTGGAAGGCAGTATAAGACGCTGCCCAAGAGGTTTTCCTGTGAGCTGCTTTCTTATATCTCCACCCGTAAGCAATCCTGTCACGGTTATTCTGTGTCCAAAAAAATCATTAATGATCTTATACAGATGCACCTTCACATTAGGAAACTTCTCAGGGATCCTGTTAGCAAGGAGCTTTATGGAATCATATACGAGCACTCCAGTAACCATGGACACCTCATACTCTCTGTCATCGCCCTCTACGCAGCTCCACTCTTCATCAAACTCATCCATGAGCAGTCTCACCATGCCCACACCATTTTCAAGCTGGATAAAGCCATCATACCTGTCAGCCTCAGGGAAATCCCTGCCAGCATTTATATACCATTCATCACTTGCCTGGACAAAATGTGTGCCATGCTTTTCAAATGCCTTTTTCTGAAAATGTTCTATTATATCAATAACCTCGCAGGCATCCTCTCTGTTGAACGGTTCTAGATGGAACAAGCCATCTCTGTAATCTGACAAACCGACAGGAACCACGGACAAGCTCTCCATAACAGGAACAAACTCCATAAGATCAGAGATCGTACGCCACAATTCCTCCCCATCATTTATCCCCTTGCACAGAACTATCTGTCCATTCATAGGAATACCAGCTTCATAAAATTTCCTTATATAGTCAAGTATGGCACCAGCAAATCTGTTGTTCAGCATACTGCAGCGCAGCTTGGGATTGGTAGTGTGCACCGATATATTTATCGGAGCAAGGTGATAATTGATTATTCTGTCAATATCCTTTTCCTTCATATTAGTAAGGGTAATATAATTTCCCTGAAGAAATGACAGTCTGGAATCATCGTCCTTGAAATATATAGTGTCTCTCATACCTTTCGGGTTCTGATCGATAAAGCAGAATATGCACTTGTTATAGCAAGACTTGTAATTATCCATCAGGGAATTTTCAAAAACAATCCCTAGATCCTCGTCATAATCCTTATCTATCTCCAGAAGCCACTCCTCGCCGTCAGACTTTCTCACGAGAAGTTCTATATATTCGTCATTTATGAGATACTGATAGTCAAATATATCCTCTATAGGATGGTCATTGACCGCCAGAATATTATCTCCCGGTTTGATCTCCATCTCCTGGGCTATACTTCCCTCAAGTATTTCCTTTACAATATGTTCCATAATTTCCTCTTTTATATTAATTGTCTACGGATCAAAAGCTGCAGCAAATGAATAACGCCCTATCATTCAGGGAGCATGATCACCGCCGCAAGATTACCCCGCAGGCCTTTGCTCGCCCTGTGTGAAAAAAGCCATTCGCTGTTACAGCATGTACATATATTTGTCACGTCAATATTCTCAGGTTTTACACCTGAATCAACAAGATTGTAATAGTTGGCCTTGTGGAGATCAAGCAGATATTTGCCATTACCCTTGCTAAATACGATCTGAGCCGCCTCTGCTTCCGTATATGCCGCCATAAAGCGTTCAGCTACATCTTCACTCACCTCATAGCAATTCTTGCATATAGAAGGTCCTATGGCGCAAATGAGATTCTCTGGAGATGTTCCATATTCAGACTTCAATCTGTTTATCATATGTCCGCTTATCTTGCTGACGGTTCCCTTCCACCCGGAGTGATTCGCCGCAACAACCTTTTTCACCGGATCATAGAACAATACAGGGACACAGTCCGCATAAAATGTCATAAGTGGTATTCCCGGAACATCCGTCATAAGTCCATCGATCTCCAGAATATCCGACTCTCTGATTATTCCCTTTCCGGCATCCTTCTCTGTAACTTTATATATGTCTGTCTTATGCACCTGATCTGAGAACACAAGCTTTTCGTGATCATACCCCACTGCAGTGGCAAATCTGCGGTGATTCTCCATTACCAGATCCGCATCATCGCCTCTGTGGAAGCTCAGGTTCATGGAACCCAGATATCCCTCACTCACTCCGCCGATCCTGGTGGAGAATGCATTTACAACTCCGGCTCTGTCCAATTTGTCAAATGATATATAATCCACGCCATCCACCGTGTGGACATGTGTTGAATTGTCTTTCCTAATATACTTTATATCCATATCCGCCATCCTATCAATATCCCGAATACTCAAATGCATTTTCTATATGATGTATATCCTCACCAAGTATGGTTATCACATCAAATCTAACCGGGGTGTCCATTCCATATCCATATTTGTTCAGGAAGAATAATGCAGTCCTACATATCTGTCTCTGCTTGCGCACATCGACAGCCTCCTCCGGCAAGCCCTTATGTACTCCGGACCTATACTTCACCTCGATAAACACTATATATCCATCGTGTTTTGCCACTATATCTATCTCACCGCTGGCCACCCTGAAATTCCTGCACAGGATCTCATAGCCCCTGCCAGCCAGATGATCAGCAGCTAAAGCTTCCTTTTCATTACCGGTTGCTCTGCTGTTATACATCATTTCACCTTTCCATGAATATATGTGTGATGAACAATTGTTATACAAAGTTCTTGATAAACGTCCTTCTGTGTATTGCGCACGGACCGATCTTCTTGAGCGCATCAATGTGCTCTGCCGTACCATATCCCATGTTTTTTGCAAATCCATAACCCGGATACAGACTGTCATACTCAACCATAAGCCTGTCCCTTGTAACCTTTGCAATTATACTTGCTGCCGCAATCGACGCAGACAGCGTATCACCTTTTATTATGCCTACCTGCTCGATATCAACACCCGGAATATTAACCGCATCGTTTAACAGGAGCTGTGGTTTAACCTGAAGCTTCGATATAGCCTGCTTCATCGCCTCGTAATCTGCATTGAGAACATTTATCTCGTCAATTACTTTCTCGTTTGCCATACCCACGCCTACAGCTACAGCCTTCGCCATGATCTCATCGTATAGAGCCTCCCTCTTCTTCGGTGTGAGCTGCTTGGAGTCGTTGAGGTATAAAATATCACAGTCCTTTGGAAGAATGACTGCAGCAGCCACTACAGGGCCTGCAAGCGGGCCTCTTCCGACCTCATCTATACCGCATATATATCCCTTATCAGCGTATTTTCTCTCAAATTCAAACATTTTATAGCTGCGGGCTTTTTCCTTTTCAAGAGCATTGATCTTTTTCTGAGCGGACGCTATGATCTTCTTTACCCCATCTCTCTCATCGTCGCCATACTTCTCGATAAGCCCCGAATATTCACTTATATCAGCATCAGCAAATACTTTTTTTATCTCCGCTATACTTTCCATATGTCCTCCACCTAAAAACAAGGACCATTGCCACTTTTTAGGCAACAGCCCCTGATATCTTATCCTATTCTATCTTGCCAAAACCGCCTGTAAATCTGAATACAGCCCTGCCAATGATATCTTTCTTGTGTATATTGCCAACATCCTCCACACGGCTGTCACGGCTGTTGTTTCTGTTATCTCCCAGAACAAAGTACTCGTCATCACCCAGTGTGATCTCCTCGGCTGCAACTCCGCGCTTGTCGCTGGCTATAGCCTCTCTGCCATACACATCGCCCTCCAGAGGCTCGTCATTTATATAGATAACACCATCTTCGTCTATATACACTGTCTCACCCGGAAGTCCGATTATACGCTTGATGAAGAAGGTCTCATCATCGTCTCCATACGGGAATACAACCACATCAAATCTCTTCGGCGAGCCAAATTCATACTCAAGTTTGTCAATCCATAATGTATCTCCGCTGTGAAGAGTATTGCTCATGGACTCTCCACTGACCTCTGTTCGCTGTCCGACAAATGTGAGCACAGCCCAGCATATGCCAATTACTATTATTATATAAATACACAGAAATATGAGATCCTTGACAATATTGACTTCCTTTTCGGCCTTTTCTTTCTTTTTTGCCTCTTTCTTCTCTTTCCTGAGCTGCTTCTTTAAAGCCTTCTCGTCGAGTTCTCCATCCTCATTGTACACTTCTTCAGAAGAGTCTGTATTAACCGCTTCTGCAGTTTTATCTGAGCTCTCAGATTTAGCTGCTCCTGCAGCTTCTTCCGATGTCTCCTTCTGAGATGCTTCTTCCGATTTATCTGCTGTCTCCGCCTTTGCATCAGCCGAACTCTCAGCGACTGCTTTGTCCCATGACCAGGAGGACTTCTCCTTATTTTCCTGCTCATCGTCGGCAGTTTTCTTTTCAGCTTCCTTTGCTTCATTCGCAGCCTTTTTTGCAGCCTTCTTCTGTTCTTTATCTATCGCTTTCTGACGCTTCTTCTCATATTTGGCGATCTCTTTGTCCCTTTCCTTCTTCGCAGGGTCATCCTCAAATATATCGTTTAACGCGTCAGCAACATTCTTGTTTTCTTCACTCATCTAGTCTTCCTTCGGGGTCTCCAATGTAATACGCCCCAGCTTTCCCGATCTGAAATCATCGATCAGCAGAGCCGCAGCCTTGTCATAATCGAGCTCCCCGCCCTTCTTAATGCATTGTCTCTTCTCTGCGATACCTGTCAGCATCTGTACAGGATCATCAACACTTTCAATATTATACCTTTGAACAAGGGTATTACAATAGTTTGCCTGTAAAAATTTAATTAATTCAACCGCTATATCCGTTATGCTGAGTATCTCATCATTGATCGAACCTATGAACGCAAGTCTGAGACCAACGGCCTCATCATCGAATTTCGGCCATAAAATACCGGGAGTGTCCAAAAGCTCAATATTCTTTCCAAGTCTTATCCACTGCTTGCCTTTTGTGACACCAGGCTTATTTCCAACCTTGGTGCAGGCCTTTCTCGCATAGGAATTGATAAACGTGGATTTGCCGACATTCGGGATGCCGACTATCATCGCCCTTATCGGACGGTTTATGATTCCCCTTTTTCTATCCCTCTCTATCTTCTCTTTGCAGGCCTCCTGCACGATATTGTTGATACTCTTCATCCCCATACCGTCACGGGCATTTATCTTTGCAACGGCAAAGTCTTTATTCTTATAATAGTTTTCCCACTTTGTTGTGACTGCATCATCCGCAAGATCTGATTTGTTGAGGAGTATGAGTCTGTATTTGTTCTTTGCAAGCTCGTCTATATCAGGATTCTTACTACTGAATGGGATTCTTGAATCCACCAGCTCTATGACGATATCTATAAGTTTTATATCCTCCTGCATCATTCGTCTTGCTTTTGTCATATGTCCGGGATACCACTGTATATTCATATCTCTACCTCTATTTTATCTTTACTCTGCCCAGCATCTCGCTCTTTTGCACATTGCCAGCCGCCTGAAATCTTGAATCCTGGCTGTTGTCCGGATTGTCTCCGAGCAGGAAGTATTCATTCTCTCCAAGTGTGATCGCAGATTCCGCTATTCCGGCTGTTTTTATCTCACAGTCGACGGGATAATCTGCAAGCGGATTGCCATTTATATATACCTGACCATTCTGGATAAGCACAGTCTCACCCGGCAGGCCTACCACTCTCTTGATGGAATAGTATTTGTCCTGATTCTCAACTATACGATACGCTACCACATCGTATCTTTCCGGGGATGTCACCAGATAAACAGCCTTATTGACCAGATACGATTCTCCATCCGTCAGTGTCGGCTCCATGGATGGTCCTACCATATATACCGTCTGGAATCCAAATGCAACAAAACCATAACCAAGTATAGCCGCTGTCAGTATCGATATGAACCAGCCAAGTGCGCTCTTCATAGTCTTTTTCAATGATCTCTGTTGTCTTCTCTGACGCCTTTTTTCTCTCCTTATCCTTCGGAGTCTGTCATATCTCTCACTCATGAATTCTATCCTTCAATCATCAATATATTTGTTCAGTTCATTTCATCCATTCTAAAAATGGCTGGAGTAGAAATACTCCAGCCACTTTTACTTTCATGTTACAAGCTTTATTATTTAACAAGCTCCTTAACCTTTGCTGCCTTACCAATTCTTGAACGTAAGTAGTAAATCTTAGCTCTTCTAACTTTACCTTTTCTTACAACTTCAATCTTCTCAACGAAAGGTGAGTGTACAGGCCATGTCTTCTCAACACCGCATCCGCTAGAGATCTTTCTAACTGTGAATGTCTCTCTGTTGCTTCCGCCCTGTCTCTTTACTACAGTACCCTCGAAGATCTGGATTCTCTCCTTGTTACCCTCTTTGATTCTGTTGTGTACCTTAACAGTGTCTCCTACGTTGAACTCATCAACGCTCTCCTTCATCTGTGAAGCTTCAAGATTCTTAATGTAATCGTTCATTGTGTTCCTCCTTAATATTCTGATGTTCTTACTACCATATCCACCGGATATATGGGCACAGAGGACCATCACTCTTTTCACAACTCATTTAATATAACATACTGAAATTGTAGATGCAAGAAGAATTTTCGGATTTTATCCGTTTTTTAGCAAACAGGGCATATAGATTGATTTCTATATGCCCTGTTGCATTAAATATCTTGTTCGACTTAATTCAGTCAAGTGGAGCAGACGCATTAGAAGACGAACTTCGTTCGCAGGCGTCTGCGTGCTTCACAAGGATTCCTCCCACCTACGGCGGGCCCCTCCCTATGAAAAATAGTGGAGCAGACGCATTAGAAGACGAACTTCGTTCGCAGGCGTCTGCGTGCTTCACAAGGATTCCTCCCACCTACGGCGGGCCCCTCCTTATGAAAAATAGTGGAGCTGGCGGGAGTCGAACCCGCGTCCAAAAGCTCATTCACTACAGTTTCTTCCATCACAGTCAGTGCTTTAACATTCCCTCAGCCTATCGCCCACTAACATGCTATAGACCTTAGTAGCTTCATGGATTTTCCTACATCGCAAAGCTTAGATGCAGGAGTTTGCCGAAAATCGACGCCATTCCTAAAGGCTCGGCGTTCCTAAAGGATGACGACTGCCCTTAGGCAGCGTATGCTAAATTATCGTTAGCGTTTATTTTTTTTCCAGCTTTTAGCGTGGCTCTGGTCCACGGATGGCTTCCATAGCTTCAAAACCCCTGTCGAAACCAGTCAACCCCTGATCATAGATCAGTGATAACCAATCATTTATAATATATGCAGCAAATATCAAAATAATACCTGCGCCTATATATCTTAATTTATCAGATGCTCTTACTCAGCGTCAGCAGTTGTATCTTCCTCTGCATCTGTCGCCTCTGCTGTATCTTCTGCATTTTCAGTTGTGTCTGCTGTGTCCTCAGCATCGGAAGCTGTAGCAGAAAACAGAGTGTCATAACCGCTGTCCTTCCAAGTCTTGTCTACATATTCTGACAAGCCTGAAGCATCAACATACTTAGGTATCGCCTTATATATCTTCACACCCGCAACGCTTCCAACTATAGCAGCGATAACAACGATCGTAACTGTTATAGCAATAATCTTCTTGATCTTCTGCTTCCTAAGTATCTCCTTGCGGTGCTTTTTCTCATATTTCTTCTTATCTACTTTACTCTGACTCATAACGCCCTTCTCCAGACTATCGTTTATTTGATTCCGATACACACATTATATCTGAACCAGCTTATCTTATTCAACACCTTGCTAGTATAACACAAGCTGCATTATAATTCCAATAATAAGTTTGATTTCACAGAAATTCCACAAACGCTCACGATCAGAAGTCCTTGCTCCTGCTCTTGAGATCTCTCTCCATCTCGCGCTTCATATCCTTCTTGGCGATATCCTCACGTTTGTCGTAGAGCTTCTTACCTCTTGCCAGACCTATCTCCATCTTGACAAGTCCATCTCTGATATATACCTTGAGCGGCATAATGGTATAACCCTTCACCTTCTGCTGTCCAATGAGCTTGTTGATCTCGTACCTGTGGAGCAGCAACTTTCTCGTCCTGAGCGGATCTTTATTGAATATATTCCCCCTCTCATATGGGTTGATATTCATTCTGTACACATACACCTCGCCGTGGTCTATTCCGACAAATGCTTCCTTGATACTGCAGTGTCCCTGTCTTATGGACTTTACCTCGGTTCCCACAAGCTCTATTCCGGCCTCAAACTTCTCTTCTATAAAATACTCGTGATATGCCTTTTTGTTATTTGCGATGAGAGTGTTTCCTCTTTCCTTTGACAAATGTATCCTCTCCTTTATATACAATACTGAAATCTATCGACTTCGTCATCTTGTCTGTATTCTTCACCTTTATCTGTATAGGATCACCGATGGCATATTGTTTGCCCGTGTCCTCACCTATCATAGCATAATCTTCCTGAGAAAAATAGTAATAATCGTCGCGCATATCTGCCACGTTCACAAAGCCTTCCACCGTATTCGGCAGTTCCACGAACATTCCCCGGTTTGTAACTCCTGAGACAAATCCGTCATAGACCTCGCCAATGTGAGCTGACATATATTCCACCTTCTTGAGCTTCTCCACATCACGCTCAGCTTCCTCAGCTCTTCTCTCCTTGCGCGAATTGTCATCAGCCACCCTGTCAAGTATCATGCTGTAATGTTCTATTCTCCTCGAGTCAAGTCTGCCATGTATATTTTCCTTTATTATACGATGTATCTGCAGATCTGGATATCTCCTTATAGGAGAAGTAAAATGACAGTAATACTTACACGAAAGTCCAAAATGTCCTGTGCACTCCGTTGAATACTTCGCCTGTTTCATGGTCCTCAGCGCCATCCTGCTCACAAGATTCTCATAAGGCTCACCCTTTATCCTGTCAAGCAGCTTCTGGAATTCTTTCGGATGTATATTCTCCTTTGATGCCTTAAAGTACATTCCAAAATTACTTATAAGGAGCGCCAGCTGCTCAACCCTGTCTGCATCAGGTGTCTCATGGACTCTGTACTCAAATGGTATATCCTGCCAGAAATAATCCTCAGCAATCGTCTCATTTGCAGCAAGCATAAAATCTTCAATGATCTCATTGGATCTGCGTCTCTCATATACACCTATTGATACAACTTTGCCGTCGGAGTCTATCTTGATCTTCGATTCGTCAAAATCAAAATCTATTGAGCCTCGCTTTCTTCTGTTAGCTCTGAGAAGATCCGACACATGAAGCATCATCTCGAACATAGGCACAAGCTCCTCATATTTTCTGGTCTCCCCTGGATCGTGATCCTCGACAATTGCAGACACACTTGTATATGACATTCTACGGTCCACATTGATCACAGTCTCACATATCTTATGTCCTACTATGTGGCCCTTCTGATCTATGTCCATAAGGCAGCTCAGCGCCAATCTGTCCTGCCCTTCATTCAGCGAACAGATACCATTTGACAGCTTGTGCGGAAGCATAGGTATTACCCTGTCCACGAGATAACAGCTTGTACCTCTGTTAAGTGCCTCTTTATCCAGAGGGGAATTCTCCTTTACATAGTGGGTCACGTCAGCTATGTGCACACCAAGCTTGTACATTCCGTCCGCCTCATAGAGTGTTATGGCATCGTCCAGGTCTTTTGCATCCTCGCCATCTATCGTCACTGTCTGAAGATGTCGGAGATCCGTTCTGCCTGCCATCTCCGATGCGCTGACAAAATCAGGGATCTGTGAGAGGCTGTCCATGACCTCGTCAGGAAAATCGACTGGAATGTCCAGAGCTCTGACCACAGACAGCACGTCACTCTCCGGATCATTTATATGTCCAAGTATCTCTATAATCTTTCCCTCCGGAGACTTCACTTTGTCTCCATAACTGATGATCTCCGCCACAACCTTATGTCCAGCCATGGCGCCCATGGAATTTTCCTTGGATATAAATATGTCTCCATCTATTTTCAGATTGTCAGGTATGACAAATCCAAAGTTCTTATTCTTCTGATAGACTCCGACAACCTTCTTTAGTCCACGCTCAAGTACCTTTATAACCGATGCTTCCTGCTTCATTCCCTTCGGTCTGTCCTCCGCACGTATGAGGACTGTATCACCGTGGAACGCTCCCATGGTATTCTTCTCAGGGACAAAGAAATCCTCCTTCATGCCCTCAACGCGGACAAATCCAAAACCTCTCTGATTGCCGATAAATGTTCCCTTGTATGTCCCTTCTCCGACCTTCTGATATCGCCCTTTTGCCGATCTGATGATCAGTCCCTCCTCTGTGAGGTCATTCAGTATATCGAGAAATGTCTGTCTCTCATCTCCCGGGACCTGAAGGAATGTACACATCTCCTTGAACTTCATAGGCGGATAATCATCATCGCATATAAATTCATATACCGTCTGTTTTCTTCTGTTGTATAACTCCAAATCCTTATTATCCATAACAAACCCTTTCTATATACATTATGCCCGCATCCCTACCGCACAAATACATTGCATAATGAGCAAAAAAATGCTTACATATATCAGTTAATATATGTAAGCATCAGAAATCATTATTAGTTGAAAAGCTTTGAGTCAAGCAGTAATGCAAGTACAAAGAAGAGAACTGTGAGAACTGCTGTTATCTTCTTAAGTATCTCCTGCTTTGAGCTTCCCTTATTCTTGCTCCAGTAGGAATTGTCAAATCCGCCGCCTGCTCCTGATATGGAACTTGTAAGGCTCGCATCCTTTCCTTCCTGTGAAAGAACCACTATTGCTAATACTATACATACTATAACATAAATTACCATTAATATTGTCTTCAGCATCTTAACACCTCCGTTTCCGAAAAAATGGTGTGTGTATAATTTTAACACCAACTTGAAACATAATAACACAACAAAATAATATATTCAATAACTATTTTCTTCGTTTTCTGTAAAACTCCGCAAATACCAGCATTGCGATACCTATTATCGAACAGGCAATACCTGCGCCTGCATATTTCACATGGAATTTCATCTCAACAACATTCTCACCCTCAACAAGACTTATAGAATACAGGCTGTCTACCACCTTATCCGGCTGTACCTTCTGGCCGTTAACTTTGACTGTCCAACCATCACAGTAAGGAATAGATGTGAATAAACTCTGTCCTTCCTTGGCATTTACAACAAATTCTGCGCTGCCATTTTCTATATCCATCACATCAGGGGTATTTTTCTCAAGCTCCTCTGCTATGCTTTTCAGCAAATCCAGATCAAGAACATAAAACTGCTCTGCTCCATCATCCAGATCTAGCTTCTGCTTTGAGTGAAGCACAACCTTGTAGTAATCACGATCCTCATTTACAGGAATATTGAACACTGACGGCGAAAGCCATCTGGCATATCCGGTCCTGTATATTCCATTGACATTCAGCTTTGCGTTAAACAGACTGTTCCATGGGATATTGCCATAAGCGATGTAATTGCCTTCCGGGATCTCCATCTTGTATACACGCTTCTTCGCTTTACTTACAACCGTCTCGTACTTTAAAGGCTTATAGATCTCAACCTTTCTGCCGAGCAGCTCGCTGTAGAGCTCATTTTGATATTCAAATGGATTGCCATTATATTTTGCCGCTGTATATTTGCCTGAATCATATACAAATGCCATAGGCAGGCTGTATGGGTTCTCGTATACACCGGCTCCATTTGCATTGTCTGCAATATCCTCTACTTTATTCATGCCCTCCAGAGCATAATCAGATACGATGTATCTGACTCCCAGCAGTGAATCAGTTCCAAGCACCGGCATGTTGACAACATTTAGGTTATCGCCTTCGCTCCTGTATCCCGTGTCCACAAGGAAGTTCAGCACTGTGCTGTCAGCGGTTGACACATACGATCCTATCGCCCAATACCCATAACCAAACGACTCGTCATAATTTGCTCTGACATTGTTCTTATATTTAAAATTATCATCCGTATCTTTGCCATTATTGTTTTTCTTTTTTTCGAGGGATCTTGTCGCCCTTGATCTGGTCTGGCTGATCCTGTATGTATCGGAATCATATTCTTTCAGATCATTTATAAGGCCTTCCATAGCCGTCTCATACTCAACAAAACTCTCACCGTTGTCGATATGGATATTGTCCATTTGCAACATCACGCTGTATCCTGTCTCAACAGTCAGCACTGCACACAGAATGACCGTAAATATAATTCCGAACACTCTTCCGGCTCCTACGTTTTTCGAAAGCCTGCTTATGAGTGCTATCAAAACGGCTACCCCTACAATAAGCGCATCGGTCAGCCATACAAGTTTGTTATCCTGGACTCCATGCAGATAGTTTACACCAAGCATAGCCGCACTGAATATCGCACTTGCAATGATAACCCGCCATTTTACAGCATTCAGATCCTCCGAGAGGAAAAATTCAGCGGCAAAGAATAATATGCAGAATATTCCAACATGTGAATATCTGTACCAATATGATCCAACCTCTTTGAACAGAGAAAATGCCATGCACAATGGATTCCAGTAAAACATGAGCAGCATTACCACAAGCGTGACAAATGCTAATATCTTCTGCTTTACATTGTGTTTCTTACCGATGAAGATTCCAATAAATCCTATCAACGCCAGACATCCGCAGTACAGAGACACGCTTCCCTTCTGACTCTGTGCGCCAAGCGAATATCCGTCTATCACAGATGAAACATCACCGATAAATGACATGTCGAGCAGAGAGCCTAAATCAAGACTTCCTCTTACACTGTAACGCATCGCACCTATCGTCGGAAGGAACAACACCCCACTGATCAGAACTCCCGCCAGCATTGAATATATAAACCGTCCAAGTTTTCCGGCAAAATCCTTTATGACAGTCTTCTCAGCCTTAGTATCCCCACTGTACAATCTTGAATATGCAAATTCAAACAAAAACCAGAAACAGGCAAATACACAGTTGATTCCGCCCATATACCAGTTGAACAGAACTGCCAATGCAACTGATACGGAAAGCATAACAGGCCTGCCACCGTTAACCACTCTGTACACGCCCAGCATTATGAGCGGTAACATATAGAAGCCGTCAAGCCACATTATATTACATGCCTGGGCGATTCCATACTGACTCACTGCATAGCTCACCGCCAGAAAAATGATAAGTGCCTGTTTTTTCACAGAACCATCATTCCACTCTTCAAATCTCCTGTTGAGATAAAATGCAAATGTCGCCGCCGCACAGGCAAGCTTTAACGTTATGATCACATGTACGAACAATACAAGCTGGGATTTGTCGAATAACAACAGCAATAAATTGAACGGGCTGGAAAGATAGTAACTGAATACTCCTATGCAGGCCCCTCCTATAGATTTGCTGAAAGAATAATCTATATTATTTTTGCCGTCAAATACATCCTTCAGATATGCCAGAAAATCAAGATACTGAAAATCAGCATCCTTGGATGCGAGTGAATGTACTCCGAACGGCACATACTTTTTTATATAAAACAGAAGCCACAGCAGGCAGAATGTGATAATGCCCGCTGTAAGCATCTGAATAACGAGCTGTTTTCTCTGTTCTTTCTCCATCATATTCTTCTCCAGATTATTTAGTTTTAATATAATACTACACAATCTGTGAAAATACTATATAGATTAAAAATTTTTAATGAAAGAATTTCTAACTTTTACATACTGATTTATAACATATACCTACTTCGTATATCGAAACCATGATTCAGCGGTCCACTGCCCGATCCCAGATCCAGCATGGCCGCCAGGGCACCGGATATATATTGTTTGGCCATTCTAACTGAATCACTTACATCATATTCCTTTGCGAGATTTGAAGCGATCGCACTTGAAAGCGTACATCCTGTGCCATGTGTATTCGGATTATCAATACGCTTACCCGAAAACCAGGTGATATTCTCCCCGTCAAAAAGCATATCATTTGCATCATTTATGCTGTGTCCACCCTTTACAAGGACAGCGCAGCCATACTTTCCGTATATACATCTGGCAGCATTCTCCATATCAGCTACGCTCTTCACCGATATACCAGTGAGCGCCTCAGTCTCAGGTATGTTTGGCGTTATGAGCTTTGCAAGTGGGAACAGTTTACCGGTCATGACCTCCACCGCATCATCGCTTATAAGCTTAGCACCACTGGTCGCCACCATCACAGGGTCAAGCACGACATTCTCCGCATTGTATCTGGCAAGTCTGTCAGCTATCACATCAATAAGTTCAGGAACAGATACCATTCCTATCTTGACCGCTTTCGGCCGTATATCGGTAAACACCGCATCTATCTGGGCGCCAAGTACATCAGGGATAACGTTCATGATAGCAGTCACTCCTGTGGTATTCTGAGCCGTGAGGGCTGTGATCGCACTCATACCAAATACGCCATTTGCCTGCATGGTCTTGAGATCCGCCTGCACACCTGCGCCACCTGAGGAATCGCTTCCGGCTATGGTGAGGACAGGCACAAGACGGCTTCTGTCAGAATTTATACTGCACAGCATGTCATCCATACTCTTAAAATAATGATCACAATGTGCTATAAGATCTCCCTGTCTGTCCCTGCTGGATTCGTCAAAGAGACCGACCACAACAAATCCTCCGTTCTGTGCTGTCTCCGCCGCATGATATGCGTCCTCGAATACAAATGTATCCGAAGCCGGAGTTCCCATAAACTCAGCCGCCATCTCATATATCTTAGGTGAGGCTGCCTTGCCCACGCCCACCTCAGAACATGTAAATATCCTGTCAACATACTTCATAAGTCCTGTCCGCACAAGTGCTGCCTCAACATGGCATCTGTCTGTGGATGTTGCAACAGTGACCGGGATATCATATCTCTTTAAGAACCTCAGCAGTTCAGGCACACCTGACTTCGGCTCAACTTTATTTGCATAGAAATCGCGCACAGTCTCATTGATACCGTCTATAATCTCCTTCGCGCTGAGTTCAAGTCCATAGTGTTCCTGCATATATTCTGCGCCCTTCATCATGGTCATGGTGAAAAGCACCTTCTCAAGATCAGGTTCTGCCTGTATCCCCTGCCCCGCCAGATACATCTCTCCGGCATGATCCCACATAGGCATAGAGTCAAGCAGAACCCCATCCATATCAAATATCGCACCTTTTATATCACTGATAACTATTTTTTTCATGTACACCTCTATATCATATATTTAGTCAGGCATCAAGCATATTCTCTACAGAAAACTTGAGCTCCTCTGTGGCCTTCTGTATGTCCTTCTGTCCGAATATGGCACTTATAACTGCCACACCGCATATTCCAGAGCCCGCAAGCTCGGCCACATTATCCTTTGTTATGCCGCCTATGGCAATGACCGGTATGGACACCGCCTCACAAATGGCCTTGAGAGTTTCATGGCTCACATCGTCCGCGTCATCCTTTGAACCTGTTGTAAACACTGCTCCTACACCAAGATAATCTGCGCCGTGCTTTTCCGCTATAATCGCCTGCTCGACAGTCTGTGCAGACACTCCAATTATCTTGTCAGGGCCGAGTATCTTTCTGACGTCCATGGCCTCCATATCACTCTGTCCCACGTGTACACCGTCAGCATCTATATCCTTTGCTATGCTGACCTCGTCATTGACGACAAATGGAACTCCATATTCCTTACAAAGCTTCTGTATCTCCTTCGCCTCAGCGAGGAAGACTTCTCTGTCGAGATTCTTCTCCCTGAGCTGTACAAATGTTGCACCGCCGTCAAGTGCCTTCTTTACCTGATCATACAGAGTCTCTTCACCAAGCCAGTGTCTGTCAGTTACTGCGTAGAGCAAGAGCTCTTTCTCACTGCAATTTATCATACTATCTGTCCTTCCTATATGTTTTGATCCCGATCTGATGCAGATCCAGGCAATTATTAGACTTCCGTCAATTATCTGATTTCAAACTTTGCGCCCTGTTCAAGTGTATCCCCGTCCATATTGTATATGGCGTCGATTATCCTGTTCCTGTATGTTGAATTACCCTCAAATGCCTGCAGATGGGAATAACCGATCTCCCCAGCAAGTCCCATGACCATGACAGCCACTGCAGCAGCCTCAAGCTTGTTGTCCTGATTTGCCACAACATATGCTGTCATCATTCCTGAGAGCTGGCAGCCTGTTCCAGTGATCTTACCCATCTCAGGACGGCCGTTTCTGATTACATAACATTTCTCGCTGTCCGCAACAAGGTCTATTGCGCCTGTTACAGCTATGATAGATCCCGTTTCAGCAGATAGCTTCTTGACAAATGCCACTGCATTATCAAGCGTATCCTCCGTAACCGCATCTGCCACATCGGCATCAACACCCTTTGTGCTGCCGGAACCATATGCCAGAGTTTTGATCTCAGAGATATTTCCCCTTATAACATCAAATCTAATCTCCTTCATAAGTCCAACAGCCGTATCAGTTCTGAGCTTACTTGCTCCTGCTCCAACAGGATCGAGAAGTACAACATGTCCAAGTTCATTTGCCTTCTTCCCTGCCAGGTACATTGATGGAATAGTGTTCTTGTTAAGTGTTCCTATGTTGATATTCAGACCACCACATATACTTGTGATATCCTCCACGTCACCCTCATCATCCGACATGATAGGACTTCCACCGCACGCCAGAATGACATTTGCCACATCATTTACAGTTACATAGTTTGTTATATTGTGTACCAGAGGTACATTCTTTCTCACATTTTCAAGGCACTCTTTTATCATGTTTTTCTATCTCCTTTATATATACTCTGTTGTTTATCTGCTAATCTTTTTTGACGAAAAGCGGCCATACCATAAGGCACAGCCGCTTTTCTTATGCTGTATGTATCCCTACGCCGGCGCTGATCCAGGTCAGACCTGATCTACTCCTGGGCAGGAGGTACATCAGATGTACAATGCATACACTTTGTTGCTTTGATATCTATCTCACCCATACAGTATGGGCACTTTCTTGTGAGAGGAGCTGCCTCCTCTTTCTTCTTACCAAGATCCATGATCGCATTGATCCCCTTCATGATGACAAATATAACAAATGCCATGATTATGAAGTTGATAACTGCTGAAATAAACGCTCCATACTCGATATACTGTCCTGTATGGAATATCTGAAAATGTCCACCAATCTCTGCTCCACCGATACTGTTGATTATTGGTGTGATGAAACAGTCTGTAAAAGATGTAACCAATGACTGGAACGCTCCACCAATGATAACACCGATTGCAAGACTCATCACATTTCCCTTAAGGGCAAACTCCTTAAACTCTTCCAAAAACTTCTTCATATGTATCCTTCCAACTGAATACAGCACCAATCATAACAAACTTATATTATAATTCGGTGCCGTATCTTTTATTTATTGTTTCTCGCGCAATTGATATGACATATATCTACATTTGCTGTCATCGCTAATCGCACATCATCTTTTTTTACTTTCTTACAATAAGTGACTTGCCTGTCATCTCCTTAGGCTGAGGAAGTCCCATAACCTCAAGAAGTGTAGGTGCGATATCTGCAAGACATCCGCCCTCACGAAGCTCTACATCTTCACCATAGTTGTAAAGGATAAATGGTACAGGGTTAGTTGTATGAGCTGTATGTGGAGCACCGGTCTCATAGTTGATCATCTGCTCTGCGTTACCATGATCAGCACAGATAAAGAGAACACCATCAACCTTATCAATTGCCTCTACAGCAGCGCCAACGCACTTGTCAACTGTCTCTACAGCCTGGATAGCTGCTGGGATAATACCTGTATGACCAACCATATCAGGGTTTGCAAAGTTGATGATGATCACATCATACTCGCCACCAAGGATAGCTGCATTGAGCTTCTCGCTTACCTCTGGAGCACTCATCTCTGGCTGGAGGTCATATGTTGCTACAGCAGGTGACTTTACAAGGATTCTGTCCTCGTTCTTGTTAGGCTCCTCAACACCGCCGTTGAAGAAGAACGTTACATGAGCATACTTCTCTGTCTCAGCAAGTCTGAGCTGCTTGAGGCCCTTAGCTGCAAGGTACTCACCGAATGTGTTGTCAATCTCTTCCTTCTTGAATGCTACAAGCTTGTTAGGTATTGACTCGTCGTAGTCCTTGAAACATACATATGTGAGTGGCATGCGGCCATTTGCTCTCTCAAATCCATCAAAATCATCACAGCAGAATGCTCTGGTGATCTCGCGGGCTCTGTCTGGTCTGAAGTTAAAGAATATAACTGAATCATTTGGCTTAACAAGTGATACAGGCTTACCATTCTCTGTGATTACTGTAGGAAGAACGAACTCATCATATACTTCCTTGTCATATGACTCCTGCATAGCTGCAACCGGGTCCTCAGCCTGAACGCCCTCACCTGTTACAAGTGACTTGTATGCAAGCTCTACTCTGTCCCATCTGTTATCTCTGTCCATTGCGTAGTAACGGCCTGACATAGATGCAACCTTACCTACACCAATCTCCTTCATCTTTGCGATAAGCTCCTCAAGGTATCCCTTACCTGATGCAGGCGGTGTATCTCTTCCATCGAAGAATGGATGAACGTATACATTCTCAAAGTTCTGCTTCTTGCAGAGCTCAAGGATCGCATAGAGGTGTGTATTGTGGCTGTGAACACCACCATCTGAGAGAAGTCCCCAGAGATGAAGATCTGAATTGTTCTTCTTGCAGTTTTCTATTGCAGCAAGCATCTCCTCGTTCTCAAAAAAATCTCCATCAGCGATTGCCTTTGTGATTCTTGTAAGCTCCTGATATATGATACGGCCTGCGCCGATATTCATATGACCTACCTCTGAATTGCCCATCTGACCATCTGGAAGTCCTACAGGAAGTCCTGAAGCTGCGCCCTGCACAAATGGTGCTGTAGCCATAAGTTTGTCCATAACAGGTGTCTTTGCAAGTGCTACTGCATTGCCCTCTGTCTTGTCACTGAGACCATATCCGTCGAGGACCATTAAAACTACTGGTTTCTTACTCATAATTTTTCTCCTTTTTATTTATTCCGGCTAAATGCCTCTTAATCATAATTCACTCATTTGAGATTATACTTATATAATGCCTATTTTTCAAGTTCAAATCCAACTCAAGTCACAGGTCAATATCCAGTTCAACCGGGCAGTGATCAGATCCCATGATATCAGTGTGTATCTTAGCATCGACAAGCTTGTCCTTCAAACTCTCAGATGTGAGAAAATAGTCGATACGCCAACCTGCATTCTTCTCCCTTGCCTTAAATCTGTACGACCACCATGAATATATATTTTCCTGATCCGGATAAAAATATCTGAATGTGTCGATGAAGCCATCATCTAGAAGCACCGTCATCTTCTCTCTTTCCTCATCAGTAAATCCCGCATTCTTCCTGTTTGTCTTTGGATTTTTCAGATCTATCTCATTGTGAGCCACGTTCATATCGCCGCACACTATAACAGGCTTATTCTCCTCAAGCTTTTTCAGATATGCTCTGAAATCATCCTCCCACTTCATCCGGTAATCAAGCCTTGCAAGCTCGTTCTGTGAATTTGGTGTATATACAGTCACCATGTAGAAGTTCTCATATTCAAGTGTTATGACACGACCCTCATGGTCGTGTTCATCTATGCCTATACCTTTTGTTTCACTCAAAGGTTTCTCTTTTGTGAAAATAGCCGTACCTGAATATCCCTTCTTATCCGCATAGTTCCAATACTGATAATATCCTGGCATATCAAGTGTGAGCTGTCCCTCCTGCATCTTGGACTCCTGTATACAGAATATGTCTGCATCTATGCTGTTAAAAAAGTCCATGAAGCCTTTACCGGCGCATGCCCTTATTCCATTTACGTTCCATGAGATAAGTTTTTTCATAAATTTATATACCATTTTATCCTTTCATTATTATTTGGGGAAAATCATGTTTTATTTTAACATGTCGCCTACCGGCTCCATGCAGGCATTCGCATTATGACGGCTTGCGCAAGCGCATCCGTCGCAATGCTCATTATATCATACAAACACCCATTCTGACTGTCAAATCATTAAAAATTCACCAAAATCCTGCTATGGCCACAATGAAAAAGGCAGCGACGATCCGCCGCTGCCTAAGGGTATATATTATTGTTTTTTAGGGGTCAAATTTAGTTTTTTACAAATGATACATTTGATATAGAAACTGTATGTGCTCCAAGTGTGTATCCTTCAACATATCCCATTGAGAAGAATAATCCGGCACCTGTATCAACAGTGATACCATCTGTGAAAACTTCTTCCTTAGGTGTAATTGTGAGTGTTATATCTTTAGCCTCACCAGCTGTAAGAACTACATCTTCACCGCCATGCCATGCATATCCGGCTGAAGGAGTCATAACAGCAACCTTCACAACTCTATCAACATCAGAAAACAATGTACATTTAAGCGTATATGACTCGCCCTGCTCAAGAGACAATCCCATCTGCTTAAGCTGGATGTTCCAGTCTGCCTCACCCACGTTTGCAACACTGTATGTGATCTTTCCATCTCCAGTCTCAATTGTGGCATCTCCAGGAGCAGTCACTGCATTTTCCCAACCGGCAAGGCTACCATCCTCATCCATCTCAAATTCTGGGTTTGTGAGAAGATTCTTACCTACAGGCACATCTATCTCTGGAGCTGAAGTCTTTTCAAGGATAATGTTATCAATACATATTCTATGCTGATCTGTAATTGCCGAACCATTTTCTCCGCCTGCGCCAAGTGCAATATTGAAAATACTCTCTTCGTCTGTGTCACAGGCCATCTGGAATGTGTTTGAAACAGTCATATATTTCTGATCAGCCTGATCGTATGCATCAAGCTTTACTGTCTCCTGAACATACGGTGTCCAGTCCTCTGCACCTGTACTATCCTTATGTGTACTTCCATCCCTCTGTATCGCATACTGAACAGTTCTCGACACAGAGCTCTTTATATCAAATGAAAGCTTGTACCACTGTCCTTTCTCAAGCTTGATATTATTCTGCTTGAGCTGTATCTTCCAGTTCTGGTCACCTGAATTCTTTATTGTGAAGTCAGCAGCATTGTCCTCCTTCTGGCTGTCCACAACAGACTCTGCATCCGCACTGCTGTCTATATACACATCATATCCAGCAAAATCTGCTGAAAAGTTCCCATTGAGAAGAAGTGAATCCTGCATTATCTTCACATTGTCTAACAGAACTTCTCCGCTGTTACCAAAATCAATGCTGATTGAACTGTCAGTCACTTCTTCTCCGGTCTCAAACTTGTAAACATAATTCTTAATTCCTTTATCCAGAGTTACAGCAAACTTTGAATCTCCTGTAGTGATAATTATATTCTTTCCCTCAGTTGCAGTCTTAGCATCAAATTTAAGTACATACTTTGTATTTGGGGCATACGCAAGCTCATCCTGTGATAATACGAAGTTTCCATCTATACTCTCATCCAATGACTTGTATGAAAATCTTCTTCCGTCAAACAGACCTGTCACCTTATACTCAGCACCGCAATTGTTGCTGACTGTCCAATATCCAAGTCTTCCTGTTCCTTCCTGAAATTCTCCATTGTAAACTAGGTTTCCATCAGCGAGGATCGTCTTCTTGTCAACTATCTCAGTCTGATTTGTCTTTACCAGCTTTACATTTGCAATATGTACACCAGCCACGCTTCCCTGATTGCCGAAGTTGAATTCTATTCTTCCCTTGTCATCAGATGAATCAGTCATCGTATACTCATACTCAAATGTCTGTTTCTCTGTTGTCATATCAAATTTTGTATCCTTAAGATATCTTCCCCATGATCTGGTTGGCGCTGAGACATCAATTATGCCTGTTCTCGCCTCATCCGCCCACGCATCAAATGAAAGCTTGTATGTGGCACCTTTTTCTACAGGAATATCAGGCTGTACCAACTGTATGCTGTAATCAACCGTTCCTGCATCAATTGTATTTATGTTGATTGTATTGTTCTCGATGACCGCTGTTCCTTCGCCGCCATTCTGCGCCATAAAAATCCAGTTTTCTGCATCTCCCAGATCCTCGGTCTCACTAAAATCACCATTTATTACATAATTGCCATTTTCATCCGGATCACGAATTATAACTTCACGCTCTGGCTTTGTCACATTTTCGTCATAAGACTCCTTCTGGTATACTCTCACATAATCAACATATAAGCTCTCTCTGTTAATATAATCTGCATCTGCATCCGGATTTCCTGGCCAATTGCCGCCAACTGCAAGATTGAGTATTACATAGAATGGCTGATCAAACGGTGCCGGATAAGTAACTGTACCTTTTCCGGCAGTTGTAGAATACCAGTCATTTTCCTCATGCATCTTAACTCCATCTACATACCACGTAATTTTTCCAGGCTCCCAGTCGCATGTAAATACATGATAGCTGTCCGCAAATGACTTTCCATTTGAAAGTGTATATTTTCCCTGTGACTCTGAATGCGGATTGCCATAGTGAATCGTTCCATAGGTTGTATATGTATTGTCTCCAAGAACCTCCATCACATCTATCTCACCACATCTAGGCCACTGTCCATACAGGCTCTCGTTTGTAGGCATCATCCATGCTGCTGGAAGATAACCCTTACCTGTAGGAACCTTTGCTCTGAACTGTACTCTGCCATACTTGAAATCCTGCTTATTCTGTGTGTTTACTCTTCCCGATGTATATGATATAGAACCATCCTCATTCACTTTTTTCTTTGAGCTTATAATAAGTGTGCCATTCTTGACTTTTATATTATCTTCAGAATCAACATATGACTGAAGCTCATTATTGACCCAGCCAGGCTCATGGAGTTCAACATTCCAAATATCACGGTTGAGCTCTGTTCCGTCAAATTCATCATGCCATAAAAGTTTATACCCCTGCGACTCGTATTTATTTTCTACAGTCACCTTCTTATTTACAGTCACTTTACATGTTGCTTTCTTTCCTGAACCGTCAGCAGCTTTTGCTGTGATTGTAGCTGTACCTGGTGCTATAGCCTTCACAACGCCTTTTGCTGAAACCGTTGCAATCTTTTTATTGCTCGATGTCCAACTTAACGTCTTGTTGGTTGCCGATGCAGGAGCGACAGTAGCTGTAAGAGTTTTACTGCTTCCCTCTGTGATAGTGAGTGTTGCCGCTGAAAGCTTGATAGAAGTAACTGGCTGTTTTACTGTAATCTTACATCTTGCATATTTGCCACTTCCATCCATAGCCTTCGCAGTTATATATACTCTTCCAACCTTAACTGCTTTTACAACACCTTTCGAGGAAACTGTTGCTATTCTTTTATCTGATGATGACCACTGAATTCTCTTATATGTGGCATTCTTTGGAGCAATTGAAGCTTTTAACGTCCTGCTGGTTCCTTTAAACATGTTCACAGCCTTTGCAGACAATTTAACAGTCTTCGTAGGAACCCCAACATAAACATTAAACCTATACATTACCTTTGGGTTTGCAGCACTCTTCACTGCTACAACCGCTTTTCCTGATTTTACCGCTTTGACAACACCCTTGTTATCTACTGTAACTATCTTCTTATTTGATGATACATATGTTACTTTTTTGCTGATCTTACCTGTAACTACAACTCTAGGTTTCACCCGAAACTTTGTACCCTTTTTTAGTACAAGTTTATTTGTGACAAGATTTGTCACAGTTACAGACTTTACCGCAGCTTTTGATGTTCTAGCACTAACGTCTGATGGACACAGAGTGATCAACATACAAACTACAAGTATCATAGCCACAAGCTGTTTTAACCTTCTCATAAAATACTCCTCTCCAAAAATAAAATAAAAATATTTACGACGTCGCATCTTTATAAAGTATTTTGATAATAACATCTTATACATTTGCCATATATCGTTTTATTGCTTTTTATATAGTTTACATGATATATTATAGAGGAGTTGTAAAGTAAGACTTTTATAAACTTTTGATAACATATAAATTTTTACCCTGACACAATTTACTGGAAAGGATTTATACACATATGAAATACTCAAAGGAAATATTCTACCAGGAATTTATAAGACGCGAAGATTCAACCAATAGAGCGCCCTATAACCCTGAACTTGAATTTTACTCAATAATACAAAATGGAGATATAGAACAGGTTAAAGAATTGTGTAAAGCCTCACCACTTAAGGATAAAAAAGGACTCGGCTTACTATCTGAAAAGCCGGTCAACAACATAAGATATCATTTTGTCATAACAACAGCCCTTGTTGCAAGATACTGTATTGAAGGTGGTCTCGATGTGGCAACTGCTTACAATCTCAGTGATTTTTATATAAAAAAGTCAGATACAATGAAGTCTGTGGAGGATATATCTGAATTACATGCGTTCATGTGCATCGACTATGCAAAAAAAATGCGAAACCTTAAGAAAAATTCCATATGCTCCAAACCGGTCGCAGAGTGCATAGACTACATATACGATCATCTGCATACTAGGATCACTGTTGAACTTCTGGCAAAACGTGTCAATCTCACCCCGTCATACCTGTCAAGGCTGTTCAAAAAAGAGACCGGAGATAATATCGGACATTATATAAAAATGCTAAAACTTGATACTGCAAGGAACATGCTCATATACTCTGATTATAGCCCTGCCCAGATAGCACAGACTCTCGCATTTCCAAGTCAGAGTTATTTTACCGAACAGTTCAGATTACATACTGGTCTAACACCTGCGAACTATAGAAATATAAATTTAAGGCAAACCCCATTTCATAAAAAAAATACTTAGTTCCTGAAATATACCTCCTTGTTTTTCTAAGCGTAAACAAAAGGGATTACCTTGTGATAAAGCACTTGATAATCCCTTTCAATATTCTATATCAGATTTAATCTAAAACTAATATATTTTGGCCTGTTTAAAATTACTTTCCGGCATTTACAACCTGACCGAAATCAGCCTTGAGTGAAGCACCGCCGATAAGACCACCGTCGATGTCTGGCTTTGCAAGGAGCTCAGCAGCATTGCCAGCGTTCATAGAACCGCCATACTGAATTCTTACCGCCTCAGCTGTATCTGTATCGTAGATCTCAGCGATGAGATCACGGATTCCCTTACATACTTCCTGTGCCTGATCTGATGTAGCTGTCTTACCTGTTCCGATAGCCCAGATTGGCTCGTAAGCGATAACCATTGACTTAACCTGATCTGCTGTTACGCCAGCGAGATCTGACTTGATCTGAAGACGGATCCAGTCCATAGTAACACCGAGCTCTCTCTGCTCAAGTGACTCACCACAGCAAAGAATAGGTGTGATACCAGCCTCAAATGCCTTCTTAACCTTCTTGTTGAGAAGAACATCATCCTCCTTAAAGTAATCACGACGCTCTGAATGTCCGATGATAACGTACTTAACACCAGCATCAACAAGCATTGCTGCTGAGATCTCGCCTGTGTAAGCTCCGCTCTCCTCGAAGTACATGTTCTCTGCACCTACAGCTACGTTTGTTCCCTTTGTTGCCTCAACAACTGGTACGATATCGATAGCTGGTACACAGTATACTACATCTACGTCATCATTCTTTACTAAGTCCTTTAACAGGTTAACAAGCTCAACAGCCTCGCTAGGAGTCTTGTTCATCTTCCAGTTACCTGCAATAATCTTCTTTCTTGCCATTGTAATCTACCTCTTATATTTGTATTTTTTGATGAGTACCGGCCTGAACCGGCACCCACCAGTATAATCTTTATATCTCAGCGATATACAAATTACTTGTCGTTAGCTGCTGCTACGCCCGGAAGCTCCTTACCCTCAAGGAACTCAAGTGAAGCTCCACCACCTGTTGAGATGTGGCTCATCTTTGAACCGTAACCAAGCTGGTTAACTGCTGCTGCTGAATCTCCACCACCGATGATTGTTGTAGCATCTGTATCAGCAAGTGCTGCTGCAACTGCCTTTGTACCGGCTGCAAGTACAGGGTTCTCGAATACACCCATAGGTCCATTCCAAACAACTGTCTTAGCTGTCTTAACTGCGTCTGAGTAAAGCTCGATAGTCTTAGGTCCGATATCGCAGCCTTCCTTGTCTGCAGGCATCTTGTCAGCGTCAAATACCTCTGTCTTGATGCTTGGATCGTCGATAGGGTTAGGGAAATCCTCGATCATAACTGTATCAACTGGAAGAAGAAGCTTCTTGCCAAGGCTCTCTGCCTTTGCCATCATCTCCTTGCAGTAATCGATCTTAGAATCGTCTACAAGTGACTTACCGATCTCATATCCCTTAGCCTTAAGGAATGTGTAAGCCATACCACCACCGATGATAAGTGTATCACACTTCTCAAGAAGGTTTGAAATAACATTGAGCTTGTCAGCAACCTTAGCACCACCGAGGATAGCTACAAATGGTCTAACTGGGTTCTCTACTGCATTGCCAAGGAAGTCGATCTCCTTCTGCATTAAGTAACCAACTACTGCTGTGTCAACAAGTCCAGCAACACCAACGTTTGAGCAGTGAGCTCTGTGAGCTGTTCCGAATGCATCATTTACAAATACATCACAGATGCTTGCAAGATCCTTAGAGAAAGCCTCTCCGTTCTTTGTCTCTTCAGCTCTGAAACGTGTATTCTCAAGAAGGATTACATCTCCGTCCTTCATAGCGTCAACTGCAGCCTTAACTGTGTCGTCAACAACCTCAAGGCTTGGTACAAACTTAACCTCCTGTCCAAGGAGCTCTGTAAGTCTCTTAGCAACTGGTGCAAGGGTCTTAGTCTGC
The DNA here is from genome assembly GCF_003462545.1 of Coprococcus sp. OM06-34AC. Lineage (NCBI taxonomy): Bacteria > Bacillati > Bacillota > Clostridia > Lachnospirales > Lachnospiraceae > Coprococcus > Coprococcus sp. OM06-34AC. Next base: position 109,500 of record NZ_QTZF01000001.1, read on the forward strand.
TTGTCCTCCTCAGTCTTAACCTTTCCAAGGTGTGAACAAAGGATAACCTTTCCACCGTCAGCGATAAGCTTCTTGATAGTAGGAAGAGCTGCAACGAGTCTGTTCTCGTCTGTGATCTCTCCGTTCTTTAATGGTACATTGAAGTCGCATCTGCAAAGCACGCGCTTGCCCTTAACATTGATATCATCTACTGATTTCTTGTTTAATGACATTTCTAATTCCTCCTAAATAATGTTATAGAACAGAAAACTATAAGTTGTCCTCTGCCCAGCTACCTACCCGCTCTTATGCGGGAACATAGAAACGCATAATTGCTTCCTACGAAGAAAAAAGGGCCCGGTCCTTGGAGACCGGACCCTCTATTAGGTCTAATAAATACTTTTAAATGAGCTTACATTATAAAAGCTAATTATAGCTTGAAATAACTTATGCTAACTCTGCGAAGTACTTGATTGTTCTAACCATCTGGCTTGTGTATGAGTTCTCATTGTCATACCATGAAACAACCTGAACCTCATATAAATCATCAGCGATCTTTGATACCATTGTCTGAGTTGAATCAAATAATGAACCATATCTCATACCGATAACATCTGATGAAACGATTGGATCTGTGTTGTAACCGAATGACTCTGAAGCAGCAGCCTTCATTGCAGCGTTGATTCCATCAACTGTTACATCAGCACCCTTAACAACTGCTGTAAGGATTGTTGTTGAACCTGTTGGAACTGGAACTCTCTGAGCTGATCCGATAAGCTTGCCATTTAACTCTGGGATAACAAGACCGATAGCCTTAGCAGCACCTGTTGAGTTAGGAACGATATTAGCAGCACCTGCTCTAGCTCTTCTTAAATCGCCCTTTCTGTGTGGTCCGTCAAGTATCATCTGATCACCTGTGTAAGCGTGGATTGTTGACATGATACCAGACTGGATTGGAGCATAGTCATTAAGAGCCTTAGCCATTGGTGCAAGACAGTTAGTTGTACATGAAGCTGCTGAGATGATCTGATCATCAGCTGTTAATGTATCCTGGTTAACTGAGAATACGATAGTCTTAAGATCATTACCAGCTGGAGCTGAGATAACAACCTTCTTAGCACCTGCGTTGATATGAGCCATTGACTTCTCCTTTGAGCAGTAGAAACCAGTACACTCAAGAACTACATCAACACCGATCTTACCCCAAGGAAGGTTGTTTGCATCTGCCTCCTTGTAGATTGTAAGAGTCTTACCATCAACTGTGATTGTGTTAGCCTCATCATCAGCTGAAACTGTGTGAAGGTTCTCACCGATCTTGCCACAGTATCCACCCTGTGCTGTATCGTACTTGAGAAGATCTGCAAGCATTGAAGGCTTTGTTAAATCGTTGATTGCAACAACTTCATAACCCTCTGCACCGAACATCTGTCTGAATGCAAGACGACCAATACGTCCAAAACCGTTAATTGCTACTTTTACTGCCATTTTTTATTCCTCCTAGGTTTTTGAAATATAATAAAAGTATTTATCAATCTGCTACGCGGGAACGTAGCAAATAAATCGTGTTAAATACACAAGCTAATCATACATTCTTTAGGTATAAATTTCAAGCCTTAATCTCATTTTTTTAGTTATCATCTATCCAAAATAGACAAATTTGTTTTAACAAATTATACTAATGGGCTGAGGCTATAGAAAAAATGTTTCTACTACAATTTGATAATAATAAGATTACTCAACAGCTTTACTTTATATATTTTTTTCAGTGTTTTATGTTATAATATGAAACGCAATGATTATAAACGGAGGTATACAGAAAATGATCATCTGTGATTCGCATATACATTCGGAGTTCTCAAGCGACTCTTCCGCTCCACTGGACAGTATAATCCAGAAGGCAATACAACTTGGAATTCCAAAGATCTGTCTGACAGATCACCACGATATAGACTTTCCTATCAATCCGGAGGACGGTTTTGACTTCCAACTTGATTTCGATTCGTACTTTGCTGCGATAGACGAAATACGACACAGATACGGAGATCGGATTGACGTGAGAAGCGGCGTGGAACTCGGTCTCATGAATACGGTTGCCGGCAAGGCAAGGGACATTGCTGATAAATACAAAAATGAACTGGACTTTATCATAGGATCATCACACCTTGTCAGGGGCCTCGACCCATACTATCCAGCTTACTATGAGGGACGTACAGAGATAGAAGGTATACGTGATTACTTTGAGTCCATTCTTGAGAATGTGACTCTGATAGATGACTTTGACGTATATGGTCATCTTGACTACGTAGTAAGATACTGCCCATCAGGCGAGAAGATCTTTAGGATGGCAGATTATAATGATGTGCTTGAACAGATTTTCAAAATAATCATCCCAAAGGGAAAAGGTATAGAGATCAATACCGGAAGCCTGTACAAGAATATGAGTTACGCACATCCTCACATGGATATCCTGAAACTCTACAAGGATATGGGTGGCGAGATCATCACAGTGGGATCTGATGCACACAAGCCCGAATATCTGTGCTATGATTTTGAGACATATGCAAGGGATGCCCTCACATCACTCGGCTACAGATACTACTGTACATTCAAGAACAGAAAGCCAGAATTCAATCCGCTGTAAAATAAAAATTTCCAAATTTGAATTTTGAATTATAAAAAAGTTTGAATCATAAAAAAAGATGGAACACATACACCATTCTATGGCTTATATGTTTCATCTTTTTATGCTGTATTTTTAATTCTGACTATCACCTGACTACTCTATTTGTTTCATATCTCACTGTGTATTGTTTCCTGTATAGTACGGACTATGTGGTATATCATGAATGTCTGTTTTTCTCATTTTTTCAAGATAATCGCCTCCGGCGCCATCCAGATCACCATATATCGCATTTGGGCAATAACTGAGGAGCATGTCAAGGACTTTCTTTTTTCTCTTTTCGGTCACAAGTCCTCTTAAATTAATATATACATTATTTTCATGATTTCCAGTATACATACAGTAATATTCCAATTTGCCTCTTCGCATACTCGTATATACATATGTTATAAGATACACATCCCATCTGTACGCAAGGTTGTATCTCATTGTCTTTGATGCGATAACCTCATGTGAAGCCATAATGTATTTATCCTCATAGATAATATCGCCGTACAATTTGTCTGCCATTTCAAACACACTGCCACCATGATTTTTATTCTCTCTGTTGAGCAACTTCTCCGGAGTCCGTATCATCCTAATGCCATCCCATATGCATATAACCGAAATTACAGTCAGAAAAATCAATGGCCCTGTGAAACTATTCAATTCAAACTCTCCATTATGTATCATGGAGCATATAGTGATTATCATAAAAACAAAAATCACTGAAAAGATACCAAACAATATCCATCCACGCACTTTGACGTCTTTGCGCAAAACTTCTCTGCCTGTATCACCCATACGAAATCTCCTTATGTCAGACCATCACTCTTTGTAAAACTCTGTCAACAGATGCTTCCTCCGCCAAGCACATGATCATCTTCATAGAACACTACAGCCTGTCCCTTTGTCACAGCTCTTACCGGCTCGTCAAATACTGCTTCTACCAGATCTTCATCTATCTTTCTGATGGTACACATACTTCCCTTATGATTGTATCTGATCTTCGCCTTGACATGCATTGGCTCCGTGAGATCCTCTATGGACATAAAGTTCAGTCTGTTGCATATCAGCCTTTCTGAAAATACATCTCCGTTCTCTCCTATAACAACCTGATTTGTCTCAGGTATGATGTCCACCACAAATACCGGATGCCCCATCGCAAGTCCAAGTCCTTTTCTCTGTCCTATGGTGTAGTGTATGATTCCCTTATGTCTTCCAATCGCATTGCCATGTATGTCTACAAAATCTCCCGGAACCGCCTTAAGTCCTGCTTCATTCTCAAGATAACCGGCGTAATCTCCATCTGGCACAAAGCATATATCCTGGCTATCCGGCTTGTGAGCCACCATAAGTCCGTGGTTCTCTGCAATTTTTCTGATCTCAGGCTTGCTGTACTCTCCAACCGGCATGAGTGTCCTGGCGAGCTGCTCCTGGGTGAGATTGTAGAGAGCATATGTCTGATCCTTCTCTATTCCCCTGGCCTCCTGGAGAGTATATCTGCCATTTGGAAGCTGTATGATCCTTGCATAGTGTCCCGTAGCAATATAATCGCCCCCGATGGCCATGCATCTCGTAAGCAGAGACTCCCATTTTACATATCTGTTGCATGCAATACATGGATTCGGAGTTCTTCCGCATTTGTATTCGTCCACAAAATAGTCTATTACGTACTTCTTGAATTCTTCCTTGAAATTCATAACGTAATACGGAATATCGAGCTGCGATGCCACACGCCTGGCATCATCCACAGCAGAAAGTCCGCAGCATCCGGCATGGGCACTCACCACGTCCCTGTCCTCATCCTGCCATATCTGCATGGTAACTCCTATTACATTGTAGCCCTGCTCCTTGAGCAAAAGTGCGGCAACCGACGAGTCGACTCCGCCTGACATTCCAACACACACTGTCTTCTTATCTGTATCGACCAAATTTTTTCCCTCTTTATACATAGTTATATCTTGTGTAATTTACATGTTTCTCCTGGCAAAATCCTGATACGCAGGTGACATTTTTCTGAGATTTTCCACGATTCTCTTGAGATTATCTACCACCGCATCCGCCTCATCCATGGTGTTCTCATATCCCAGAGTCAGTCTGACCGCACCATGGGATATCTCCTTCGGAAGCCCTATAGCTGTCAGCACATGGGAGGGATCAACAGAACCCGATGTACATGCGGAACCGGCAGAAGCACATATGCCCGCCATATCGAGCATGATGAGGATCGTCTCGCCCTCAACGAACTGGAAGCTGACATTTACATTGTTCGGAAGTCTGTCTTTGTCATGTCCGTTCAGTCTGGAATAAGGAATCTCCGATAAAATTCTGTGTATCATATGATCTCTGATATCTGTCTCCTGCTTCATCCGATCTTCCATTGAGAGCATCGCAAGCTCCGCAGCTTTGCCCACTCCTACAATCCCCGGTACATTCTCTGTTCCGGCACGTCTTCCTCTCTCCTGCTGGCCTCCGTGGATAAAGCTCCCAAGCTTTATTCCGCTCCGTATATACAGAAACCCGATTCCCTTCGGGCCATTAAGCTTATGTCCGCTGCTGCTGAGCATATCTATGTTCATGGCATTTACATCCAGTGGTATCTGTCCATACGCCTGAACCGCATCCGTGTGGAATAGAATGCCATGTTCATGCGCAATAGCTCCTATCCTGCTTATCGGCTCTATGGTTCCTATCTCATTGTTTGCAGCCATAACCGAGATGAGGATCGTATCCGGTCTTATCGCCGACTCCAGCCTGTCAGGATCAACCATCCCCTTCTCATCCACATCCAGATATGTCACGTCAAAGCCCCTCTTCTCCAGATACTGACATGTGTGAAGAATGGCATGGTGCTCTATCCTGGTCGTAATTATATGTTTTCCCTTATCCTGAAAGGCTTCCGCTGCAGCCTTTAAAGCCCAGTTATCCGATTCCGAACCACCGCCCGTGAAATAGATCTCCTCAGGCTTTGCGCCAAGCGAATCAGCAATTATATCCCTCGCCACATTTATCACATCCTTATTTCTCGATGCAAATGTATATACGCCTGAAGGGTTTCCAAACTTTTCTGTAAAATAAGGCAACATGGCGTCGAGCACTTCAGGTCTCACCGCCGTCGTCGCTGCATGATCCATATATATTAACTTTCCCATTTTCGCTCTCTTTCCATTACCTTTTCTGTCACTTGTCAATGACAAATGCAACACTGCATTCATCACACGAAACTATATTACTATATAGTATTCTACCACTATACAAATGCCACGTGCTATGTATATATTATTATGCTCTCATCATATCTCATTATCTTCGTCTCTTAATCTCTTTGGACGCTTTCCATAGGCTTTACTATTTTCTTATAGACCCTGAGAAGAAAGATCGTCGATATGATCACACTGAAAACCTCTGCGATAGGGAACGCTGCCCACACACCATTCACGCTGTTCATTGCTTTCGACAGGAAATATGCCACAGGAAGTATGACAAAAAGCTGTCTCGCCATAGACACTATCATACTGTACACGCCCTTTCCTACAGCCTGAAACATTCCCGAACATGTGACAGAAAATCCTGCAAATATAAACGCTGTACTCATGATCCTGACCGCTGGTATCCCCATCAACAGCATCTCATCTGTGGCATCAAATATTTTAAGTATCTGTCCCGGAAATACCTGCATGATAGCAAGACAGAATACCATAATGGAACAACCGACCATCACACCAAGCTTCATGGTGCGTTTCATTCTGTCAGGTTTCTGCGCTCCGTAGTTGTATGAAATTATCGGTATCATTCCGTTGTTCAATCCGAATACAGGCATAAATGCCATACTCTGCACCTTGAAATACGCTCCGAACACTGCAACGGCCAATTTCGAGAATGAGTACAGTATCAGATTCAGGAAATAATTCATCACAGAACCTATTGCAACCATGATAACCGACGGCACACCTACGCTGAGAATCTTACCAATTATCTCGCCATGTGGCCTGAATCTTCTGAGTGTTATATGGAGATCCGGATTCTTCTTGATATTGAATATCATAGCAAGAGTTCCAGCTATACACTGTCCACATACAGTTGCAATGGCAGCACCCTTTACTCCCATTTGTGGACATCCGAGAAGACCAAATATCATTATAGGATCAAGTATAAGATTGATGACAGCACCGAGTATCTGGGTTATCATACTGTACATTGTACGTCCCGTGGACTGCAGCAATCTCTCAAATGTCATCTGGAAAGCTATACCGAAAGCACAACAGCAGCACACCTCGAGATACTCTGTTCCATATTGGATTACCCGTACATCCCCCGTCTGACTTTCCATGAATGTCCTTGCAAAGAATAAACCTATTATCAGGAATATCACATATCCTATCGCCTCAAGGAATATTCCCTGTCTGGCAACTTCATTTGCCCTGTCAAATTTCTTCTCTCCAAGTGCCTTGGATATAAACGCATTAAAGCCAACTCCCAGTCCCGAGAAAACTCCTATCATCAGATTCTGTATCGGAAATGCCGTGGACACAGCCGTAAGTCCGTCCATGCTGAATCTTGACACAAACACACTGTCCACAACATTGTACATAGCCTGGAACAGCATGGAAATAATCATAGGAAGTGACATTGACATCAGAAGCTTTCCCTCGGACATCACTCCCATCTTATTTTCTCTACTCTCACCTGCGAACGCTTTTCCATTAGCAGATATTGTTTTATTATCAGATATTATTTTCTCACCAGATTTTTTCCTGTTATCAGGTGATTTTTCATTATTTTCGACGCTGTCTTTCTCTTTCATATGTACCTCTCCTCTGAATGCTCCTGCTGTGCATAATGTACTGTACCTGCCATTTGTGCTTATCCTCACACACACTTATCTTCACTTGCACTTATCCGCACATGCATACTCTCTTTATCTACTATACTCAAACTAATTAATACTACATTATTTTTGTATTATTTACAATACACTTGTATTTTGATTTTCTATCTCTATTTTCTGATTTCTAATTTTCGATTTATCGATTTCTCATCGACTCAATTCACCGACTCGTATATTGGACCCATATATTCACATTTACAATCATCAATTCATTTATAGCTCACTAATAATGCTATTCACTCATCATCGAGCAGAGTATCCCTAGTAATGAAAACGGACACTCAGCAAAGAACAGCACGTTATTTTTCGCCAGTATATCCTCAACACGACCCTCACGTAGCCGCACACAAATCGTTCCGTACCTGAATTCATCCTGCAACAGCCCTATGCAATTCAAACGATTCTACAATTCAGACCACCATACAGCTCAAAAAATCCCCCTCTTGAACATCAAATCCAAGAGGGGGACTTATAATTGATAATCTAAAATTATCTATATGACAAACAAGCTGTTAATTACTTATTAGCAAGCTCTGCCTTGATAGCCTCTGTAAGAGCTGGAACGATCTTGTTGAGATCTCCAACTACACCATAGTCAGCTACATCAAAGATAGGAGCATCCTCATCCTTGTTGATAGCAACGATGATGTCTGACTCTTCCATACCAGCTACGTGCTGGATAGCACCTGAAATACCGATTGCGAAGTATACCTGTGGACGAACTGTCTTACCAGTCTGACCAACCTGAAGCTCCTTTGGCTTCCAGCCTGAATCTACAACTGCACGTGAGCATGATACCTGTCCACCAAGTACCTCTGCAAGATCATCAAGGAGCTTGAAGTTCTCTGCTGAACCAACTCCACGACCACCTGAAACAAGGATTTTAGCATCCATGATATCCTTGATATCTGAGATAGCCTTTGAGATCTCAAGAATCTCAACATACTTGTTGTTAGGTACGAATCCTGGATTGTACTCGATAACCTCTGCCTTCTTACCAGCTACCTTGTCAAGCTTCTGCATAACACCTGGACGAACTGTAGCCATCTGTGGACGGTTGTCAGGACATGCGATTGTAGCGATTGTGTTACCACCGAATGCAGGACGTGTCATAAGAAGCTGATTGTGCTTCTGCTCCTGATTTGGAAGTGCAACAAGAGGGAAATCACCGATCTCAAGTAATGTACAGTCTGCTGTAAGACCTGTAGCAACTCTTGCTGAAACTGTTGGACCAAGATCTCTACCGATTGCTGTAGCACCAACTAAAACGATCTCTGGCTTGTACTCATTGATAACTGATGCAAGTGCGTGTGCATATGGCTCAGTTCTGTACTCCTTGAGCTCTGGATCGTCAACAACGATAACTCTATCTGCGCCGTACTCTGCAAGCTCATCTACAAGACCCTTAACGTCTGAACCGATAAGGACTGCAGTTACCTGCTCATCAAGCTTCTCTGCCAGTCTCTTTCCTTCGCCGATAAGCTCGAAAGAAATACCACTTAACTTATTATCTACCTGCTGTGCAAAGACAAATACGCCTTTGTAGTTCTTCATTTCTTCTGCGTTCATTGCGCCCATTTTATTCACCACTTTTCCTTTACTATATTAGATTACATGCTTATCCTTTAACTTGCCAACAATATAGCTAACTGCCTCATCTGGAGAATCAGGAACAACCTTCTCGCCTGCACCCTTTCTTACCTTATCTGAAGCCTTAGCGATCTTTGTAGGTGAGCCCTTAAGACCGATGTTAGAATCATCAACATCAACGAGGTCTGCTCTGCCAAGTGTTGTGATCTCTGCATTAACTGCATCGAAGATTCCACCTGGAGTCATGTATCTTGGCTCATTTAACTCAGAAAGTGCTGTTACAAGGCAAGGCATCTTAGCCTTTAACATATGATATCCGTCATCATACTGACGCTTAACGATAACTGCGTCTCCGTCAACCTTGATCTCCTGTGCATATGAAATTACAGGAATTCCAAGATGCTCAGCGATCTGTGGTCCAACCTGAGCTGTATCTCCATCGATAGCCTGACGACCTGTTATGATCAGATCATAATCAAGCTTTCTGAGAGCTCCAGCGATTGTTGTTGATGTAGCCCATGTATCAGCTCCACCAAGAACACGGTCTGTTACAAGAACACCCTTGTCAGCTCCCATAGCGATTGCTTCCTGAAGAACGTCAGCAGCCTTTGGAAGACCCATTGTAAGAACTGTTACCTCTGCACCATACTGATCCTTTAATCTAAGTGCAGCCTCAAGTCCTGCCTTATCATCAGGGTTCATGATTGTAAGCATTGCTGCTCTGTTTAATGTACCGTCTGGGTTGAACTGTACTCCACCCTTTGTATCAGGTACCTGCTTTATACAAACTATAACCTTCACGTTAAGTACCTCCTATATTACTTTAATAAGTTTGCAGAAATAACCATACGCTGAACCTCTGAAGTTCCCTCGTAGATCTCTGTAATCTTAGCATCACGCATCATACGCTCAACATCGTACTCCTTGATGTAACCGTAACCACCGTGTAACTGAACACACTTTGTAGTAACTTCCATAGCAACCTCGGCTGCGTAAAGCTTAGCCATAGCTGCCTCTACTGAGTAAGAAACCTTAGCACCGCTCTGGTACTCATCCTTCTTTCTTGCTGCCTTGTATACGAGAAGCTTAGCTGCCTCGATCTTTGTTGCAAGGTCTGCAAGAACAAACTGTGTATTCTGGAACTGAGCGATTGATCTGCCGAACTGCTTTCTCTCTTTAACATAGTTTACTGTTGTCTCGAGAGCGCCCTCTGCAATACCAAGAGCCTGAGCAGCGATACCGATACGTCCACCGTCAAGTGTGTGCATAGCGATATTGAATCCCTTACCCTTCTGTCCAAGAAGAGCGTCCTTTGGAATACGGCAGTCTGTGAAGATAAGCTCGTATGTTGAAGAACCACAGATACCCATCTTGTTCTCCTTTGTACCGAATGTAAATCCAGGTGTACCCTTCTCTACGATGAATGCTGAGATCTCCTTCATCTTTCTGCCACGCTTCTCAACGATACCAGTAACTGCGATAACGATATATACGTCAGCCTCTTTACCGTTTGTGATGAAGCACTTTGATCCGTTAAGTACCCACTCGTCTCCGTCAAGTACAGCCTTTGTCTGCTGTCCCTGAGCATCTGTACCAGCACCTGGCTCAGTAAGACCGAAAGCACCAAGCTTTCTGCCTGAAGCAAGATCAGGAACATACTTCTCCTTCTGAGCTGGTGTACCAAATGTTACGATAGGATCAACACAGAGTGATGTGTGTGCTGATACGATAACACCTGTAGTACCACAAACCTTTGAAAGTTCCTCAACGCACATAGCATATGTGAGAATATCACAGCCCTGTCCGCCTAACTCCTTAGAAACAGGGATTCCTAAGAAACCATACTTTGCCATCTTCTCTACAGTCTCTCTAGGAAATCTGTGCTGTTCGTCAATTTCCTGAGCAAGAGGCTTTACTTCATTCTGCGCGAACTCTCTGAATAAATTCTGCGCCATTTCATACTTCTTGTCTAAAGCGAAATCCATTCTAATTATTCCTCCATGAATATATTATATTACTTAGCACTATTACTGAGCATCAACTGGTGTCTTTGTACGATCAGCATTGTATACATAGAATCCTCTGCCGCTCTTAACACCAAGGTTGCCGCCACGTACCATCTTACGAAGTAATGGACATGCACGATACTTGCTGTCACCTGTCTCATTGTACAGAACGTCCATGATTGCAAGACAGATATCAAGGCCTACGAAATCACCTAACTCAAGTGGTCCCATTGGATGGTTAGCACCAAGCTTCATAGCAGCGTCAATACCAGCTATGTCTGATACACCTTCCATCTTGATGAATGCAGCTTCGTTGATCATTGGGATGAGGATTCTGTTTACTACGAATCCAGCAGCCTCGTTAACCTGTACTGGAGTCTTACCGATCTCCTCTGAGATCTTAACGATCTTCTCTACAATCTCAGCTGGTGTATTAACACCTGCGATAACCTCGATAAGCTTCATTCTGTCAGCTGGATTGAAGAAATGCATACCGATCATAGGACGTGTAAGACCATTTCCAATCTCTGTGATAGAAAGTGATGATGTGTTTGAAGCGAATACACACTCTGGCTTGCAGATCTTGTCAAGCTCAGCAAATGTTGTCTTCTTTACTTCCATGTTCTCGAAAGCAGCCTCAACTATAAGGTCGCAGTCTGCACATAAGTCTTCCTTAAGACCTGGAGTGATGCTGGCAAGAATACCATCAACCTTCTCCTGTGTCATCTTTCCTTTTTCTACGAGTCTTGCATAACCCTTAGCGATCTTGTCCTTACCGCCTTCAGCCCACTCCTGCTTGATATCACAGAGTGCAACCTCGTATCCGTCAACCTGAGCAAATGCCTTAGCAATGCCCTGACCCATGGTTCCTGCACCAATTACGCCAACCTTCATTTTTATGTCCTCCTAAATCTTTTTTTCCGGTAAACATGAGAAATTCATATACGTTTCGTTTAACATGCTACCATAATACTTATATCACACATTTAGGATGGTTTACCTTTATCAGATTCCCCACCCTAAATGTTAATATCAGAACTGTTAATTATTACTTATTCTGGAAAGGAACAACCTTAAGTTTCTTCTCCTTGTCTTTCTCAAGGAAATTGCCCATTCCTGCCTTCTGATCCTCTGTCTCGAAACAGTCACCAAAAAGCTTCTCTTCAATAACAATTGCCTGATCCATATCTACCTGTAAGCCATCGTTGATAGCCTTCTTGCAGTTTCTTACTGCAATAGGAGCGTTTGCTGCGATTCCGGCTGCCATCTTCTTAGCTGCTGGAAGGAGCTCCTCAAGTGGATAAACAGCGTTCACAAGACCGATTCTGTAAGCCTCATCTGCCTTGATGTTTCTTGCTGTGTAGATAAGCTGCTTAGCCATGCCTGCACCTACAAGACGTGCAAGTCTCTGTGTTCCGCCAAAACCAGGTGTGATTCCAAGACCAGCCTCTGGCTGACCGAATATTGCATTCTCTGAGCAGATTCTGATATCACAGCTCATTGAAATCTCGCATCCGCCGCCAAGAGCGAATCCATTCACTGCTGCGATGACTGGGATAGGGAATGTCTCAATGGCTCTGAACACATCGTTACCCTTCTTACCGAAGGCCTCTCCCTCTGCCTTTGTGAGTGTTGACATCTCACCTATATCAGCTCCGGCAACAAATGACTTCTCACCGGCACCTGTAAGAATAAGACATCTTGTTGTATCAAGATCAACTGCCTTGAATGTTGCATCAAGCTCTTCAAGAACTGCACTGTTGAGTGCGTTCAAAGCCTTTGGACGGTTGATTGTGATAATTCCTACATATCCATCCTGTTCGTATGTAACAAACTCCATGATGTATCTCCTTTATTATCTAAAATTAGTCCTCGATCTTAACGACTGTTGAGCAGCCCATTCCACCACCGATACAGAGAGTAGCAAGACCTGTCTTAGCACCCTTTGCCTGCATCTCATGAAGAAGTGTAACAAGAATACGGCATCCTGAAGCTCCAACTGGATGTCCAAGAGCGATAGCACCACCGTTAGGGTTAACCTGCTTGTCAACATCAAATCCAAGTTCCTTAGCAACTGCTACTGACTGTGCAGCAAATGCCTCGTTTGCCTCGATAACATCGAAGTCCTCAATCTTGAGACCAGTCTTAGCCATAACCTTCTTGGTTGAAGCTACAGGTCCGATACCCATGATTGAAGGATCAACTCCGCCAAGTGCTCCAGCTACCCATGTAGCCATAGGCTTAACGCCAAGCTCCTTAGCCTTCTCCTCGCTCATAACAACGATAGCTGCAGCACCATCATTGATACCTGAAGCGTTACCAGCTGTAACAAATCCGTTAGGATTGATTGTTCTGAGTCTTGAAAGTGTCTCAACTGTTGTACCAGGTCTTGGTCCCTCATCCTTCTTGAACTCAACCATCTCTTTCTTCTTCTTTACCATAACTGGAACGATCTCAGCATCAAATGCACCTGACTCCTGAGCTGCAACAGCCTTCTGCTGGCTCTTTGCTGCAAACTCATCAATCTCCTCACGTGTAAGACCCCACTGCTCACAGATATTGTCAGCTGTCTTGATCATGTGATAATCATTGAATGCATCCCAGAGAGCATCGTTTACCATTGTATCTACGAGTACACCATTGTTCATTCTGTAACCGAAACGACCCTTCATCATAGCGTAAGGAGCCATAGACATATTCTCCATACCACCTGCAACTACGATATCAGCATCTCCTGCCTCGATCATCTGTGCAGCCATGTTGACACAGTTAAGACCTGAACCACAGACAACGTTAACTGTAACAGCAGTTGTCTCGATTGGAAGTCCTGCCTTGATTGAAGCCTGACGTGCAACGTTCTGTCCCTGACCAGCCTGGATAACACATCCCATGTATACGTGGTCTACCTGATCTGCAGGAACTCCTGCTCTGTTGATAGCCTCCTTGATAACGATTGAACCAAGCTCTGCTGCTGGTGTTGTGCTGAGTGATCCACCCATTGTTCCGATAGCTGTACGACATGCGCCTGCTAAAACAATCTTCTTTGCCATTTTCAAATCCTCCATTTAAAAAAATATTAGTGTGACATAAGACTACATATAAAAAAACCTTAAAGGTTCACACAATCTGCCATAATTCTAGCACAAAAGCATGTGCCACGCAACCAAAAATGAACGACTCCGCGAAGGAGCTATTTCCTTTTATTCCTGTTTTTGCCATTTTTAGCATTCTTCTGCCCGGATGATTTTGTGTTTTTCTGTGGAACAACTTTATTATTTTTGCTGTTTTTACCATTATTGATTGAATTGTTCTTACTTTTATCATTTTTGCCATACGAACGTTGTCCCTGGTGTTCACCTTTCCTGTCCATCTTTCTCGGCGCTATCAGACATTTTTTATCAAAACCGATAAGATCCTGTCTGCCGGCCTTTATGAGCGCCTCTTTGACCAGATCATAATTCTCCGGTTTTCTATACATCATAAGAGCCTTCTGCATTGCCTTTTCATGTGGATTATGAGGTACATATACCGGTTTCATGGTTCTAGGATCGACTCCGGTATAGTACATACATGTGGATATCGTGGACGGCGTAGGATAGAAATCCTGCACCTGTTCAGGCATATAGCCTATATCCCTTACATATTCGGCAAGCTCCACCGCCTCCTTCAGCGTGGATCCGGGATGTGATGACATCAGGTACGGAACAACATACTGCTGCTTTCCAGTCTTTGCATTTACCCTTTTGTATCTATCAATGAATTTCTCATATACACTGTTCTGTGGCTTGCCCATCATCCTGAGAACATTATCCGATACATGCTCCGGCGCAACTCTGAGCTGTCCGCTTATGTGCTTCTCGCAAAGCTCTTTCAGGAATTCATCGCTGCTGTCCGCCATCACATAATCGAATCGTATTCCCGATCTGATAAATACTTTTTTCACACCTGGAACCGCTTCCAGCTTCCGCAGAAGCTCAACATAATCCTTGTGGTCAACCTTCAGATTCCTGCACGGTTCCGGGAACAGACACTGCTTGTTGGTGCATACACCATATTTATCCTGCTTTGCGCATGATTTATGCCTGAAATTCGCAGTCGGCCCTCCGACATCATGTATATAGCCTTTGAAATCAGGATCATGCGTCATGCGCTCCGCTTCCTTTATCAGTGACTCGTGGCTTCTTGTCTGTATGATCCTGCCCTGGTGAAATGTCAGTGCGCAGAAGCTGCATCCTCCGAAGCAGCCCCGGTTGCTCGTCAGGCTGAATTTTATCTCTGATATAGCCGGGATACCGCCCGCCTCCTCATATATCGGATGGTAGTTATTCATATATGGCAGATCATACACATCGTCCATCTCCATCTGGGTGAGCGGATAAGCCGGAGGATTCTGAACAACATATCCTCTGTTTCCGTATCCCTCAACCAGCGTTTTAGCCGAGTATGGATCTGTATTTATATACTGTGTATAAAAGCTTCTTGCATATTCCAGTCTATCCTTTGAAAGACTGTCATAATCCGGCAGTATAATGGAATCCTCGGGCGCACCGGATATATCCTTTGTCCTGTAGCATGTACCCCTGACAAATGTGATATCTTTCACATCTATTCCGCTGTCGAGCGCCTCCGCTATCTCTATCATGCTGTGCTCGCCCATGCCATACGAAAGTATATCGGCGGATGAATCCACCAGAATGGAATGTTTCAATTTATCAGACCAATAATCATAGTGAGCCATACGTCTGAGGCTGGCCTCTATACCTCCGATTATGATTGGAACATCCTTGTATGTTCTCCTTATCAGATTACAGTAAACCGTGGTGGCATAATCAGGTCTGAGTCCCATCTCTCCACCTGGAGAGTACGCATCCTTCTGTCTTCTCTTCTTAGATACGGAATAATGGTTCACCATGGAATCCATATTGCCTCCGCACACCAAAAAGCCCAGTCTTGGTCTGCCAAAAACATCAATGCTCTTGTCATTCTTCCAATCAGGCTGGGCAATCATACACACCTTATATCCATATCTTTCAAGCAATCTGCTTATGATGGCAGGACCAAATGAGGGATGGTCAACATAGGCATCACCTATGACAAACACAAAGTCTGCCTGTGTCCACCCTCTCTTCTTCATGTCCTCCATGCAGATCGGCAAATAATCTCTTTCCATACATTTAATCTTCTTTCTTATCGCTGAGGTTGACAGACATACCAGCGCCGAGAGCCACTGCCTCAAGTGCTTTTTCCGATACATATGCCTCTATCCCTGTGCGCTCTTTGATTATTCTGTCCATTCCGTATATAAGACTTCCTCCTCCGGTAAGCACAATGCCCGATACCGCAATGTCAGCCACCAGCTCCGGCGGTGCAGTCTCAAGAACATTGTGTATTGCTCCAAGAATATGCTCTGTAGTCTCCTCAAATGCATCCACTGTTTCATTCGCAGTTATTGTTACAGCCTTTGGAAGTCCCTTGATAAGATCACGGCCCTTGATCACATACTCAATATCTTCATCACGCTTTACGACTGAGCCAACAGCGATCTTCGCATTCTCCGCTGTCTGATAACCTATAAGCAGGTTGTATTTTCTTCTGGCATACTTGATGAGTGCATTATTATAGTCATCTCCGGCGTATTTTATGGAGCTGCTCTCCACTGCACCACCAAGGGATACGACCGCAATATCCGTGGTTCCACCGCCTATGTCAACCACCATATTACCCTTTGCCTCATAGATATCTACATTTGCTCCTACAGCAGCAGCCAAAGGTTCCTCCATGACATACACATTCTTGGCACCGGTCTTGTACACTGCTTCCTCAACAGCTCTTCTCTGCACCTCGGTAACACCGCTTGGAACACACACGCATATCCTTGGTCTTCCAACTCCCGAACGTTTCTCCATTGCGCTTCTGATAAATGCCTTGAGCATTATCTCCGCTATTGTATAATCAGATATAACTCCCTTATTGAGAGGTCTGACGACCTCTATATTCTCCGGAGTCTTTCCTATCATTTTCTTGGCTTTTGTTCCTATTGCTATTACTTTTTTTGTAGATACTTCATATGCGACAACAGACGGCTGGTTTACAACAATTCCCTTACCTCTTACGCTGATCAATACATTTGACGTTCCTAAATCTACTCCAATATCAGTTGAAAGCATATAAATTCTCCTTTATCACAACAAAATAATACCAGTGCTATAACACAGATATTATAAGCACTGGTATTGTTTTTTTCAACAAAATTCTACAACGGTATATCCGTCACAAAACTTATTTTATCTCTTTTTTAAGAATCTTCTTGTCGATAGGATCTCTGGTCTCAGCAGCCTTCATGGCATCATCCATAGCACCGAGAAGTCTGTCGATATTTCCTGACTCCATCGCCATCAAAGCATTCTTTATAGCTGTATCTGCTCCACTCTCAAGCTTGAAGCCCTTCTCATCAGCGTAGCACTCTGCCACATTGATCATTCCGCTCTCATTGATCTGGTCAAAGTATACTCTGTTGTTGAACGATCTTGCCTGAGTCATATTTGCTGCAAGCATATTGCTGAGAGCTGTCTTCTCTCCTGTGAGGATGATCTTAATATCATTCTTCTCAGGTGAACACATATCAACCATCTCTTTGAATCTCTCAGGTGTTATAAGTCCTGCGCTCTCAATGATAAGACATCCGCCCTTGAGCTTGCCAACTGCTCCTGCAAGCTTACCGCTGTTTATAACCTTTGCCTTAACCTTTGCCTTTGCCTCAGACTTGCAGATTCCCATATCATAATAGAACTTTGCAAAATCCTCACCGACCATGGTAAGTCCAAATCCGTGCTGTCCAAGAATAACAACATTCTTAGATCTCTTAGGATCTACCTTGAGAGTCTGGAGAACGTTAACGATCTGTGCACCAGCAGGCTCGACTCCGAGATACTTGTAGAGGTACTTTGCCTCCTTAGGCAGTGATTTACGTCTCGCAGCAACAGCCTCACTTACTGAAGCAGCCATAGTTGCTTCTTCATCTTGTGTGATAACCTGTGCAGCTTCCTCAACCTTACCTTCCTTCAGAAGCTCTTCCTGCTTCTTGTACTCTTCCTCACGCTTTATAGCCTTTTCAAGTACCTTTGCAGCAGCAGTAGCCTTGCTTCTTATATCCTCGAGCTGTTTCTTGACATCAGCCTCGACCTTGTCTATTGCTGAGAGATCTTTCTTCTTCTTCTCCTCAGCCTCGGCCTTTGCCTGATCAGCAGCCTCTTTTCTTGCAACAATGCGCTCAGCCTGTTTTGTCTTGAGCTCAGCGATCTTGTTCTTTAACTCTTCTTCTTTCTTCTTTGCATCATCGAGAAGCTTCTTAGCATCAGCTTCAGCCTTTGTCTTCATATCTGAGGCTTCCTTCTCAGCCTTCATAGCTGTAGTCTGAACCTTCTCGAGCTCACTTGCCTCTGCCGTAGCATACTTCTCTTCCTCAGCAGCAAGGAACGCCTCATGCTTGGTCTCTCTATCTTTTCCTTCTGCCGTAAGCTTATCTGTCTTTTCCTTGGCAGCAGCTTCCGCATTCTGGATCTCAACCTCTTCTGCGATCTTAGCCTCTTCGACTACCTGCTCTGCTTCCTCGGCAGCAGCCTCTGCCTTTGCCAGAAGATCCTCAGCCTCAACAAGAGACTTCTTAGCTGAATCGAGAGCTTCCTTAGCCTCTGCCTTCGCAGCCTTGAATGAGTCATTCTCCTTCTTTGCGGCGGCAACATCCTCACTGATCTTCTTGTTGTCGTTCTCAGCAGATGTAATCTGATCAGCAGCCTTCTTTATGAACTCCTCGCTGTCTGAAATCTTCTTCTGAACCTCTTCCTTGGCCTTCTTTGCTGCCTCAAGAGCCTTTGCAGCCTCCTCCTCAGCCTTCTCTGCCTTCTTCAGTTCTTCCTTCTGTATTGCAAGCTTTGTGTTTGCATCATTTCTGCTGTTCTTTGCATTCTTAACAGCCTTCTCTGACTCCTCAAGCTTCTTCTGGAGCTCATCAAGAGTCTTCTGTGACTGACTCTCCATCTCAGTGGTATTCTTAAGATTAGCATCAGCCTCTTCCTCAGCCTTCTTAGACTCGCTGAATATTGCACCAGCCTTTGTCTTGTCTGCCTCGGCAGTCTTCATGATCTTGGATGCTCTTGCTTCCTCATCTGTGCGCTTCTTCTTGGCTGACTCTATAGACTTCTTCTTGTCTGCATCTATGTCTGCCAGCTTCTTCTTATCTGCATCCACAGCCTTGTTGTACTCAGCGACACCCTTATCCACATTGGTCTTCTTAGTGTCGGCAAGTGCCTTTATAGCCTTGTCAGCAGCAGCCTGAGCCTCATTGATCATATTGTTCTTATATGTATCAGGATCGCTCTCCTTGAGGATTCTGTCTGACTCTTTCTTAGCAGATTCATTTGTATCTGCTATCTCTTTCTTGAGCTTTGCAATATTTGCATCAAGCTCTTTCTCCTCGCGCTCAAGCAGCTCAGCGTCGTTCTTCTTCTTTGCCTCAGCCTCCTGTGCCATCTTTGCATCATAGTTCTGTTTCTTGGCAGCAAATTCTTCAAGCTGCTTTTCGAGATCCTTCTCTGTCTTCTCGCATTCCTCGATGGTCTTCTTCGAGGTCTCAGCATGCTTCTTTGCCTCTTCAGCGTTCTTTCTGGCATCGTCGATTGCCTGCTGCTTCTTTGCCTCAGCCTCAGCCTTAGCCTTTTCAGCGGCAGCCTTCTTTCTTGCCTCTTCTGCCTCTTTGCGCTTCTTCTCCTCTTCAGCCTTACGCTTAGCCTCTTCCTCGGCCTTCTTCTTAGCTTCTTCCTCAGCCTTCTTCTTGGCTTCCTCCTCAGCTTTCTTCTTGGCCTCCTCTTCAGCCTTCTTCTTGGCTATCTCCTCAGGGCTCTCCTCGTCTATATTGGACAGGTTCTTTATTCCTGCTCCAAGGAAATCGTCATCATCGTCGTCATCATCGTCAAAATCATACAATGACTCTCCAGCCGCAGCCTGCTTGTTTCTATCTGGGAGAATGCTGAACAGATCTCCGTTCGCATCACTGCCTCCCTTAGGTGACTTAACTTTATTCACCTTTGCATTCTTATCAGTTACCCACTCAAGTGTCTCTTCATCCTCAGCATTTTCATCATCATCAGTGAGAACAATATTGCTTCCACCTGTTGACTTAACTGTGCCTTCAGTTCCGGCACCGAACTTAAATCCGCCGCCAAGACCGCCTTCTGTTTTAGGTGTTTTACCAAGACCGCCGCCAAGACCGCCTGATCCAAGGCCTCCTTCTGTCTTAGGTGTACTTCCGAGTCCGCCGCCAAGGCCGCCTCCGAGTCCGCCAAGACCGCCTTCACCTAATCCGCCGCCAAGGCCGCCTCCGAGACCACCGCCCGACATATCATCAGCGATACCTCCAAGGTTAAGACTGAGCTTAGGTGCAGCTCCCTCTGGTTTTTTATCTTCTTTTTTATCTTCAGGCTTCAGTCCCTCTCCCTCTTTTGGAACGTCTTCCTGTTTTTCATCCTCAGTTGAAGTTTCCGGTTCATCCTCATGAACAATTCCAAGAGCCTCTTCTCTCTTACGGCGTTTCTTAGCCTCGATTCGTTCTAACTCCTCCTTGGACAAAGTTTTGTGTTGGCTTTTAGCAGTCTCAGCATCTTTCTTCTTGCTGCCACTCTTGAGAAGTTCTTCCTCTTCTTCTCTCTTTTTCTTGGCAGCTTCTGCAGCTCTTTCCTTTTCAAGCTGTGCCTTGATCGCCGCAATCATTGCTTCTGTCTGATCTACAGCCAATTCCCTCGCCTCCTTCCGTTTGTTCAAATAAAAAAGCAATACACTATATGTATGATCATGCTACTTTATTTCTTCTTTGATCAGCCCTTCAATCTGAACGGCTTTTTCTTCGGTTGCTCTGGTTCAGCGTCAACCATTTCCTGCTGTGAGGATGCCTGCTCATCCGTCTTCTCCTCGTCGGGAGCTGCCACAGCCTCCTCTTTATCTTCATCATCAAAATTCAATATAGAATTGAACTCCGTGTTGAATTTAATTCCAAGTCTTGCAAGGAGTCTGTCTGTTTCACCGATAAGATCCTCCTCTTTCTTAAGACTTTCCGATATCTTGGCTTCATCAGCCTCTATCTCTGCATTTATATCTTTCTCTGCCGACAGATCATACAGTGCTGCATTCTCTGTGTTGTAGTCAGGGAACAGACTGCTCTTAAACACCGGGAAGCCATTATTCTTTGGCTTTTCCGGTTCTGTCTCCATCGCAATTTTCTCTTCTGACTTATCCTCTGCTTCCATTATGAATTCCTCTTCGACCTCTGATTCAGCTTCAGCCTCAGTTTCTTCGATCTCCAGTTCAGCCTCAGCTTCAAATTCTTCCACCTCTGGTTCGACTTCCACTGGAACTTCTTCCATCTCAGATTCCTCAGATTCCGCATCGATTGTAAATTCTTCTAACTCTGGCTCAGCTTCAGTCTCAAATTCATCTTCAATCTCCGCTTCGGCATCGATCGTGAATTCTTCCTCAACCTCCGGCTCTGCCTCGACTGTGAATTCTTCCTCAGCCTCTGGCTCTGCCTCGATCGTGAATTCTGCGCCAACCTCAAGTTCTTTTTCGAATTCAGGCTCAGAATCTGAATCTACCTCGAATTCTTCTTCGATCTCCGGTTCGATCTCAACTGAGACTTCATCAACTTCCGGTTCATTCTGCTCTACACCCGGCTCAACAGCAGTTTCTTCCACATCATTCTGAGACTCCGCATCTTCCATCAGATCCTCGAGATTCTCATCGTCAACCTCGAACTCCTCAAGAGATTCAAAGGCTTTATCAAAATCAAACGTTTCTGATTCAACCGGTTCATCAGGCAAAGTCTCCGGCTCTGCATCCGCCTCAAATCCATCCTCAAAGTCTCCCTCGAACTCAGAATCAAAGGTCTCCACAACAGTATCGTCTTCAGAATCGCAATCTGACGCACTGTCAGATACGTCATCAAAATCGTCACCATCAACCTCAACCATGACTACTTCCTCCGGCTCTTCTTCGATAACATAATTATCTTCCTCCACCGGTTCGGAATCCTCATACTCATTGTCGTTATCTTTGTTATACACCGCTGCATCCTCAGGAGTCAGCTCTCCGCTTATCTCGGTCATATCCTGTGACTTTCCCTCAGGAGCTTTCTCACTGTCACTGCTCATCGCCTTGAGCTCAGGTTTTGCCTTATTCCCGGCATCATCAGCGGTATCGGAAATAACTTCCTCGAGCAGTTGTTCCTTGTCAAGATTCTCGTTCTTCAGAGATTCCATCTCCTGCTCGACAAGCTCTTCCTCTTTCCTTGACATCAATCCAAATAAACCTCTGGATTTCTTCTTCGGCTCAGAATTCTCTTCTTCCTGACGAGCTTCCTTTTTCTGCTCTTTTTTATCCTTCGATCTAATCCACATCTGCTTGAATTTCATGGAACTCGTCACAGGTGCGTCATCCTCGACCATGATCATGATCTTAGCATCCTTTGGATGCATTCTCAGATCGTCTTCTTCCAGTATCTTATTTTCATTTGCTCTTGTATCTGCCTGCTCAGGATCATCATCCGGCATCTCCGTGTCAGGATAACAATAGATCATGGATTCAAGATCCACATCGCCGCCCATGAGCTTGTCCAGCATATACAAATGTGAAGAGTTCTTGTAATGCGCTCTGAATTCAACACAGGCGCTGTCAAACTTCTCCCTGTTTCTTATGTACGCATGAAGCAGAAGCATCTCAAAATCCCACTCTTCATCCGTCTCAACATCATTCGCCGACACCAGTATGCTGTAAAGTTCATTCACGGGCTTCCTGTGTGCCTTGGCTATCATATATTCAAGTCTGTATGTACCTGCATCCTTATTGGCCTGATTAAATGTATATATCTCAAAATAATGCTCTGCAAGCTGTGTAAATCCCATGGATAAATACAGTTTTATCAAAGAATATATTATCTTGTTACCAGCCGGAGCCATGGCATGTGCCTTGACAAGCGCCGCTCTGGCCTCAGGATATCTTTTGTTCTCGTAATACACCTCGCCGCATATTCTAATAAATTGTGGACTAAGTGACTTCGACAGATCCTGATGTTCAAGTATATCGAGAGCGAGACTGTAATCGCCATTGTCTGCAAGTTCCTTTATTTTGTTTACACTTGACATACTGATTCCAGTACTCATAACCCAGCCTCCCACTTTTTATCATCGTATTATTTTATCATAAACGGCTATTCTTTACAACCTTTTGATTGGTCAGCAAAAGGACTATCCCGGCCACTATCCCAGCCGCAAATCCCGCCACATGGGCAACATTATCAATACCTTCTGACATCTTTCCGTTAACCAGTGTCAGAATAAATAATATAAGCATATTAATAAGTGACAGATCCTTCACCCGGCCCTTATTGTAAAATGCTATGACAACCAGCACTCCCAGAAGACCAAATATCGCTCCGGATGCACCAGCCGAGTAAGCATATGTATTATTATAAAAACAATCTATGTATGATGCAAATGACGCAGTAAGACCCGTGGCAATATAAACTATGACATAATTGAATCTGCCTATTATATTCTCAACCCTCGCACCGAGTGCGATCAAAATTACCATATTTCCAACCAGATGTGCTATTCCAAAATGTGTAAACATTGATGTCAGGAATCTGTAATATTGTCCTTTTTCTGATATCGCAAGCACTTCCACAGCCAGTTCCGTAGGTTGATAAACAAAGATACATGCAACGTACACCAGAATATTTAACAACAGTAATATCGGTGTTACAACACCGAAGATTCTTATCAGATTGTGCTGGGATCTGCGGTTATCCACCACCGTTTTTTTATCGATCACATCATAGAGTGAGTCAAAGTCAGTGGGCTGATTCTCAAATATATACAGCTTTCCGTAATCCTCCGTGAACAGCCAGACATTGTCCAGTTCTTCAACTATCTTTTTTGTCATATCATCAAACATTCCGTTTGGAGTGATGAGTATATTGAGAAGATTGACTTTTCTATGCGAATCCGAAGAAACGTCAAGCAATATTTTATTATTGAACTTTTTCAGAGTCTCAGAATCAAGATTATGATTACTGCCTATAACAACAATATATACGGCATCGCTGTCTGCTCTGCCGTATACGTTGTTACTTTCCGGATTGAGTTGTCTGTAACCCTTCTCCTTAAGATTTTTTATTATCTGTACCATGTACTGTTGCATATCGTCTTATAATCCTTATAATCCAAGGAAGAGATTCTCAACTTTCTCAATAACAGAGTCCTTCATGGATCCTCTGCTCTTCTCGTAATTAAGACCGGACTCCATGATCTCAAGAAGCTGCATTCTCATTCCTGTATCAATGTCCTTGATGTACTTCATGAGTACATCCTTGATCTCTATTACATACTCTTTTGTCTTCATCTCTTCAAGCATAGGCTCGTAGTTGAATGTGATAGAGTTCTTCATATCATCCTGCTTTCTTCCACAGATCACACATTCCTCTGCGCCGCCTTCGTTTACGTGTCCACAGTTACATGTCCACACAAGTCCATCTGACTTGTAGTTTGCTACTGCATCAATTCCCTTTTTAAGCTTGAGTGCCTTAAACTTAACGTCAGACATCTCAATTCCGATAGAATCTGCATCTATCTCGTATACTCCGCTGGCCTTGACATACTTCTTGATGTATACCTTGACGGAGGATATCATCTTTATATACTTATCCGGAAGCTTACACTCCACATAATCCGACTTGAGGAGCTTGAGGTTGGTCTTATCAAATGTAAAATCAACATCCGGCAGTGTTATATTGTCACCATAGATATTGGTGAACTGAAGCTCTGCCTTAAGCGCCTTTATATCGTCGTTATTGTAGTTGTTGAACCACACGGAAATCTTTGTTCCCTTGCCCTCTGATGCAAGTACAACCTTTGATGCCCTTGGCACGAGCAGGTCGTAATAGTTTCTTACATAAATCTCATTTCTGATGAAGCTGCTCTTGTCAAATTCTGACTTGTACTGCTCCTTTATGTTTACCAGAGTTCCACTGGCAACAACAGCAGTCACGTTGTTGGTGTATTCCTCAACACCCGTTCTGAATCCAACTACAGCATTATACTTCGTCTCACGAACCATATCTGTGAAATTATTGATTGTTTCATTGAGGATCTCATCGATCTTCTCCTGATAGATATCTCTTCTATCCGTGGCAATATCCGCAATAGATGTTCCGAAATCCTTCAAAAAGTTGGAATTAAGTATCGTCTGTGTGAACTTGTATGTTCCATAGTCAACGATATCATATCCCTCAAAGCTTGTTCCCGATGTAATTAATACTTCCTTCATTAGCGCACCTCCCAAATATAAAAAAATTGTATCACAATAATCTTCATTTAACAAATGTTTTTTGTGAATTTTCAATCAAAAAAAGGTGCTTTTTTGTGAATATTATAAAAATTATTATAATTTATTTCTTCACATCACTATTTTTATATGTGACAAATGTAAAATTCACCTCTGACACATCCTCACCCGGTCTCTCATCCGTCACATTCCAGTTGTCCATTTTGTCGAGATCCGAAATAAATGCATCAGCCTCAAATTCTCTGTCTATTTTGGTGATAACCGCCTCATCACAATATGGTATGAGCTCATCGTAGATAGTCTGTCCGCCTATGACAAAAATGTCATCCGTGTTATACTTTGCCAGCTCTGCAAACAGTTCGTCCATCGAGTGGACAACCACCGCATCCTCAACTGTATATTCGGGATTTCTGCTGAGAATTATATTTGACCTTCCCTTGAGCGGTCTTCCACCCGGAAACTCCTCCAGAGTCTTCCTCCCTAGAACAACGACATGCCCCATCGTGGTCTGTCTGAAATTCCTCTGATCCTCCGATATCCTTATCAGTAATCTGCCTTTATTTCCAATAGCCCAATTCTTATCTACTGCTGCAATAAACTTCATATGTCCTCCATCTGTATACTTCCCGTCCCATGCTTCATAGTCTTATATCGCAATAGGAATATCCTTAATCTGTGGTCCCGTCTCATAGTCTTCTATTCTGAAATCATCCAGAGTAAAGTCATAGAAATCCTTAACATCAGGATTCATGTAGAACTTTGGAGCAGGATATGTAGGTCTTGTTATCAGCTCCTTGACTATCGGTATATGTCTGTCATATATGTGAGCATCCGCGATCACATGTACCAGTTCTCCCGGCTTAAATCCCGTGACCTGGGCAAGCATATGTACCAGAACCGCATACTGGACAACATTCCAGTTGTTGGCCGCAAGAACATCCTGGGATCTCTGATTCAATATAGCGTTGAGTCTGTCCCCAGTTACATTGAATGTCATGCTGTACGCACACGGATACAGGTTCATCTCACTCAAGTCCTGGTGAACATATATGTTAGTGAGCATTCTTCTGCTATATGGGTTATTCTTAAGGTCATATATCAGTCTGTCCACCTGATCCATCATACCCTCTTTGTATTTATGCTTTACACCAAGCTGATATCCATATGCTTTTCCTATGGAACCGTCGTCATCCGCCCAACTGTCCCATATATGGCTCTTGAGATCATGAACATTATTTGACTTTTTCTGCCAGATCCAGAGCAGCTCATCAATAGCCGACTTCACATACGTCTTTCTAAGTGTTATCGCAGGGAATTCCTTTGACAGATCATACCTGTTGACAACACCAAAGCGCTTTATGGTGTAGGCATATGTTCCATCTTCCCACTTTGGTCTGACCTTCTCCCCCTCCGTACTATATCCATTATCGATTATATCTTTACACATGTTTATAAAGAGATCATCTGCAAGACTCATTTGGGTAACCTCCGATTGTTTTTTCAGATAATTATATCATACTCTCCATCCCACATGTGATTAATTATTACATCAAATAACACTTTTTATTACATTTTGATTTACAACGGACTATTTTTGTGTACAATGCAAAAAAACATTCAAAGGAGGTGAAACATGAAACCACATTCATCCAATCCACTACCTGCCCTTCTCAGATACTTCAGACAGAAGGCAGGACTCACACAGCAGGATGTCGCAGCCGCGCTCTCTATTTCCAGATCCGGATATGCCAACTACGAGGAAGGGAGAAACATACCAAATATAGAACAGGCCATAAAACTGTCAGAGCTTCTCGACCACGATTTTCTATACGCATACACCCTGTCATCAAGATACATGCAGGGGCATCCAAAGCCATTGCAGATCGTCATGGAGGACAATTCATACATGACCGCCATAGAATCCAACCAGAGCACAGCAGACATGCTGGGCAATTACAGATCTCTAAACGACAGCGACCGCCAACTGATAGACACATTTGTGGCAAATCTAGCATCTAAAAATTCCAGACTGTAGATTCAGTATTATACCCACCAATTACAGTAAATATTATTTTCAAGGAGAAAACAGGAAAATATGAAAAAAAGAAAAGAACGCAACATTGATCCGTCGGTGTACGAAGACGATTCATCCGATCAGGATTTTAACTGTGCAGTGATAGGCGGCGCACTGAAGTCTCTAAGGCGCAGCCACGGAAAAAGGCAGCAGGAAATAGCCGCCATCTTGAAGGTGTCCGTCTCCGCCTACTCGCACTATGAATGCGGAGAGCGAATCCCGGATCTCATAAATCTTATCAGGATATCCAATTTATACAGTATTAATATGAGTCATCTGGTGCTGCTCACCTGCATCGATATAGCAAAGAAAAATAAAATGGACATCAGCGAAGTGTTCCTCGCCTACAGTCACGGCAGGACTCTTCCACCGGAAGCGACAGGAATACTGTCCGACTGTGATCAGCTTGACGACAATGGCAGGGAAAATCTCAGGCTGTTTTTAAAGTCTGCACTGAGCTGCTAGCAGACTCACAATTTCGAAATAATACGGTTCAAATCGTTTATAACTCTCTTCTTATCAGCACTCCACAGAGGCGCAACAAGAATATTCTTAGGCCCATCCCCGGTGAACCTGTGAACAACCATATCAGGAGGAAGCTCTTTAAGACAATCACACAAAATATCTGCGTATTCAGCAAATGTCAGTGCACGGAACACTCCTTCCTCATACATTTTTTCAAGAACAGTTCCCCTGAGGACATGAAGCAGTTGGAGCTTTATACCATTTGCGCCGCTTCGCACTATGTACCTTACCGTATCAATCATATCCTCCTTCGTCTCACCGGGCAGGCCTATTATCATATGAACTATAATGTGAACTCCCAGTTCTCTGAGTCTGTTCATCGTCTCATCATACACACTTATGTCATAACACCTGTTGATGAGCTGTGCTGTCCTGTCATTTGCTGTCTGGAGGCCAAGTTCTATCCACACAGGTTTAACAGCTATTATATCTTTTATCATATCTATGACCTCCGGGCCAAAGCAGTCCGGTCTGGAGGCTATCGATACAGCCGCAATGTCATCCCTTCTTGCAGCCGCCAGAAACTTTTCGCACAAAGCATCGACATCACCGTATGTATTTGTATATGACTGGAAATAAGCTATATATCTGTCGCATTTGCATTTGCCTGATATTCTCTTTTTTGCCAGTTCTATCTGTTCATCTATGCTCATGACTGCATCCTCAGAGAAATCTCCCGAGCCGCTGGCACTGCAAAAAATACAGCCACCTGTCCCGGCTTTACCATCACGGTTGGGACAGGTGGTTCCTGCATTCAATGATATCTTATATAATTTCTCTCCAAATGTATCTCTTATATACGCATTTGTTGTATATATATCCATACTGTTACCTTCTATATACGATCCTGTCTATATCTGATGTGTCGCCTTTACAAGAGCAGGAACTATCTGTTTCTTTCTTGATACAACACCGGAAAGATATGCATAGCTATCCTCAAGCTGCACATCAAATGCTTTGCTGCACAGTTCCTGTGCATTCTCTCCCACACATATGATACCTGAGCCCTCCTGAAGAATATTGGTCATTGCAAACAGGACCACATCACAGCCAGGCTCCATATATCCACCGAGGAATTCACGCATACCGTTTCTTATTCTGTCAATCTCTTTCTCATTGACGGAATTGATCTGTCCAACAGCAACAACCATATCTCCAATGTCGAATTTCTTGAAATCCTGATGAAGTATCTCATCCATGGTCTTGTCCTTGAGGTTGCTTCCCGCGTCGAACATCTCCATGGCAAATTCATATATGTCTATCTCTGCAAGCCTTGCAAGCTCCTTTGCAGCAGCCTCGTCTATGAATGTACACGTCGGAGACTTAAATGCCAGTGTATCGGAAAGTATCGCTGCGCAGAGCAGTCCGGCTATCGGCTTATCTATCTTGACATTCTGCTCTTTGTACATCTGATAGATGATCGTAGCAGTACATCCAAGTGGCTGATTTCTGAAATACACAGGATTCATGGTCTCTATATTCGCGATCCTGTGGTGGTCGATTATCTCGAGTATCTCGGCATTCTCCACGCCGTCAACAGACTGGGTTCTCTCATTGTGATCAACAAGTATGAGCTGTTTCTTTCTCGCATTGATGTAGTTACGCCTTGATACAAGTCCCTTGTAGTTGCCATAGCCGTCCGTAACCGGAAAGTATCTCACTCTGGTCTTTGCCATGGTCGTCTTAAGTGTATCTATATCGTCATCCTCATAGAATGTCATTATACGGTCTCTTATCATGAAGAATCCGATAGGCATGCTCTGTCCGATAAGTCTGGCAACAGCATAGGTGTCAGTCGGTGTTACGACAACCGCACATCCCTTGTTCTTAGCAAATTCCAGGACAACATCAGATATGCTGTTCACAAGACAGACTATGAGCATGCTCGCACCGCAGTTTATGGCCGCAAGCTGAGCCTCAACCCTGTCACTCACTATGACTATGTCATTTTCCTTGACATGTCTCTCAAGGATGTCAACCTGGGCAGCTCCCACGATCACTCTTCCATCCTTAACATATCCGTCGGCGTCACCGTATACAAGCTCGCCATTTATAGTATCTATTATGTGTGAGAACTTTGTACCAGCTATGAACAGGGAATTATCATCCTTCTCAAGCATATATGCCTCGGCTATATCTCCAACAGTTATGATTCCTTTTATCTTGCCGTTATTGACGACCGGAAGTGTCGTGGCGTCGTTATCCTGCATTATCTCAAATGCTCTCTTCATGGTGATGTCTCCCGACACACCATCAACTATTCTGTATGCTATATCCTTCACCTGTACATTTACATTGCTCACAAGTTCCGGCTCCTGCACACCAAAATAATCAAGGACAAACTGTGTCTCTTTATTTATATTTCCAGCTCTCTTTGGAATGTATTTGTTCTCATGCTGATTTTTCAGATGGGCGTACGCAATCGCTGAACATATAGAATCCGTATCCGGATTCTTATGTCCTATGACAAACACCTCATCTGTAGGAACATTATGCATATTTCACCTCTTATTTCTATCAATTATAATGTATTCATTTCTATGCCACGCAGGGAAGATGCCTTGTGACATCCCACATGCTAACAAGCATAAATTGAATGAGGCAAAATGACAACCCCTTTTAACGTTGTTTATCATTTTGCCCCATTTTTTATCTGTTTAATCAGAACTTATATCTCGCTTATATCCACGAGTGAAAGCTTTGTGGTATCAGCGGTCTCAAGGCTTGTGAGCAGCGCATCGGCTGTATCAAGGCTTGTAAGACATGTAACACCTGTCTCTACTGCGTGACGTCTGATGATAAATCCATCCTTGCTTCTCTCAACACCCTGTGATGGAGTGTCGATGATCAGATCGATCTCATGGCTCAGTATCAGGTCAAGCAGATTTGGTGATGGCTCCTCAACCTTGTTGATGAGCTTTGCAGGAACACCATTCTCATTGAGAACTCTGCATGTGCTTCTTGTTGAATATATCTCATATCCAAGAGCAGCAAATCTCTTACCAATATTTATAGCATCCATCTTATCTGAGTCCTTGACTGTGAGGATCATCTTCTTGGTCTTTGGAAGATTGATTCCGGCTCCAAGGAATGCCTTGTACAGAGCCTCATTGTAGTTCTTGGATATACCAAGGCACTCTCCTGTTGACTTCATCTCAGGTCCAAGGCTTATCTCAGCGCCTCTGATCTTCTCAAATGAGAATACAGGCTTCTTGATCGCGAAATACTCTGACTCCGGCTGAAGACCAGGTGTGTAACCCATATCCTTGATCTTCTCACCTGTGATAACACGTGTTGCAAGATCTACGATAGGTATTCCTGTTACCTTGCTTATATATGGAACTGTACGGCTTGAACGAGGATTTACCTCTATTACATATACCTCATCATTGTATGCAATAAACTGTATATTTATAAGTCCGATTACGTGCAGGCTGTTTGCAAGCTTCTTGGTGTAATCAGCGATGACTCTCTTTGTCTTTGGTGAGAGTGTCTGTGCAGGATATACTGAGATACTGTCTCCTGAATGTATTCCGGCCCTCTCAACATGCTCCATGATACCAGGGATAAGTATGTCATCTCCGTCACATACAGCATCGACTTCGACCTCTTTACCCAT
Organism: Coprococcus sp. OM06-34AC; assembly: GCF_003462545.1. NCBI lineage: Bacteria > Bacillati > Bacillota > Clostridia > Lachnospirales > Lachnospiraceae > Coprococcus > Coprococcus sp. OM06-34AC. The sequence goes on from NZ_QTZF01000001.1 coordinate 141,231, forward strand.
GATGTACTTATCTACAAGTATTGGGTGCTCCTGGGTATGTCTGTTGATGATATCCATGAACTCTATGATATCCTTATCAGAGATCGCGATCTGCATTCCCTGTCCACCGAGAACGTATGAAGGTCTTACAAGTACCGGATAACCCAACTCATTTGCAGCCTCAAGCGCCTGCTCTCTTGTAAATACCGTCTTACCAGCAGGTCTTGGTATACAGCACTTCTCAAGGATCTCATCGAAGAGCTCTCTGTCCTCTGCTGCATCTACATTCTCTGCACTTGTTCCAAGGATTGGTACCCCCATCTCCATGAGTGCCTCTGTGAGCTTGATAGCGGTCTGTCCACCGAACTGTACAACAGCTCCATCCGGATGCTCCAGATTTACTATAGCCTCAACATCCTCCGCTGTAAGAGGCTCAAAGTAAAGCTTGTTTGCTATATCAAAGTCTGTACTGACTGTCTCAGGGTTGTTGTTGACGATGATTGTCTCGTAACCCTTTCTCTCAAATGCCCATGTGCTGTGAACTGAACAGTAATCGAACTCGATACCCTGTCCGATTCTGATCGGGCCTGAACCAAGTACCATTACTTTCTTCTTTGAATTGTCCTCAGCGACCTCGTTCTCCAGAGAATCAAAGCATGAATAGTAATATGGAGTCATGGCATCAAACTCTGCTGCACATGTATCAACCATCTTGAAGTGTGCTGTTACACCGTAGTCGTAACGCATCTGTCTGATCTCTTTCTCTGTCTTGCCTGTGAGTCTCGCGATAACCTTGTCAGGGAACTCAACTCTCTTGATCTCCTTCATTAGCTCCTTGGAGATATCTCCCTTGGACTCGATTATCTTTCTCTCAGCCTTAACAAGGTTGTGGATCTTGTCTATGAACCATCTGTCAATCTTGGTGATGTCATAGATCTGATCGTATGATATTCCACGTCTGATAGCCTCAGCTATGACATAGATACGTCTGTCATCAACATGTCCGAGAAGCTTTATAACCTCTTCGTCTGTCATATCCTTGTATCTGCTTGACCAGAGACTGTCTACATGCTGCTCCAGTGAACGGAGAGCCTTCATAAGTGCACCCTCAAAGTTTGTACAGATACTCATAACCTCACCGGTTGCCTTCATCTGTGTTGTCAGATCATGGTCAGCGGCGATGAATTTATCAAATGGAAGTCTAGGGATCTTGACAACCACGTAATCAAGTGCCGGCTCAAAGCTGGCATATGTCTTCTTTGTAATAGCGTTCTTGATCTCATCCAGGTTGTATCCAAGGGCTATCTTGGCAGATACCTTTGCAATAGGATATCCGGTTGCCTTTGATGCAAGTGCCGATGATCTTGAAACTCTTGGGTTTACCTCGATAACACAATACTCAAATGAATTAGGATTCAGAGCAAACTGAACGTTACATCCACCCTTGATGTTGAGCTCTGAGATAATGTTCAGTGCTGAACTTCTGAGCATCTGGTATTCCTTGTCTCCAAGTGTCTGCGACGGAGCTACAACTATAGAATCTCCTGTGTGAACTCCGACAGGATCAAGGTTCTCCATGTTACATACAGTTATACATGTACCATTTGCATCACGCATAACCTCGTACTCGATCTCCTTCCACCCTGCTATACATCTCTCAACGAGGACCTGCCCAACACGTGAAAGTCTGAGACCGTTCATGAGGATCTCCTTGAACTCTTCCTCATTGTTGGCTATACCACCACCTGAACCTCCAAGTGTATATGCAGGACGAAGAACGACAGGGTATCCTATCTTCTTGACAAAGTTAAGACCGCCCTGAACAGTTGTAACGACCTCTGAAGGTGCTACAGGCTCATGGATCTTCTCCATAGTCTTCTTGAACTCAAGTCTGTCCTCGGCCTTCTTGATGGTCGTTGATGATGTTCCTATGAGAAGCACGTCATGCTCTCTGAGGAAACCTGACTCATCAAGCTCCATGGCGATGTTGAGGGCTGCCTGACCGCCGAGTGTCGGCAGAAGGCTGTCCGGCTTCTCCTTCTCAATGATAGCCTTTACAACATCAACCGTAAGAGGCTCAATATATACCTTATCTGCTATATCCTTGTCCGTCATGATGGTTGCAGGGTTTGAGTTGATGAGGACAACGCACAGTCCCTCTTCCTTAAGAGAACGGCACGCCTGTGTTCCGGCGTAATCAAACTCAGCAGCCTGACCGATGACTATAGGACCTGATCCGATAACTACAACCTTTTTTATATTAGGATTCTTTGGCATTACTTTGACACCTCCATCATATTCATAAATGTATCAAACAGCGAATCTGTATCCAGCGGACCTGCACATGCCTCCGGATGGAACTGAACTGTCTGTGCATTCTTTCCAAGATAGTGAACTCCCTCTACTGTTCCGTCATTTACATTGACGAAGCTGACCTCTGCGATCTTTCTGTCGAGGCTGTCTTCCTTGACCATATATCCGTGATTCTGTGTTGAAATATATACCTTGCCGGTCTTCATATCTCTTACAGGATGGTTTGCACCTCTGTGTCCGTACTTCATCTTCTCTGTATCACCGCCGTTGGCAAGCGCCATGAGCTGATGTCCAAGACATATAGCAAAAATTGGAATATCTGTATCGAAAAGCTTCTTTACCTGAGCTATTGTGACCTTACACTCCTTTGGATCTCCAGGACCATTTGTAAGCATGATTCCGTCCGGAGCGTCTGCGATGATCTCCTCAGCAGGTGTCTCTGCAGGATATACAGTAACCTGACAACCTCTTGCAAGGAGGGACTTGACGATGTTCTTTTTAACACCGAGATCGATGACTGCAACCTTATATCCATCGCCAGGATAGAACATTTTCTCCTTACATGTAACATCGAGAACAACATGTCCCATCTTCCATGCCTTAATACGCTTCATGCACTCATCAAAATCATAATTCTCATCAGTTGTGATCATACCTCTCATGGTACCATCTTTCCTGAGGATCTTGGTAAGTGTTCTGGTATCTATTCCTTCTATACCAGTTATATTATTCTCAACAAGAAATTCGTTTATGGTCATCTCGCTTCTGAAATTACTAGGAGTCTTGCAGAGCTCTCTAACAATGAATCCTGACTGCCAAGGTCTGCCAGCCTCCATATCCTCTCTGCATACACCGTAGTTGCCTATAAGCGGATATGTCATACATACTGACTGCCCTGCATATGATGGATCTGTAAGAATTTCCAGATAGCCGGTCATCGAAGTATTGAATACTATCTCACTGATTATCTCGTCAGTAGAGCCAATACTTTTACCTTCAAACACGTGTCCGTCTTCAAGTATCAAAAAAGCTTTCATAATCGTATTCCTTTCGTTTTTTCTATTTTTGCTCAAAAAAAAAGAGTGAAAACGGGGAAACGCTTGAGATAACCCACATTTATTGGCCTCTTTTTTTCTTAATTTAATAAATACTACCACATTTGACAAGGCGGTACAATATTTTTTTCGATATATTTTTTATTTTTGTGTTCACGACAAAAATATTGTTTTTTATTCAATATTTTTATTAATTTTTTCATCTCTGAGCTCAGCAGCCCGTCTGCTGAATTCACATCCACAGAAATTCTGTCTGTATAATCCATATTCCTTTGACAGCTCTATCGAGTGCTTATATCCATTTTTCTTCTTGAAATCACTGAACAGATAATCTATGTCGTATTTCCTGCTCATCTCTGCACCTATCTCGTTCAGCCAGTCCGCATTCTTGTGGGGGCTTATCGACAATGTGGTCGTAAATACGTCATATTCATTTTTCTTCGCATGGATCGCGCTCTTCTCAAGTCTCAGCTTATAGCAGTCATAGCACCTGAGTCCTCTCTCAGGAAGATCCTCCCTGCCCTTAGCCATATCCAGAAACACCTGCGGCTCATGCTCCGCCAGTTCGACATCCACTCCTTCCACATATACTTCATGTACAAATCTGTCAAGCTCACGGAATCTTTTTATGTACTCATCGTAATCCGTTATATTTGGATTGTAAAAATAAGCTGTTATGTCAAAATGCTCCGCAAGGACCGACAGACAATGGCTGGAACATGGCGCACAACAGCAGTGCAGCAACAGTTTTTTTCTGCCGCATTGTGTATTTTCACTATCAAATTCAGCTATCTGTCTCTCCATCATTTGATAATAATTTGCATTTTGCATCATTGTTTTCTCCTTTTTTGTTGATATTTCACACCACATTTTACAACATTCGATGACCTTTTGCACATTTGTGCATGTTTACTAGTTGACTTTGTTATATCTTTACAATATACTGTAGATAGTTACTAAAGCACGTTATGATCATTTATCAATGGAGGTGTAGATTATGACAGTTCAGCAGGCAATTAAAAAGTACAAGTTAGAGCCGCTCAGCGTCAGCGTTGCCAAGGTCAAAGCCAAGGAGCTCAACGTTGATGAAGTTCTTTACATGAATGTGCAGAAGAACAAATATGCGTATATCGTACGCGATTCACGTGGTATAATGTTGTACTCTGATGAGCGCAATCTTTATACTAAGCTTTATAAGGGTTTAAAGATTACTCCCCTTGAATCATAATATTTTCACACGGAATTTATTAAATATGCACACACATGGAATATGGGAAAAAGCTGTTACTCCACTCCCCTATGGAATCAAGAGCTTTTTCCCATATTTTATATTAATCTGTACTCAGGCCTTTCTTCATTATACATATGACACCGTATCTCATCATCCACATATATTATGATCAGCGACAGGAACATCCACAGGATAGAATAAGGCACACATATCTGCCCCGCAAGATTTAACGGCATATCAGAGTAATCCCACACGTTAAGTCCTAGTCTTATATTCACAACATACCCGGTCAGGAACTCCAGCTCAGATATTATCACAGAGGAAACCAGCATCTGCGCAAGTATCCCCATCTTCGGAAACATCTGGTTCAGTCCGCCGCACAAAAGCGTAGCAAGACCTCCACAAATTATCATGGAATAATGGGAATAATGCCTGGCTGATATCTCCAGGAAATAATATATCATCCCACCCGTCATAAATATAGTAAAGCACTTACACACAAAGACCCTCACAGCGACACCTCCTGTATATATACAGTTTAGTATCAACCGTGAGGGTCAATATTATTTATTCTTTATACTTTCCTCTGAAAAAGTTATTTACATGATCAATAGTTCTGTCTGAGAGCTCAAGCTTCACGAATTCAGCCTTGCCGTTTTTGTTGAGGACGAACACATACACACCATCCTGATTCTGCTTATTGCCGGATGTGAAATCCCTGGTCTTTATTGAGCTGTCCTGCTGAAGCTCATTGTCGAGGTAAATGCATCCCTCTTTCGCAATGAACTTTACATCGGCGTTGCTGAAGCTCATGATCTTTTTTCTGCTCTTCTTTGCAATGATCCTTGCGATGTCTATATCCTCATTCACCATTATATATTCATACTCCGTCTCTCTTCTGGAAACAAAAATACCAAATACAACAGCACCTGCAATCGCAACTAAGAATCCAATACTGCCAAAGCCCTGAACGAACATCGCTGCGCCAAGTCCGGCGATCATCAGCACGATTCCGGCAGCCATACCGCAGGTAACACTCGCAGGTGTCTTCGCCTTAACTATATGTTCTGCATAACCATCATTTAACATACCTTTTTTCTCCTTAAGTTCTTTAAAATTCTAAGCCCTTATATTCTAGCATACATGGGCTGTTTTGTCATCTTATTCCCGCTGGACATCCACCGCATCCGCCACAGCCTGCCGTTCTGACAGCTCCGGCATCATCTCCGGCGTAATTAAATGCCGACTCTATGAGGCACACCGCCTGGGAGCTTATTCCAAGTCCCCCTCCGGTAAACCCAAGCTTCTCCTCCGTTGTCGCCTTGATATTGACCTGATCCTTGTCTATACACAGGCAATTACAGATATTCTCCCTCATCTGATCAATGTACGGCGCCATCTTAGGGCTCTGGGCAATTACGGTCGCATCTATGTTCTCGATGATGTAGAGCTTCTCCTCGAGAAGTCTCTTCACTTCTGACAGGAGCTTCATGCTGTCCGCTCCCTTATACCTCTCATCAGTATCAGGGAAATGCTTTCCAATATCCCCCAACGCCGCAGCACCTAGAAGCGCATCCATTATCGCATGAAGAAGTACATCCGCATCGCTGTGTCCAAGGAGTCCTTTCTCATATGGAATCTCAACTCCTCCGATTATAAGTTTTCGTCCCTCAACTAGTCTGTGGACATCGTATCCCATTCCAACTCTCATGTGATATCCTCCTTATATGAATAAAAAAAAGACGGAATGTCTTCCGTCTCATTAAATAGTAGCGAGAGGGGGATTCGAACCCTCGACACTGCGGGTATGAACCGCATGCTCTAGCCAACTGAGCTATCTCGCCATGTCTTGTAAATGGGACCTATAGGGCTCGAACCTATGACCCTCTGCTTGTAAGGCAGATGCTCTCCCAGCTGAGCTAAGATCCCATATTACTTCGTGTCATCGCTGACACCTTTGTTAGTATACTCAAGTGACCATGTTTTGTCAACAACTTTTTTCACTTTTTTATTTTATTTTTTATCGGTCTCCACCAAACAAGTAAATAATGAGATTCACTATGAACAGAATGATGACAACAGGTATCACGATATACCACACTATCTTAAATCCCAGCCAGATAACTCCAAGCACTATACCTATAACAAGTGCAGCCACAAGAATGAGTATTATCGCTGTCAGCACCTTGCCTATCGGTGAACTGAAATCAAGCTTGCCATAAGCAAAGCTTGTATTGCCCTCGTCGTCCACATTTACATGCCAGCCCTTCTGACTGCCTCCGCTGGCTTTGCGGGTGTTGTAGCTGTCATCATACGAAGATGATTCTGTATCATAATATCTTCCGCTTGCGCCCTGTCCCTCTGTGTCAATGATCGTCTTGGCGATCAGTCTTGCAGATCCCAGAGATGAACATATCTCCTCCTCTGACTTGCCTGCTTCTTTCTGCTTCTTAAAATAATCCTCATAATAATTTATCGTGTCATAATATGTCTGCGTTGAGACATTTCCATCAAGAGCTTTCTTCAGCTCATCCATAAACTCTCTTTTTCGCATATCGCACCTCCGCGCCATTATGTCAATTCTATTTTTATCACTTCATATTCAGATATACGACGACAACTTTGTAGCCGCCCATATCTTCCACCACATAATTTATAGACCTTATATTGCCATAATTGTACAGAAATGACAAGTCAAATGTTTCGTCATCTGTATATATAGCAGCTTCCAGCACATTACTGCCGCCCATCTGTATCCTTATGCCTTTTTTATACTCATCGAACGAATCATAGGTATAAAACCTCTTTTTATAGAAATTATACGCTGTGTCGGCACACTCTCTATAGAATTGCTTTTCCCATGAGTGAGTCAGTTCCAGTGTGCTGTCATCGACATTCACATAGGTGTGCTTCAGATAGCTGCCCATATCCGGCAGCGAATCATCCCATGTCAGATCCACATTATACCATTCTCCGCCGAGCTCTATCTGATTCCATGCATGAAGTCCTTCCTCCGTGCTTCCGACTACTATGTCACATTTGACGCCCAGACAGGACATGATTATGAAGAACGCCTCAGCGTAGCCGTCGCACACGCTCTGGTGAAGCACCAGCGCTCCATATGCCGTATATGCATCATCATTATTGTCGGGATATCCATAGACACAGTTTTCCACTATATAATCGTGCACGGCGATCTCCTTGTCAAGGTCGCTCATGCCATCTGAAATGTTGTCATTTATAAAGCTGTCGATCACCTCATATATCTGCTTCGCCCTTATGTTGTCCTCCGGGATATCCGTTCCTTCTATATATTTTCTGACAGCATAATAATTATCCGACAGTTCATAGTTGAGCTGTATTGCCAGATATCTTCCCGTCTCGATTATTATCCTGTACGTATCCACTGAGCCGTATGCCGAATCTATATATTTGTTGATGTTGTGCACATCACTTTTCGCCACATTACTTACATAATACATGCCCGACTCGTCTCCGTCCTCCATATCCTGGACAACGGCCGCCCGGAACTCCACCAGGCCATCAAGCATCTGGCTGCTCTTGATCACATTGAAGAACAACCACCGCACTCCCACCATCATCAGCGAGAGAACAACTACAATACTTATAACTCCAAGAATCTTCTTTTTTGTACCCAAACTTCCTGTCAATCCTCCATCCCTGCTTTGCTGCGGTGATCCGCCTGTATATTTTATCATCTGTACTTTTGCGCCGCAAGCACCAACCACGCATTTCCTGTGGTTATAAATAAACCTTATTTGTGTTGATATGCGCACTTTTATGTTGTAAAATGTACTTTGTTTGAAAACTACCTTATAATTTACTCATTTTTCAACCTAAAACAAAAAAATAACAGAAAAGAGGATTTAATATGGCTCAGCTCTGGGGCGGACGCTTCACAAAAGAAACAGACAAATTAGTATATAACTTTAACGCATCTATTTCATTTGATCAGAAATTCTACAGACAGGATATCCGCGGAAGTATCGCGCATGTAACCATGCTCGCTTCATCCGGTATTCTCACTGACGAGGAAAGAGATCAGATCATAGCGGGACTTAAGGGCATACTGAACGATGTGGAGAACGGTTCTCTGCAGATCACTTCAGAATACGAAGATATACACAGCTTTGTCGAGGCAAATCTCATAGACAGGATCGGCGATGTGGGCAAAAAGCTCCACACCGGACGAAGCAGGAACGACCAGGTTGCATTGGACATGAAGCTCTATGTAAGAGACGAGATCATCGAGCTCAAGGAGCTTATTTACAAGTTTCTGACTACTCTTCACAGACTTATGAATGAGCACATCGACACATACATGCCTGGATTTACTCACCTCCAGAAGGCACAGCCAATAACTCTGGCACATCACTTTGGAGCATACATGGAGATGTTCAAGCGTGACTACGACAGAATGAACGATATATATGACAGAATGAACTACTGTCCTCTCGGATCAGGTGCCCTCGCAGGAACCACATATCCGCTCGACAGAGAGCTCACCGCTTCTCTGCTGGACTTCTACGGTCCGACTCTCAACAGCATGGATTCAGTTGCCGACAGGGATTACTGCATAGAGCTTTTATCCGCCATGTCTACCATCATGATGCATCTCTCACGTTTCTCCGAGGAGATCATCATCTGGAACTCAAATGAATATCAGTTTGTTGAGCTCGATGATTCATACAGCACAGGAAGCTCTATCATGCCACAGAAGAAGAACCCGGATATAGCCGAGCTCGTAAGAGGTAAGACAGGCAGGGTTTACGGTGCTCTCACCTCCCTTCTCACAACCATGAAGGGAATCCCTCTCGCATACAACAAGGACATGCAGGAGGATAAGGAGCTCACATTTGACGCGATAGACACTGTAAAGGGATGTCTCGCACTGTTCACAGGCATGATAGCCACCATGACAGTCAACAAGCCTAGAATGGAAGCATCAGCCAAGAACGGATTCACCAACGCAACAGATGCCGCAGATTACCTTGTAAATCACGGTGTACCTTTCCGTGATGCACACGGCATCGTCGGCCAGCTCGTTCTGAAGTGCATAGAGGAGAACATCTCCCTCGACCAGCTTAGTCTCGACGAGTACAAGGCCATCTGTCCTGTATTTGAAGATGACATATATACAGCCATCAGCATGGAAGAATGTGTTCAGAAGCGTAACACAATCGGTGCTCCGGGACACGCTGCAATGCAGAAGGTGATCGATGCAAACGACAAGTTCTTAGCATGGGCTGAGCAGGATTTAACCAAGCACACCAAGGAGTGATTTTTATGAACAATACAACAAAAGCCAAATACGATATGGCAGAAAAGATGCTCAAGGTCGATATCTCTCTTGAGGAGGTTGCTCTTATGACCGAACTTCCAATGGAAACACTGAAAAAGATACAGCACGACATAGAAAAAGATGGCCTTGTAACCAGACACGATGTAAAGGATGTTGATCTCGGTACAAGTTATCTCATCTGATCATCTTCTATCACTATATGCATGTATTGCACAATAAATATCCCCGCTGTTTTTACAATAACAGCGGGGATATTTATATTGTGTATCACTATTACTTGTCCTCAAGATACCTTCTAAGACTTTTTATCGCATTCTTCTCGAGGCGGCTGACCTGCGCCTGGGATATGCATATCTCCTCCGCCACCTCCGTCTGGGTCTTTCCCTCAAAAAATCTCAGCCTCACTATATTCTTCTCCCTATCGCACAGCCTGTCCATAGCCTCTCTGAGATCAAGGTTTTCAACCCACATCTCCTCCTTATTCTTTCTGTCTCTTATCTGATCCATAATGTACAAGGTGTCTCCACCCTCCTGATACACCGGCTCATACAGGGACAGCGGTGCCGATATGGCATCAAGCGACATGACTATATCTTCCTTCGGTATACTTATCTCCTCCGCTATCTCCTCTATCGTCGGCTCCTTATCCTTTGTCTTCTGGAGATTTTCCTTGGCATATATCGCCTTGTAGGCTATATCACGCAATGACCTTGATACTCTTATAGCATTGTTATCTCTGAGATACCTTCTGCACTCACCTATGATCATAGGCACAGCGTACGTACTGAATTTGACATTGAGACTTCTGTCAAAATTATCCAACGCCTTGATAAGCCCTATACAGCCAACCTGGAACAGATCATCCGGATTCTCATTTGAACTGCCAAATCTCTGGATCACGCTGAGCACAAGGCGGAGATTCCCCTCTATAAACTCCTCCCGGGCAGAGCTGTCTCCCTGCTCCATCCTGTCAAACAGCATGTTCTTCTCATCCTCTGTAAGATATGGTAATTTCGATGTATTTACACCACATATAACCACTCTGTTCAGCGCCATATCATGTCCCTCCACGTGTTATCTGTCTAACACTAGGATTGTCAGATACATGCCAATTTATTCATATTTGCACCACTTTTACTGATATATATGCACGCAAAAAGACCATGAAAACCAATTTGTGCCCTAAGTCACTCATCATCTTCATGGTCTCTTATCTTCGTATATCTAGTTCTTTCTGAACTCCTCAAGTTCAAGTCCCTCATTGTGCTGGAGAACCTGATCGATGACCCACTCATTTGCAAACAGGAGAAGCGGATTACCCTTCATGTCCTTAACCTTCTTGACATCGCTCACACGCTTGAGCTTTGTCACGTCTATGGTAGGATCCTTCACCCATCTGATATAGTTATATGGTATCGGCTCAAGTCTTATCTCACAGCCGTACTCGTTCTCAAGTCTGTACTTAAGTACATCAAACTGAAGCACACCTACAACTCCGACTATGATCTCCGAAAGTCCCGCAGTGTACTCCTGGAATATCTGTATAGCACCCTCCTGGGCAATCTGAGTTACACCCTTGACAAACTGCTTACGCTTCATGCTGTTGAGCTGAACGACCCTGCAGAAGTGCTCCGGTGCAAATGTAGGGATACCCTCATACTCAAACTTCTTTCCGCCTGTTGTGAGTGTATCTCCAATTGAGAACAGATCAGGATCAAATACACCTATAACGTCACCGGCATACGCCTCGTCGACGATCTTCCTGTCCTGAGCCATAAGCTGCTGTGGCTGGGAAAGCTTGATCTTTCTCTTGCTGGCAGCATGATATACCTCCATGCCTGCCTCAAACTTACCAGAGCAGATTCTCATAAATGCGATTCTGTCTCTGTGAGCCTTGTTCATATTTGCCTGGATCTTGAACACAAAAGCTGAGAACGGCTCTGTTACAGGATCTATGATTCCCTCTGATGAATTACGTCCGATAGGAGGTGTCGTCATCTTAAGGAAATAGTTCAGGAACTGCTCGATACCAAATGTATTCAGCGCAGAACCGAAAAATACAGGGGAGAGCTCTCCGGCTCTGACCTTCTCTATATCCATCTCCTCTGTGGCACCATCTATAAGCTCTATCTCCTCATTGAACTGGTCAAAGAGGTATGGGCCGACAAGCTCCTTGAGAGCCTCATCGTCTATATGATAATCTGTTTCCTCCGCCTTCTTGGCTCCACCTGTCGATATAGCCTGGAACGTGGACACTATCTTGGTCTTTCTGTCATATACACCCTTGAACTCTTTTCCTGAACCTATAGGCCAGTTGACAGGGCATGTCTTGATACCGAGAACAGTCTCTATATCATCGAGAAGCTCAAATGTATCCCTTGCATCTCTGTCCATCTTATTTATAAATGTGAATATAGGTATATGTCTCATGACACATACCTTGAAGAGCTTTATAGTCTGAGCCTCAACACCCTTGGATGCATCGATCACCATGACCGCAGAATCCGCAGCCATAAGTGTACGGTAGGTATCCTCCGAGAAATCCTGATGTCCAGGTGTGTCAAGTATGTTTATGCAATATCCGTCATAATTGAACTGCAGAACAGACGAGGTTACCGAGATACCTCTCTCCTTCTCTATATCCATCCAGTCCGACACTGCATATTTGGAATTTGCCTTTCCCTTTACAGATCCCGCTGTGTTTATTGCGCCGCCAAAGAGCAGAAACTTCTCTGTGAGTGTAGTCTTACCTGCATCAGGATGTGAAATTATGGCAAATGTCCTTCTTCTGTTGATCTCTTCTCTTAACTTGTCATCCATTATCTTTTCCTCATATACAATTTATTGATTCTTATTCTTCAAAATGTCCCTGTTCTTCTGAGCCCAGAGCATAAGCGACTGTATATTCACAGACATCTTCTCCAGCTCCTCAAGGACAGCGTCAAAAGCTGCAACCTCGGTCTCGTCGACTATTCCATCAGCGGTGATCTCTATAAGCTGCTCAGATATATCCTCCATCTTCTTGGAGGATCCGAGGAACTGAAGTATGAGCCTGTCAAGGCTGTCCGCATTTATCGGCTTCACCGTCTCTTTTCCTATAGGGCAGTCGCCTGAACAATAGCTGTTACAGAGCTCGGGTATGTCATACGCCTTTGACATGGAAAGTACCTCCTCAGGGTACGGAACTACTGTGCCAAGCTCTATTCTTGAAAGCCTTGTCCTGTCTATATTGAGCACCTCTGCACTCTTCTCCCTGCTTGTAAGGTTATCGTTCACCTTAGACGCATTATATCTTGCGACATAATATTTATTGTTAAGCGCCTTTGTAGCTTTTTTACTCATTTTTTTCTCCTTATGTAGTTCTTCCTAATACACCTAATTAAACATAATAACACACAATATCAGCCGAATCAATCATCTTAATATCCGGTGAAAAAGTTCCATCAGAAGCTGCGCAAAATGCAGCTATAAAGTCTATATTCATATCTCCCTCTGCATGCGCAGGATCCGCTATTTCATCCATATGCATACGGCCGTCACACTCAGCCCTGCATACGGCATAATTGCCCAGCCAGATATTCTTCTTCTCCATATGTGCATTGTCCATGACCATTTGCTGTTCCTCATCCTTCATAAGTATGCCTGTTCCGGTCATCTTGCTGTACGCCTCGCGCCTTGTCCACACACATGTGCTGTATATTTCCGGGTGTGCACACGACATCACACATTTTTTATCCTCATCCGAATACAGGCGGTTAACTATGCTGTCCGGTATCCTTCTGACTCTCTCAACGTCTATACCACAAGGCTCACTGCCTATCGCAGCCGCCACACAACCCTCGGTATGGCTTATCGAAAACTGAATGTCCTTTATAAACGGCTTTCCCGCCTTATTCTTCTCATACGTGACCAGCCGTTCATCAATTCCGGCACATTCCCTGAGAGCATGTGCAAGCAGGATTCCCGCTGCAAGACTGGCATTCCTGTCATCCCGCCTCCTGAGACGTTTCACCTTACACCTTCTGTATTCCGATACTGCATCCAGACATCTGCCATATATCCCATCGTCAGCAAATGCCCCCGTATCCATTATATATGCTCTGTATCCGTTAAAAGATTTATTCAAATCCAATTCCATCTCTTTCTACAAAATACGCCATGGTCATAACAACAATACAGCCCCTTAATACTCGCATATTAAAGGGCTGTATAAACTAACCTATATTGTGACAAAATCAGGGAAGCTCTTCATATCCTTGTTCACCTCATCAATATGAAGTCCCTTGTAATCATATACTGCATTGTAAGCCATCTGCATCTCCATCGCACACTGCATCATGGATACCGGAACACCGACAAATATATCATCGATCGAGATCTCTATCTCACCCGGATTGAGCGTTATTGAATCCTCCTTCTCATTGTAAGGTGGAGCCATCAGTATAGCTTTGACTGCCTTGCTGAAATACGGCATCACATTTGGAACCGATATATATTTCTTTGCAAGAAGCTTCTCCTTATATCCGTCAGCAAGAACACACAGAGGCTGTTCCTCTGATATATCATCCACAAACGCCCTGGCAGCCTCCTCCATGATGGATGTTCTCCTGTCGTTGATCGGAGATCCATACATAACGTTGAGATCCTGCTCCGTTAGCTTCTTATCAGCAAATGCCACTGTGAACATCTTCTCAGGACCATATGCTCCCACACCGGAAAACAGCTCTCTGTATATCTTCTCCATCTCATCCTTGACAGGAACAACTCTTCCACTGTCTATATTGGACTCGTTGTCCAGCATGAGCTTGATGATCCCTGTCTCCATCTCTTTTATCCTTCTGGATGTGACATAATCAGTCGGAAGGAATTCATGTCTCTTGGCTTTCTTGAGTATATTGCCAACAGCCTTATCACCGTTATTCGCAAGATCCTCGATGGAATTCTTCAGATCCTCTCCAAACTGTGAATATATCTCGTCAAGTCTCTCTGCCCTCTGCTGAAGCCATCTAAGTGTATCTCCAAACAGATCCTGTGCATCGAGTTCATCTATAAGCTTTGTTCTCTCCGCAGCAAGTGCTTCCTTGATGCATGCATCGAAATAACCATTCTCAGTCTCCCTCTTCGCTGAAGGGAAAGTGAAGAATCTCTTCGCAACAATTGTCTTGATGGAATCAATGATTCTGGTATATTCACCCGACGGTGTATAATCCTTCATCATCTTCTCAAGCTTTCTGACTTCAGCCATCATACCCTTTGTGGAATCTGTTACACCGGCACTCGGTGCACCTATGACATCTATTGCGCCATATGGGCCAAACTCATTCATATATTTGGATATCACATCATCAAGTGAACTCCAAAGCTTGTTCTTCATCGACTTTATGATAACCGGAAGTTCCTTCTCAAAGTTCTCCATCTTCCTGGCAAAGCCCTCTCGAAGACCGTCCGTATTCTTCTTTATCATCTTATATGTAGGCTTGGTGATCTGGCCGTACTGTATGAGACCGTTCACGGCAAGTTTGATATCCTCACCCTGCTCCTCCTGCAAGAATACAGTGAGCTCTGCGAGTACATTCTTGATATCCTCCTCGGCATTGCCCTCCTTGAACGGAGATCTGAACAATCCCTTATATGCCTGGGAAAACAGATCATTCTCACACATATTCTCTATCTCTTTGATAGGAATATGGTAGTCAGCCTCGCTTACTACCTTGTAATAGCAGTTTGACTTCTTGATATTCTCATCACTGTGCTCCATCTTCCAGTTCGTGATGGAATATCCCTCATTCTCAAAAAATACATCCCTGAGAAGCTTCCTGTCGTTCTCCACGTCATTGTTGCCAATGAACTTGTTGCTGGCTAGCCTGTAGAGGAAGCTTGCTGTATCCCTTGTGATGTATCCCTCAGGTATGTAGCCCTGTTCGTCCTTTCTACCTGATACAAGCATGCAGGCATCAAAGAGATTCTCCCTGATGACCATCTTGTTTTTCTTACTGATAAATGTATAGTTGTCATCCTTCTCGGAGAGCTTCATATAATAATCAACTTCCTTGAGGGTCGCACATCCATTTGCATTGAGTCTCGCCACAAGCTCTGTATCTTCATATACAGCCTTATGGCCGAACAGTACATCCGGTGTGAGCAGGCAACCGCCAATCCTCAGATTGTTCCACTTCTTCGCCTTGCCATACGCACGTATGTTATATGCGACATCTGAAAGGATTCCACTTCCGGTTCCTCCGGCGATTCCGGATACGATCAGAACATCGACTGTTCCCTCCGTCGTCTTGTCGTATACATCCTGAAGCTTGTCAAAAAGGAGCATTCTGACATCCGTATATGCATTCGAGAACATCAGACGTCCAATCTGTCTGTTCCCCTTTGCTCCGTCTCTTCCTATCGTGATAGCCGGGAATTCAGGATCCATCCAGTTTGCAAGATTCTCATGGATCGGATTCTTCTGGATTCCATTCTCCAGAACATTCTCAATATCCGGTCTGTATATACTGATAACCTCAAGGGCATTGAAACCGACACCCTCCTTGCTATCATCTATGGTAGCCTCCATCTCTGCTATATCTGAATCTATCATGAGGAAATTAATGTTATCCTCGGGTGTGATGTTATCCATCAGCATACCCTTAAGCGCGCAAACGGTCCTGCCTCCAAGTCCCCCAAGACCTATTACGAGCAGATTCTTGTTGAATCTGTTCTCATGACTTATACGTCCAAAAACACGTATGTCTTTTAATTTGCTAAACTCCTCTTTTTGAGTATCAATAAGTATCATAGATTATGCCTCTCCTTAATATGCACGTACACTTCTTCCCCCATAGTGAATTTTCTGTACCTGAAAACTCACATTTTCAATTTATCACTATTCTTATTGATTTTCAACAAAAAGCGTTAATTTATTTGGCATTTTTTCTAAATTTTGACATATTTAAGCATTAAACACTTTCTACTTATCTGTCAATTTTACCCTGTCTCCCACGATCTCAAAACAACCGAAGCTTTTGAGAAAGCTTGAAAACTTACTGTATCCATATTTCTTTATGCTGAAGCCGGGTATAATATTCTTAAGTTCTGTATTCAGCAGTCCCATATTGTACATAGTGTCAGAATTCTCCGTGAGAAGTCTCACTATGCGCAGCTTGACAGCACTCTTAGGATCGATATGGTTCTTGATGGACACAAATTTCTGCCTGCCGCTGTCTATATCCAGATCGTCAAACTCCTCACTGAGGAATGTTGACAGCTTGGAATATCCATAATTTCTCACGTCAAAGTCAGGATATTTGTTCACAAGGCGGCTTCCGATCTCACCCATATGAGTCTTCTTATCCTTGTCATCGTTCTCATCTATTATATTGTAAACCGTCTTCTTTATGTCCCTTATGCTTGTGATATATGACTCGTCCACAGCCGCAGCCTCAAGCATGGCATTCTTCGATGCCGGCTTGTTGAGATCCTCTGTCACCAGTGAATCAAGGATCTTGAAGCTTGTACACGCACTCACGAACGCTTTCGGAGTCTTGCGTTCTCCCATTCCGATGACCTGCTTGCCAGCCTCCCTGAGTCTTGATGCAAGCCTAGTGAAATCGCTGTCGCTTGTCACCAGACAGAATCCATCTATATTGCTCGTATAGAGAAGATCCATCGCATCTATTATCATGGCCGAATCCGTTGAATTCTTTCCCGCCGTGTATGAAAACTGCTGTACAGGCTGTATAGAATATGACAGCAGACAATCCTTGTCCCAGCCATTGTTATTCTTTGACCAATCCCCATATATCTTCCGCACCGTTATTGAGCCGAGCCTTGACAGCTCATCAAATATACTCTCAATATATTTTGCCGATACATTCTCTGAATCGATAAGTATCGCATACTTGTTAGAAATCTCACTTGATATTTCTTCCATATAAAAGTCCCTTTCATTTATCAGTTCTCTTTGCCGGTCTCAACCCCAAACTTGCCCGGTCCATCCTGAAAATACTCACGGGTAAGCTTCACAACTGTACCTGACAGCATGAATACTGCGATCAGGTTAGGTATGATCATAAGTCCGTTGAAGGTGTCCGCTATATCCCAGAGAAGTCCGAGATCCATGGTCGCACCGATGATTGCGACAAATGCATACACAACCATGAACGGCTTGATAAGCTTACTTCCAAACAGGAATCCGACACATCTTGAACCGTAAAGTCCCCATCCGAGTATGGTTGAGAACGCGAAACAGCACAAAGCCACCGCTGTGAATATCGATATCCAGTTGCCGTAGGTTGCAACAAAGCCATTGATCGTGAGATCGGCTCCTGCAGCCTGTCCGTAGGCTACCTCAGTTCCACTGCACAGTATTACAAGTGCCGTAAGCGTACATATAACTATAGTATCGATAAATACCTCGAATATTCCCCAGAGTCCCTGCTGCACCGGATGCTTTACATCAGAACATGCATGGGCTATGGATCCTGTACCAAGACCTGCCTCATTGGAGAAAATACCTCTCGATACACCCTTTCTCATGCTGAGGAACAGACTTCCAACTATTCCACCGGTCACGGACTTCGGATTGAATGCACCTTCAAATATAGAAGCGAACACTCCCGGCACACTCTTGATATTGATTATTACAAGAATTATGGCCATGATGATATACATAGCAGCCATGAATGGCACCAGCTTCTCTGTCACGCTTCCTATTCTCTTGATTCCTCCTATAAGTATGAGACCAACAAGAATAGCTATTATGATTCCTATCACAAGATTGATTGTAAATGTATTGCTCTTGTCAGCCAGATTATAATTAAAAAGTGCTGAATCTATAGCTGTTGTGATGGTATTGACCTGTGTTGCATTTCCTGTTCCGAACACTGTGAGTATACCGAGGACTGAATATGCTATAGCCAGGAAGTAAGCATTCTTGCCAAGGCCATTCTTGATGTAATACATTGGTCCGCCGACCCAGTCACCATTCGCATCCTTCTCACGGTAGAACACTGCAAGTACGACCTCTGCAAACTTTGTTCCCATTCCGAGAAGTGCTGAGATCCACATCCAGAATACCGCACCAGGACCGCCTATGGCGATGGCTCCAGCAACACCGGCTATATTTCCCGTTCCAACCGTTCCCGCCAGCGCCGTACACATGGCCTGAAAAGGACTGATGGCACCATCTGAAGTCTCCTTCTTGTTGAATATCCTTCCAAACGTATGCTTGAACGCGTATCCAAACTTTGTAAACTGAACCCCCCTGTTTCTTATGAGGAGCCACAGTCCCACGCCCACGATACATATCATGGATGGCACTCCCCATATAAAATTGTTCACCGATGAATTCACATCGGCAATGATCTTAAGTAATTTCTCCATATCTGTACTTCTCTTTTCCTATTACTTTTTTGCATATCATATATGATTTTACAATATAAACTGCACATTGTGCAAGAAAAAACGCGTATATATCCCGTATAGTCCCGCCAACAATCACAATACCTATCCGCTTTTCAGACAAATTTTGCACACAAAATAACGGAGACGATTATTTATACCGCCTCCGCAATCATATATTATTTTAAGGTACTTTTATTTCATACTGCCACTATCTTTACTCTCTGTTCTTCAGCACCTCAGCCGGCACTATCTTGTTCAGCCTGCCAACAAGAACTCTGTTGATTATGAAATACAGGACAAGTATTCCGCCGTAAAGCACAGCCCAGAGCCATGGGGCAAATGTCAGCTTGACGCCGCAGTTTACATTTGACACCAGAGAAGGATACACTGCACTCATTATAAGCTTTGCAAGTGGCAGGCATATGGCTGCTCCGATTGCGATTATGAAGAAATTGCCATCCAGATATAGCTTTCTGATCTCCTTCGTCCTGAAACCAAACACCTTTATCAATGAAATCGAGAATGCTGATCTGTCAATCATAACCTTCATCATCAAATACATTACCACTACGAATATAAGTGTCGAGATAATAACTATCATAATAACCATACTTCTCATCTGATCTGCAAATATTCCAGCAGCCGACTCTATATCGGCCTTTGTTGTGGTTGCGTAAAGTCTTGCAGGATCAACCTCCAGATCCTTGTCTGAAAATACTACATTGTACTCATCACTTCCAGCTCCGAACAGCTCCCTTGCATCATCTATAGTCATGAAAACATAAAATGCCGGAGTATATTGTGTCACGCTGTCCACTGTAAAACCATAATCTATATCATTCTCCTCGTCGTGGAGCACGATTTCGTCACCCACACCATAACCATATTTCTCAGCAAATGATGATGATATGGCAACCCTGTTCTTGCCATTCTTAAGGTCAACATCAAAATACTTAGTATTCTTTGAAAGTCCAAGAACTGTCACATCCCAGTTGTAACCATATACCTCTTTCTTCAAAGTCTTAGCATACGCTGCCTCACCGCCCTCAGGGGGATTCTCTGTAGGATACTTATATGTATACATATATTCATAGTGGGTATCCTCCACATTCTGCTTCTTGACCTTTGAACAGAAAGTTGCAGTGTTAAGACTTAACATCAGGCATATGAGGGCTATAAACATTCCAATCACAACGGTCACCCCTGTTCTCATCTCTCTGAGCATCTGTCTGACTCTGAATCTTCCGACAAATCCCATGTCTCCGAGATCGACATTGCTGCCCTTCGGCTGCTTGATCTCATTCTTTATAAGTGAAAGAGCTGTCTGTGAGAGCTTATTTCTGATAACGAAGTAGTTAACAACTATCGCTGCCAGTGGCGGCATCACGATACCGTACACTATAAGAATCGGCGGGATCTTCACATCCATAGCA
This sequence comes from Coprococcus sp. OM06-34AC, assembly GCF_003462545.1. NCBI lineage: Bacteria > Bacillati > Bacillota > Clostridia > Lachnospirales > Lachnospiraceae > Coprococcus > Coprococcus sp. OM06-34AC. The sequence goes on from NZ_QTZF01000001.1 coordinate 161,961, forward strand.
GGAATTGAATAATACGCATATGCATCTGCCATCTGAACAGGGATTCCAACATTGCTTATTCCGATCAGGAAACCGATTATGCCTGCAACTGTTGTGACTATGACCGGAAGTGTCAGATAATGCATCATGAGATCTCTTCTCTTGACCCCCAGGGCATAGAGTGCACCTATGACGCTGCTCTCCTTCTCTATTCCATGTACAACGAATACCGATATGACATATGTGAACAGAAGCATGAGCAGCACACCGAAGAAATATCCCGCCTGTACATTGATCTGCTGGTCATCAGCGGCTCCGCCTGTTCTCGGATTATCATCACTTGTCACAAATGATGTAATATTTGCAAGATCTGTGTCGTAATCCTTGAGGAATGAATCCGTCTCCTTCTTGAGTTCTGCCACTCCATCCGCAAGCTCATCCGAGCCATCCTTTGCCTCTGCAGCTCCGTCGGTATACTCCTTAATACCGTCCTTGAATGCCTTGATGCTGTCAATGTCACTCAGGGCACTTTCAATACTCATCGCCAAAACTCCACCCTGACTGTCGGCAATCTTAGTCATCTCGTCATTGTAATTATCCTCTGTGAGCTCTGTATCCAAACCATACGCTGAGAGAGATGATGACGCCTGTTCAAGGTATGCCTCAAACAGCTCCTGTGCCGCATTGTTGAGCTTCCTGTTGTTATCAGTGAGTTCTCCAAGTCCATCTGCAAGTTCATTTGCGCCTGACTTAAGATCCTTTATGCCATCCTTGAAATCGTTTATGGCTGCGCCAGTTCTATCCCAATACTCTTGGAAATACTCATCATCTATGCTGTCTGTGTCGACCTTGATGTCTTCAAGTGCATCCTTCACGTCATCACAGGTGGTCTTGCTCTCGAGTCTGAACGCATACAGATATGTCTCAGTCTTGACACTCTCGCCTGTTGCATGGAGCTTATCATACGCCCCCTCTGTAACGAATACCGTTCCAAACACCTTACTGTCAACTACAGTATCTGACATCTCCTTGAAAAGAGCATTATAATCAGGTGATGTCCCTATTCCTGTCACCTTGAATTCATTTCCTGCTATCTGTATTATATCTCCGACAGAAATATCATTTACCTGACTGAATCTCTTCTCAACAACTATCTCATCATCAGCCTCCGCAAGATTTCCCTCATCACATTCCACGAGATCTATGTTCTCCCTGTTGGCAAATACCCTCAATGTCTTGCCATCCATGACCTCGTAGTCCTCGTAGAACATCCCCTCAACCTCTGCGCCAGCATCCTCAAGCCGGGATATCTCTTCATCGCTCAGTGGAACGAATACGGAAAACTGACCATCCTCTATCTTATTTGCCTCGTCATGTGTCTCGCCATTGTCAATGATCGTATATCCGGCTCCTATCAGCGAGACAATGACATACATACCCATGATGATAAGAAATGCAAGTGCTATGTATCTGAACAGATTCTCCTTCAGATCCCTCAGAACTCTTTTTCTCAAAACCTTCTGCATATTACAAATCCTCCAATTCTGACGCTGGAACTCTCACTTCGTTCTCATACTCCTTGCTTATAAGGCCATCCTTTATGAAGATAACCTTGTGCACCATATTCTTGATGGAATTGTTATGTGTTACTATCAGCATAGTCGTTCCATACTTCGCATTTATCTCCTCGAGAAGAACAAGAATATCTCTGGATGTCTTGGAGTCAAGAGCTCCTGTCGGTTCATCACAGAGGAGGAGTTTTGGATTTTTAACCAGAGCTCTCGCTATAGCACATCTCTGCTGCTGTCCACCTGAGAGCTGTGAGGGAAACTTGTTCTGATGCTCAGTAAGTCCTAGAGTCTCTATCAAGTCATCCATAGGGAGCGGATCATCTGTCAGATACTCACACACCTGTATGTTCTCCCTCACGGTGAGGTTTGGAACAAGGTTATAGAACTGGAATATAAATCCCAAATTATCACGTCTGTAGTCCGCAAGCTGGTCGCTGGTCATACCAAATATCTCTGTTCCATCAACCTTTATCGAACCTGAATCCATGGTGTCAAGACCACCTATACAGTTCAGAAGTGTTGACTTACCTGAACCTGACGTTCCCTGTATAACACACATCTGTCCTTTTTCAATACCTGTGTTTATACCTTTAAGCACCTGCACATAGCTTCCACCCTCTCCATAGCTCTTCTTTACTCCTGACACTTCCAAATACATAATTTTTCCTCCTTTATGATATCCTCGTTGTTCTAATTTTCATTTACTTTATTTTTTATAGCAATCCATTACACTTTAGTAGCTATTCAAATGTTCATTTGCATACATAACGCTGTTATGGTTTAAGCCTTTTTTTAGGTCTTCCCAGTAATTCGGAAGACCTGTAATAAGACATAATGGGAATTTGATTCCCCTGTACCACATTTTTCATTTTACTGTTTTCAATTTTCTATTCCGGTCAAATCTTATTCTGAATCCTGCCACGGCTTAACCAGGCCATACCAGCCTGAGATCAGATATTTCATACCTGTCTCAACGAACTTCAAGGCATCCTTCTCATTGTCAATATGTGTCACCATAAATACGAACATGTCGATCTGGGAATGTGACATCCAGTGAACAACATTTCTCTCAACCATCGGTGTTCCGTAAGCCTTACACATTGCCTCACATATAAATGTATTATGTGCATCCATCTGATCAACCACGTTGTCTGGCATGCTCTCCATGCTGGAACCCTGTGACTTCGTAAGCACGAGAAGTACTTCATCTCTATGTTTATACAGCTCATGCACAATATTTCTGGCCGACTCAAAATCACTGCCCTCATTGTGGTCTGATGCCATGCCGTTGTTCATCTCATCAACTTCAAATGAAAAATGTTCAGTCAATGCAGCATTGAGGCTGTCCAGCATGTGTCCAACAACATTACAGAACAGATCATCCTTGTCCTTGAAAAAGAAATACAGTGCTCCGGTTGTTACTCCTGCCTTTTGACATATGTTTCTGAGTGAAGCACCCATAAAGCCTTTGTCCATGAATTCTTTCTTGGCACACTTTAGAAGCTCTTTCCTCGTCTCGCTGTCATGTTGTATTTTCTTTGCCATAATCCTCACCCATTTAATTATAATATAAAATAACATAACAGTGTTACGTTTAATAACACCGTTATGTTAAAACATACCGATCATTTTGTCAACTATTTTATTTATTATACATATCGCTATAAATCCTGTCTATAGTCTCATCACGGCTCTGCTTTATTTCTTTCAATATCCTGTCCGCCAGAGAATTGATGGTCTGCATCTCTTCGGTGTAGCTGTCATCAATGAGACTAACCACATATGACATGGACGGTGACTCACTCATCTCCATCATCAGGAATATCCAGCCGTTTCTGTTGAGTATTTCGGTCAGCTCATCTTTGAAATACTCACACATATTCTCAAGTGTGGGATTTATCATGTCAAATGGTGCAATCTCATTCAAAGTCTTGTCCTGATATCTGCTCAGAAATTCTTCAACTCTGTGCTCCAGATGATGGAACTTTACAGTCTCATCTCTTCCCTTGACAACATTTATGACGATCTCCCAGGTGTGAGGATGTACCTCCCCAAGTACTCCATTTTTATATATTCCATGTCTGGCATTGAGGTAGAATTTGAATTTGTATTGTCTGAATCTCATCTGTTCATCTCCTCCCCGTAGAATACTTTTCTCGGATCATCGCCGTCTGTGACAGCTCTGAGTTCTGTTCTAATCTCGGCCCCCGCTTCATTTGCTGAGGTTCTTTTCCAGCTTTCAAGCATCTTATCACGTATCTGTTCAGCCGTTGACATATCTGTCATATACATAAGCACAACAAAATTGCCCTTTGACATTTCTGCGGTCACATGATTAGATCCCATGCAGCCCTTTATGAAATCCATTATCCCGAATATCTCATCTCTTGAAAAATAACGATCTCCCATCTGAACACTTATGAACAAGAAAGTGATCGGATAAAGCTCCGGATCTGTCGATTTTGAGAGCAGAGAGTCCACAACCTCCATATCGTAATATCTACCTGATTTTTTATCTGCAGGCTCAATATCCTTCTGCCTTAACTCTTCCCCATAGCTTTCTGTAAGTCTCTCATATTCATCGAATTTCTCATTTCTCGCTGTAAGTTCATCTTCTAATCTTTGAACCTTTCTGCCCATATGTCCTATCCTGCCGGCATATTCTATAACCATGCCGCCAAGGACAAGGAAGGCTGCTATCACAGCTATTACGATATAGAATTCAAAATCTTTCACTCCGTATGACGAAAGAACATATGACCTGTCAGCATATATCCCGACAACGTAACCAGATCCGGCAACAGAAGCCGTACTGACTATTCCCCTTTGTTCGCTCATATATTCGTCCAGACCTGATGCAGTCATGTTAGACAGTTCCGCCGTAGTTGCCGCATCCTTGATAAACATGATATCATCCTCTTCTATAAGGAACGCCCATTCCGAACCGGATACATCAACTACTTCATTGATGACTGACTCCATATCTTTCTCACTCAAACCTTCCAGTCTCTCAGCCAGAATAGATACCGTCTGCAGCTGGTCGTCCTTATACGCTGAAAAGATGTTGTCTCTATTGGTTTTCATGTGATAACCATAGTATATGGTTTCCAGAGCTATCATGAACAGAACAACAGCAAAAGCTGCCACAACTCGTCCTCTATATGTCTTATTCTTTTCAGCTTTCCTGCTCATGACATTTTCTCCTTCCTGTCACCTTGTACACCAATCTTCCAAGCCAGCGGAAGTCATGCTTTATGATGCTCCATGCCGTCTGTCTCTCCTCGCTGAAATTCTGCATCTTCCAGCTTCCCTTAGACTTCATGGAGTTGATTATTCCTGCAAATCTGAACCAGAACACGACAAAGTTGTACAGAGGAAGCAGGAATACAAGATACCATTTTCTCATGTAATATCTTCTGAGCTGTTTAAACGGACTCAGAAAAAGACTTATACATATATATAGCAGTGTTGTGGTAAACACATACAAAAGATACATGATTATGACTGAATCTATGATGAGCGCAAACGGATAATCCTGGAATATTCCAAGGCATATCAGCGCAAAGTACCATATCATACGCGGGAATGCAAATGTGTGATCAAACATAACCAGTCTCACAATGAAGTCAGAGAAAAATCCTCGCACAGCGTTCATCCTGTTCTTCATGAACATGTGGACAACCTCTATCTCGCCCCTCTGCCATCTCTGTCTCTGTATATATAGTCTGTTCATATCTTCTATTGGATCAACATAAAATATAGCTTCACTGCACAGAGCTACCTTATCTCCGAGCACATCCCTTATCTGAAACGTTACATGGGTGTCCTCGCACACAGTATCCGTATTGTACATATTGGTTTTCATGATGGTTGATCGTCTGAATGCTGAGAAAGCACCTGATAAAGTAAATATATTATTGAACTCCGACTGGAAATTCCTGCCAGCAAGGAACGCCTGACAGTATTCAAAGAACTCCAGCTTTCTAAGCAGTCTGAGTCCAAATCTGTCGGTATCATCGACCATTTCGGGGTTGGTCATGATCGTTCCGGTCATGCAGTCGATGTCAGGATTCCTCTCGAATTTGGTCACCATGTTCCTGATGGCATCCCTCTGGAGCACACCGTCACTGTCTATGTGTATGATGTATTTGCCGTAGCTGTTGAAAAGCCCCAGGTTGAGAGCCTTAGACTTGCCCTGTTTTGAATTTACCCAGTTCATTGTCAGATCTGGGAATTCCTCCTGACATTTGCAGAATACATCAAAGCTCCGGTCCGTACTCATATTATTTACAACAAGTATATATATCTTGCTGTTAGGATAACTTGACGCATCTATGGAGCTTATACATCTGTGAAGGCTATGTTCCTGATTATACACAGGTATGATAAGTGTTATCTCCGGAGAAAAGTTGATCGCCTTCTCCTTCCTCGACACCAGTTTCTTCTTTATCAGTATGAAAAAATTGCCAATAGTAGGTATAATCTCCATGACGATCGGTATGATGACCCATGCCGCCCAGAAAAGTATGGAGCTATGAAAGATCTGTGTTATCAGTGTCATATCTGAAACCTCCTACCTTCTGTCTGATGATCTGAGCCTTTGTAAATACAAAGAAATACAAAAGCACAGTACATGCATAGAACACCAGACGTCCTATTATGCTGTGGGCAACGAAGTACGAACCTCCGCCGAACACATGGACAATGAGACATATGGTGAATATCCTGAGTACATTTGCCGCAAATATCAGAGCCGGTCCAACTATACTGAGCACCACCTTCTCGTATGTATGGTACATGGGGAAGAACCACAGAAGTGAAAGGAATGCCAGCATCTCCACTATTCCTGAACACTCGTAGTCTATATACATGGACAGGTTGGCGTCACCGGTCGCTATGAACACTATATTCTTGTTGAAGTATCCCTCATATATACCGGTCATGTCTCCGAACATGCCAGCAACAGCGGACACGCTCTTCTGAAGAGGTGCAAGAACGACAGGCTCCACCTTGATGAGCATGAACACAAAAAGTCCTATGCTTCCGGTTATAAAATACCAGAAATCCAGTTTTCCACGTTTCAGCACGGTCAATATATATATCCAAAGTGCCAATACTATAACAAAAACTATATTCATCATCGGTGTGCACCTCCTCTCATTTATATTCACATCCTGCTATAACATTCAGCCGGTTAGATTCTCTTTCTTCTATATACTATTACTCCGCCTACGGCCATGAGCAGGGCTATGGCAGCACCGGCCCAAGGGCCTGTAGGTGTTCCGGTTATGGTAACTCCCTCTGCACCTATATTCGGGTTGGACACAGTGATGGTTGCACCCTGATCCAGCTTTATGCCAAGGTAATCGGCTAACTTGTCAAGTGAGATGGAGAACTCTATCTCATCACCCTTGCCTGTCTCAGTATGTACAGGATCATATACCGTAAATGCCACATCGCCATCCACATCATTGTAATAGCCTGCAAATACTCCGAAATTCCTGTATATTCCGGCTCCAAAGCCGTTGGTCTGTCCACCCCAGTTTATGGATCCGTTGGAATTTACAGGGAGTATATTAAGTACACATGATTTTCCATCCACTGTGATATTCCACAACTGGAACTGCATCTGGGATGTATACAGATCGTTCATGGAGAAGTGTACATACAGTCTTCCATTCTCCACTGCAAGTTGTCCCTTGTGGGTCGAGTAACCATTGTTACTGTTGTATGTTATATCCGCTGACGGATACTGACTCCACTCACCATAATATCCATCGATCACAAGTCCTGATGTGACAGGCCCTGTTATCTCTTCTGTAGTTCCAGTTTCTGTTGTGGCATTCTCCGTTGCCTTCTCTGATGTGCTGACCTCAGTGGTTGTCTGTTCTGTAGTGCTCTCTGTTACCTGTTCTGTAGCCTCCGTGGTATCCTCTGTAACTTCCTCGGTAGTAGTCTCCTCTGTACTGTTATCCGCAGACTCCGTGGTTGCCTCACTTCCAGCCTCTGTAGTCGTCTCAGATGATGAACTGTCACCTGCTATATCAAGCTCAGCCGTATTGTCATTCCAGCCTATTGTTATATTCCGTACATCCGTTCCATATGTGCTAACTGGCACCTTTGCACTCCAGGACATATCCGCATATCCCCAGCCAGATGACGATGCGCCGGTATTTGTCGTATAACCAGTAGCGCCGTCGATTGCCTGATACCATGCATTTAACACGTTAAACGATGAACCATCGCCATTGTTGCCTGTGTTAATAACCAACTTGGATAATGCCCCCGGAGCTGTCTGTCCATTCACAGATATATCAAATATTTGCTGAATGTAATTAGTCCACGAACCACTGTATTCCAGATAGATGTACTCGCCATCCGTTGTCACTTCCATGCTGCCGCCATTTCCATCGGAGAGTGTCTGTGCCTGACTCCCGAATATGGAAACACCCGAAAAGATGATCACCATGCATATCGCAGTTATAATTCCTGTAAGTCTCTTCATTTTAGTTCTTCTGTTCTTCATATAATCACGCCTTCTCTTGTAGTAAAATCTATTGTAAGTTGTTTGCTCCTGTCATACTCTCAAGTCTCAGTATGTCGTCAAATATCTTCTGATAATTCCTGTTACTCGTATCCATATTCATAGTAGGCAGCAACAGTCTGTCTGACACCTGATACACGCAGAGCGGATTCTCGGATATATCAAGCTGATAAAGCTCCATTCCATTCTTCTCAAGTCTTTGTCTGAGTTCTTCATAGAAATAATCGCCAATCGTCTCGAGCGTATTCTCGCACCCCTGAAACTCAGGAAGCTCATTCAGATACTTGCCTCTGTACTGATCTATGAACGCCGAAACTATCGCCTCCAGCTTGAAGAAAGGTATATCCTCACTCTGGTCCTTCATTCCTATATATGTGACGATCGTAAATGAATGCCCGTGCATCTTCTCCCTGTCACCGTTGAAGCTGTGCCTGGCATTGAAGTAGGATCTGTATATATAATAATTAAACAACCAGCCACCTCCCTGCTCTCTATGTCAGATTACGACACAATAAACCTATTCTTATCACCTCTAGATTATAGATACCTAATTGTGATATATCAATGATGAAAAATCGCCAAAATTATGGCTAATTTATGAATATTTTGTAACTTTGTGTATAATCAGAAGTTTTCAACCGTTTGCGCTGTTCATATTTCTTTGTTCGTTTGATCGTTATTGACTGAATAATCACAAAATCGGTCAAACAGTCATAATGTGAATGGCCGCACAAAAAAAGATCCCATCCATATGAATGAGATCTTTTTTGACCATTATTACTTTTTTTAATTGTATTTCTTTAATTGATATAGCCCGCGGAGTCGTTGCACAGAAGTCGCCTTTTACACCTCAAGCAGTTTCTGAACACTTACAAGCTTTACACAGAGAACAAATATCTCTGTTGCCTGCTGCATCTCCTCCGGTGTAGGGAATGAAGGTGCGATCCTGATGTTGCTGTCCTTTGGATCGTTGTGGTATGGGAATGTTGCTCCTGCACCTGTGAGAATAACTCCAGCCTCCTTGCACTTTGCAACTATCTCCTTTGCACAGCCCTCCATGGCGTCAAATGATATGAAATATCCGCCGAGAGGCTTGATCCATGAACCAATTCCAAGTCCATCAAGCTCCTCCTCAAGGACTTTGAGAGTTGCCTCAAACTTTGGTCTCATGAAATCTGCATGCTTCTTCATATGTTCCTTGAGTCCGTCAAGGTTCTTGAAGTATCTTGCATGTCTGAGCTGATTTACCTTATCGTTTCCTATGGTCTGTATTGTGTAATGCTTCTTGGCATCCTCAAGATTTGCATGTGATGTAGCCATAGCTGAAACTCCTGAACCAGGGAAGCTTACCTTTGATGTTGAAGCAAACTCAAATACCATATCAGGATTGCCTGCCTTCTCACACTCCCCGATGATATCAAGTATCTCTACCTGATTGTCCTCGTACAGATGATGGATGACATAGGCATTGTCCCAGAAGATCCTGAAGTCCTTAGCCGCAGGCTTGAGATTTGCAAATCTTCTTACTGTCTCATCGCTGTAGCAGATTCCCTGTGGGTTTGAGTACTTTGGCACGCACCATATACCCTTTACTGTTGGATCTGAATTTACAAGTTCTTCAACCATATCCATATCTGGACCTGTCTCTGACATAGGTATGTTGATCATCTCTATTCCAAAATGCTCTGTGATAGCAAAATGTCTATCATATCCTGGAACAGGGCAGAGGAACTTCACCTTGTCAAGCTTGCACCAAGGTGTCTCTCCCATTATTCCATGTGTATATGCTCTTGATACAGTGTCAAACATAAGAGTAAGACTTGCGTTACCACCGATGAAGATATGATCCTCAGTGGTTCCCATCATCTCAGCCATAAGTCTCTTGACCTCTGGAATTCCATCAAGGCACCCATAGTTTCTGCAGTCTATGCCACACTCTGACTTCATATCAGAATCACTGTTGATAACATCCATAAGACCAACAGATACTCCAAGCTGGGTTGGTGATGGCTTTCCTCTTGACATATCAAGGTTCAGGCCAAGAGCCTTCTTCTCCTCATATGCCGCAAGCAGCTGCTCTCTAAGTTCCATTAACTCTTCTTTTGATAATTCACTGTACGCTTTCATAAAAGTCTCCCTTGCTACCTAACAATGTTATAGTTATATGTCCGGGTTGCACGTCAAAACGTTCTATATTAAATAGACGATTCTAACGTTCAACCCTTGTATCATATAATTTATTTCTCCGGTTGTCTAGACCTTAATCGCATAAGTTTGTAGTATTTCGCAAATTTTGGTTGAAAAATCTAAGTTTAATCACTGTATTCGACTATATTTTCGTCAAAATTTCATATTTAACTTTTTATTTTCAAGTTAGCCGACATTGAAAGATGCTGCAGTGTTCTTTTGGGGTCGGCTTAAATATATGGCTCTATTGGTTATTTAGATGGTATCATGGATGCTATCTCAGCGGCAAGCTGTGACTTTGGCATGGTCTGAAGTGTTATTCTGCCAGGGCCTGTTACCACTGTATTGAAGAATCCCTCTCCTCCAAAGAACATATTCATGGCACCACCCTTTACTGTCTCTGCGTTCAAGGAGCATGTTGCATCCATCATTGCAAGATAACCAGTGTCAATAACCATCTGCTGTCCAGGTGCAAGCATGTAATCCACAACTGAACCATCGATTTCAAGGAACACTATTCCCTGACCTGTAATCCTCTGCATAATAAATCCCTCACCTCCGAAGAACCCACCGGCTATCTTCTTTTGAAAAGCTATCTCCAGATTGATTCCCGGTGTCGATGCAAGGTATGCTGACTTCTGACAAATGATCTCCTTGCCAGGTTCTATCTCAACCGCCATGATATTTCCCACAAAGCTTGAACCGAATGCTATCAGTCCAGGTCCCCCCTGAGCCGTATATGTATTTCGGAACATCGATTCACCGGATATGGCCCTGGTGAACATCTTGCCTACTCCGCCACCTGATGTCTGCATCTGCATATTCGGAGACATCCATACCATTGCACCTTTTTCGCAGTTTATAGATTCCCCTGCCTCCAAAATGATTTCTACCACAGGCATCATGCCGCCTTTGATCTCGTATCTCATATAATCTGACCTCCCTGTATTCTTCATATTTAAATATGAGTTTCATTTTTTTAATGATACAAATGTATTATATAGTAAATACTATTCATATAACAATGTTTATTTATAAATCATGAATAAAATCCTGTTTTTATTAGGAATCTCACTTTTTCTCACTTTTATAACGAGTTTTTTCATATATTAATTGCTTTTTTTGAAACACAATGGTATATTTATTCAGATAAAATATGAAAGGAAGATGTAAAAATGAAACTCAAAAAATTATTAGCAATTTCAATGTCAGCAGTTCTGGCTATGACAGCTCTTACTGCATGTGGAAGCAAGGATGATTCTTCGGAGGCAGCTTCAGAGAGTGCTTCATCATCAAAGAAGACTGCAAAGGTCATAGAGATTGACCTTACAGACGAGCAGTATGCTTTCGGTGTTGATAAGGATCAGCCTGAGCTCTTAACACAGGTCAATGATTTCATCAAGTCAATGAACGAGGATGGATCATTTGAGGAGATCTGCAATCACTATTTCGGTGACGGCGAGCCAGTTGCCGTTGAGTCGGCAACACTCGATGCAAACAAGGATCAGCTTGTAGTTGCAACAAATGCTGCATTCGAGCCATTTGAGTATACAAAGGGTGAGAACTACTATGGTGTCGATATGGAGATAGCTAAGGCTCTCGCAGACAAGCTTGGCAAGGAGCTCGTTATCCAGAACATGGATTTCGATGCTGTTTGTCTCTCAGTTGGTCAGCACAAGTGTGATATCGCTATGGCAGGTCTTACTATAAAGCCAGACCGTGAGGAGTATGTAAGCTTCTCAGATTCATACTACAAGGCTTCTCAGAAGCTTATCGTTACATCAGACAATACAGAGTTTGATGATTGCAAGACAGCTGATGATGTCAACAAGATCCTTCAGGCTAAAGGCTCAGACATGAAGATTGGTTTCCAGACAGGTACTACCGGACAGTTCTACTGCGAGGGTGACGCAGACTGGGGATTCACAAAACTTGCTATGACTTCAACCGGCTACAAGAGCGGTTCACTTGCAGTTCAGGATCTTTTAAATGGTAACCTCAACTATGTTATCATCGATGCCGCTCCAGCAGCCAGCATCACTGCTGCTCTTAACGCAATGCAGTAAATTTTAATTCGGATTTAGTAATTTTAGTATTAACGCCAATTATGTTTGAAAGGATATTTCATGGGAGACATTTCTACAAAAATACAAAAGTTCATAGAAATATTCATCGACAACAACGGGTATGTTAAGGTAGTCGAGGGTCTGAAGAATACTGTGATAATAGCCATTGCCGGTCTTATCATCGGTATAATAATCGGTACCCTCATTGCTACCGTCAGGGTAATTCCAAAGTACAAGCGTCTGCCTAGAGTTCTGGATGCGATCTGCAGTGTATATGTAGGTTTCTTCCGTGGAACACCTATGGTTGTACAGCTTCTTCTCTTCTACTATGTTCTTCTTCCTATAGTGGGAGGACACATGACAGGGGTTCAGGTGGCTATGCTTGTATTTGGACTCAACAGCGGTGCCTACATCTCAGAGATCATGCGTGGTGGTATACTCTCCGTTGATCCAGGTCAGATGGAAGGTGGACGTGCCATGGGACTCAGTTTTTCGACTACCATGCTCAAAATCGTTATACCTCAGGCAGTCAAGAATATTCTGCCAACCCTTGGAAATGAATTTATTTCTTTAATAAAGGAGACTTCAGTTGTAAGTTTTGTCGGAGCAACTGATCTCTACGTTGCATTCAACTACATCGGAAGTAACAGCTACGAATTCATGGTCCCTTATCTGGTCATGGCACTTATCTACATCGTGATGGTGCTTCTCATCAGCCTGGGAATCAAATTAATGGAAAGGAGCCTGAGAAAGAGTGATAGACGTCATTAATCTTGAAAAAAGCTTCGGTGATAACAAAGTCTTAAACGGCATCAATATCACCATAGACAAAGGCGATATAATGGTTGTTATCGGTCCTTCAGGTTCTGGTAAAAGTACATTTCTTCGCTGTTTGAACTGTATGGAAGATCCCACCGGCGGCCAGATTATATTCAATGGTGTTGATATAGCAGACCCTAAGGTTGATATCAACATACACCGCCGTCATATGGGTATGGTTTTCCAGCATTTCAATCTGTATAACAACAAGACTGTTATACAGAATATCATGCTTGCTCCTGTCTATGTCAGATGTCAGGATCTGAAAAAGGCAAAGCGGCATAATCTTCTGCTTCCTGTCACCAATCTCTTCCGCAAGGAAAAGCAGACAAAGCAGGAAATAACAACAACAAAATCAGAGATCATTGCCGAGGCACATGCAAAAGCGGAGGAACTCCTGAAGAGGATCGGTCTGGAGGACAAGGCGGATGTATATCCATCTACTCTCTCAGGCGGTCAGAAACAGCGTGTTGCCATCGTCCGTGCGCTTGCCATGAATCCTGATGTCATTCTGTTTGATGAGCCAACCTCCGCTCTTGACCCTGAGATGGTCGGTGAGGTTCTTGATCTCATGAAGGCTCTTGCAGATGAAGGCATGACAATGATTATTGTTACCCATGAGATGGGATTTGCCAGGGAGGTTGCCAATAAGGTCGTATTTATTGACGACGGACAGATTCTTGAATCCGGTACACCGGAGGAATTCTTCGGCAACCCTAAGAATCCTAGACTTAAGGATTTTCTTTCAAAGGTGTTATAAGACATTTTATCTGTGTTTTTTAAGACAGATTGTAATATCGCAGTTTATCCGGCATGTATGGCATTTCATACTTGCCGGTTTTTTTAGACCGTTATCTGCTGTTCCCTGTTTCTTTTTAATATAATTCTCTTTAATTTAATTCTTGATCCATTTCATATTTAAGTTCATTTTTTCAATTTATTTCCTTATTAGCTATGTACTTTTGGGCTCTTATACTTTATAATAACAATAATTTGGGCATTTTTATAAAAGAAAATAAACGATGTCCGGCAATGTTTAAAATCACATTAAAATACTTCTTTATTTTGTGTGATTTCATGTAGTTTTCAGTGCTCTCGCTCTGAACAAGAATCATTTTACAATAAGGAGAAAGATATGCCAAAAAGAGAAGACATTAACAAAGTTCTGATAATAGGATCTGGTCCAATCATCATCGGTCAGGCATGTGAGTTCGACTACTCAGGTACTCAGGCGTGCAAGGCCCTTAAGAAGCTTGGTTACGAGATCGTATTGGTCAATTCCAACCCTGCTACCATCATGACAGATCCTGAGACAGCTGATGTCACATACATTGAGCCGCTCAATGTCAAGAGACTTGAGCAGATAATTGCAAAAGAGAGACCTGACGCTCTTCTTCCAAATCTCGGAGGACAGTCAGGACTTAACCTTTGTGCTGAACTTGCAAAAGAAGGCATCTTAGACAAATACAATGTCAAGGTCATCGGTGTTCAGGTAGATGCCATTGAGCGCGGTGAGGACAGAATCGAATTCAAGAAATCCATGAACGCAATCGGAATAGAAATGGCAAGAAGCGAGGTTGCCTACTCTGTAGATGAGGCTCTCGCCATCGCAGATCAGCTCGGATACCCTGTTGTTCTTCGTCCTGCATACACCATGGGCGGTGCCGGCGGCGGACTCGTATACAACAAGGAGGAGCTCAAGACTGTCTGTGCAAGAGGTCTCCAGGCCAGCCTTGTAGGTCAGGTTCTCGTTGAGGAGTCAATCCTCGGATGGGAGGAGCTTGAGCTTGAAGTTGTACGTGACTGCGAAGGCAATATGATCACTGTATGTTTCATCGAGAACATCGATCCTCTCGGCGTACACACAGGTGATTCATTCTGCTCCGCTCCTATGCTTACAATCTCTGAGGACGTTCAGAAGAGACTTCAGGAGCAGGCATACAAGATCGTTGACTCTGTTGAGGTCATCGGTGGAACAAATGTACAGTTCGCACATGACCCTGTATCTGACAGAATCATCGTAATCGAGATCAACCCTAGAACATCCCGTTCTTCTGCTCTGGCATCAAAGGCTACAGGATTCCCTATTGCCCTTGTGTCAGCCATGCTGGCAACAGGACTTACCCTCAAGGATATCGAGTGCGGTAAGTACGGCACACTGGATAAATACGTTCCGGACGGTGACTATGTGGTTATCAAGTTCGCACGTTGGGCATTCGAGAAGTTCAAGGGTGTTGAGGACAAGCTCGGAACCCAGATGCGTGCCGTAGGTGAGGTTATGAGTATCGGTAAGACCTACAAGGAGGCATTCCAGAAGGCTATCCGAAGCCTTGAGACAGGAAGATACGGTCTCGGCTACGCCAAGGACTACAATACAAAGAGCAAGGATGAACTATTGCGCATGCTTGCACATCCATCAAGCGACAGACATTTCATCATGTACGAGGCGCTCAGAAAGGGTGCTACAGTAGATGAGATTTTCGATATAACAAAGGTTAAGCACTACTTCGCCCAGCAGATGAAGGAACTCGTTGAGGAAGAGGAAGCACTCGCAGCACACAAGGGCACTCTCCCATCTGACGAGGCACTCACCACTGCAAAGAAAGACGGTTTCTCAGACAGATACCTCAGCCAGATTCTTGAGATTCCTGAGGAGGACATCAGAAATAAGAGAATCGAGCTCGGAGTTACTGAGGCATGGGAAGGCGTACACGTAAGTGGAACAAAGGACAGCGCTTACTACTACTCCACATACAATGCACCTGACAGCAATCCGATAAATGAGGACAAGCCAAAGGTTATGATCCTCGGCGGAGGTCCTAACAGAATCGGTCAGGGTATCGAGTTTGACTACTGCTGCGTACATGCATCACTGGCACTTAAGAAGCTCGGATTTGAGACTATCATAGTAAACTGTAATCCAGAAACTGTTTCAACTGACTATGATACATCAGATAAGCTCTACTTTGAGCCACTTACACTTGAGGATGTTCTCAGCATTTACAACAAGGAAAAGCCAGTGGGCGTCATCGCACAGTTCGGCGGTCAGACACCTCTTAACCTTGCTTCTGACCTTGAGAAGAACGGCGTAAAGATCCTCGGTACATCTCCTGCTGTCATCGATCTTGCAGAGGACAGAGATCTCTTCCGTGAGATGATGGATAAGCTTGATATCCCTATGCCAGAATCTGGTATGGCTACTACTGTTGACGAGGCACTTGAGATTGCTCACAAGATTGGCTATCCAGTCATGGTCCGTCCATCATACGTTCTCGGTGGACGTGGTATGGAGGTCGTATACGATGACGAGAGCCTTGACGGATATATGAGAGCTGCCGTTGGTGTCACACCTGACAGACCTATACTTATAGACAGATTCCTGAATCACGCCCTTGAGTGTGAGGCTGATGCCATAAGCGACGGAACTCACGCATTTGTTCCTGCCGTTATGGAGCACATCGAGCTTGCCGGAATTCACTCAGGTGATTCAGCCTGCATCATTCCTTCAGTACACATCACTGCTGAGAATGTTGCTACTATCAAGGAATATACAAAGAAGATCGCTGAGGAAATGCATGTCGTAGGTCTTATGAACATGCAGTACGCTATTGAGAAAGGCAAGGTATATGTTCTCGAGGCAAATCCTAGAGCATCCCGTACAGTACCTCTCGTATCAAAGGTATGTAACGTGCGCATGGTTCCTATCGCTACTGATATCATCACATCAGAGCTCACAGGAAGACCATCTCCTGTTCCAGCTCTCAAGGAGCAGCACATACCATATTACGGAGTTAAGGAGGCTGTATTCCCATTCAACATGTTCCCAGAGGTTGACCCGATCTTAGGACCTGAGATGAGATCTACAGGTGAGGTTCTCGGACTTTCAACCTACTACGGAGAGGCATTCTACAAGGCTCAGGAGGCTACACAGACTCTCCTTCCTACAAGCGGAACTGTCCTGATCTCTGTAAACAGAAAGGACAAGGATGAGGTTATCGAGATCGCTCAGCTCTTCGAGAAAGCTGGTTTCAAGATCCTTGCTACAAGCGGAACATATGCCATAATTACGGCTGCCGGAGTTAAAGCTGAGAAAGTCAAAAAGCTCCAGGAGGGCAGGCCAAACATCAATGACCTTATAACAAATGGCTCTATAGACCTGATAATCAATTCTCCGAGCGGTAAGGAAAGTGCCCACGACGATAGTTACCTCAGAAAGGCTGCCATCAAGGCAAAGATTCCTTATGTGACTACAATTGCAGGCGCAAGAGCAACCGCAAAGGGTATCCTGTACGTTCAGGCACATGGCGACAGCGATGTGAAGTCACTGCAGGAGCTTCACAGTGAGATAAAGGACGCTGAGTAATATCGGGCGCGGGCGGCTTTGCCGCTCAGGTAGCCCTGCTGATTGATGGCAGAAGCTGCTTCTTGGCGGCATGGCTGTTTATTTAGCCTGCTGTTTGCCGGTTCGTGGATTAGCAAGCTTGCTCAGCATTCAAAAGTGCATAAATTTTTCGCTAGAATGATAAAAGCCGGGAAAAAGATACAATTTCTAATAATTTTGTATCTTTTTCCTGGTTTTCTTTTGATTTGCGAAAATATTATGCACTTTTTATTGATTGTCTTTCTCGTCAAACTGCACTTCTCGATTAGTTTTAAACTATAAATCTGCTACACTCCACGAACTGAGTGTCTTCAATATAATCGCAAGTGTATCTTCCCTCGCCTTCTGACATTCCTGCGGGAATTTCTTCTCTCTAGGCAGTGCGCCATTGTTCACCGGGAAATATCCCAGATTGTGACTGCCTGTCTCCGAATTTATATGCCTGTAACCGTGCGTAAAGTTCTCACGCTTAAGTCTCTCCATAAGCAGCTCCGAGTCATGCTTTGACGGCACAGATTCATCGTGGGTCGATGTGAGGAAAAGAATGTCACCGCATATCTTTTCAACCGGGATCTCATTCTCTATCGTTCCATTTTTCTCCCACTCTTCAAAGAAGTACAGCACGCGCATATGATGTTCCTTTATGCATCTTTTCAGGAAATTGGAAAACATATGTGCATTTGACACATACGGAAAGTCTTTTCCACGATAGGAAACCATCGCCTTGCAAGGATCAAGATCAGCCTTGCCGCTGCCCTGCATGATATGTCCAAATGTTGATGCTGCTATAACCAGACTTATATCCGGCACGACCGAAGCAGCAAGCAGCGCCATTCCCGCGCCCTTAGAATTGCCATATATCCCGAACCTTCTGTATTTCCCGGATCCATACTCCTTCATGTGGTCGACAGCAGTCTGGAACATCTCCAATGGAATCGCCCTCATGGTATCTGGAAGTCCCGGTGCACCATAATATGTCATGGCAAGAACAGAGTATCCCTTCTTTGCAAATAGCCCGGCATATTTCTCAGGAAGTTCCAGTCCTTTTAGTCCCTGGATGACGATAAGCAGTCTGTCATCCTCACTTTCTGTGTCATACAAAATCCCCTCAAATCCATCCTTCAGATATGTATATTTTGATTTCTTCATAAAGCCCCTTCTCCTATTGGACTATAGTCCATTTTAACGTCCTTGTATCCGTGTGACATGGAAATTACAGCACTCATCCCCCTGTCCAAGAGTCTTGGTACGATGAAGCTGGCCTCCTTCATTCCTGTATCCATTCCTTAAGTGCGGCTGAGAGTCTTCTGTCTATATCCTTTCTCGTCGCCTCGCACTCATTTGGATAATCCTTTGCAGCCTTGAATATAAACTTCATGACGAATTTCAGTCCAACCGGAAGTGCCATACGAAGCATCGATTCCGGCAGCACAAAATGGGTTCCGTGCTCATACACAAGCGGCACATACTCACATGTATGCGGACGTTCCTTCAGTCGCTGATCCATTCTGCGGATGTATTTGCCCGCCTCCCAGAATGAGTCGTCATCTGCGCCAATAAGAAACAGCTTTCCCTTTATATTCTCAACCTTGATCATTTCCTCTTCTGTGTGTTCCCTGACTTTTTCCGAATCAATAAACAGACAGGTACTGCGCTCAATGTCGCCGGAGCCCTTTGTCTCCTCCTCGATTTTCTGCCAGTACACAGGATGCTCATACACAAATGGCATGTAAGCAAGAGGCTCTCCTCTCCACGAAAGAGTCGATGCATCCGGTATCGGCCATTCCTTACATCCGTCTTTGTTGCCCTGTTCAAATCCCTGCCATACAAAGTCACTTGCCGTAAGTCCAAATGTCAATGTGATATCAGGAAAATACGACGCCGCAACCAGGGAATCCATGCCAGCCGTACTCATTCCCATGATTCCTATTTTCCGGTTTCCATGACTTTTCAGCCATGCAATAGCCGTCTCTATTCTCTCAAGCGGGTTATTTGCATGGCTGTAATTCTTCTTTCCGGGAGATATGCAGAGTGCGTTCACACCATTTTTGTGCAGCCACTTTGCTCCGCACTTCGCCATAAAATCATTCGGATCGTCTCCAAACAGTCCTATGAATGCACAGTCAGCCCCATTTGGATTCTCGTAATATGTTCCATAGAATCCGTCCTTCTCGATCTCAAAAAACTGTTTTTTCACAACTTTTCCCTCCATTTTCCTGTATGCTCCAGACCGCCCTCGCTGCCTGATAACACAATGACAACTTTATCTCTTCTGTCAGCAACCAGATATAAGACACAATCCGCCTTGTGCAGTGTTTCTTTTATAGTCTCAGAACCTTTCATTTGTTACATCCCCCTGATCCAATTCTCTTAATAGCCATAATGTTAGTCGCTACTAACTTTATTGTCAACTGTTATTGCTTTATAAATCAAAAAAACTCCCGCAAATAAAAAAGCACCCGCAAACACATCTTCTAAGACCTGATGATGTGTTTGCGGATGCCATTTGCATCGTATTATTCTTCTATATAAAAGACAGCCTTGCCACTTCCTGCGTTTTCTCTTGCTGATGCAAAAATCGAAGAATATGTATCATGCTTTCTGAAAAATTCACTACCAGCAGCACAACATAGCCATCATCATATACGGGATAGCCAAGATATTGACCGTCTATCGGTAGCACCTTTTGATATTATATTAGCATCAAGCCTCACTCATGCCAAACATATATCGATGGGAAGACACCTTATAGCAAACAATAATATTCAATACTTAATTGATATATCCAATTTCATTCATTTGTTTTGAAATTTTTTACCGCCATTGCAATCATTGCCACACTATATATCAATACAATTATCAACATAAATCGTGAAATCATAAAACCAACAGTGAATTGTATCGGAATACAAATCAGCGGTATTAGTATAATCGAAAATATGATTGAAAATATTGGATGTTTCCTCTTGATATTGAAATATAGAGCAAGTATTGCCATAGCAATGCCACTCAAGAACATAATTCCCAATACTATAAGTAAAAATGTTATTGTATTTCCCATAATAAACTCCTCCATTAAATATTACAATACAGAGTTTCCCTATCATCTATCGCAAAACTTACTTTCTAGAACCAGCTCCATATTGGTCATTTCTACTGTAAGCAAAAAAGCAGCCAGACAAAATTTAGCCTGACTGCTGATAGGTGCTTCCCCAATTATTACATATAAATATTTACTTCTATTGAACCCTACAGTTCCTTGTGGCGTGCAAAGTAATCCTTTGTCTCTGCCACAACCACACTGCTGAGTGCAAGCAGTGCTATGATATTCGGAATCGCCATAAGTCCGTTAAATATATCAGCGATAGTCCATACAGCCTTAACTGTCATGTATGGTCCGATAAATACGCAAAGTATGTATAACCAACGATAGATCTGAACTGAAACCTTGCTGCCATTTGTGAGGTACTCAAGACACCTCTCACCATAGTAATCCCAGCCAAGGATAGTTGTAAATGCAAAGAATACAAGGCAGATCATAAGGATGAATGCTGCAACCTGACCTGGCATAAAGAAAAGTCCCTTCTGGAATGCATCAGTTGTGACTGCGATTCCCTCAAGGCTGCCATCCTGCCAGCTTCCCATCATAACGATTGAAAGACCTGTCATTGTACATACGATGATAGTATCAATAAATGTACCTGTCATTGTTACAAGTCCCTGACGAACAGGCTCCTTTGTCTGAGCGGCTGCTGCTGCGATAGGTGCAGAACCAAGACCAGCCTCATTCGAGAAGATACCACGTGCAACACCCTTCTGCATGGCAATTGCAAGACTTGCTGTAACACCACCTGCAAATGACATAGGCTTAAATGCGCACTTGACTATTGTTGCAAATGCAGCTGGAACTTTATTTATATTAACTATGATAAGAACCAGACACACCACAATGTAGAGAACTGCCATGAATGGCACTATAACCTGAGAAACCTTTGATATTCTCTGGATTCCACCGATTACGACAAGTCCTACAAGGATTGCAAGTATAAATGCTGTGATGACGATGGCTATTGAGTAGTCATTTCCAAGGATTGATACTGTATTGGCCTTGTCAGGATCAAAGAAAGCCTGAACTGCAGAAGCAATACCATTTACCTGTGTAAATGTACCGATACCCATAAGACCTACGCATGCTCCGAAGAATGCAAATATCTTTGCAAGCCACCTCCACTTGTGACCCATACCGCTCTCAATGTAATAGAAAGGTCCTCCGAGAACGTGTCCATCCTCGTCAATCTTTCTGTACTTTACAGCAAGCAGTCCCTCTGAATACTTTGTTGCCATTCCAAAAAGCGCTGCGATCCACATCCAAAAAAGTGCTCCGGGACCACCGGCAAGGATACCTATAGCTGTTGCTACTCCTACGATATTACCTGTACCGATAGTTGCTGAAAGTGCTGTACATAACGCGCCAAAGCTCGTCACCTCTCCTGTACCGTCTTCCTCATTCTTAATCATGAATCTCAGTGCCTTTGGCAGATGAACTATCTGAAGGAACTTAAGTCTGATCGTCAGATAGATTCCGCAGACGATGATGAGTATTATGAGTGGCAAGCCCCAGACAATATCATCAACTTTGCCTAAAAAGTTTGTGAATGCGTCCATGTTTCTCCTCCTGTTTTTTTATTTATAATTCACAAGTGTAAATTATAGCATAAAAATTCTTAAATAAAAACGAAAAAACACGCATTTTCAAGATTTTTCTTGCTTTTTTGCGTGTTTTTTCGAATATTTATTTATTATATTGCGAAATCTCGTCAATTTATATTCTTTACCGTCTCTTTGCCAGATGTGTTTTGTCATTACTTCTTATAAGCATCCACACAAGTGAACTGACAAGAAGAAGTATTGGATAAAACAGATTTGGAATTATCTGGAATGCTGATATCTCATGTCCCAGCTCCGACACCGCTGATATTGCAACAAGCATCTGAGCACCGTAAGGAATGATTCCCTGGAATATGCATGAAAATGTATCAAGCAGTGACGCAGATCTCTTCGGTGATATACCATAATCCTCTGCCATCTCCTTTGCTATCGGATTTGCCATGACTATCGCGACCGTATTGTTAGCTGTGGCTATGTCCATGGCTCCAACCAGAAGTCCGATTCCGAGCTGACCTCCCTTGTCACCTTTGAACACCTTCTTTATAGCCGAAAGCAGTGCCTCAAATCCGCCATACTCCCTGATGAGCGAACACATGGCAGCCACAAGTACAGCAACCATACTCGTCTCGAACATTCCAGCTGCACCGCTTCCCATATTCGTCAGGAGATCCACTGCTGCCGTCTGCCCTGTGGCAAGCATAATGATGGAACCTGACACGATTCCAACTATCAGGACTACAAACACATTAAATCCCACTATTCCTCCTATGAGTACCAGAACATAAGGAATGATCTGTATCATATTGTAATCATGGTTCACTACTCCGCCTATCTCAGTATTGAATGACTTAACCAAGATTACTATGAGCGTCACAATCGCCGCAGGAAATGCTATCCAGAAGTTTGCCCTGAACTTATCTTTCATGGCACACCCCTGACCATTACATGCTGCTATGGTCGTATCCGATATGAACGACAGGTTATCTCCGAACATCGCACCGCCCATGATGGACGCCACACAGAGCGGCAGATTAAATCCTGACGCATCGGCAACTGCAACTCCTATAGGCGTCAGAAGTGTTATTGTTCCAACAGACGTTCCCATAGCTGTTGAGACAAAGCATGCTACAACGAACAGAACTGCCACGGAAAATCTCGCCGGAATGATACTCAGCATAAAGTATGCCACACTCTCGGCACTGCTCCGCCCCACGACTCCCACAAATATTCCCGCCGTCAGGAATATGAGCAACATGGTTATTATATTTTTGTCTGTAAGTCCATTTGCCATGATCTGAAGCTTCTCATCAAAGCTTACCTTTCTGTTCTGCAGACATGCCACAAATATCGCCACCATGAAGGCGACCACTATCGGAATATTGTAAAATCCCATCGGAATCTTCAGCACGTACTCAAACAGTATTCCAAGTCCCAGATACAGGACAAGAAAGACGTATATAGGTATCAGTGCCGCACCATTTGACTTCTTCATAATTTTCCCTCTTCTTTCATTATTTTACCTAAATCTGATATCTTTTAATTGAAGCTTTCTGCTGCCATGGTATACAAGATACACCGCATGGACTCTCTCCGGGAAATCCACTCTGTTCTCGCACCATCTCCACTCTGTCTCTGAGATATCTTCAGATACAGGTATATCTATTCTTCCAATACTCTCACCGTCTTCTGTCACGCATATGTCAAAGTATCCTTCTACATTTTCTGCCAGGTCGTTTGCATCCTTGAGCTGCTCCTGATTCTCGCATCTCTCGTCTACCCTGACAGGTCCCTCGTACACCACCTTGTTGGCATCCGTCTCATATCTGACATTCACGCCAAATGTACTGCTGCCCTCAAGCGCAAAATACTTATACCCCATGAGTGTTCCATCCTCTATCTCCGCAATAAATCTATCCTCACCCTTGTTCGTCACATTTGGAAATTCTGTCGTATATATACTGTTGGAGCCGTGTGGCATATGTCCATTTGTCAGGTTGCATGCTATCACTGCCGGATACGTGCCATTTGCCACAAGCGGGCCATCGTTCAGACCGCAGCTCGTAACCTCCACCTGGTCTATGTGTCCATCCGCAGCTATATATATCTTCTCGGCACAGGCCTGTCTGCTGTAGTCCGACTTATGTGTGAGCCTGTGATAGAACACGTACCACTGACCATCTATGCACTCTATGCTTCCGTGCGTGGTCCCGGTCATATTCAGCTTGTTCTCGAAACTTCTTCCCTTATATCCCACATCGCCATTTGACACTATTGTTCCGCCAAATGTAAATCCGTGATCCGGATAATCGCTCACAGCATAGCACAGCTCATGGTTCTGCCATGACGAATAAACAAAGTAGTATTTGTCTCCCACCTTTCTCATGGATGAACCCTCGAAAAATGGATGCTTCTCAAATGATGTTCCCTTCACGGCATAAGGTATGATGTGCCTCGGTTCTTCCTTAACCGTCAGCATATCGTCCTCAAGCACCACCATGATCGGTCCCATGATGCTGTCCTTGTAGCCAAGTATCTCCTCCTTTGTTCTTCCAAACATAGATACCTCATCATCCAGCCTGCCATTTGTCAGGAAATCAGGCTCCTCCTCGTATCCGTACTGGGTTCCGTAGAATATCCTAATGGTTCCGTCATCATTCATGGCTGCCGGATCAAAGCAAATGTACTTCTTCATAACAGTACCGTCCTTGTACTGCACATGACCAAGATATTCGTATTTGCCCGCCGGTGTATCACACACAGCTACACTGATCGGACCTGTATATCCGCCGTAACCGTAGTCACCGCCCATACAGTAATACAGATAATATCTGCCGTCATTTCCCCTCACGACATCTGGCGCGTACATATACTTCAGCTCCGGGTATGCCGGATCCTGGCTCGCCCTGTATGTAATACCCTCGCATCGCCAGCTTGTCAGATCTTTTACCGGCGCGGAGTACACCACATAATCCTGCATACAGAACGTGTAACCGCCCTCCTTATCGTGAGATCCATAATGATAAACCCTGTCGCCCCATACATGCGGCTCGCCGTCAGGTATGTACTCATTCAACGGCAAAAAAGGGTTGTAAACCTGCCTGTTCATATATCTTCTCCTTCTTGTATCAATTTTTTCTGTTTCACTAAAACAATAAATACCCAACATGATCCGCGTCATCTACAGACATGTTGGGTTTTCATATTTACAAGTATATTTAATAAAACTTTTTTAGTCAACAAGCACTTATAAAAAAGGCTGCATCTGCTCGCAGAGTTTCTTCTCAAGCTCTATGAGTCTCTTCGTCTTATCCTTCGCCCTGTCATCTGCTGCATTGTATTCGTTCAGATATTTGTTCAGCGACTTCACACCCATATTGCAGCCATCCGTCATAAGCTCCGCTATGGTATTGTCCGACTCATCCACTATGAGTTTCACATTTGTCTTGATCCAGGACATGCCCTTTGCTATTGGATTTGGATCCTTGCCATCGTCATGGTACTCATCCAGCAGCTTCCGTATCTCCTGTTTTATTGCGTTGTGCTCCTCCTTACATTCTATAAGTATCTTCTTCATCTTCGCCGCGTGCACATATCCGAGCACCTCATCAATAGACGAAACACCCATCTTGATCCCGGCATCACATTCCCTGAGCAGCTTTATTGTGTCTGGTGATATCATCTCATATACCTCCTTAGCCTGTATATGAGTATGTTACCCGGTGTTTGAAAATTATATACTCTGCTAAACAATCCTTTTTGGAGAGTTTCTTCATATCTTGCAGATCAAAAAAATTATTCCTATCCAGACTAACATTGAACAAACCTCCACAACACAATTGACACCCCACCCCATAATCTTTATACTGTTATTACAAATGTAGTATTAAAGGAGTATAATCTATGAAACACATTCCCCAGATTTCCGAAGCTGAATATGAAGTTATGAAGGTTATATGGAAATATGCCCCTATAAGCACAAATGACATTACTGACAAACTGTTGCAGACCACTTCATGGAATCCCAGGACTATCCAGACTCTCATCAAAAGACTTTCTGATAAGTCTGCCATCTCCTATGAGAAAAAGGGCCGCATGTTCGTCTACTCCCCTGTCATCAGTCAGGAGGAATATCGAAAACATGAAAGCTCATCTTTTCTAAAGAAGTTTTTCAATGGACACATATCCGACATGGTTTCTGCGTTTGTGGATAGTGATGAGCTTAGTGCTGATGATATAAAGGAACTTCAAGACATATTAAATGGAAAAGGCACCGGGAGGGAATAAGGCTTGACTCAATTTTTCACACATTTTTTTATAAGCAATATATCCATAAGTTTATCTCTGCTGCTACTTATATTTGTTCGATTCATATTCAGAAAACAGCTAACATGTAACGGCAGATACAACACCATATATATTGTGCTGGTTCTTCTCGTATTTCCATTTATCCCTGTAAATAATTCATTTATATTCCAAGCCATAGGTTTCATACGATCATTATTTCACAGGGGTACTTCTGCCGCAAATACAGTTACTCCTGTGCCTATCAATACCAGCCCTTCATCAAATGGGAACTGGATGAACGACTTTGCTATATCTGTAAACAGTACATCTACAATATATCCAAAGCTCCTTTTTATTATCTGGCTTGCCGGAGTTTGCATATTTTCCATCCGTTTAATAGTGTCAGGCATATCACTATACAAGCTGAAAAAATCTGCTGTTCCAGTCACCGACGATACTGTCATATTGAATATATATTCGGAATGCCTTGAGCTCTGCAATGTGCGCAGATACAAACCGAAATTATATTCCTCCTCTGCTTTATCTGGAGCGGTCATTGTAGGTGTATTCCGCCCTGTTATATATATTCCACGGCAAATCAACGACTGCATATCCGATTACACAATAACCGACCTGAGACATATTTTGTTACATGAACTACAACATTTTAAACGCAGAGACAATGCCGTGAATATGTTTATCTGTATATTCTACATACTGTATTGGTTCAATCCTGTTGTTATATACACATTACATACAGCAAGACATGACAGAGAAAAAGCATGTGACAATAATGTATTGCAGAGCCTCGGTCAAAACTATGCCGCGAAGTATGGGCAGACCATCCTCCGTGCGGCTGCAAGCAGATTCAGTAGTTCATCATCGCTATCATTCAAGAGCAAAAGCAGGAAAAAATTACTTAAAACAAGACTTCAGCTTATTGTTGATTTCAAACCTGTCACCAAGAGAGAAAAACGAAAATGTATATATGCATTTTCCATTATCATATTGATGATGACTGTATGTGCGCCATTATCTGTATATGCTCTGGATGATACACAATACAAGGATTTTGCCCCAGTGAATCTGGAATCCTTGGATCTATCCAGCTACTTTTGGGGCTACAACGGCTGTTTTGTGCTGTACGACAAAGGAAATGATAAATGGTTTATCTATAACCAGGACAGAGCCCTATGCCGCACTTCACCGGATTCTACATATAAAATATATGACGCAGTGATGGCTCTTGAACATGGCATCATAACTTCCGACAACTCATTTATGCGCTGGGATGGGAGCACTTACCCTTTTGATGCCTGGAACACAGATCAGACACTTCGATCTGCCATGACCGGATCTGTAAACTGGTATTTTGACAATCTGGATGCAGCTATGGACCACACAGATGTGAAAAATTTTCTCAGTCTTATTGAATATGGAAATCAGAATATCAATTCAGTTCAGAACTGTTACTGGCTGGAATCCTCTCTGACTATATCCCCGGTAGAGCAGGTAGAACTGCTATGTCACCTGAAAAATAATGATTGGAAGCTGTCTAAGACAAATGTGGATACAGTCATAGAGTCCATGTTTATTGCAAACTCAGATGGAAAAAGTCTGTATGGCAAGACAGGTACCGGCAGAGTTAATGATGTAAATATAAACGGCTGGTTCGTCGGATTCATTACATCTAATGATAATGATTACTTTTTCGCCACGAATATATCACTTTCAGAAAATGACAATCAGTTTTTATCAGCGGACGGACTTTCCGCATCGAAGATCTCTCTGTCAATACTGCGTGATCTCGGAATATATGCATATGGATATCAGTCAGAATAAACTGGTATGTCACATTCCATCTTCTCTATATGATTTGACATATATTTGAAAGTACCATCATCTTCCGGTTTTACTGTAAGTGTATTTCTAAATGCAATGTCAGATCCCTTGTCAGCCCACACCGCATCAACAATAAGCGAAACCGTTCCATCATCGTTGTAGGAATAGTCCACAACCTCTCCAAATGGTGGATACTGTTTTCCAAGGATGACATGATATCTGTACGAATCTTTTTCTGAATTGTAATCACAATTATCCCTCAACTCCGTCACAGTGACAGGGAACATTGACAACATAACAGACTCATATTTGTCTGCATCTATCCATCCACCATCAGGTTTTAGATTTTCACCAGTGTACAGTCTGTATATATCATCAAACATACATGGCACAAGTATATCTGATGCATTTGACTCATCCCAATCGATAACAAGCATATTGTAATTCACATAACTAAGCCCATACACATATTTTCTTGTCAGTTCCCTGCATTCATCCGTCAACGGACTGACTCTGAAATACTCCTTCAGCCCACCATGAGCTATTATATTTGAGTATGTATATATAAAGTAGCCTTTTTTTGTGAGTTTCATATCTCTTAAATCCCGTATGCCAGTCGCTATAAACTTCCAGTCATGATTCTCGAATTTTGCTGTGTTGAAAATCATCTGTATCCGGCTGTCATCATACACAAATGTCATCTCCGTCACGCTTGCATCCCTGTTTACCCTATATACGCAAATGTAATCACGCCCTCCACCATCTGTATAATTTCTATAAAAAGACTGAAATAACTGATAATTATACATATTGGTATCATCAGCAAAACATATCAGTCCACTGCTTCCTAAGATATCTACTGCACCATATATTAAATCACTATTATCCGAAATATCTTCATCCTCATACAACTTTCTTATGGCATCTGACTGCAATATTCCTATTATATCTACTTTAACATTCTCCATTTCGTCATCGGATAACAGACTATCATCAATAACATTTCCATTCTGATTTATTGTGATGGTCTTATCTCCGTAGTGCTCCTGCCACTCTTTATCAGAAAGCCTGTCTCTGTACCAATATATCCCCTCTTTGCCCATCGTCAGAACAACATTTGACACATACTCAAATCCATCATTTTCTTTCTCCTTTATCGTAACTTTATGTGTAAATAATCTTCCACTCTCATCCTTCTCCGAAACAGCATTTACTATGAGGGTTATTGTTCCGTCAGCATTATACTCAGCATCCACTACCTCTGGAAATGGAACCAATGGTGTCACACTGTGATCAAACATCCCCCTCGTTCTGTACTGATACATTTGTCTGGACACATCATACACATTGACATGCTGAAGTACGTCTGTAGACACAGGCAAATACTCCTGAAACACCTTCTCGTATAACTTCCCTTCTATCATATATGTAACCCCCTCGTCCGAATAGGGACTGGACATACCATATTTCATTTTGTAAAGTGCTTCATAGATATCATAATAATTTATTTTGTTCATATCTGATTCATCCCAGTTTGTGGTAAATAAATTATTCGAATCATATCCAATCGTCTTGATATACTTTCTGTTAAGTACCCTTAACTTCTCATCCAGAGGCTCAACTCGTAATGCCGTATACGCAGAATCTCCGTCATATCCTCCCATCCTGTACCTCTCAAAAAATAGATATCCGTCTGTGTATTTCCATGTATAGGCCTTATAGTTTTCT
Source organism: Coprococcus sp. OM06-34AC (assembly GCF_003462545.1). NCBI lineage: Bacteria > Bacillati > Bacillota > Clostridia > Lachnospirales > Lachnospiraceae > Coprococcus > Coprococcus sp. OM06-34AC. The sequence goes on from NZ_QTZF01000001.1 coordinate 192,030, forward strand.
TCATTTTTCTCAACAAAACAGTTATTCTCCCACACATAGAATCGCCTGGTTATCATAACATTGTTACCGCCTGATTTAAAATCAAACCTTACAAAGGACTTATCATACATGACCTGCAGTATTGTACATCCTGCATCTCTGTTTTCAGCCACCTCTGATAAAAACATCTCCGCATTCTCTGCATTTGCCATATTGATCTGATTCTCCACATCCACAGCTATGTACCCCTTACTTCCCATCGATTCTATTACGGTCCTAGTCTGATTCAGTTTTTCTTCCTCGGTCTTGCGTTTCATATCCTGACAGGATGAATATATATCATCCAAATCTGCAATAAACTGATTTTCATCAGATATACTAAAATCAATAACTGTCCGCTCTGCGTCCGTCACTGCTTTTTTATTGGAACAACTGCATAACAATATGGCTATGCCAACCAAAAGCAGCATACAATATAACTTCTTGCATATATTACATATGTAGTATTTCGAGATAAAAAAATATAAGCTCATCATATTAAAACTCCTTTATAATAAATATTACGTTTGTAATATTTATTATAAAGGAGTTTATTGCTGTGTCAATACTAATTACTTATAACTTTGCCCTAAAATAAGTAACTCCCGGCAGCACAATCGGTCATGCCGTTGTGGTTATCTGCTATCCTGCGCCTGAACTGATTTATGACATAAGGATTCTCAACGACAAGATCGCCAAGCACCATAAGTCCTCCTGTGATCGCACCGCATGTCAAACCGCATTTCATTGCAAAATCAATACATTTTGCTGCAAAGAATATATGGATAAAGATAACATCACAAGAAATGCACTCGCCAGAGCTATTAACAATATGCTTTGTTTTAAAATGCAATCCCGGTGATATAATAAGATACAAAAATTGACATAATCAAAGCCTTCCCCATAAAATATAGAGAACAAAAGCCCTGCACTATATTCTGCAAGGTTTCTGTTCTCTATGTTTTTTTACTATATTCTCACTCTTAAAAATCAACCAGCATTTCTGCAATTTCCTCATCATCAAGATCAGGATTTTCTTCAATTAAATCCATGACTTTGATAACGAATGATTCTGAAACACCAAGGAAATCACTTGTAGCCGCAACTTTGTCTCTGGTTATCTTTCGAATCAGAAACACCTGTTTTTTCATTTCGCCAAGTTCTACATTTTCCCTGTCTCTCATCTGTAATGTCATGTATTATCTCCTCCATTTTTCGCTGTTTTTTTACCTTCTGAGCCTAAATAAAGAATGGGCATCTCTCCCCAATGCACTGCGCATTCATATCACTATACTCACATTGCCTATGCTCATACTGTAACGCCATACCATAATGGCTGTTCACATACTCTATTCCATTCTTGAATGCTATCATCGCATCCCGTTTGCAGCATCTCGGACCATTTATAGTTCCCAGATCCCCTATGGCTGCTGATGTATACTGCATGTGAGCTCCCCATGTGCCATCAGCGGATAGTGGTCCAGTGCCGTCAATTATGGCAAGTGCCGCACCTATGGATGTTATAGCACCGCAAATTCCCCATAAGCCACACATAGCCCCCGGCATGCGCAGTCCCTCGGACATGAGTTTATCCAGAGCAACATCAATGTCTATGTTTCCACCTGCATTTTTATATGCCACCAGCAGACTTGCACCGTCAAGTATATGGTGCTCCGGGCCATGCATACTCACATAGTCTTTGGCAGCAATATTTCTAAATATAGTGACAGGATTTGTTCCCTGTTCCCGTTTTATATCCCTTATGATGTATTCAGCTTTTTCTCTTATTGTCATCATATATTTCACCTCAACTGAAAGTTCTCCATTAAAATATCTTATCTTTATTCCAATGGCGCGTCTCCTCCAATTTGTTTCTTCAACTTCAATATATTGTTTTCGATTTCTTTTATCACTTTCTTAAATGCCTCATCATCACAGCCAGTCGGATCTTCCAGTCCCCAGTTGTCATCAAATGGTCTTCCGATAAACGGACATCCGACATTACATCCCATAGAGATCACAATATCCGGTTCAGGTATATCGCTGATCAGCTTGCTATACTGTCTGTTTTCTTCCATATCTATCCCATATAATTCCTTCATGATCCGAACTCCATCCTGATTGATCTGTGGCTTCGTCTCCGTTCCCGCCGAATAGCTTTCAAATACATCATATGCCAGATATTTCCCGAGAGCCTCGGCAATCTGACTCCTACAGGAATTGTGAACACAGATAAATGCAACCCTCTTTTTTCTCATAAAAGCTTCCTCCAACTCTACGTTCAACCTTCATTACTTTCTACCAGTTCATCTATCAGCTCTATGGCCTCCCTGATCATGCCGTCGCAGTGCACTTTCTTGATTCCGCCCTTTTGGGCATTTGCCTTTAACAGATCGGCACAATCGGTCATGCCGTTGTGGTTATCTGCTATCCTGCGCCTGAACTGATTTATCACGTATGGATTCTCAACGCCCAGAGCGCCAAGTACCATAAGTCCTCCTGTGATCGCACCGCATGTCAAGCCACACTTCATACCTCCACCGAAATTAGCACTGAGCTTTGCCGCCATATCTCCTGTTATTCCGAGCTCATCCGCGTAAGCCCGCAGAATGGTCTGCGCACAGTTATTGACCATCGGTGTCTCGTTTCTTATCTCCATAGCTTTTTCTACATGTTTGTTCATTATGACTTCCTCCAATCCATATACAAATAATCATTTGTTAACCATCAAATTTCCTTTTTATGTATCCCTTTGAGGAATTTCCCCATTACAACTCTATATAAAAAATGGCGGGGAGTCTCCCCGCCTAATTAGGTTGGACCTGGGTCTTACGACCAGCCCAAACAATGTGACATGTCACATTTATATCGTATGTTTATGATAACATAATTATGTTATTCATTCAATAAAAAGTGCAATTATTTTCAATAATAGTTATATCCTCACTCACTGATAATCTTCCTGCTGCACAGATACGTTATAAGGAAATATCCGCCATATATGATTACCACGATGGCAGCCGTGATTCCGATAGCACCTACAATATCATACGCTCCCATAGTATCAAGAATCTTCGTGCTGACCATCATTCCAAATACCGAATGGACTATGGCGAGAGCAAGTGGGAATACGAAGAATAGTCCCATCTGTGAGAAAAGGGCCTTGTTGATCATGTGCTGATCCACGCCAAGCTTTCTGAGCATCTTGTATCTCTCTATGTTGTCTGTACTCTCTGAGAGCTCTTTGAGTGCGAGGATGGCTGCACCGGATATGAGGAATATGAGTCCGATATACATACCTATAAATGATGCGATAGCTCCAACTCCCACGCTGGCTGCCTTAATACTATCTTTAGTGTTTACTGTGATAAGTCCGCAGGTCACATCCTTATTCGATACCTTATTTATAATCGTATCGCTATCCTGTATGGCATCTATGTCCTGATCGGCATACTTTCCGATGAAATACTCTTTCGCGAACTGTGCACCTTCAATGGCTGAATCCGGCACGATAAACACACCTGTGTTGAGGGGCTGAGTGGCAAGCTCTATATCACCATCTATACAATACGAGATAACCGGTTTAAGCTTGTTGCCATATACCTCTATCTCTTTTCCCTCCTGAAGTCTCTCGTCACGGATCTTAACGAATATTCTATAATTTGCCAGGATTGCATACTCGTCATCGGCAAGCTGGATCTCCGCTTTGTCATAAATCTTTGCCACCTTGTTGTAGTCAGACTGTGATATGATCTCCTCCGTTCCCTCAAATCTAGACAAAGCGTTTACATCTATTCCAAGAGAATCAATCAGAGCCTCATCTCCCAGATAGTTTCTGATTGTAAGTGTAGGACATGTATATGTGTGTACGTCAACGTAATCTGAGAAGTATGATCCAAGATCCACATTATTTTCACTATATACATCTTCTATGCTCTTTCCATCAGTCACCTCAAGTTTCTTCAAAAGATCATTTGTCTCGCTGTCATTACCCATCTCGTCCTCGTCATAATAGATTGAATCACTGCTCTGGGTTTTCGATATACTCACATCCGCTCTTGCGTACTTTGCAATGCCCTCATTTAAGGAATTCTTCACTGCAAGCGCTGATGAAAGCACACATATTGTCACAAAAAGCATCAGACAGATGACTGATATTGAAAGTACATTTGTATTTACACGGCTGCTCATCTGTCTGACGACAAATGAATTGAGTCCCTTATAGTACACATTCTTCATGGATGACACGATCCTGAAGAGCATTCCGGATACCGACCAGAAGAAGAGCACCGTTGCAACGCATCCGACCACGATCCACTTGTAGAGATCGTTCATGTACATGTCATTTATATCGGTAATCACCGCATGATAAGCATATCCAAGTGATACAACTGATATCAGGAACACGATAACTGATACCCACGGATTCTTGATCTTGACATTCTCAGATTTTCTTCCATTCTGGAAAAGGTCGATGAGCTTACATTTGCTGATGATAAATGTGTTGAAGATTATAACCACCACATATATGATTGCAAAATACAGACAGGTCTTGGCAAATGCGCTGCCAGAGAATACAAAGCTGTATGATGACATATCTGCATCGAACATGTTTGCAACAAGTACACTTGTGAGCTGTGAGATTCCTATTCCGGCAAGAAGTCCTACCACAAGTGATACAAGTCCGATGATAAGTGTTTCTATGAAAAGCATTGTGGACACCTTGCGTTTTCCCATTCCAAGGATGAGGTACAGACCAAATTCCTTATTACGTCTCTTCATCAGGAAACGGCTCGCATATATGATGAGAAAGCCAAGGACAAATGCTATGAATACACTGACTCCGGCGATCATCTTGCCCATGAGCTGTACAACCTCTCTTGTGTCTGCGGAGATCGTCAGCATGGCCGACTGTGTCTCTATGGCATTGAACACATAGAAGATTGCAACACCGAGTACCAGAGTGAAGAAATATATGGCATAGTCCTTTATACTCTTCTTCATATTTGATGCGGAAAGCTTAAAGAGCGTCATTCAGATCACCTCCAAGCAGTGTCACGACATCTATGATTTTATTGAAGAATTCTTTTCTGGTATCTCCTCCTCTTCTAAGCTCGTGGAACACCTTGCCATCCTTGATGAAAAGGATCCTGCCTGCATAGCTGGCTGTAAATGAATCGTGTGTTACCATGAGTATCGTTGTCATGAGATCCTCATTCAGATGCTTAAATCTCTCAAGCAACAGCTTTGCCGACTTGGAATCGAGTGCTCCTGTAGGCTCATCTGCAAGCACAAGCTTTGGGTCAGTGATGATGGCTCTTGCAGATGCGACTCTCTGCTTCTGACCGCCCGACATCTGGTACGGATACTTCTTCAGAACACTCTCGATCTCAAGCTCCTTTGCAACAGCTCTGACCTTCGCATCTATCTGCTTTGCAGGAACATTCTGTATGGAAAGTGCCAGTGCGACATTCTCATACGCTGTGAGTGTGTCAAGAAGATTGAAATCCTGAAATATAAATCCCAGTTCCTCTCTTCTGAACTCGTTAAGCTTATTGCCCTTGAGTGTTGTGATATCCTTGCCGCCCACATAGATGTGACCGCTGCTAACCTTATCTATAGTTGAAACGCAGTTAAGCAGTGTCGTCTTACCGCTTCCCGATGCACCCATGATAGCAACGAACTCTCCTGCCTCCACATCAAATGATATTCCATCTATGGCCTTTGTCATATTGGATTTGTTTCCATAATACTTCTCAATGTTGTCAATCTTTAATATTGTTTCCATTGAATTTCCCACTGGATTTTCCATAGAATTTTTCATTGAATTTTTCGTTGAATTTTTTGTTGGATTTTCCATTGAAATGCCTCCTCAAATGTTTGTTTATTACTGCTCTCACCATTGAACATATTTGCAGTTTACACATTTTGAAAGCAATTGTCCTTTTTTCATTATTACCTAACATTACAATTCTGTAACCTTGGGGACGCTCACCCGATCCGGTATCCCACTATCGAAAAACGCAATTTTTATATCATCCAATCTTGTATATATCATTATGTCCAAATACTATACTCACATCTGTGTATTCATCCACCTTTGACGTTATATTCAGCTTATGTCCCAGCTGCCTGCACAGATTGTCTATTATATAAAGACCCATACCTGTGGATTTCGCATGTTTCCGGCCATTTTCCCCGGTAAATGATTTCTTGCACACAAGTGGAATATCAGACTGTGGTATACCTATTCCATTGTCCTTTATGTGCAGAGCCTTGCCGTCACCCACTGCTTCAGCCCAGATCTCTATAGTCTTTTCCTGTCCCCGGTCTATATACTTGATGCTGTTGCTCACGATCTGATTTACCATAAACTCAAGCCACTTTGAATCCGTCACAACACATTCATCCACATCATGAACATTCAGCGATATATCACCATCAAGCAGCATATCCTTGTTCTTCAACGCCACTCTTCCGATGACACTCTTAAGATTTGTCTCAGCAAATCTGTAATCCGCCGCAGCATGCTCCGCCCTCACATAGTAGAGTACCTGATCCGCATACGCGTCGAGCCTTGCAACCTGTTCCTCGTATTTTCTCGGGATCACATCCCTGTTGTTGTGGCACATGAGCACCAGACTGGCTATCGGAAGCTTGATCTCGTGAACCCAAATCTCTATAAAGTCCTTGAAATCCTCCACGCTGTCCCTGTACTTTCTCACATTCTCAGTCATGGACTTGTTGATGTCGTACATAGCTGAATACACCAGCTTGCCCTCGTAGAAGTCAGGCTCGTCCAAAGTGTTAAGTATAAGATACTTCTGATCCAGTTCATCCAGATGTCCAATCAGACTATTGTAGAACTTATATTTTCTCAGATAATCGAAAGCGATAACCGAGACGACAAATATCACAGCCACGATAACGAACATAATCCTCATCTGTAACTGTGAGTGAAATGCCATCATGAGCAGATATGTGAATATCACAAATCCCGCATATCCCGCAATTATTCCAAGTTTATCCTTTATATACAAGCCAAATTTCATTTTACAAAATTACTCCAATCTTTTGTCGCTGTAAATGATATATAACCCCACTTACCCGTCATACAAGTCGGTATCCCTGCTTCTTCCTGGTCTCTATGGCATCATCATATCCAAGATCTGCCAGTTTTCCTCTGAGCCTGCTGATGTTCACCGTAAGTGCATTGTCATTTACAAATTCATCATTGTCCCAAAGGTCTGTCATAATCTCATCCCTGGACACTATCTTCTCACGGTTAGATAAAAGGAGCTGGAAAATGATCATCTCATTCTTGGTAAGCACAAGCTCCTGTCCATCTCTGCTGATTGTTCCCTTGCTGAAATTCACCTCGGCATCCCTGTATGATGCCGTGTTCTGGCTGCCCTCCATGCGCTTAAGCACCGCCGCTATCCTGAGCAGGAGTATCGTCGGATTGTACGGCTTGGTGATATAGTCATCCGCACCATAGCTCATGGATATGACCTCATCCATCTCGGAAGTCCTGCTTGTAACCATGATGATCGGCACATCAGATTCCTTTCGTATCTCCTTCACAAGGTTTCTGCCGTTTATCCCCGGAATATTGATGTCCATGAGCACCAGATTCGGCGCAGCCTTAAGTATATCGTCTTTTGTGTGTTCAAAGCTTGTGAGACTCAGTGCCTCATAGCCTTCCCCCTCAAGTATCTGCACAAGCTCCTGACAGATGCTCTCGTCATCTTCAACAACAAATATCTTTTTCATCTTTATTTCTCCATTTTCTATTTTCCGATTTTAAGTGGCATGTCCACCAGCATCCTCGCCCTGTTGTAGACATTTAACTTTGAACCACTGGAATCCACATCACAGCTCACTATCATGCCCTGCGGCAGCTTCTTCTGAAGTGAAGGATAAAGTCCTCTTCCGCAGGTGTGATTCGGCATGCAGCCAAATGGCTGGACAGCCAGAACCTTCCGGCAGTCGTGGAGAATATGTCCTGTTATCTCTGCGCCGATGAGCCAGCCGTCACCGGTCTTATACCCCCAGCTCACATATCCTTCCGCCTCACGTTTCATCGTGAAAAAATCCTCCATTGTATAGAAACCGTATTTTCTAAGCGCATCTATCATGGATTTCTGGATACTTCCAAAGAACTTAAGTCCTGCCTTATACAGCAGTGATTCAAATGTCATATCTTCTGTGAGGTGTGAATCCATATAATACATGGCATACCATGAAAGACCGTTAGTATGGCTCTCACATCCGTTCTCCTCAAGGAACTTTATCATATCCCAGTTTCCAAGATGACAATACTTTATATATAATTCTCCAACGATTCCCACACGCTGCTTTCTCTTGTCACTAAGCTTTATCTTTGCAAAGCTTTTAGCAATCCTCTCAAAATTTCTTTTCATATGTCCTATCGTTAAGTGTCTGCCCTGCTTTAGATCCTCAGATAGTGTCCTGACCCATTTCTCCCACAGTCGCTGTGCCTGCCCACATTTCACCTCATTTGGCCTGGTCTGGTTGAGCAGTAGCATGAGAATGTCCCCATAGAAAAGACCAAACAGTGCCCGCCATACCATATACGGATGCAGCTTCATCTGACAGTCCTTCTCAAGCCCCTTGACATTTAACGAAAGTATCTTTGTCTGGTTAAATCCGGCATTTATCACGGCCTGTCTTAGCACATGAAGATAATTTGCTCCTCTGCAGGCATCCCCCGCCGTCGGCATGAGCAGCCTGACCCTACCTACATCGTATTTTCCGGACTGTAATGCATCTATCATCTGTCCTGCATTTAACACTATCGGATAACACATGTCATTGTTCACATACTTTAACCCCACATCTGTGATACCATCCTCATTTTCCAGTATGACCGGATGATAATCCTTTGAATAAAACGCATACTTGATAAGCGGAAAATGCGCATCCAGCATGGCGGGTATCAGCAATATATACTTTTCGTTCCATGAATCTTCGTTGATCTTATACATATAATTTCCTCTGCTCAGTATTGAACTCCTCAATATAGAGCAGTATAACACAAAGATTCCCGAAACAATCTTATTAATTCTTGAACTATAAAAAGCACCAATGCTTTGTGGGCATTGGTGCCTATCTTCTCTGTATTCTTTTTACACTACCTCATTATCTTTTACCAGCTCCATGCTTATATTCTCTTTCAAATTCTCTCCAAGCCTGAATACTGGCAGGTAATCAATTGCCATTTGAACCTGAAACTCATTTAATTCAATTTCTACATTATGAATCCGTCCGCTTTGAGGAAGGCACACATGTATGACAGCATAATGTCTATATTCTTCTGAAGAATATATGCCATCTTCATACTTTTTTAAACGAACTACTTTCCTTGATATTCCCTCCACCAGCCGATAATCTATAGCATACACCTTCTTTTCTGTATATGCATGTATATGTGTCGTTCCAAACGCGAGTCCATTCTTTTTATAAACAACGAATCTGGCATTAACATATGACTTTTCTAATGCATCATAGTCAATATCTCTCTTTAACCATTTTCTGACTGGTGCACCAATATACAAGGAAAAATTAAAATAAAACAGTATACCAAATAATAATATTCCTGTAATTCCGAGGAAAAGTTTCTGCATCATCAAACAGACCGATCCAAACATAAGAAACGCCATAAAAAGCATCCAGATAACATACTCTCTTCTTCGAAATCTTGATAATAGATCTTTTTTCATATCTGGATACATAGCTTTCTCAAATGGATATTTGTTTTTATATGTAATATAGTTATGCTGCCACTCAGCAGTTTTGAAATAATTCCCACTGATTATATCTTCATTTTTATCTACAGAACTTCTATCTGCACTTTTTTCTTTGTGATAAGCATATATAAAATATGCTATCATTGCCGGACATGCCGTACATGCACATATTTTTCCAGGCATGTCTCCTCGTACAAAAAAGAAGAAAAGTCCTATCGCAACAATAACCAATATATATATCATCAATGTTAATGGTGTCATTTCCGGAACTTTACGCTGATTATCTTTCATATCTATTGATCTCCCCTAATTCCTCATACATCTTTATTCTGTTCCTTAAAGCAGTAATTCATCGCCCATTCGAAATGCTACTCAAATCTTCGTGGTACAAAAACTTATATTTGAAAGCTCTCTTGGATGTGCAAGTGTCAGGTACGTGTGATCTCCGTCTTATTATACATTATAAATCTATACGTCACAGCTTATATTGCATAAAGTTGCCATTATGAGTAAATCCATAAGCTGTATATAATTTCACTCCCATATTAGATGCCGTGATCTGAACCGTACCACAGCCATAATTCTTTGCCTCTTCGACAACTCTGTGCAGTAGTTCTTTTGCAATACCCTTACGCCTGTAAGCTGGATTTGTAAACATGCTGGACAGGAGTCCCATCTTCCCACTTGGGCATCCAAAGTATGGCGGCTTTTCTACAAATGACATTCCACTTGTACCTATGATTTTCCCTTCATCTTCAGCAATCCATGATACAAATGTTCCATCCTTCATGTGACGCATATAATAATCACGAAGTGCCGGTCTTAGATCAATATCCTCCTTGGCACCTTCTTCCCGTAACTGATTTATTCTCATTTCGATGAATATATCCAGATCTTTTTCTTTCAATTTTCTATATTTTATCCCCATCCCATATCTCCTTTATAATTTTAATATTTGTCTTTAACCCTTTTTGAAATACATGTTTTTCATTTATTCCTTTTCATCCATAAATGTAATCAGGAAATCAGATTTGCAGATATCTCTCATTACAAGAATTATATCAATGCTACTTCCCAAATCACAATACAAAATACGACTATCTTTCCTGTAATACTTTGCATACTTATCTATAGCGCCAGCAATTTTAGCATCAACCATCTTTTGAGTCATCCCCCAGTTACCTTTTTCATACAGTTCCTGCCAGCAGTTCCGATATAACCCATAACAACAATAATCCCATTCACACATACAGGAATTACAATGCTGCTTTAGCAGACTGTACAGTTTCTTTCTGGAAAAACGCTTGAACTGATAGTCTACATCGAACGTCTTGCTATATTGATCTTTTGCGTAATTTAAAATCTTATATCTTTCCTGTCGTTTCATCAGCTCACCAGCCCCCTAATATCACATTTATCTATAATGTCAGCAAATTCATGACCAGCTTGACCATTATATCTTTTTCTTCCGGATTTGACTCTGCGATCATGAGCGTGATTGCTACAAGCGCACCATCACTGATTCGTTTTTCCCCACCCTTATACAGATTTACAGCTCTGAGCACATCTGCCTCCTCGACATCCAACGTGCATGCCAGCATTTTTGTCTGGATATCAACGGTTTTCTGCAGAACCGCAAGACGCTTTTCATTGATTGCGTATCCCTGAATGATATACTGTTTCAGGGTTCTGTTAGCCCACCTTCTAAATGCAATACCACGTTTAGAGTTCACACGATATCCAACAGAAAGAATCATATCCAGATTATATATCTTTGGTTTTCTTCCTCCAGTACTTTTGTCGGAAAATCCGACAGAAGTTTCATCCAGCTCTCCAGAAGATAAAATATTAGAAATGTGCTCACTTATCGTGGCATATTTTACTTCAAATAACTCTTCCATCTGTTTCTGTGTCAACCAAACCGTCTACTGTTCAGGACTTATCTGAACTTCAACATTTACATCTCCATCTGAAAATAATACAATCTCATTCTCCATTCATAACCCTCTCATTTCAAAACCACACTCACTGTCACCCACATATTTTCACTATATACTATTTCTCATTATATCTTAACAAATCCATTTAAGCTATAACCTCATAATATAAAATGAACCCGCCAGCCCTGTAGTAGTTGCTGACGGATTCGTTCTTTTCTAATATTCTCATTTCCACATATCTTCAATCCCGGAAATGCAGGTGTTAGGTACATGCGAACCTATCAGGCATAGACAGACGCCCCATAGTTCTTTGTCTACCTCCTGCATTGTTAATTGCATTTGCCGAGCTATCAGTTCATATCAGGAACAGTAAGCCTGCAAACATAACAACTCCTATAACATTTGCTTTTGCCGGTAGCTTCGTTGGCATAATGACAATTGCCAGCGGCAGCAGATTGAATATGCACGCCCATGCCGGAAGTGATGTTGTTCCTGTCACAACTGCAATCAGAAAGCTGACAGCAAATACCAGCATTCCTGCATATCCCAGATACATAGTGTAGCATGTTGTCTTGAAGAAATCCCATACCGCACACAATGCCTCCTCTGTCAGATTTAATTTTACAAAAAACCATTCCACAAGACAGCAGAACAGATGATGCAGTGCCAGATTGATAAACATAACAAGAGTTGCAACAAACATTATCATATAATACGTTTCAGAAAACTGGCGCATCCAGTCACACAGAGCCAGATATCCGAAAATCTCAAGTGTCATGGCAACTACGCCGAGCGCCATGGCAAACGACAGATTTTTAAGCGGCATCCCCTTAAATGCAGTACTTGTTTTTTTATAATCCTTAAAACTGGCAAGATCCACTTTACCATTTGGTGCATATGTCAGTAAACAATCCGAGATTCCACAGAACACATGACCAACCAGTGCCATGATCATAAATATTTTCCATTGTAACATTGTTATTATCCCCCTTGTTATCTATTTTTTAATATCCCATAATTTTTCAATCAATCAATCATTCACTAGGATTTTCCTCTCTAAGATATGACTGCCCTGAATGTTAGTTTTTCCTAACCAGATTACCATATTTTTTTTCCAAAGTAAATAATTGCAGATAAATAACTGTTCATAAAAAAAACAGATGACTGAATTTTCAGCCACCTGTCAGATATTATCTACTTCTCAGATTAATATTGATTACCAAACATATGTTCGATTCACATTATCCTTTTTTCCTTTGGATAATGCTGTGCTAGCTTATTCACCTACTGTCAATTTTTCCGAAAATCTCATACAATATCAGATCTCTCATACGTTCCATCGTCTCTTCATAGACAGCCTGGTGAAGGATATCTCTTCCCTCCGCAGCAAGCACATATATCTTGATAAGATTTGCCACAAGTGGAATGTTCACATCTGGGCGGACGCCCTCCATAATCTGAAAAAAACGCTTTCCGATACCTGTCTCTTTATTAAGATCAGGTCTTGCCTGCTCCGGAAGCATCTCAAGTAGTCTCTGTTCATCCTCCGGTGTCAGACTTGGGAATACACTGTATCTGTCATCTATCATCATCTTCAGATACGTCCTCGCCTCAGCAGGTCCAGCCTTTTCTTTTCCATTAAGTGCAAGCTGCAAATATTCCGGAATCTTTCTCCGCCTGTATGCCATCACTTCATACACATACTGCTCCTTTGACTCAAAGAAATTGTAAAATGTACTTACACCGATTCCGGCAGCCTCAGTAATTTTGGCAACCGACATATGTGTCATCCCATATTCCTTCAGCAGATCAAATCCCGCATCCAGCATTTTTTCTCTGTACTCTGTCCGCTCTTCCTCTGTAAATACACGCTTTGCCATGTGGACCCCCTTAAGGTAAAATTCTACTCATTCCTATTATTTTCCTTCAAAGCCTCCACCATGTCAATCCTTGATATTTTTCTTTTCTGAAGAAACAGTGAAAGCTCATAAGTGATCCATGTAAGTACAAATCCAAGGACAATAGCTTTTACAGTCAGGACAGGAGCCAGGAGCATTCCATAATTTTCTATGGTGTCTGAATATCCAACCTTTACAAATGCATAAGCTGCCGGAATTCCTATCAGGAAACCTACGCATACAAGAATATGATTAACATTGAGCACTCTGTTTACTATCTCTTTTCTGCTAAATCCAAGAATCTTCATGACTGATATATTGGTCCCGGTCTCGGACACGATCATATTTATGACCAGATACAGAATAAATACTCCAAGCACTATTCCAAGTATCTCTATTCCTATAATGATAGCTTTCATCGGACCCATCAGGTTTTCCATTGTATCCGCAGATACTTTCATACTCGTCTCGCTGACCACCAGATTCTTGTCGAGCTCCAGCTTTTTATCACTTATGATACAGTTATAAGTTCCAGGATCAACACCTGCAAGTTTCGTTGCATTATCTCTGGATGTATACAGATAGCAATGGGTATTATCCGTCACCACGCCGCTTATCTTAACCCTGTGCTCCTTGAGATCGGCAATATTGTAAAATGTCAACTCATCCCCGGCATTTACCCCATAAGTTTCAGCAGCCGCACTTGTGAGATAACATTTGTCCAGATCCAGTTTCTCGCCTGTATCCGTCTTATCTGGAAAATACTTAGATCTTTCATCTATCCCCTGTGCAGACAGCTGAACAGTATTTCCCTCAATTTCATAATAATTCTGGAACAGAGCCTCGCCTTTATCCGGAGATCCATTTCCAAGAGTTTTTAATCTGTAAAGATATTCATATTTAACCGAGCTTGTGAGCCCGTCATGCATAAGAATGTCGAGACTGTCTCTCATGATAAATCCGGCAAGAATACAAAAGGCTGCCACACATACACCGATGATCGTAACTACACTTCTGCCCGGGTGCCCTATGACACTTCTCACTCTCATCTTAAGCTGCGTTTTTGCATGACTGTTTCTCATTATACGGATTGCCCTGCTGTCCCTGCCTGTATTTCTGAGAAGGTCAACCGCAGACTTCCTGAGCAGCTTTGCAGCCTGCAGGGCTATCGCCAGGCAATATGCAAAAGATGGCAGAATAAGCGCAGCCAGTATGGACGCTGTATCATACCGCACTGTATAATCAATCGTCTCAAAATCGTATGCTATATAGAAATATGTTATAGCCTTTGTGACCGGGATGGATGCTATCGTTCCAAGTACACTTCCCACAATTCCCGGAATCAGACCGAATCGCATATAATGTCCTATGATCTGCTTTCTGGAAAATCCGAGGGAAATGAATGTGCCAAGAAGATACTGTTCATTTCTGATATTTCTCCCTAGCACCATCACGATAAGTGCCAGTACTATTATGAACATAACTGGCGCATACATAGTAGCAATTTTTGATACCTCGTCACCCTCATTTACAGGCATTGATATTCTCGTATTCGTGGTTGCCGCCAGATAACTTGCTATGACATACTCGTCATTCAGCTTTTCCCTGACTTCCTTCTCATTATCCCTGTTGTATTTTATCGAATAATATCCAGTCTCATCAGCTGATATCTTCTCATAATCATCATGTGTCACAACCATGACCGCAAATTTTGATTTTTCAACGTACCCCGACTGCTTTTCAAGCATATATATGTAATCTGCCTTTGTCGCAAATGCTGATACCTTATATGAATAATCGCCAAGGCTTACCTCATCGCCAACTTTAATTCCATGGAGATCTGCAAAATTCTGGGTTATGAGAGCCTCACCATTTTCAGGCATGCTGCCGTCCCGGACATTGCACAGATTGAGTTTTTCCGGCATATCAAATACCCTAACCGTGAGTCCGTCCACGTCTCCGCCACTAAACTTCAGATCCTTATATCTGCTATATTCCATGACCACATCATAATCACTTTCAAGAGTCTTCATGTCGTCCTCAGATATAGGATTATAAGTGACAAATTCAGCATCCTCAGTCTTATACTTCTCCACAAAATCATTTATAACCTTCTTCATGTTGTGACCTGTCGATAACGGCGCAATAATAAGTATCGATATGAGCACAGTAAGAATGGTGCTTATTATATAGAAGGATATATTTTTCTTTACGCTGCGCACAGCTCTTTTGTTGATCGTCATATTACAGCTCCATCTCCTCTACACTTTGTTTATTTTCATTTCTTACATTTGCCACTGCCTTGCCGTCCTTGATCCTTATAACACGATCCGCCATGCTTGCAATATTCTCATTGTGCGTAATTATCACAATGGTGGTTCCGTATGTATCGTTCATAGCCTGAATTCTTCGCAGCACATCTCTTGATGACTTTGAATCCAGCGCACCCGTGAGCTCATCACACAGAAGAAGATCCGGTTTCTTCACCATCGCCCTTGCGATAGCCACCCTCTGCTGCTGTCCACCGGAAAGCTCCTTTGGAAAATGCTTTTCATATTTTACAAGTCCCAATTCCTCCATGAGTTCATCTACTGGTAATGGCTCTTTTACAAGCTCAGCCGTCATCTCGATATTCTCTCTGGCTGTAAGGTCAGGTGTGAGGTTATATGACTGGAATATAAATCCAAGTCTGTCTCTCCTGTAAAGCTCAAGTTCTTTGGCAGACATCTTTTCCAGATCCACCCCATCCACCATAAGTGCTCCTTCCGTGGCCTTATCAAGTCCACCAAGAATATTTAAAAGTGTACTCTTACCACTTCCACTCGGTCCCAGGATTACTACTATCTCTCCTTTTTCCATACTGAAATCCGTATGGTCCAGGGCATACACTGTCGCCTCACCCTTTCCATATTTCTTTACAAGATTCTTTCCTTCAATATACATTCTGCATCCTCCATACTCATACTTTATGCGAATATTTTTTTATATTTCATTCGCATATATGTTAGTCTATGCTAACCAGGATGTCAATAGTATTTGCGAATATTTTTAAACTTTAATTCGCATATAATTTTCACTACGTTAAAAATATCTGATTATGAGAATACCTCTCTTCAAAATTCTCAGGTTATCATGTCAATTTATCGTGTCAATCGCCAAGTCTTGTACAGCCACCGATTACAACTCGCACTTCGCAAAAAAAAACAGGCTTACGTCGAGTAAACCTGCTTTAACCTTGCCATATAATCTTTTTCTTCTATCTGGCGGAGCGCCTTGACACACGCAGTGCCCATGTCGCCATCATCTGCATATTTCAATTCAATTGCTATACCTATACGTGATTATAGTATAGCGGATTGACTTTCAAAAAACAACAGCATTGGCTGCAATAATAAGCAGTACCGAAAGCAGCACAAATCCAAATCCGAGTGCTCCGATGATTCTGACACCACACTTCTTGAGTGGCATGAGAACTATAAGTGAACCTATAGGATTAAGGAAGGCGCACCACTTTGGAACAGGTAGTGCCCCGGTAAGGATTGCTGCTATCACTATAACCGCAATGCCGAACCAGAGCATTACGCCTGCCAGGTACATTGGCGGATTAAAAATCGGATCTATGACTTTGATAACCTCATTGCTTTCATCGTCAGGCATTTTCCTGCAGAGTTTCTGGTACAGGAGCGGTTTCAGACAGAACACAACATGACACATAAGACCTGTATAACACCCAATCAATGTTACTACCTTGAGAATACATGCAAGTGATGTATTCTCTTTTGAGATCAAATCAGCAAGGAGCCACATAACTATATATCCTCCAGGCTGTCCCAGAAACGAAAGCCAGAACGACACCCTAAATCTCTTTGAGGTCGCATCTGCCCACCACGGACATACACCAGCAAGCTTAATATTTTCACCTTGTTTCGGCATGACAAGCGGTACATCCGCAAAAGCAGCCAAAAATCCGCTTATTATTCCAAAGATTCCCCACGCTACATAACTATTCATAATTTTCCTCCTTACCTAAACTCAAGCCATACACAATTTGCCTTAGGCAAATGGCTGTAGCTATATCTCACGTATTCATAGAAAACCTAACACGTCCATCTTTTTCTATGCCAGATT
The DNA here is from genome assembly GCF_003462545.1 of Coprococcus sp. OM06-34AC. Taxonomy (NCBI): domain Bacteria; kingdom Bacillati; phylum Bacillota; class Clostridia; order Lachnospirales; family Lachnospiraceae; genus Coprococcus; species Coprococcus sp. OM06-34AC. Next base: position 209,784 of record NZ_QTZF01000001.1, read on the forward strand.
GTTTCAGTTTCCTAATTCTTGTTTGTCTTCACTAACCATATTATAACACCCAAACAAAAAAATCTATTCCAAATATCCGTTTTTATTCCATTTCTAAAACAAAACCTGTGTACACAAAAAACAAGTGCATTTTAGCCGATTCATAATCTGATTATGTTTCGGCAAAATGCACTTGTTTGTCAAAATTATTATATTTTATTCCAGAATACCCTTTGCAAGCTTCTGCTCCTCATCTGTAGGAGGATCGATTCCCTCAAGCTTATATGGTATTCCAAGTCTCTCCCACTCAGTGATTCCGAGCTTGTGATATGGAAGTACCTCAACTTTATCGACAGTCTTGAGAGTATCTATGAACTCCTTTGTCTTCTTCAGATCATCCTCATCAGTTGTGATGGTTGGTACCAGTACGTGTCTGATCCACATATGCTTACCCTGATCTGACAGATACTGTGCAAGATCAAGTATATTTCTGTTGGAGAATCCTGTGAGATCTCTATGCTTGTCATCATTGATCTGCTTGATATCGAGCAGGAACAGATCTGTGAGGTTCATCAGCTCATTGAACTTGGAGAAGAATGGCTCCTCCCTTGTAAATGGATTGCCGGCTGTATCTATTGTTGTATGAATACCCTCAGCCTTTGCAAGCTTGAAAAACTCGATGAGGAAATCCATCTGAAGCAGCGCCTCACCACCGCTCACTGTTATACCACCGCCGTTTTTCCAATATGGCTTATAGCGGAGTGCCTGCTTTAACAGATCCTCAGGGGTCCTCGCCTCGATCTTGACGCCCTTATCCTTCAGCAGCTTTGTATTCTCTTCTATCTTCTTCTCAAGTTCTTCTCTCTCAGCATCGCTTGTTTCATCTGAGTAAAGCTTACTATAGTCTGTCACAAGATTCCATGTCTCTGGGTTGTGACAATATTTACATCTCATCTTGCAGCCCTGTAAAAAAACTACAAATCTTATGCCTGGACCATCTACTGCTCCAAAGCTCTCTGTCGAATGGACATATCCTAAAACCTGTTTCTTTTCAGACATATTTCACCTCTAAGTTCTTCCTATTCAAATACAACTCTCAATTAATGAAAGTAATTACAAACAAAACTACATGTCTATTATCTCTTATAAAAATGATATAAATACATATTCTTAAAAAAAGTCCCGGAGAGGTTATCCCCGGGACCATGGTTTTACTGTTATATCTGACAAAGCATCTATAACTTCACTGAAAATCCAGCGTCAGCTAAGAATTAAAGTGAGTCATGGAATGTTCTGTTGATAACATCGAGCTGCTGCTCACGTGTAAGTGATATGAACTTAACAGCATATCCTGATACACGGATTGTGAAGTTAGCGTACTCTGGCTTATCTGGATTCTCCATAGCATCAAGGAGCTTATCCTTACCAAATACGTTTACGTTCAGATGATGAGCGCCCTGATCGAAGTATCCATCCATTGCGCTTACAAGCTTTGTAGCTCTCTCTTCCTCATCATGTCCAAGTGCTGATGGGTTCATTGTCTGTGTATTTGAGATACCATCCAGTGACCACTCATAAGGAATCTTTGCAACAGAGTTAAGTGATGCAAGAAGTCCTGATGTCTCAGCGCCGTAGCTTGGGTTAGCACCTGGTGCAAATGGTGTCCAAGCACGTCTTCCATCTGGAAGGTTACCTGTGTACTTACCATAAACTACGTTAGATGTGATTGTAAGGATAGATGTTGTAGGCTCTGAATTACGATATGTGTGTCTCTTCTTGATGTCTGTAAGGAACTCATGAAGAAGCCATACACCGATGTTATCAGCTCTGTCGTCATCGTTACCATACTTAGGGAACTCGCCTTCGATCTCGAAGTCCTCAGCAAGTCCTGTTTCTGCGTTACGGATAACCTTAACCTTAGCGTACTTGATTGCTGACAGTGAGTCGATTACGTGTGAGAATCCAGCGATACCTGTTGCAAATGTACGACGTACATCTGTATCGATAAGTGCCATCTCAGCTGACTCATAGTAGTACTTGTCATGCATGTACTGGATGAGGTTAAGAATATTTACATAAAGTCCTGCTAACCAGTCAAGCATCTTCTTGTACTTAGCAAGTACTTCATCATAGTCAAGGTACTCTGATGTGATAGGTGAGTACTCTGGACCTACCTGCATTGGCTTACCAGTCTTCTTGTCAAGGAACTTCTCATCCTTACCACCATTGATAGCGTAAAGAAGACACTTAGCAAGGTTTGCACGAGCTCCGAAGAACTGCATCTCCTTACCAGTCTGTGTAGCTGATACACAGCAGCAGATTGAGTAATCATCGCCCCAGATTGGCTTCATTACATCATCGTTCTCATACTGGATTGAGCTTGTTCTTACAGAGATCTTAGCAGCATACTTCTTGAATGTATCCTGAAGAGCTGATGAGTAAAGAACTGTAAGGTTTGGCTCTGGAGCTGGTCCCATGTTCTCAAGTGTATGAAGGAATCTGTAATCGTTCTTTGTAACCATTGAACGTCCGTCAACACCGATACCACCAACCTCAAGAGTAGCCCATACAGGATCTCCTGAGAACAGCTCGTTGTATGACTTAATTCTTGCGAACTTAACCATACGAAGCTTCATTGTGAAATGATCGATAAGCTCCTGAGCCTCAGCCTCTGTAAGCTTACCAGCCTTAATATCTCTCTCAATATAGATATCAAGGAATGTAGATACACGTCCAACTGACATAGCTGCACCGTTCTGAGTCTTGATAGCTGCAAGGTATCCGAAGTATAACCACTGAACAGCCTCTTTAGCGTTTGAAGCTGGCTTTGAAATATCATATCCGTATGACTGAGCCATAACCTTCATCTCTTTGAGACGCTTGATCTGCTCTGAAAGCTCTTCTCTCTGACGGATAACATCATCAAACATGTTGCCATCGCCACAGTTAGCCTTATCCTCTTCCTTCCAAGCGATAAGCTGATCAATACCGTAAAGAGCAACTCTTCTGTAGTCACCTACGATACGTCCACGACCATATGTGTCAGGAAGTCCTGTTACGATATGTGTATGACGAGCTGCCATCATCTCTGGTGTGTAAGCATCAAATACTGCCTGGTTGTGTGTCTTGTGATACTCAGTGAAGATCTTGTGGAAGTTCTCGTTTGGAGTATATCCATACATCTGAAGAGCTTCCTCAGCCATCTTGATACCACCATAAGGCATAAATGCTCTCTTAAGTGGCTCATCTGTCTGAAGACCTACAATCTGCTCAAGATCCTTTGTCTCTGGATCAATGTAGCCTGGGCCATAAGATGTGATGCTTGATACAACATCAGCATCCTCCTTTAAAACTCCACCGTTATCTCTCTCAGCCTTCTGAAGTGCCTGAAGCTTATCCCAAAGCTTGTTAGTAGCATCTGTTGGGGCTGCAAGGAAACTCTCGTCTCCATCGTACTGTGTGTAGTTGTTCTGGATGAAGTCTCTTACATTACACTCTTCCTTCCAGAGTCTACCTGTGAATGATTCCCATTCCTGGTTCTGTAACATGATAAAATTTCTCCTTTCAGTGTTTTAATATGTGAAAATGTGACACACTATTTACTTATTATACAGAATAATCTTCTATAATTCAATAATGCTTATCACATTCCTTGCTTTTCATTTGTAAGTATATTATACTTTACTCATAAATTCGGTTGTTATAACCACGTAATAAAGATTTAAACAACTTTTTTTGAAAAAATTTGAGAAAATATATGAATAATATATATTGTGTATGGACAAGGGATAATTTATTACACATATACAATATACTGTGTTTTGAAAAAATATACATTCTATAGCTGAAAGCCTTATCGCACCCCCGCATCATGACACCTTGTCACTATAATATACTACGCTGCAGACTGCTGCTCTGCATAGAAATAAATAATAAGATGGAGGTTATGTATGAAACTTAAAATTCCTCAATATCAATTGTCTGAAGTACTCAACATGATGGCATTTAAAGGAATCTCGGAAGCCGATATCAAAACCATGATGGATCTCGGGATCCTGCGCGAACACTATTACAGATACAACTCCACTATATTCAAAGCCGGCGAAATAACCGAGGAGCTTGGAATAGTCATCAAAGGCCGGGTGATTGTTGAGAATGTTGACTACTGGGGCTCCAAAAGTATCCTGAGTTCAGCACTTCCTGGAAAGGTGTTCGGTGAAACATACGCCCTGTCCGGACACAAACTCATGATCGACGCAAGAGCAACAGAGCCTACTATCGTATTCCTGCTCAACGCACAGGATATCATGTCCGGCAAATACAACAGTTATCCGTGGCATCTGCAAATGCTGAAGAATCTTCTTCTCCTATCATCGAGAAGAAGTCTCACACTCTCTCTTCATATCTTCTATATAAAGCCAAAGAAGATACGTGAGCGTGTCAGCTATTATCTCTCAGGACTTGCCAGCTCTCTTGGAACAACTGAGTTCGATATCCCATTTAACAGGGAACAGTTTGCCGACTACCTGAATGTCGACAGAACCGCACTGTCAAAGGAGCTGTCCAACATGCAGAGTGAAGGACTTATAGAGTTCAAAAAGAATCATTTCAAACTGTTGGAGCTTGACCACGAGGAATTGACGTAATAAAATATCATATGAACCATAAGAAAAAAGGATGCTGCACTCTCTAGTGTGTAACATCCTTTTTCGTTTTTATATAATTTTGTTTTTATCCAAACACAACGTATCGTATGTCACGAATTAAGTATCTCCATAAATTCCTCGCCAGTAATCGTCTCCTTCTGATACAGATAATTGGAAAGCTCATCAAGCTTCGCTCTGTTCTCGAGGATAATGGTTGCCGCCTTCTCATGCTGCTTTCTTATAAGCTCCACAACCTTCTTGTCTATGAGTGTCTGCGTCTCTGCCGAGCACGAAAGTGATGAATCACCGCCAAGGTATTTGTTGGTCTCTACCTCCATGGCTACCATATCAAACTCTTTGCTCATTCCGTATTTGGTTATCATAGCTCTTGCAAGCTTTGTTGCCTGTTCTATGTCGTTGGATGCTCCGGTTGTGACAGATCCAAATACTATCTCCTCCGCAGCTCTTCCGCCTGTGAGTGTCGCTATCTTATTCTCAATCTCTTCCTTGGTCATAAGGTAATGGTTGCCCTCATCGACCTGCATGGTGTAACCAAGTGCTCCTGAAGTTCTCGGAACTATGGTTATCTTCTGGACAGGCGCTGAATCAGTCTGCTTGGCAGCTACAAGCGCATGTCCGATCTCATGGTATGACACAACAAGCTTCTCCTTGTCTGTAAGTATCGCATTCTTTCTCTGATAACCTGCTATTACGACCTCTATGCTCTCTTCCATATCGGCCTGTGTCACGAAACCTCTGCCGGCTCTGACAGCCCTGAGCGCTGCCTCATTTACTATATTTGCAAGCTCGGCGCCGGATGCTCCGGATGCCATTCTGGCTATCTTATTGAAGTCTACATTGTCTCCTATCTTGACCTTCTTGGCGTGAACCTTAAGTATATCCTCACGTCCCTTGAGATCAGGAAGTTCTACAGGTACTCGTCTGTCAAATCTTCCCGGTCTGAGCAGTGCAGGATCAAGTGAATCCGGTCTGTTGGTTGCTGCAAGGATGATGACACCATTGTTGCCTTCGAATCCATCCATCTCGGTGAGGAGCTGGTTAAGTGTCTGCTCTCGCTCATCATTGCCGCCTATCTGTCCATCTCTCTTCTTACCTATGGCATCTATCTCATCGATAAACACTATACATGGAGCCTTTTCCTTTGCCTGCTGGAACAAATCCCTTACCTTTGAAGCACCCATACCTACGAACATCTCAACGAACTCTGAACCGGACATTGAGAAGAAAGGTACATTCGCCTCTCCGGCTACAGCCTTGGCAAGCATGGTCTTACCTGTTCCCGGAGGACCCACAAGAAGAATACCCTTCGGCATGGAAGCGCCGATCTCCTTGTACTTTCCAGGATTGTGAAGATACTCAACTATCTCAGCCAGATTCTCCTTTGCCTCATCCTCTCCGGCGACATCTGTAAACTTTATTCCCTCTGTGGAATTAACATATATCTTCGCATTACTCTTGCCCATTCCGAACATCATGGAATTCTTGCCGCCCCCGGCATGCTTCATCATCTGATTGGCAAGCATTCTTCCAAATAATGTAAATATAAGTATCGGTATGATCCAACTGAGTATAAATCTGAGTATCGGCGATGTCTGCTTGATCTCCTGACCTGAGAACTTGGCACCCGACTTGTAAAGTCTCTCGGTTAAGTTCTCATCACTCACCATAGCTGTCTTGTACACCTTCTTGTCATCCTTGCCTGTGAAATAGATGACATTTGACTGGGTCTCAATATCTACCTCGTCGATCTTCTTGTCCTCTGTCATGGATATGAATGTACCGTAATCCACATCCTCTATACTTCTCTCAGTAAACCAGGGAACAACTATAATATTAAGAAGCATGATTACTGCGAGCACGATCAGATAATAAAATATCAGCGGCTTTTTTGGCTGTTTTATTTCCTTCATATAAAAATCCTCCTTGTGATATTTTTTAGGATATATATGTCTGACACAATACAAAAACGCCATTATCATATATATTATTCTAACCTTATATCACAAGGAGGATTTATTCAATTAATTATTTCTAAAATTTGTATAATTCTTTTAATAATCTTTCACTATTTTCTCATTGACACTAATCCTGTAATCAAGACTCTTGTCATTTCCTGCTCATCCTCTTATATCTACACCGCCGCCCTCATGGCATGATGGTATGCACCATAGGCACAAATTTCATTTACAATGAACTTAATACGCTGTTAAACACCCTGTAATTGAAATCATCATTTGGTCTGCAGTACACAGCAAACTCGATATTCTCAAATGCGTGTATATAATCACTTAGAACATTTGCAGCAGCCGATGCCACCGCATGAGGATCGTTGCGGAATGCACCACAGCCAAATGCCCCGAGTATCACTGTGTCCGCATGGTTCATAACGGCGCTGTCAAGTATCCTTCTGAGTCTTTTCTCATGAATAATCTGAAGGTCATAATTGCTTACTCCCGCTGCGCTTGCACCATTCTCGCAGTTATATATATTTCCTGGAATTTCCCGTAGATTCGGCGCAGCACATGTGATCACATCCACTTTATACCAATCCTTTCGCTCCATGAGTTCCGGCAGATCTGTATCCGTCTTAAACACCACTATACCAGGTGTATATATAATGTCATCATTGTGTATAGGATCTTTTGCCGCTCTGTGAGGAGTATAGAACATTCCCCACATATCAGGAGTGTTCAAACAGAAATACAGATTAGAACATCTGCAGAGACATTCCTCCTGTGCACTCGCTCCATATACAACTCCGCCACCCGGATTTACCGCCGATGCAAAGTTATGCACAGCAACATGCTGTCCCTTATAATATGCTGCTGCCTCATATGTTCTCTTTCTGGATACCACAATCCTGGTCTGTTTCTTATAAATATTAAGATTAAGTCCCGGAATCTTCTCACTTTCTGCAATAAATCGCTGCCCTGACACCGATTTCTTTGTAGCATCTGACAATGCAGCATCCGTCTTGCACATATACTCTGTATTCTGAAATATAATTTTGTTCATCTCTTTGCGATCCATCTGTAATCCTCCTTAATTCTCACTGTCATACATGAAATTATGATAATATGCCCACGCTAAATGTTCTCGTTTTTCAATTTCATTCATTTTCTCTAGTCATAATTTTAAACCACAGGGAACCAATTTACCATATCCCTGTGGTTTAATCTTAAATTAATATTCACCTGTTATTCTATCTCAACTACGCCTGTATCCAGGAAGAATTTGCCAGTGCTCACACTATATTCATACACTGAATCTTCTTTATCCACGAATGAACTGTGCATCTTACCAGTCACATCCGCATAGGACACGATCACATACTGCCAGTCACAGTCAAACTTTATTGTATCTGGTATATCCCCAACATCATAGGTTTTGGCGTCCAGCTCTTTGTTATCCTCAGACATAGCTGTAAATGTATACTTTTCTCCTGCTCGTTCAAACTTCCATTCCACATGTATGACCATTTCGTTTTCATCACTTGACGAACTTTCACTACCCGAGAACGAAGTCGTCTTATACGACTCTTTTACATCCATTGCACCTGATCCGTTCTCTGCAGTCTGATCCGTGGCCGCACACCCCATTGAGCTGCCACTCGTTATATAATATGTTCCATCTGTTTTCTCATATACCTTATTGAGAATTATTTCCACATCACCATCTGAGTCTGCATAGCTATCCTTATTGTCCAGATCATAGTACACGCATCCGTTCACTGTCCGGCTTCTGGTGACACTTCCATCTGCATTCTCATTATACCCAACATTGCTGATACCAACACTTATACCATCAGATACCAGAGTCTCGTACATATCTTCCCCCTCGCCTGATCTGGCATAGATCATATAACATCCGTCAACATCAATGTCTTCATCTGTTATCTTAAGTGTACCTGCATCAATATCGATTTCGCACGGAACATCGGTAACTGTCCCAAGCCTTTCTGTTGTTACAAACACTCCAACCAGTAAATCTCTCTCATCAGTTTCAATCATTTCCTTATCCGCAAGCGAGCAGCCTGAGAGCATACATATTCCAAGCATTCCAATAATACCCACAGCAGCCAGATTGCTCTTTCGTATCACTCTATGTGTCTCACCTGATTTCCTGTCTGTTTTCTTACCCCTGCTAACTTTCATCACAGCTCCCGCCTCCTTAGTCTTCTTCTATAAGTTCACCATCAAATGTCAATATGTCTCCAACATCGCAGTGCAGGTAATAGCATATCTTGTTGATCGTGGTAAACCGCACACCCTTTGCTTTCCCGCTTCTGAGAACCGACAGATTTGCCTCTGTTATCCCCACTAGTTTGCAAAGTTCCTTCGATGTCATATTATTCTCTTTTAAAACCCTGTCCAGAGTTACTTTGATCGCCATACCTGCACGTCACCTCAAATTCTATATATATGAATCATTTTCTTCTTTTATCGCTTTTGTCTTAGCAAGGTTTCTGACACCCATATACACAACGACGAGTATTATCAGCTCATATAATGGAAGTGATATCTTGAAATCTGCATTTGAAAGAGTCATCATGATAAAAAGCTGAAGCACATTCTTCGAGAGTTCAAGAATCACCATGACTGATATCGCACTCTTGCTCGTCTTTGAAAGTCTCTCTGCCATATGGATTGTTTCATCCGAATACTCATTTTCTATTATGCTGTTGCAAAGCCTGTATCCCCTGATCAGAACCCATATGACAAGAGCAGCATTTACAAGCTGGAAAATAAACAGGATCACTGCCCATCCGGCATCACCAGGCATAGCACCGGCATTTGTCCGATTTGTTCTGACAAGCCCCGGCAGTGACACACAGACAATCACAAAAGCTGTGAATACCACTATCACACATATTATCTTCTTGATGATTTCTACTATCTGAGTGCTATCCGCCTTGTCTATACTCTCCACGATCCTGAGCACAGCATAACATGCCAGCACCGACCATATCACTGAGCTTATTGCAAGATTCAGCATATCTGAAGTTACCAGAGCATTTCCATCTATGACATACCCTGGATTTATCATCATATATATTCCTATGAAAAGCACTGCTGAAAGTCCCAGCAACAGGTAGTCAGCATCAATTTTTCTATTTCTTATACAGAGCACGATGAATCCAGCAAGTGGCACACAGCCTATCAGACAGAACATACATATTGCAAGGACATTCTGTGCTCCGCCCGCAAGAGACATCTCCCTGAGCCACTTTGCTATGTATGCAAATGCATTTAAAACACCATTAACCATAAAAGCCTCCAATCGCCAAGTAAATTATTGTTTTTCGATAATTATCTTACTTGTATAGTACCATATGATTATCGTTTGTCAATAATTATTATCGTTTTTCGATAATTAATTTCAGTTGATACAAAATGTGTCTCCGTATATTCGACTTCATCGCCAGCATGACCGATGACTATTTCATAGATCTGTATGAATACCTTTTCCCAAATGGGACATACAAGGTCGACTATGTCGGATACTTTGACAACATCTGATCATAATTGTCAAAACAAATACCTCCCGGGCAGATTGTTATATTTCCATCATCCGCCTGGGAGGTATTATCATACATTTTTGTAATTAAAAATAACTATTCACTATCGACTACTTGCCGGTCTGATCTGGCATTTTCTCTGCAAGTTTCTTACATTCAGCCTCAAATTCACCTTCCACTTCTCGCCATGGTCTTTCGGCCACAGCAGGGACTGAACTAAGGTTGTCCGTATTCCTGTACTCCTCGCCTTTCATCAGATTCTTAAGTTCGAAATTCATCATCTCATCATCTATCTGTTTCCACATAGCATTTTCTTCTTCGCTCAGATCAGCAAGTCCAAATCGCTCAAGTATAACGTTCATGATCGAACTCTCTATCTCAAGATAATTGGACAAATGCGCTTTTACCGGTCTGATTATGTCTGATATATACGCCTCGCTGGCATCGTGCAACAGACAGGCAAGCTGTAACCGCTCTGACCATCCCCTTGCCTTCGCCTCATTCATACAGTTGATGGAGTGCTGTGCCACAGAAAAGAAATAGGACACATGCCCTCCACCGCGGCACGTGAGGCTTAACGCATGCGCTATATCCTGTATTGATATGTCTGAAGCTGTCATATTCATCGGATCTATTTTGTTCCCCGTATACGTGTCCATCGTTGCCATATCACAGTCTCCTTATCCTTATTTATCAGCATTTTAAGATAGTATATCCTTGTCGTATCATATTCCACTTTTAATTCATTCAATGTCAAGCAATTCAGAAATAATATCATTGAATTGTCTGCTCTGATCTATGTTGCACACGTGACCGCAATGCTCTATTATTATCAGCTCCGCATCTGTCAGATCAGCTTCCTCCACGATTCCATTTATAAAACACAGATCACCACGCCCGGAAATATATACATTCTCCTCGTGTAATCTGCTCACGAACTCGTCACAAAGTGAAAAGTGCTCAATAAAAATATTCATATACGCCTTAAATTCCAGACTGTTTAATGCCTTGGCACATTTGCAGAATACCTTCCTGCTTGTCTTGCTGACCTTCCATGGCATAAAGAGTTTTGCCATTATTCTGTAGACGACAGGAAATGGAAGTTTGTCACCTATCTTAGCAAAGACATTGACAGCACGCCTGAGTGGTTTTCCAACCGTGCCAAGCGCACCCACAAGTATTGCTTTATCTATGTAACTTCCGCATCTCATCTCCATATATTTGATAAATATAGTTCCAAGTGATACGCCCATAAAAACAGCTCGCTGTATCCCCCTCGCATCAAGCACCTGCGTTATCTCACCCACGACAACATCCAGCGTACTTCCCATCTTGGACAATTTCAGTTCACTGTCTCCATGACTTGGCAGAGTTATCGCCAGAACATTAAACTTCTTTTGAAGCAAGGGAATTTGATTCTTCCATACCCTGTTGTTCCCTCCAAATCCATGAAGCAGAACTATATATCTATCGGTATCGCATGAGCTTTCAAAAACTTCATAATGTAACATATCCTTACTTCCCCTTGATCATTTGTATTTTGTATTACAGCTTTATTATCAATCTGGTATGACCTCTATATACACCTGATCATACTTATCCCTTAGCTCCTGTTTTATCTCGTCCCTCACCTTATGAATGATACTTATATGTATCACATCCGTCTGATTTCCTATATATACCTCAACCCACAGCTTCCGCCCGGTCTGGATGACATCCAGAAAAGTGACCTCATATGGGTAATCCTTCATATGCTGATCCACTATGGCTCGTATCTGACTAAGCGTCTCTTCCTCCGGAGCAAAAAGAATAAGATTCTTGATACTCTGAAATATCTCGCACACCGGCTCTTTTATGAGAAGAAGTGCCATAACCACCGCTACAGCCGGATCAATATAAGGGGTCATAAAACGCAGACTTGTATGCAAAAGAGCAGTCTGTACCGCAAATGCTATAGCAACTCCCATACTGCTTATTACGTCAAGCTTCCACATATACAGCTCCGCTTTGATAGTTGTAGACTCATATTTCTTACTGTAATGGCCAAGTATCACATACATAACCGCACAGCATACACATACAAGAAATTCAAATACCGCTATGCTCCCCGCATCTACCTCATGTCCACCATGAAACAACAGCTTTATATTCTCAACCATGAGATTACATGTGAGTGCAAGCAAAACACTGTACTTCACAAGAAGAAAAAGCGATTCCACCTGGGCATAGCCATATGGATGTTTCTCTGTCACCGGTTTATACAGAAGCGGAACAAGCACCATAAATGGTCCTATCATGACCAGATCTGCGGAGTCGAACAGGCAGTCCGTCCAAAGCGAATGTGAATGGGTATACCATGCCATCACGCCCTCCGCAAGTATGAAGAAGACACTTCCCATAAAAGACAGACGAAGTATTCTCTTCTCTATGGCAAGCTTGTCCTTTCTCGACCTACGTTCCTTCTTCTTAGCTTCTCTTTTACTAATTTCTACATCTCTTTCATTCATTATATATTCTTCCTATGTTTAATTTCCATAGACCACAATATCATCAGAACTTAATATAATCAAGTATCGGCTATTGATTTCTCCTTTTTGATATGCATATTTTCTTACAAAAAAGTCCCTGTAACCACCTCATGGCAATTACAGGGACTCATATTGTCTTTATTAAGCTAATTACTTACAAGTTCTGTTCGTCCGAATCCTACTTGTTAGCGATTGCAGCCTGAGCAGCAGCAAGTCTAGCAATAGGTACTCTGAATGGTGAACATGATACATAATCAAGACCAATCTTGTGGCAGAACTCAACTGATGAAGGATCTCCACCGTGCTCACCACAGATACCGATGTGAAGCTTTGGATTAACTGGCTTACCAAGCTTAACTGCCATATCCATGAGCTTACCAACACCTGTCTGATCAAGCTTAGCAAATGGATCGTTCTCGAAGATCTTAGCATCATAGTAAGCATTTAAGAACTTACCAGCATCATCTCTTGAGAATCCGAATGTCATCTGTGTAAGGTCGTTTGTACCGAAGCAGAAGAAGTCAGCTTCCTTAGCGATCTCATCAGCTGTAAGAGCTGCTCTTGGGATCTCGATCATTGTACCAACCTCATACTTAAGATCTACGCCAGCAGCAGCGATCTCAGCGTCAGCTGTCTCAACAACTACCTTCTTAACGTACTTAAGCTCCTTAACCTCACATACAAGTGGGATCATGATCTCTGGCTCAACTGTCCAATCTGGATGCTCCTTCTGAACCTCGATTGCTGCACGGATAACAGCCTTTGTCTGCATCTTAGCGATCTCTGGATATGTTACAGCAAGACGGCATCCTCTGTGACCCATCATAGGGTTGAACTCATGGAGTGAGTTGCAAAGTGCCTTAATCTCCTCAACGCTCTTGTTCTTAGCAGCAGCAAGCTTCTCAATGTCAGCCTCCTCTGTTGGAACGAACTCATGAAGAGGTGGATCCAGGAATCTGATAGTAACTGGGTTACCCTCAAGTGCCTCATAAAGAGCCTTGAAGTCTCCCTGCTGATATGGAAGGATCTTATTAAGAGCTTCCTCTCTCTCTTCTACTGTATCAGAGCAGATCATCTCACGGAATGCTGCGATTCTCTCTGGATCAAAGAACATATGCTCTGTACGGCAAAGACCGATACCCTCTGCACCAAGCTCACGTGCCTTCTTAGCATCTGCTGGTGTATCTGCATTTGTTCTAACCTTAAGTGTTCTATACTTATCAGCCCATGCCATAACACGGCCGAATGTTCCTGCGATCTGAGCATCAACTGTCTTGATAACTCCATCGTAAATGTTACCTGTTGTACCATCGATTGAGATGTAATCTCCCTCATGGAATTCCTTGCCAGCGAGTGTGAACTTCTTGTTCTCCTCGTCCATAACGATATCGCCACAACCTGATACACAGCATGTACCCATACCACGGGCAACAACTGCAGCGTGTGATGTCATACCACCACGAACTGTAAGAATACCCTGTGCTGACTTCATACCTGTGATATCCTCTGGTGATGTCTCAAGACGTACAAGAACTACCTTCTCGCCTCTAGCTGCCCATGCCTCAGCATCGTCAGCTGTGAATACAACCTTACCACAAGCAGCACCTGGTGAAGCGCCAAGTCCCTTGCCCATTGGTGTAGCTGCCTTAAGAGCTGCTGCATCAAACTGTGGGTGAAGAAGTGTATCAAGGTTACGAGGATCGATCATTGCAACTGCCTCTTCCTCTGTCTTATGTCCCTCATCAACAAGGTCACAAGCGATCTGAAGAGCTGCCTGAGCTGTTCTCTTACCATTTCTACACTGAAGCATGTAAAGCTTCTTGTTCTCAACTGTGAACTCCATATCCTGCATATCATGGTAGTGATTCTCAAGAGTCTCACAAACCTTGATGAACTCTGCGTAAGCATCTGGGAACTCCTGCTCCATCTGAGCGATTGGCATTGGTGTACGAACACCAGCAACAACGTCCTCGCCCTGTGCGTTGATAAGGAACTCACCCATAAGCTTCTTCTCACCTGTTGCAGGGTCACGAGTAAATGCAACACCTGTACCAGACTCATTGTTCAGGTTACCGAATACCATAGGCATTACGTTAACTGCTGTACCCCATGAATAAGGGATATCGTTGTCTCTTCTGTATACGTTCGCACGTGGGTTATCCCATGAACGGAATACAGCCTCGATAGCTAACTTTAACTGCTCAACTGGGTCTGAAGGGAAATCTGTTCCTAACTGGTTCTTGTACTCTGCCTTGAACTGCTCAGCAAGTGTCTTGAGATCCTGTGCTGTAAGCTCTACATCGAACTTAACACCCTTCTCTTCCTTCATCTTGTCGATGAGCTGCTCGAAGTACTTCTTACCAACTTCCATAACAACGTCTGAGAACATCTGGATGAAACGTCTGTATGAATCGTATACGAAACGCTCGAATGCTGGATCTGGGTTGTGTGCTATCATAGCAGCAACAACGTCATCGTTAAGACCAAGGTTAAGGATTGTATCCATCATACCTGGCATAGATGCTCTTGCACCTGAACGAACTGATACAAGTAATGGATTCTCAAGATCTCCGAACTTCTTGCCGTTGATCTCCTCCATCTTCTTAACGCCATCCATAGCCTGAGCCATGATCTCGTCATTGATCTTACGGCCATCCTCATAGTACTGAGTACAAGCCTCTGTTGTAATTGTGAAACCCTGTGGAACTGGAAGACCAATTGCTGTCATCTCTGCAAGGTTTGCACCCTTACCACCGAGAAGATTACGCATGGTCATGTCGCCTTCGCTAAACATATAAACCCACTTGTTTGCCATTTGTTTGTTACCTCCTACGTAAACTTTATATTTCATGGTGTGAAGTCCCCGTGAAGTCTCCACACGCGCTAGACTGATTATAACATATATGTCAACATTAGCAAACTCTTTTTTCTATATTTTGTGTATAAACCAGTCCATTTTTACATATAGTTGAATTATATGTATATTCCATTATATTACGCTTAATTACAGCAACATTTGTGTGCCGACCTGAAACAGACTGGCAACTGATCTTCGCTGACCAGTATTCAAAAATTTCCAAATTGGCAAACTGCCCGCACAGCCCTATTCATCCCGTAAAAAACATAGGCTGCGGAAATCTCCGCAGCCTATGCTTTACTTTATATCATGTCGCCTGCAGGCTCCATGTGGATATTCACATTATACCAGTCCTGCACAAGTGCGGCTGTCACAATGCACATTTTATTACAACTTACTCGCCGTCAATAGCTTCCTTAAGAATATCAAGACCAGCAATAAGATCCTCATCTGAGATGATAAGTGGTGGCATGATCTTGATGACCGCGTTGTCACGGCCAGCTCTCTCTATTACAAGACCCTTCTTGAAAGCTCTTGCTGTGATGGCACCTGCTGTTGCATCGTCCTTAACCTCTACGCCCCAGAGGAGTCCGATACCACGTGTTGCAATTACATTTGGATCGCCGTCTATATTCTTCTCAAGATACTCTCTAACTATCTCGCCCTTACGTCTTGTCTCTGCCTCGATGTTGTTGTCAAGCATGAACTCAAGTCCTGCCTTTGCAGCTACCATTGAGAGCTGGATTCCACGGAATGTACCTGAATGCTCACCCGGCTTCCAGAGATCATACTCCGGCTTGAACATTGCAAGTCCCATAGGGAATGGGTATCCGCCGATTGACTTTGAAAGTGAGAACATATCAGGCTTGATTCCTGCTCTCTCAAATGAGAAGAATGTACCTGTTCTTGCACAGCCTACCTGTACGTCATCAACAACCATAAGGATATCGTTCTTATCACAGAACTCACGGAGTGCCTTGAGGTACTCTACTGAGAATACATTTACACCACCATCTGCCTGTACTGTCTCGATAAAGATTGCTGCAGGCTTCTCAACACCTGAGTGATCGTCATCAAGAAGTGTCTGCATAAACTTGATCGTATCAAGCTCTGGGAACATGTATGGGGCTGGAATGTGATATACGTTGTCAAGTCCAACACCTGCTCCTGCACGGCTTGCAGCATCACTTGTAAGTGATATTGAACCGAGTGTCATACCATGGAAGCATCCCATGTACGCCCAGATCATCTCTCTCTTCTTGACCTTACGTGCAAGCTTTAAGAGTGACTCAACTGCATTTGTTCCTGTAGGACCTGCGAACATGATCTTGTAATCAAGTCCTCTAGGCTCAAGGACCTTTTTCTCGAAGAACTCGATGAATTCAGCCTTTGGTGCTGTCATCATGTCAAGAGAATGCATGATTCCATCGCTCTGGATGTAATCGATAACCTTCTCCTTTATATAATCATTGTTATGACCATAGTTCAGCGCGCCTGCTCCTGCGAAGAAGTCTATATACTCCTTACCATTCTCGTCATACATCTTGGCTCCCTTGGCCTTTGTAAATATCTCTGGGAAACTTCTACTGTACGATCTTACATTTGCCTCGTATTCTGAAAATAACTCTTTACTATGCATCTTAATGCCTCCTGTAATTCAGTGTCCCGTATTATCTCCGGTCACACCATCAATTAATATTCAAATTTCTTCTCAAAGTAAGCCTTCAGATCTTCAATCTTGACTCTCTCCTGCTCCATGGTATCTCTGTCACGAACTGTGACTGCTCCATCCTCAACAGAATCGAAATCATATGTTACACAGAACGGTGTTCCTATCTCATCCTGTCTTCTATATCTCTTACCTATGTTGCCTCTGTCATCGAACTCACAGTTATAGTACTTTGAAAGCTCTGCATAAATCTTCTCTGCACCCTCGTTGAGCTTCTTGGAAAGTGGAAGCACACCGATCTTAACCGGTGCAAGCTGTGGGTGGAAATGAAGGACTGTACGGATGTCTGGCTTCTCCTCTGTTCCGATGTTCTCCTCGTCATATGCAGCACACAGGAATGCCAGTGTAACACGGTCAGCACCAAGTGATGGCTCGATTACATATGGAATGTACTTCTCCTTTGTCTCGTCATCGAAGTACTCCATGGACTCTCCTGATGTATTCTGGTGCTGTGTCAGATCGTAATCTGTTCTGTCAGCGATTCCCCAGAGCTCACCCCATCCAAATGGGAATAAATACTCGATATCTGTTGTTCCCTTGGAGTAGAAACAAAGCTCCTCAGGTGAATGGTCACGGGCTCTCATCTCATCATCCTTGATTCCGAGATCCTTGAGCCAGTTGATACAGAAGCTTCTCCAGTACTCAAACCACTCCATATCTGTACCCGGCTTGCAGAAGAACTCAAGCTCCATCTGCTCGAACTCTCTTGTTCTGAATGTGAAGTTACCAGGTGTTATCTCATTTCTGAATGACTTTCCTATCTGGCCAATTCCAAATGGAACCTTCTTTCTTGAAGTTCTCTGTACATTCTTGAAGTTGACAAATATACCCTGTGCAGTCTCCGGTCTCAGGTATACAGTGTTCTTGGCATCCTCAGTTACACCCTGGAATGTCTTGAACATAAGGTTGAACTGTCTGATGCCTGTGAAGTTGTGCTTACCACATGTTGGACAGCAGATATTGTTCTTCTCAACGTACTCTTCCATCTGCTCGTTGCTCCATCCGTCTACTGCGCCCTCTGGAACAACTCCGTTTTCAGCCATAAAGTCCTCTATAAGTTTATCTGCACGGAATCTCTCATGACACTCTTTGCAATCCATAAGAGGATCAGCAAATCCTCCAAGGTGGCCTGAAGCAACCCATGTCTGTGGGTTCATAAGGATAGCACAGTCAACTCCTACATTGTAAGGGTTCTCCTGGATGAATTTCTTCCACCATGCTTTCTTTACGTTGTTCTTGAGTTCAACTCCGAGATTACCATAGTCCCATGTATTTGCGAGACCACCGTAAATCTCTGAACCTGGATAAACAAATCCTCTGCTCTTTGCCAATGCAACGATCTTGTCTAATGTCTTTTCCATCGTAATCCTCCAAATCATATTCGAATTTGCATTTTTTTCGCTCTATCCGCCTTATTTTATACTCATTCAAATATTTTTGCAAGGTTCACGGCATATTTTGTAATATTATTTATAGAAAGCTACTATAATTTGTGCCGTCAGACATCCCCTGATGACTTTCTTCTTATTGCTTACTCGTTATGACTCTTGTATAATAGCATCAGATTGGTTCTTTCTAAAGTTCCAATTTTAAGTATTTTTATAGAACCAATTTGCACCAGAAAGGAACACCAGAATGATTTCAATAGACAAAACTTCTAACAAGTCTCTATATGAACAATTATATGAACAAATGAAATCCGAGATACTTAATGAGCACTATGCTGCAGGTGAAAAGCTCCCTGCAACAAGGCAGCTCGCCGCCGAACATAAGCTGAGCCGCAACACAGTAGTATCTGCTTACAACCAGCTTGAACTTGAAGGATATATACGCTCCGTGACAGGCTCCGGCTACTACGTTGAGAACATCACTGCATTTACCCCGGACAGAAAAACAAGACAAAGCCACAATATACAACATTCTTGCAGGCAGGCTGGAAAGACATTTGACTACACATTAAGCTACGGCAATCTGGACTATAACTGCTATCACTCCAGGGCCTGGCGCAAATGCCTTATGAACGCCTGGGACATGATATCCATGGCCGATACCGCCTCCTACCAGATGTCGCAGGGAAGCTACACCCTCCGCAGTCTTATCACCGAATATCTGTACATGTCCAGGGGTGTCAACTGCACTCCTGAGCAGATCATCCTCACAAGCGGACACCAGAGATCCATAGACATAATCACCCATATATTCAGTCCGTCAGACTATTCATTTGCCATAGAGGACCCTGGCTACAACGGAACATGGGAGATCGTCAGCCAGAGTCCTTTCAGGATCATTCCAATACAGCTTGAGGACGACGGTGTGTCCATAGAACACATCCAGCGTCTCAGGGACACTCTGCTGTATGTAACGCCATCCCACCAGTTTCCGATGGGAAGCATACTACCGATAAGTAAGAGACTGGAGCTCATAGAGTGGGCGGCTCAATCTGGAAGTTATATCATCGAGGATGATTACGACAGCGAACTCAGATACCAGAGCAGACCGATCCCATCCCTGCAGTCCATCGATAACAGTGATCACACTATATATCTCGGTACATTTTCCAAATCCATGTCACCAGATCTTCGAATATCATATATGGTGCTTCCTGCAGATCTGATGAAGGCATATGAATCCAGATATTCACACACCAACTGCACTGTTCCAACCGTTCTGCAGCTTGCACTTATTGAATTTATACAGAGTGGTAATTATCAGCGCCACATAGGCGCCATGAAGAATCACTATAAAAAGAAGCATGATTATATATTGAATTATGTGAAACAGAATCTTGAAGATGATGTGATCATGTATGGTGCCGGAGCCGGTCTCCACTTTGTGGCAGAGGTTAAGAACTCAAAGCTTACCCAGACAGAGCTCATATCAGCTTTTGAGCAGAAAGGCATACGAATCTTCTCCACAGAACCATTCTGGATAAGAAAGAATCTCTGTCCTGAGAACCAGCTCCTGTTTGGTTTCAGTGCTATACCGTACGAAAAGCTTCCCGGTGCTATGGATACATTTTCCAAAATAATACACACTCTTTAATATTGACATCTTCAGGCCGGCTATTAACAAAAAGAAGAGAATCTTACTTGTTGTGATGTGATTCTCTTCTTTTCCTATAATTACATTATGTCACGGCAATGAGTCTATGATCTCCACCGATTTGAACTTCCTGTCCACATACATATCCATGAACTGCTTCGACACTAGCTGTATCTCCACCAGTACAGGATCTGACACATTGAAGTTGTACATCTTGCCAAGCGATGCACCATTTATGTATTGTATCGTGTATACTGCGTCATCCGATAGATGAAGCGGATGTTTTGCCCGGCCTTTGCATCCATCGCAGAGCAGTCCACCCGATGCTGCATCGAATACATTTGACACCTCAGCCTTGCCACATACCGGACAGTGGAAGCTCTGTATTCCCTGTCCGAACACATCCATAAGCTTTATCTCGTACACGCACCTGATGAGCTTTGCCGGCATCTGCCCCTTCTCCAGAGCCTTAAGACTCACATACAGAAGATTGAGGTAATCTGCTGCCCTGTCACCCTCATGGGTCATGAATCTCATGACCTCACAGAAGTACGATGCATAGCAATACGCGTCTATGTCCATGGTGAGCTTGTGAAAATATTCGTCAACATCTATATTCACAAGCCTGTATGAATCCCGCCCCGGGATCAATGTAAAACTTCCCATGACAAACATCTGTGTCTTGGACTGGAGCGGATTCGTTCCTCTCCTCACACCTGTTGCAAATACTGTGATCCTGCCCCGTTCTTTGGTGAGGACCACCATTCTCCTGTCATATTCGCTCTGGAGGCTGCTGGACAGTACAATTCCATGCAATGTTACTTCTTCTCTCAATTGTATATCCACCTCCATAACAAATTTAACATGACAAGATCGGCAAACTGTGCACTGCCCGCAGCGACTGCACATTCACCGATCCTGTTTGCACATACTACTCGTCTCTAAACCCAAAGTTCCTTAGCAATGTATCTGTATCTCTCCAGTCCTTCTTGACCTTTACCCAAAGCTTCAGATTGACCTTGGTGTCGAGAAGTCTCTCTATTCCATATCTCGCATGAGTACCGATCTTCTTCAGCATGACGCCCTGCTTTCCTATGATGATTCCCTTGTGAGAATCCCTCTCACATATGATAGTGGCATCAATATCGATCAGTCCGCCATCTGGTCTCTCCTTCATGGAGTCAATGACCACCGCAATTCCGTGAGGAACCTCCTTGTCAAGCTGACGAAGTGCCTGCTCTCTGATGAGTTCGGCAACGATCTGTCTCTCCGGCTGGTCAGTGATCGTATCCTCATCGTAATACTGCGGTCCGTACGGAAGATACTTCATGATGGTATCTATAAGCTCATCCGTATTCTTGCCCTTGAGGGCTGACACAGGAACTATCTCCGCAAAATCACAGGCATCCTTGTAGGTATTTATCGCCTCAAATACCTTGCTCTCCTCCACATTATCTATCTTGTTCACAACCACAATGATCGGAGTCTTCACATGCTGGAGCTGCTCTATAATGTAACGCTCTCCCGCACCGATAAATGTTGTGGCCTCAACTATCCAGAGAACCACATCGACCTCATCCAGTGTACTCTCGGCAACCTTGAGCATGTACTCTCCAAGCTTGTTCTTCGCCCTGTTGATTCCCGGTGTATCCAGGAAAATGATCTGTCCCTTATCACTTGTGTACACAGTCTGTATCCTGTTTCTCGTGGTCTGTGCCTTGTTGCTTGTTATCGCTATCTTCTGTCCTATCAGTCTGTTCATAAGTGTCGACTTTCCAACGTTTGGTCTGCCTATGATGGACACGAAGCCTGATTTGTATTCTTTATTCATATATCTCCTTCATCCTGCATGCGAAAGCTAACCTACGCATACGCATCTAGCTTTACTATGTCATGACCCTAATTCGCCGCTCGCAAGTCATGCAAGCACGCCCACTCACTTGCGCTCATTATATCGACTGTCGGCTATACCTAGAAAATTGCAAGTACATCCTTGAAGTTGTCCTTATTCTCCTCTATCCTGCTCTCACCGCCGATGGCACAGATGATTCCTGAATCTGTAACAGCCTTTACGAGTGGAGCAAGAGCTCTGATGGCATCTCTGTCTGTGGAGAGGATCTTGTCTCGCTCGCTCTGAATCTGCTCATCTGTAACACCCATAAAGTATCTCGCCATGTGGCTTATGCCCTCTGCTACAGGTGTTGTAGGTGCATCTATCTGAGCCATGGTTCCAATGATATACTTTGTCATATCCCTGTCTGAGCACTCAAAGTTCTCCACGAACTTATACGCATTCTTGAATATGTCATATGTCTCCATGAGGTTTGGATCCCTGTATGAACTCATATAACATGTTCCATTCCTTAGGAATGAGCACATGGCACCATATGCGCCGCCCTTCACACGGACATTCTCCCACAGATAACCATATGAGAATATGATCTTGAGAACGCTCAGTGAGCTGTCGTACTTGTAACCGGCATCCTCAAAATTACCCGCTATAGCAACATACTGAACCTGGCTTGCAGTCTTGAAGCCCTCATTCTTAAGCTCCTTCTCAAATACTTTCACATCCTTATGTGCAGGTCTTGTGGAGAGTGCCATGCCAAAGTCGGCAAATGATTCCTCAAGCAGATCTGTCACATCCTCATCTCCTGTATATGAAACCGTAAGCGCACCCTTTCTGAGAACCTCTGCAAGAGCATACTGAAGCTTCTCAATGAAGTCGTCATACTTCTCGTCGAAGTGATCCACTATGTCGCACAGGAATTCATAATAAGCAATTCCACATGTCTCATCCGTGAATCTTGCCCCCTCATCTATATATGACATGGCTCTTGTGTATGCGGTCACATGGCCGGAAGCAGCCATGCCATTCTTCATGCTCGACTTCTCCTCCGTCAGGAGCTCCTTCAGTCTCTTCCTGTCATCAATCTTAGACGAGAACAGTATCTCCTTCATGAGCTCTACAGCATACGGAAGCTTCTCATAGAGCGCCTTCATTGATACATAGAAAAACTTCTTGATATCAGTGTCGCTGGCATATCCAACCATGTCAAACTCTATTCCGCCGATATTGCTGTCTATCTCATTTGAGAGCTGTCCATAGGTGTGCTTCTCTGTATCAATATATTTGAACAAACATGTCAGTGTAGCAAGGTATGGCACAAGGTCATTATCTATATCGTTGATGTTGAAATAGAATCTCAGGTATCCTATACCATTTGTAAATATATCGTGGCTTACAACCGGAAGTCCGCCGATCTCAGACTCAACATTCTTGAGCTTCTCTGCCTCTTTGTCAATGTCATCTATCGCCAGAAGCGGAACCTTGGCAAGATCCTCTGCGGATGAAGGAGTCGCCTGATACTCCTTGAGCGCCTTTGTATCCTCCACGATCTTCTCAAGCTCCTCATGGCTGAGCGTAGCCTTGTATGCAGCAAGCTCATCAGCGATCTTCTTCTCATTCTCCTGATCAAGGCCTTTCTTTGGATTCATAGTGAGATACAGACCAAATGTATTATCTATAAAACATTCCTTTATAAGCTGCTCAAAGTATCCGTTCTGAAGATCCTCTCTCAGCTCCTTGTACACATCATTCATCTCGAAGAACATGAGTGCTTTGGTGTCGTCATACAGCCAACTGTTGAACGCATCCAGTCCGTACATGAGTCCCTTAGGAAACCTTCCAAAGTTGGCCTCCTTGTGCTTGAACTCAAACTTGTTGATTGCTGCCTCAATAGCTGCTTTATCTACACCATGGCTGAGCTCTTCAAATGTGTCATCTATAACCTTTATAAATCTGTCCTTGTCATTATTATCAGCGCCTCTTGCTATGATGGAGAATGTGGTCTGCTGACAGCCATTGTCAAATGAGCTGTAGACCTCCTCACCTATTCCCGCATCAGTCAGTGCTTTCTTCAAAACCGCACCCGGCGCATCCATGAGTACGTACTCAAGTATTTCAAGGGCTGTAACCTTCTTCTTCTCGGTGCTGAGTCCTGTTATCTTGCTGTATGTGAGTATGGAATTGTTCTCCTCAGGATCAGTGTCAGCTATGGAGTAATCCATGGTGATGTCCTTCATCTCGTCAAATGGCTTCTGAAGAGGTATCGCTGAATCAATCTCCTTGTAATCGTAATGTGACAGATACTCCTCATCTATAAACTCCAGCTCCTTTGCCATATCACAGTCGCCGTACAGATAGATATAACTGTTCGATGGATGATAATACGTCCTGTGGAAGTCCCTGAATCTCTCAAGGGTAAGTGTAGGTATAAACTCTGGATTACCACCTGAATCATTGCCATATGGAGTGTCCGGCATGAGCGATGACTCTATACCCCTGTACATGATAGACTCAGGACTTGAATACACGCCCTTCATCTCATTGTACACAACTCCGTTATACTTCAGATCTCCATCCACAGAGTCAAGCTCATAATGCCAGCCCTCCTGCTTCATGATCTCATCATGTATATAAATATCCGGATAGAACACAGCATCCAGATACACACTCATGATATTCTCGAAATCCTTCTGATTGAAGCTCGCTATAGGGTATACCGTCTTGTCCGAATATGTCATGGCATTCAAGAAGGTGTTCAGTGAGCCCTTTGCCAGCTCGACAAATGGATCCTTGACCGGATACTTCTTTGAACCACAGAGCACTGAATGCTCGATTATGTGAGGTATTCCTGAATCGTCATATGGAGGTGTTCTAAAGCCTATATTGAACACCTTGTTCACATCGTCATTCTCAATGATGAGAACCCTTGCCTTTGTCTTTATATGCTCCAGCACATAGCCCTTGCCATGTACCTCCGGGAGATCCTTCTCCTCAACTATTCTGTAAGCCTTTACATCCTTGATATTTCCCAATTCATATTCTCCTTCTATATCTTTTTTATATCATTATATATTTTTTCGATATACGCTTTTATATCGCCATGAATTTGCGTGATGACATGCACACATCAGCGTACTTCATTATTCCATCTGTCCGGCACCAAATGAAGCTGGTAGAAACTCTGACAATCTTCTCATGTCGTAATCATCCTCTGATCGTGCTGCGATAACATACATATCCGCAGAAAATTCTGAGAGCACCTGTCTGCATATCCCACATGGATATGTTATTCCGTTTATCCCTGTACTATTCAGGCCGCCGACAATAGCAATCGCTTTGAAATCTTTATAGCCACTGCTCACTGCATTGCACACCGCCGCGCGCTCTGCGCATATGGTTGCACCGTATGAGGAGTTCTCTATATTACAGCCTGTAAATACCCTGTATCCGTTCGCGTTTTTATCGTTGTTGTCCGATTCTCCGCCAACACATTCCGCTTCATCCGAATAATTCTCACGACCTGCCAGGAGTGCTGCTCCGACCTTAAACTGTGAATACCTGGCATATGCCCTCTCTCTTGCCTCCAACGCCTTCACGATAAGACGCTTGATGTCTGTATCTCCAATAATATAATCATTCTCCATAATTACATATCCTCCATACTGATATCTTCGCACTCTCATAATAATAACACTAACAGGCCTTTAGATTCAATCACCCACACAGTATTAAACGTTCAAATATTATCAGCTTGACACACATGACAAGAGGCCGCCTGAAATCCGGCGACCTCTCCAGTCCTTATCTGTATTCAGATGTACGACTTTTCTTAATAGCTTCCTGACTGTATCTGTCTGAGTATTTCATCCACCATATCCTGATATGTGTCCGATGTAAGAACCAGGATAATACAGAACACCAGGAACACAAGTGCTATTGCGCTCATTATAATTCCTGCGATAGCCATTCCCTTGCCAGGCTTCTTATCCTTAAGACTTATGATACCTGTTATCAGTCCCGCAATGGCTGTGGCAATTCCCACATATGTGATACAACATCCAAATGTAAGTGAGAAAATACCAAGCACCATAGATGCTATGGATACACCCTTGCTCTCCTGTGGCATGTTGTTCTGTGGATATGCAGGGCCCCCACCCATGTTCAGATTCTGATTCGCATAATTCTGTCCGTATGGATCTCCCGGCTGTCCATAGCCCTGGCCATACTGTCCATTTGGCTGGCCGTACTGCCCATAGTTCTGATCGTACTGTCCATTCGGCTGGCCATAATTCTGATCATACTGTCCACCCGGCTGACCATAATTCTGTCCATACTGGCCACCTGGCTGACCATAGTTCTGATCGTTCTGTCCATACTGAGGCGCACCTTCATATGGATTCTGCTGTCCCACCTGTCCGTTGTCTTCTGTTGGCTGATAGCCACCAAAGCTGTTGTTATCTTCTCCCATCTCTTCCTGCCTTTCTTTTATAACTTTTTTGTAGCCCATACTTTCCCTTAGTCGAAAAATATCTGTTTTGATTATCTCACACATGCCGATTAGTGTCAATTAACCTGTATAAAAAAGAAACACACCACCCGGTTACGGATGATGTGATCTTTTTTATTTTAGTCATTGCATTTTACTGCGAAATCGTGTCAGACTCTATTCCTTAGAAGCCCATTCCGCCGCCCATTCCTGCTCCGCCTGCCGGCATTGCTGGAGTATCTTCCTTGATATCAGCTACAACTGACTCTGTTGTAAGCATTGTTGAAGCAACTGATGTAGCATTCTGAAGTGCACTTCTTGTAACCTTAACAGGATCGATGATTCCTGCCTCGATCATGTTGACATATGTCTCATTGTACGCATCAAATCCGACACCAACCTCAGACTCTTTGATCTTGTTGATGATGACTGATCCCTCAAGTCCTGCATTTGCTGCGATGTGGAACAGTGGAGCCTCCATAGCCTTGAGAACCACCTTAGCACCTGTCTTCTCGTCACCCTCAAGATTCTTTACAAGCTCTGCAACCTTCTTTGCAGCGTGGATGTATGCTGAACCACCACCTGAGATGATTCCCTCTTCAACTGCTGCTCTTGTGGCATTGAGGGCATCCTCCATACGGAGCTTAGCTTCCTTCATCTCTGTCTCTGTAGCTGCACCAACTCTGATAACTGCAACACCACCGGCAAGCTTTGCAAGTCTCTCCTGAAGCTTCTCCTTGTCGAACTCTGATGTTGTCTCCTCAAGCTGAGCCTTGATGACATTTACACGGCCTGCGATATCTTCCTTAGCGCCCATGCCGTCAACGATAACTGTGTTCTCCTTTGTGATCTTAGCGCTCTTTGCACGGCCAAGGTCATCAAGAGTAGCATCCTTGAGCTCGTATCCAAGCTCCTCAGATATAACCTTACCGCCTGTAAGAATAGCGATATCCTGAAGCATCTCTTTTCTTCTGTCGCCATAACCAGGAGCCTTTACAGCTACTACCTGGAATGTACCACGCAGCTTGTTGACGATAAGTGTTGTGAGAGCCTCGCCCTCGATATCCTCAGCGATGATCAGTAGCTTTGAACCGCTCTGAACGATCTGCTCAAGAAGTGGAAGGATCTCCTGAATATTTGAGATCTTCTTATCTGTAATAAGTATATATGGGTTATCAAGCTCTGCAACCATCTTCTCCATATCTGTTGCCATGTAAGCTGAAATATAACCTCTGTCGAACTGCATACCTTCTACAAGGTCGAGCTCTGTCTTCATTGACTTTGACTCTTCGATTGTGATGACTCCATCCTTTGACACTTTCTCCATAGCGTCGGCAACCATCTGTCCAACCTCATCGTCACCAGCTGAGATAGATGCAACTCTTGCGATCTGATCCTTTCCGCTGATAGTCTCACTCATATCAAGAATAGCCTCAACTGCCTTGTCGCAAGCCTTCTTCATTCCCTTTCTGAGAACGATAGGATTAGCACCTGCTGCCAGATTCTTCATTCCTTCATTGATCATAGCCTGTGCAAGAACTGTAGCTGTTGTAGTACCATCACCTGCAACATCGTTTGTCTTTGTTGCAACTTCCTTGACGATCTGAGCACCCATGTTCTCAAATGCATCCTCAAGCTCTATGTCCTTTGCTATTGTAACACCATCATTTGTGATGAGTGGTGAACCGTATGACTTTGCAAGTACAACGTTTCTTCCTTTAGGTCCAAGTGTAACTCTTACTGTATCTGCTAACTGATTAACTCCTGCCTCAAGTGCCTTTCTAGCCTCAGCACCGTACTTAATTTCCTTTGCCATTTCTATCTACCTCCATGTTATATTACATATATTATCCATATATCATCCGCATATGTCTCCCGCAGCTCACGCTGTCTGGATATATGGCTTTTACTTCTCAACGATTGCAAGGATGCTGTCCTGCTTGATAACTATGTACTCTTCGTCGTCAAGCTTAACCTCTGAACCAGCGAACTTCTGATATATAACTGTATCTCCAACCTTAACGTCCATAGGAACCAGCTTGCCATCAACAACTGCTCCAGGGCCAACCTCTACAACCTCTGCATACTGTGGCTTCTCCTTTGCCTGGCCTGGTAATACGATTCCTGACTTTGTTGTCTCCTCTGCTACTGACTGCTTTAATACTACTCTGTCTCCAAGTGGTCTTAACTTCATGATATATACCTCCTGATTTATTTTTATTATATTTCTGATTCTTGTTTTTAGCACTCAATTTATGTGAGTGCTAACACTGTTTTATATTCTATCCATTTCTATAAAAAAATCAACCCTTATTTTCTAAAAAATATATAAAAATATGTCTGTCATCTACCGTAATACATATCACTTAAAAAGATTCGTTCTTGCATAGTCAAACAGATACTGCTGCGCATATCCCCCGAGATTTCCGAACTTTTTCACGGCAAATGCCTCTATCTCCGGCTTTTTTGTGTCCTTGCCATCAAAGTACATGCTCTCCATGATCCTCTTCATCCACACATCCACAGGGAAAGCCTCACGTCTTCCAAGTCCAAAGAGCAGGACACAGTTTGCAACCTTCTCCCCTACTCCCTTGATCGTCATGAGAAGTTCCCTTGCATGTTCTATGTCAAGTGCATCAAGCTTCTCCTTTGTGACATTTCCCGAGTACACCGCCTCCGTCGCATTCATTATGTATGGAGCACGGAATCCGACCTTGCACTCCCTGAGCTCATCCTCTGTGACCTCATGAAGTCTGTCTACATCAGGAAACACATAAAATGCCTCGCCATTATATCCTATGACCTCATCACCAAATCTATGCGATATATTTTTTACACACTGTTTTATCTGAGGGATATTCTTGTTCTGGGATATGATAAATGATATAAGCGTCTCAAAGAAGTCCTGATTGAGTATTCGTATTCCATCCTTCTCATTCACAGCCGTCTGAAGTGCGCTGTCCGCCTTTATGACACTCTCCTTGATGAGGCCGTAATCATTGTCCATATCCAGATAAGGGCGCCATATTCCTTCATAGTCTTCCATGGATGAACCATATATCCTGAGCACGCCGCCTGACTGTTCCATCTTCACAGCCCTGCCAAATGCTATGACCTCATACACTTCATCATCAAGCTTGTCAAAATGAAAGCACTGACCACACTCAAGTATCTGAGAAAGTCTGAAATCCTTCACTCCGTCTACCGTAACTATATTGCCATCACAACTTACATTCATCTTCCGTACACCTGCCATTTCATATTTGTATAATTGTGCTTTTTGTCTTATAAATTTCTCCAGGCTATTGTATAATACCTGTATATTATTTTCAATGTCACATAAGCAGTGTGGCAAAAACTGACACTATCACAAACAGGAGGATCTATGGCTGAACAGATATACACTATACCAGTAAACGATGCATTTGACAGCGGCTGCGAATGCCCTATGTGCCAGATGCAGAAGGATCTTGAACGAAATGCAATTGAATATACGATGGGGCCAAGCTACATGGAGGACGACAACCGTGCCATGACTGACAAGCTTGGTTTTTGCAGTCATCATCTGAGAATGCTCTATCAGGAAAAGAATCGTCTGGGTCTGGCACTCATGATGAACACCCATATGAATAAGACTATACAAGATATGAGGGCGCTGGCTGCCAAAGGTCCCGCCGCCAAAGCCGGTCTGTTCGGCAAGAACACACCCAATGCACCTGTTGTCGATTATATAGAGAATATGGAGAAAAGCTGCTTCATTTGTGGACGTATGGATGACATGTTCGTACGCTATGTAGACACTATCTTCCATATGTGGAAAAGAGATTCCGAGTTCAGGGACAAATTTGCTACGAGCAAAGGCTTCTGTACATATCACTACGGAATACTATACAAGACAGGCCAGAACAAACTGAGCAAGGAACAGTATGCGCAGTTCATCGAAATCCTCAACAAGGTATACTTTGACAATATGGAACGTGTCAATGGTGACCTGAGCTGGTTCATAGACAAGTTTGACTACAGATACAAGAACGAGCCATGGAAGAATTCCAAGGACGCCCTCCCGAGAGGGATCATCAAGATTGGCCACACATTTGTAGAATAATAAACACATGACAATAAATAAAAGCCGCCTTACATATCTGTAAAGCGGCTTATTTTAACTGACTCTCCATGCAATGAGACCATCCGGAAGCGCCGGCTTTATCATGCCAGGCCTGCTGCCTGTGTTCTCTATGCCATGAGCCTGTCTCATTCTCTCATGGAGATATGCTCTGTATTCTGTGAGAAGCCCGGTAAATATCGGTCTGAGCTCAGGGCACCTTCTGAAATCCCCCGGCTTGACAAGTCCCGGTTTCTTGTGGAATATATCCACACCGGCATTTTTCAACACCGATGCCACGAACTGTGAACAGAAGAAATTGTATTCCCTCTCATACGCAAGATGGAAAAATACGCTGAATACACCCATGAAGTTATATCCGTATCTGTCCGGATGCTTCTTGAATCTGGCGAGCTCCTGCTGTATCCTGTCATACTGCTTACTCGTGACCTTCAGCTCATACACAGCGCATCTGGTTCCCTTGTGCTTTCCAAATATTCCCTTTTCTATGTTCTCACTGATAAATCCACTGTTAAATGGATTGTATACACCTTTCCTTGCAAAACTGTACATCTCATCAAGACTTATGTCCAGTGCCAGAGATGTGTGACAATACGGCTCTCTGGTCATAAGCTTTATGAGATTTGAAAGAACTGTTTTTGTCTTTGACAAAAGTATGTATACCTTCTTACTCTCATCTTTCATATTTTTGTTTCCAATCACCTATTTTGATGTACGCATATCCCCCCACAGGATAAGCGCCAATCCCCACATCATAAATTATAAACGCATCCCCGGTAATTACTTGCCCGGCTTGTAAGAACTCTTGAGTGACACGATCCTGTTGTATACAGGATGCTCCGCTGTAGAATCCTTTGAGTCAACACAGAAGAAACCATTTCTCAGGAACTGGAATGCCTCTCCCGGCTGAGCCTCCTCAAATGCCTTCTCAAGCTTACATCCCTGTTTGATAACAAGTGAGTTTGGATTGAGATTCAATGTACCATCGTCGTTGAGCTTCCCCTTCTCCTCATCGATGATATTCTCATACAGACGAACCTCTGCATCTATTGCGCTCTCTGCCGATACCCAGTGAATGGTTCCCTTGACCTTGCGTCCCTCAAAGCCTGAACCGCTTCTTGTCTCTGGGTCATATGTACAATGTACTGTTGTGACATTGCCGTCCTCGTCCTTCTCAAATCCCACGCACTTTACGAAATATGCATTCTTAAGACGAACCTCGTTGCCAGGGAACAGTCTGAAATACTTCTTAGGAGGCTCCTCCATGAAGTCCTCTCTCTCTATATACAGATACTTGCTGAATGCTACCTTTCTGCTTCCGAGCTCCTCGTTCTCCTGATTGTTCTCGACATCGAGGTACTCAACCTGATCCTCAGGATAGTTGTCGATGACAAGCTTTACAGGATCAACAACTGCCATGTATCTCTTGGCTGTGAGCTTCAGATCGTCTCTCACGCAATACTCAAGCATAGCGTAATCAACAGACGACTGGCTCTTGGATATTCCAACCAGCTCCATGAACTTCTTAATAGCTGATGGTGTGAAGCCTCTTCTTCTGAGGGCTGCAATACTTACAAGACGTGGGTCATCCCATCCGTCTACTATTCCGTCCTCGACAAGCTTCTTGATGTATCTCTTACCTGTTATGACATTTGTCAGGTAAAGCTTTGCGAACTCTATCTGCTTTGGTGTGCCCTCAGGTGAATCCTTGTAACCGAGCTCCATAACCACCCAGTCATACAGAGGTCTGTGATCCTCAAACTCAAGTGTACATATAGAATGTGTAACACCCTCGATGGCATCCTCGATAGGATGTGCAAAGTCATACATAGGGTAAATGCACCACTTGTCACCTGTGTTGTGGTGGTTCATTCTCGCTATTCTGTAGATAATAGGATCTCTCATGTTGATGTTAGGGCTTGCCATATCTATCTTTGCACGGAGTACCTTACTTCCGTCAGGGAACTCACCGTTCTTCATTCTCTCGAATAGATCAAGATTCTCCTCTATGCTTCTGTCTCTGTATGGGCTGTTCTTGCCCGGCTCAGTGAGAGTTCCTCTGTACTCTCTGATTTCATCTGCTGTGAGGTCACACACATATGCCTTGCCCTTCTTGATGAGCTTTATGGCAGCCTCGTACATCTGGTCAAAGTAATTTGATGCAAAGAACACTCTGTCTCCAAAGTCTGCTCCCAGCCACTTGACATCTGCAAGTATTGACTCTACGAACTCTGTCTTCTCCTTTGTAGGGTTGGTATCGTCAAATCTGAGATTAAACTGTCCGCCATACTGCTGTGCCAGTCCGTAATTCAAAAGTATTGACTTGGCATGTCCTATATGTAAATATCCATTTGGCTCTGGTGGGAATCTGGTAACGATCTTCGGCACCTTACCCTCTGCGATATCTTTCTCAATTATCTGTTCAATGAAATTCTTACCTGTCATCTCTTCAGCCATTTCCAAACTGCCTCCCGCTTTTTTTGATAATTCTAAATGTCTGCAACCGAATTTGCACACGATTACAGTTAGTTTACCATACTTTTACTGCTTGTACCACAATTATCTTTTGATTTGTCATTATTTTTCGCACAAATGTAAATATTTTACTTGATTTTTGATGTCCATTTTGTTATAGTTATTATTGCTTTTGAAAAGCAAGCTACTATAGCTCAGGTGGTAGAGCGCAACATTGGTAATGTTGAGGTCACGGGTCCGACTCCCGTTAGTAGCTTTTATTTTTTTGTCCGTATTTACGCCGCCCTGAGCGGCTTTATTTTTATCCACCGCAGACCGGATCACTTACTTTCCGCCCGCAGTCTCAGCTTCATATATTCCATCAGCCCACTTCTTATTCCACTCACTCATGACATCGTTACCTTTTTTAGCTTTGCTCTCCGCTCTCATGTCACCACTCCTTAATCCGATGATTAGCTAATTTTTTGCAAAAAAGGAAGCGGCACTATGCCGCTTCCTGTCTTTGATTAAACAACTTAAAATTTTATTATTCTAATTACACATCCCTGAGCTTAGCTCTGATCCTCTGAACCGCATTGTCTATGGATTTTGCCGGTTTGCAGAGTCTCTCCCCTATCACTTCATAAGAAGCGCCTGTTAGATATTCGTCAAGAACATGCTTCTCAAACTTAGAAAGCTTACTGTCGATGAGCTTTATAAGATCTGACTCACGCAGCTTCGCCATCATGATATCCTCAGGATTAGTTATGACACCCGAATCTATCTCATCAAGCGGGCTGGAGTAATCTCCCCCGCCATCGCCATAGATCGATATATAGTAGTTCAACGGTCCGTTTTTCTTGTTGTTTGAATTGTTCACCGCGGTAATGAGCTGCCTTCTCACGCACATGAACGCAAAGGTCTTGAATGTCGCGCCCTTGTCAGGTCTGTAATTATTCACAGCCTTGACCAGTCCGATCATGCCCTCCTGTATAAGATCCTCCTCATCAGCACCTATGATATAAAGGCTTCTGCTCTGTCCCGTTATCATTGGGCCATAGCGCTTGATAAGTGTCTCCATAGCATCGTTATCCTTTTGTTCATTTATAAGCTCCAGCAGTTCATTATCTGATAATTCCGAATACATATACTCTACCTTTACTTGTTCATCCTCTGTCTTACGACCTCATAAGCCAGAACTCCGGCAGCAACTGACGCGTTGAGTGAGTCTATGTCTCCCTTCATAGGAACAGATACGACATAATCACACTTCTCCTTGACCAGTCTGCTGACGCCGCTTCCCTCATTACCTATGACAAGTCCAAGGGAACCTGTGAGGTTACACTTGTACATGAGTTCTCCGTCCATATCCGCACAGGCGAACCACATGCCTCTATCTTTCAGCTCCTCTATGGTCTTGCTGATATTTGTCACCTTTGCAACAGGTGTATAATTGATAGCTCCCGCTGATGCCTTTACAACTGTAGCTGTGATTCCGACTGCACGCCTCTTAGGTATGATTACACCGTGGGCACCACAGAGATTCGCTGTTCTGATGATCGCACCAAGATTGTGTGGATCCTCTATCTCATCAAGTATGAAGAAAAATGGATCCTCTCCTCTGCTCTCAGCCAGTGCAAACATATCCTCTATCTCTGCGTACTTATATGCCGCTGCATGTGCAATCACTCCCTGATGCTTGCCAGCCTGTGACATCTGGTTTAACTTTTCCTTTGAGAGGTAGTTTATCACTGTATCCTGCTTCTTCGCCTCCCTGACTATGCTGTTCACGATCCCATCCCTGCATCCGTCAAGGACATACAGCTTATCTATGGTCTTGCCTGATCTGAAAGCCTCGAGGACTGCATTTCTTCCCTCTATGACAAATGCTTCCTCATCGCTCTCTGTCTTAATGTTATTCTCAAATTCTCTATTCTGCATCTTTTTCTCCATCTGTACTCTCTGTACTCTTTTCAAGTGTTGAGGTATCCTCTATTGTATCTTCCTGTGCTGCTTTGCCCGGATCCTTGTGCTGCTGTTCTGCCCTGTCCGTTTCAACTGGATCATGGTTCAGTATGATCCTCGTGATCTCAAACATCCTGTCATACTGCTTATCAAGATACAGAAAGCCTATAAGGCACTCAAAGCCCGTTGCCATTCGGTACTGTCCCACAGTCGCATTCTTGGCTGTTGAATGAGTCTTGGTGTTCCTGCCTCTCTTGTATATCCACTCTTCCTCCTCTGTGAGCAGTCCGTTGTCCAGAAGATACATTATATATCCCGCCTGAGCCTCCGCCTTCACAAGCTGGCTCACCTCTTTGTGGTATTTGTATGCCTGCTTGTTATCCTTTGTGACAGCAAGGGTCTTTATGAGAAGATCAAACACGCTGTCACCTATATATGCAAGTGAAAGCGGTGAATACTCCCTTGGATTAGTGTATGTCACCCCGAGTATCTCAGTAAAGTAACTGTCTATGCTCTTTTCCATTTTACGCCCTCTCTGGTATCCTCAAGGATAATTCCCATATCACTGAGCTGGTCACGGATCTCATCTGCCCTAGCAAAGTTCTTTGCCCTTCTTGCAGCCTGTCTCTCTTCAATAAGAGCCTCTATATCTGAATCAAGTATCTCTTCCTTCTTCTCTGTGATGATTCCAAGTATGTCGCAGAGCTTTGTCACTGTATTGAGCACAAGCTTCACAGTAGACTTTGTTGAATCCTCTGTCACATTTACATTTGCATATTTTACGAGCTCAAATATAACTGAGATCGCATCTGCAGTGTTGAGGTCGTCATCCATGGCTGCCTCGTATTTCTTCACAAATGCATCCATCTCGTCTGCAACTGCCTTATCTACTTCTCCTTCTGTTCCGCTTATAGACTTCAGTCTGTCAACTGCTGTAAGGATTCTCTCAAGGCCGTTCTTTGAAGCCTCAACAAGGTCTGCTGAGAAGTTGAGCGGACTTCTATAATGGGCTGACAGCATGAAGAATCTGATGACCTGAAGAGGGTACTTCTCTGCTATCTCTCTGACTGTGAAGAAGTTGCCAAGTGACTTGGACATCTTCTCATTGTTGATCTTGAGGAAGCCGTTGTGCATCCAGTATCTTGCGAACTCTGTGCCATTTGCAGCCTCACTCTGTGCTATCTCGTTCTCATGGTGTGGGAATATAAGATCCTCTCCACCCGCATGTATATCTATTACATCTCCGATATATTTCTTGGACATAACCGAGCACTCAAGATGCCAGCCTGGTCTTCCATCGCCCCATGGTGATGGCCATGATGGCTCGCCCTCCTTCTTTGGCTTCCAGAGAACGAAATCAAGCGGATCCTCTTTCTCATCAACACCTGATACAAGAAGGTCTCTGTTACCTGAACGGAGGTCATCGATATTTTTCTTGGACAGCTTGCCGTAGTCCTTGAACTTTCTGGTTCTGAAGTATACGGTTCCATTCACCTCGTAAGCGTATCCCTTCTCTATAAGAGTCTTTACCATCTCAATCATATCCGGTATCTCTTCTGTTGCCTTTGGATGTGTTGTCGCCTCACGCACATTGAGAGCCGCCATATCCTTCTTGACCTCTGCGATATATCTCTCTGATATAACGCTGGCATCCACCCCCTCCTCATTTGCACGCTTTATGATCTTGTCATCGACATCAGTAAAATTCGATACATAATTGACATCATAGCCCTTGTACTCCAGATATCTTCTGAGCGTATCAAATACTATCATTGGTCTGGCATTTCCTATATGGATATAATCATATACAGTAGGACCACATACATATATTCCCACCTTACCCTCGTTGATAGGCACAAACTCTTCTTTTCTTCTTGTGAGCGTGTTTAAAATCTTCATAAATATAATGTCCTTTCTATATTGGTCGATAATATATCTGTAAGCAAACAAAAAACTTCGTCCCAATATACATATGATATGCATATAGAGACGAAGTATTATCTCCGCGGTTCCACTCTGATTGTATTAAATACTACAATTCCTGTTCTTCGCCTTTTGTGTCTAGTATATGTGCGGGTGCAGGCTTTGTCAATAATTTCATTTTATAATTGTACTGGACATAGCACCAATTATTTACTAGAATAAACTGAATAAAACAATCAGGAGGATACCTATATGTCAGATATAAACAATAACGAAACCGACGAAATGGATATCGAGATGATCGATATAACATACGAGGATGGAACATCCTGCACATGTGAGATCATTGCCAAATTCGAGGTAAATGACATCTCTTATGCCGCTCTGCTTCCTGCAGATGACGAGGATGCCGATATCATCGTGTACAGATACAGCGAGCAGGGAGACGATGTCACCCTCGACGAGATCACCGACGAGGCTGAGTTCAACGATGTCGCTGACGCCCTCGACGAGATCCTGGACGATCTGGAATTCAATTCAGATGACGAGGAATAATATCCGTACATCTATGCGTTTTCTATAAGCTCGTTATTTATCGTGTATTCAAGGCTGAGCGTCTTTGTTTCATGTATATCATCGAAGTGGACACACAGCTTTCTGTCATCTACATATGTGATGACTCCGCGTCCATACCGCTTGTGGATTATGGTGTTTCCTGTTTTTATCAGAGACCTGTCCACAAGCATTTCCTGGACAAATCTCGAGGTCACCGCTTTTCTTCCATACATTTTCTGGGGAACATACACATACAGTCCATACTTAGCCCTCGTGACTGCCACATAGAACAACCTGCGTTCCTCCTCTATATTTCCATCTCCAACCGATTTCTTATGAGGCGTTATGTCCTCAACAGCATCCATTATGAATACATATGAATACTCAAGTCCCTTTGAACAGTGCATAGTCGAAAGTGTGACTGTATCACCCGCCACACTGCCCTGCCTGCTCTGCTCTCTGAGCTGTTTTGTGTATTCGTCTATATACTCCATCCAGCCGTCGAAGCTCAGGAAGTCTTTTGCACTGTCCTGTATCTCCTCCAGGATATCAATATAATCATCCTCACTCACGCCCCTGTACTCAGCATATTCCCTCACATACGCATCCAGTCCAACCGCTTTCCTTATATAATTCACAGCCGCGTACGGTGCAAGTCTGCTTATCCTCTCCAGATCGTTCTCAAGGACATTTATGTTGTTGACTATCCTATACTTATCCTTATAATTCTGCCTCAGCTCCTCAAAGTTCACCACCGGCGAATCAAATGCATCCCTGCTTATATACCTGTTCGGCTTATTGATGATCCTGAGGACCGTTCTCCTGTCCCTGCTGCCCCTTGCAAGCCTTATATAGTCAAATATGTTCTCAGCTAGGAAGTGCGTGAAGATATTTGGTATGTTATCCTTCATCAAAAATGGTATGCCATTTTCCATGAGCTTTGAAGCCAGCGCCCTCGGCTCGGTATTCGTCCTGAATATGATCGCCATTTCACGGTATGGAATACCAGCCCGGTTAAGCTCTGCTATCCTGTCTATAATCTTCTTATTCTGCTCCGTCATGCTGTCCGTCTTAACTATATGGACTCTGTCGCTCTGTCCCGCGGCAAATGCCGACCTGAGCTGCTTCTCATATCTGTCCCGGTTGTTCTGTATTATCCGCTTCGAGCACTCAACTATATCGTAGCTGCAGCGGTAATTGACATTCAGGTATTCTATGACCGTACCATGGAAATCCCCCGGGAACTTCTTCATTATAGCCGGAGCAGCCCCCCTGAAGCCATACACCGACTGATCATCGTCACCCACGGCAAATACGTTCTGGTCCTCTCCGGCCAGCAGCTTCACAATGTCATACTGGATCATATTTATATCCTGGAACTCATCTATGAGTATGTACCGAAACTTGTTCTGCCACATCTTAAGTATGTCTGGTCTCTCCGACAATAGCTCATATGTGAACACCAGCATATCGTCAAAATCTATCTTCCCGCATCTTCTCAGGAAATTCTCATACTCATCGTACACAACTCGGAAATCCTCAGGCTTCATCGTTGTGCTCTCATAGTTCTCAAGACTCACTCTCCCGCTCTTGACATTGCCTATCTCCCCGACAACATTCTTGGCAAAATCCTCCTGACTGTCATACCTAAAGCCGTGCCTGTCTATGCTGTCCCTTATGACTCCATACTTTTCTGAATCCGTGACGATATTCGCCGCTGTGTAATTATATGCATTTCTGAGCATCCAGAAAAATACAGAGTGAAACGTGCCAAAGGTTACCCCGCGGACGCCCGGACACAGCTCCTGAAACCGCCCCTTCATCTCATTTGCCGCAGCCTTCGTGAAGGTTATGACCAGAATATTGTCAGGTCTCACACCATGTTCTTCTGTAATGTATTTTATCCTGTGGGTGATGACCGTAGTCTTACCTGAACCAGGCCCCGCTAGCAGCAGCATCGGCCCATCGCAGTGTCTCACCGCTCTCTTCTGGGATTCATTAAATTCCATCTGTATATCCTTTCACGCAAATATAAAAGGCGGTCAAAAGTTTACCCTTTAACCGCCTTCTCATATCTGCCAGTTATATCAGCATGATATATATCATTACTTACCGCAGCACTTCTTGTACTTAAGTCCGCTTCCACATGGACATGGATCGTTTCTTCCAACCTTTGGTGCCTTGATGATAGTCTTAGATGACTTCTGTATCTTGTAGAGCTCGTCTCTCTTTGCCTTGGAGAATATTCCATCCCACTGAGGAAGAGTGTAGAGCCACTCTGCATTGCACTCAACCATGTTCATATAAAGCTTCTCATAATCTATAGGAAGCTTAACCTCTGAGTCCTCTGTCACATCATCAAGATTGTTTGATTCTGCAAGACTGTCATCTATTCCGTCGAGGAATCCGATCATATACTGAATAGTGAGTCCGTACTTCTCAGCAAGCTCTTTTACAGTTCCATGTACAGGGTCTGCAAGAGGATTAGCAAGAAGCTGCTCATATACGCCCTTCTCTGCCTGGAAATAACTAACCCAGAATTCCTTTCCCTCAGGTGTTCTGTCATCTAATCCGTATGCGTAATCACGCCATTCTTTTAATAAACTCATTTCATCTACCTCTTAAGTATTTTTTTGAACTTTAAAGAGTATATCAAATTATGTAATTTTTTTCAACATATTTGTACTGTTCTACTTGTTCTGATCTCTCATATCTTCGCCCTTGCGTCTGAGCACCCTGGCGATGAGCCATATTCCCCAGCACACAACAGGAATGACCACATCAAGGAATATCATACCCATCAGATTATCACTTCCGGTTATTCCCATTATAAATGTCGCAACATACATTCCGATGAGCACAAGTACAAGCACTATAGCTCCAATTCTCTTCAATATATCCATATCAATCTCTCTTCTTTATCTTATCAAAATACGCCTTGATATCTCTCTCATAACCATTGTCCGACGGCTCATAGAATACCCTGCCTGCAATCTTATCAGGAAGATACTGCTGTTCAACGTAATTATTCGGATAATCATGAGCGTATTTGTATCCTGAGTGTCCAAGCTTTGCTGCACCGCCGTAATGTGCATCTCTGAGATACACCGGAACCTGACCCGTGTCCTCATGCTTTACCGCATCCATAGCCGCAAATATCGCATTCACCACAGAATTGCTCTTCGGTGCACACGCAACGTAGGAAGCCGCATGGGCAAGTATTATCTGTGCCTCAGGCATTCCGACTCTCTCCACAGCCTGTGCACATGCCGACGCCACCACGATAGCATTCGGATCAGCATTGCCCACATCCTCACTGGCACATATCATGATCCTTCTGGCAATAAACTTTATATCCTCACCTCCGTAAAGCATCTTTGCAAGGTAGAATATTGCCGCATCAGGATCTGATCCACGCATGCTCTTTATAAATGCGGATATTATATCATAATGATTATCTCCGTCCTTGTCATATCTTATAGCTCTCTTCTGGATACATTCCTCCGCCACTTCAAGCGTTATGTGTATCCTGCCATCCTCGCTTCTCTCCGTCGACAGAACTCCGAGCTCTATGGCATTTAACGCACTTCTCGCATCTCCCGACGCCATGTCTGCAAGGAAGTCCTCGGCATCCTCATCAATGTCTGCATCAAATGCACCCATGCCATTTTCTGAGTACACTGCCTTGTGGATGAGCTTCTTGATGTCCTCCCTGGACAATGGATTGAGCTGAAATATATGAGATCTGGATATGAGAGCTCCGTTAACCTCAAAATAAGGATTCTCCGTGGTCGCTCCTATGAGCACCACCGTTCCATCCTCAACAAATGGCAGGAGATAATCCTGCTGTGACTTGTTGAATCTGTGGATCTCATCGATGAACAGTATAGTCCGTCTGCCATACATAGCCTTGGTATTCTTCGCCTCTTCCACAACCTTTTCCATGTCCTTCTTGCCCGCCGTTGTGGCGTTGAGCTGTCTGAACTCCGCCTTGGTTGTATTGGCTATGACCATGGCAAGCGTAGTCTTGCCGGTTCCCGGAGGGCCATAAAATATAAGCGAACTTATCTTATCCGCTTTTATCGCCCTGTACAGAAGCTTGTCCTTGCCTATAATATGTTCCTGGCCAACCACGTCATCAAGGCTGGTCGGTCTCATTCTTTTTGCCAGAGGAGAATCATCTTCCGAGAAATTCTCCCTCATATACTCAAATAAATCCATCTTTATGTCCCTGCCATCTAATATTCAGTGTCATAAGACACTTCGAAGCCCGATATCTTACAATAACGGGCTTCGCATGTATCAATATCATATCATCTACTTGATAATGTCCAGTTTCTTCAGCATGTCATTAAACTTCATGATATCAATCGGCTTACATATGTAATCATCATAATCATCGCTGGCGAGATTGCTGTCAAAGCTTGCCTCGTCAAGTGCGCTGGTCATTATGACCTTCGATCTGAGCATCCTTGACACTCCGTGCTTTCTCTCTGCACTTCTTATGGATGCCAGAACTTTATACCCATCTATCTTTGGCATCATGATATCAAGACACACTAGCTCGAACAGTTCGCCCTTCTCAAGAGCATTTACAAATTCATCAACCGCTGCGATTCCATCAGGTGTTATGACCACATCACCAAACTTACTCAAATACTTGGATAAAAATTTTGCATTTGCAACATCATCCTCAGCTATTAATATCTTCATGACAATTCCTCCCTAATTTTACAACCTAAGTACTTTCTCAAGATGACTGAGCATCTCCTTGATCTCAACCCTGAAACTCTTCCTTGAGTATTGGTTTCTCCGTTCAAGCAATCCCTCTGTAAAAATTCCGTTGAACATGAGCGTAAGTTCCTTCGGTGAGAAAACCGCTCGTATCTCCTTGCTGTCAATCGCACTCTGAAATAATGTGCACACAAAATCATTACGCTTCAACATACACTCAGAGATGATCTCTCTCGTCTCTGACATGTGAAGCAATTCTTCATAATGCAGCATTATCGCACCCATACCAATATAGTTATCATAATATGTTGCATATGTATCTGCATAATACTTGATCTTATCCAGGTATGTCCCGTCAAGTCTCTCAACAGTCCTCTGGATATTGACATCAAATGCCGCATATTCGTTCACAACCGCTATAAGTACCTCATCTATACCCCCAAAATACTTATATATCAGCGTATCAGATATATTCTGCTTTCGTGCAAGGTTCTTCGGTGTAAGAGCATGTAATCCCAAATCTCCAATTAGTTCGATAGCTGAAGCGACAATTTTATCTCTGCACGAAATATAACTATCCTCCAATGTCTGTTCCTCCCATTAAACATAATTTTTGCCCTTAGAACACTGGTTTTATTCTATGTCATGGGATATATTTTGTCAACATTTTAGACTATCAAGAGTTTTCCTTTTTCCCTGCTGTACATATACAGACTGTCAGACAGATAATCCATGGCAGGCACTGTTACCTTGTTCGCCTCTCTTATGAGATCCTTGTAATAATCCTCTGTGTAATCCGCACTTGCCCTGATAAACAGCAGCTCATGCACACTGGATGGCAGGATATATATGTCATCACCCACCATATTCGCACACTCCTCAAGCATTCCATCATACAGTACGGCCGTGGCCCCATTGATACCGTGCGTGTTTGACAACATGTACAGTTCGTCCACATTGTCACAGTCGTCATCGAAATCTATCCCTTCATATCTGCCCTTCAGCGCATCAAAAAGGTTCTGCCTTACACACGGAAACATTCTCTGGGTGTTCTTAAGTGCATTCTTATACAATGTATCCAGACTGACTCTCCACCTCTTCACATCATTATTGTTGACTATCGTGGTTGCCAGGCCGTCGTTATCCAGACTCAGCACCCTTCTGAAAGTTATCGCAAGATCATTAAACTCTATAAATGGTGCACTCTCAAGCAGCCGGCTATTTCGCTCCCTGTTGACAAGCCGCACTATTATGTTGTCCATAACCTTCGTCTCATCCACCACATCGCGTATATCAAGCTTCCTGCACCTGCAGTTCGCCTCTCTGAGCCTGCATATATCTTCCATGACAACATCAAAATCCATCCCCTGCTCATAATCCCTGTAAAACGGATCAAGATATATCGTAGGACACACCTCTTCAGAGCTCTTGCACACATTCATCGCAGTGAGCTCCACCCCATTATTCTTCAAAACCTTATTGACCCGGATGTCTGATCCATCTCCCTGTCTGAGAAGTCTGCTTCTCATTTCATCCACTACTCTGGCTATAAATTCATCAAAATTCATTCAATTCTCCTTTTACAAACAAAATCAAACGAAACGTCCCGATATTTTTTCCTGAAATATTTCATGGGTGAATTCTATAGAAAAACTCTGCCAAATTCAATAGTTTTGGTGCGCTTTATAGTGGAATCCTGCGCTTTATAGTGGAATCCTGGCACAGTTGTTGCCGCCATATCAAGAAAAAACCGCCATGCCTTTGGCACAGCGGTCTGTTTATTATCTCTCCTGTATATAATTTGTAAGGAACTCTGTGAATTTATCCATCTCTTCATCCGTACCAATGGATATCCTCAGATAATTGTCTATACGTGGTTTGTCAAAATATCTGACATATATATGGGCATCCTTCGCAGCCTGGAATATCTCCTTTGCCGGAATATCCTTATGCGTTGCAAATACAAAGTTTGCAGACGAAGGAAGACATGTAAAATCAAGTGGCTTTATAGCTTCCACGA
This sequence comes from Coprococcus sp. OM06-34AC, assembly GCF_003462545.1. Lineage (NCBI taxonomy): Bacteria > Bacillati > Bacillota > Clostridia > Lachnospirales > Lachnospiraceae > Coprococcus > Coprococcus sp. OM06-34AC. The sequence goes on from NZ_QTZF01000001.1 coordinate 254,213, forward strand.
ATCTCTCTCTCGTGGCGACCACCTTTGAAACAGTCTCCTTAAAATACTCATCGTCCTTAACTGACTCTGTTCCCATTACCAGTGATGGTCTGTTCATTGTATATGAGTTGTATGAATACTTTACGTCATTGAGGGCCTTTATCAGAACCGGGTTGCTTATTGCATATCCTATCCTGAGTCCCGCCATGGATCTCGACTTTGAGAACGTTCTTACAACCACAAGATTGTCATATTTGTCTATAAGACCAAGTGCCGACTCGCCGCCGAAATCTATATACGCCTCGTCTACTATGACTATCGAATCTTTGTTGTGGCTGACTATATCCTCCACATTCTTTATGTCCTCGTATATTCCTGTAGGGGCATTTGGATTAGGGAATACGATTCCCCCGTTCTCTCTGTAGTAACTCTCCTTCACCAGCCTGAAGTTTTCGTCAAGTGCCGGTCTCTCGTAAGGGATACTGAAAAGCTCTGCCCACACATCATAGAAGGAATATGTAATGTCAGGGAACAATATTGGTTTGTCAGAGTTGAAAAATGTAAGAAACGACATGGCAAGCACATCATCCGAACCCACTCCCACAAATACCTGTGAAGGATCAACTCCGTGATACTCTGCAAGCACATCGACAAGTGCCGATGCTGTTGGATCCGGATATAATCTGAGTGTATCAATATCCATCATTGCATTCTTCACTCTCTGTGACGGGCCGTACGGATTCTCATTCGTATTTAACTTTATCACATCTGTATCCTTAGGCTGTTCACCCGGAACATAAGGTTCTACTTTTCTTATATTGTCACTCCACGCTGCCATATTATTCCTCCTCATTCACCTGTGCCAGCTTTGCTGTCTGGTCAGCCGCTATAAGACTGTCTATAAGTTCATTCAGATCTCCGTTCATGATCTGGTCAAGCTTGTATAATGTGAGCTTGATCCTGTGATCTGTAACTCTTCCCTCAGGGAAATTGTATGTTCTGATCTTCTCTGATCTGTCTCCTGTTCCTATCTGGCTTCTTCTGTCCGCAGCCTCTGCGTCATGCTGCTTCTGGAGCTCCATGTCGTACAGCTTTGATCTCAGAAGGGCAAATGCCTTTGCCTTGTTCTGGAGCTGTGATTTCTCTGTCTGGCTGTAGATCACTATTCCTGTAGGTATATGTGTAAGACGTACTGCCGAATCGGTTGTATTGACACACTGTCCACCGTTTCCGGATGCTCGCATTACATCTATCCTTATATCATTCTCATTTATCTCTACATCAACTTCCTCAGCCTCAGGCATAACCGCAACTGTTATGGTCGATGTATGGATTCTTCCGCCTGACTCTGTCTTAGGTATACGCTGTACTCTGTGTACACCACTCTCGTACTTCATCTTGGAGTACGCACCGTCTCCGGTGATCATGAACACAGCCTCCTTGAATCCTCCGATACCGTTCTCGTTGACACTCATAAGTTCAACCTTCCACTTGAACTGGTCGACATATTTCTGGTACATTCTGTACACCTCATATGCGAACAGAGCAGCCTCATCTCCGCCTGCACCGGCGCGGATCTCCACGATTACGTTCTTGGAATCGTTAGGATCCTTTGGAAGCAGAAGAATCTTGAGTTCCTGCTCTATGGTCTCGAGATTCGCCTTTGCCTCATTCATCTCTTCCTTTGCCATCTCGCGGAGCTCCTCGTCGCTCTCCTCCTCAAGAATCTCAAGACTGTCCTCTATGGTAGTCTTTGCATCCTTGTACTCATGGTACTTCTCAACTATAGGTGAGAGATCGCTCTGCTCCTTCATGAGCTTTCTGAATTTGTTCTGATCTGACACAACATCAGGATCGGTGAGCTGATTATTTATCGTATCAAGCTTATCTACAAGTTCTTCTAATCTGTCAAACATATCTATACCTCTCTATATTCATTCTGTCACGCTGTCTCCTGCAGCGTTAAATCTACCGGTTATCTTCTCTGTCATATCTGCCGTACACCACCCGGTCATTACCACTCAGATCCTGTACAACATGTATATCGTCATAACCTGAATCTACAAGGAGGTACTGTACATCTTCTGCCTGATCATTGCCAATCTCGAATACAACATATCCTTCATCCTTTATATATTCTCTCGCCTTATCGGCTATTATTCTATAAAAATACAATCCATCCGCCGTTCCGTCAAGTGCCAGATGTGGTTCATGCTCCCTGACCTCCGGCATGAGTGTCTCTATGACATCACTTCTTATATATGGAGGATTCGACAGTATGAGGTCATATTTCCCGGATATCTGCTCAAAGAGATCCGTCCTGACCACTTCAAATCTATCATCCCCTGCACACAGTTTTGCTACATTTCTCCTTGCAAGACCGATCGCTGCCTCAGATACATCGGCAAGTACGATCCTGCTGTTCTTATTCCAGAGTCCAAACGATACTCCTATGCAGCCCGAACCGCAGCACATGTCCAGAACATCAACGTTATGGTTAGCGTCCTTTACAAGCTTCAATGCCGTCTCAACAAGAGTCTCTGTATCCATCCTTGGAATGAGCACATCTTCTGCGGTATCAAAATCATATCCCATGAAATTCTGCTCACCTGTGATATACTGAAGCGGAATCCTTGTGCTCCTCTTTTCTATGAGCTTCATGTAGGCTTCCGATTTATCATCATCCACGTCATCTTCTCTGGCCATGATCATATCCATACGGTTCATACCCGACAGGTACTGCCACAATATATCAGCGTCTATATCCGCATCAGGAACATCACTTTTCTCCAGCCTGTCCCGTCCCATTCTCAAAAGTTCACACAGCTTCATCTCTATCGAAATCCTTTAATCTTCTATCTCGCCCTTGTGCATGGCGTCCTGGTATGCCTCCCAGTCTATAACTGCCTCCACGGACTTTATCGCAACTGCTATCATGTCAAGATCCGGCTCCCTTGTGGTGAGTCTCTGAACCCACATTCCCGGAACTGACAGCGCATTTGCAAGCTTTGAATCACTCTTGCCAGCAAACATTATAAATTCGTATGATATACCGGCGATTACCGGAACCAGCAGCAGTCTTATGACAAGTCTGAGCCATGCCGTATCTGCGCTTATAAACATGAAAACAATTATGCTTATTATCATTACGATGAACAGAAAGCTTGTTCCGCATCTCTTATGATATCTTGAATACTTCTTCACGTTCTCCGGAGTCAGTGGCACCCCAGCCTCAAAACAGTTGATCGTCTTGTGCTCTGCCCCATGGTACATGAACACTCTCTGTATATCCTTCATAAGCGATATAAGTGCCACATATCCCAGGAATATTCCAAGTCTTATAACTCCCTCTATGGCAGACATGATAATCCTGTTATCTATAACCTTGTCTATGAGTTCCCCGATAAATGCAGGAAGCATCATGAATAACGCGATGGCAAATACAAGTGAAAATAACACTGTACCTATCATCGCCGCATCGTCCGCTCTTTTCTGCTGCTCAGGTGTCCTCTCTTTTTTCTTTTCTTTTTTCTCTTTCTCCGCCTTCTCAGGCTCCTCGTCATCGTAAAACGATGCTGAGTATGTGAGGGTCTTCACTCCTATCACGAGGGATTCCACGAAATTGACAACTCCCCTGATTATAGGAACTCTGAAAAATACACTTCTCGATGCCATGGACACATAATCCACAACTTTCACTTCTATATCTTTATCCGGTTTTCTGACTGCCACCGCATATCTGTCGCCATTTTTCATCATGACACCTTCCATGACAGCCTGACCGCCTATTCTTACTCTCTTCACGCCAATCTCCTATCGGTATATTTAACTGGATAATAAAAAAACAGCTTGAGATTATTGTAAAATAACCTCAAGCTATCAACGTTTTTATTAGTTGGCCTGAACGCCATACTTCTTATTAAACATATCAATTCTACCACGTGCTTTGATTGCCTTCTGCTGACCTGTGTAGAATGAATGACACTTTGAGCAAATTTCTACGTGAATCTCTTCCTTTGTTGATCCTGTAACGAACTCGTTACCACAGTTACATACAACCTTTGCCTGATAGTAATCTGGATGTATTCCTTTACGCATTCTTTTTCACCTCTTTACATATATATTTATATATGAGAACAGGCATAAAGCCAGGGTTCTTCATAACACAACTTCTGTATTCTAACATAGTGACCAGTACAATGCAAGCAGTTTTTTGATTTTTTTGACAAAATCATCTCAACAATCCTGCTGTTATTTTCTGAGAAGTGACTGCTTTACATAGTGGATAAATTCTTTGTTGTTTCTGGTACGAACAAACAGCTTTCTGACATCCTCAAGAATATCCTCTGATTTACTTCCCATGAGCTCCTTGTGAATGGCTGTGACAACCTCCTGCTCTTCCTTGTTGAGAAGAAGATCATCTCTTCTGGTGCCGGATTTTGCTATATCTATGGCAGGGAATATCCTCTTCTCTGAGAGCTTTCTGTCAAGCACAAGCTCCATGTTACCGGTTCCCTTGAACTCCTCAAATACAACGTCATCCATCTTGCTGCCCGTGTCGACCAGCGCTGTGGCAAGGATCGTAAGGCTTCCTCCCTCACGCATGTTTCTGGCGGCACCAAAGAATCTCTTTGGCATGTGAAGCGCTGCAGGATCAAGACCACCTGACAGAGTTCTTCCGCTAGGAGCGACCGTGAGGTTATACGCTCTTGCCAGACGTGTGATACTGTCGAGCAGGATCACGACATCCTTCTTGGACTCCACAAGTCTCTTTGCTCTCTCAATGACCATCTCTGACACTCTCTTATGATGCTCTGGAAGCTCATCAAATGTTGAATAGATAACCTCCACATTAGGGCCCTCTATGGACTCTCTTATGTCTGTTACCTCCTCAGGTCTCTCATCTATGAGAAGGACGAGCAGGTGCATATCCTCATATCTTCTGCTGATCTGCTTTGCGATCTGCTTGAGAAGAGTCGTCTTTCCTGTCTTAGGTGGTGAAACGATCATGCCTCTCTGTCCCTTACCTATAGGGGCAAGAAGATTGATCATCCTGATAGGGATAGGAGCACCGTCTCCGTCAAGCTCTATCCTCTCATTAGGGAAGATAGGGGTCATCTCCTCAAAGCTCTTGCGGGCCGCTATGACCGCAGGATCCTCATCGTTCACGCTTGCCACATATAAAAGGGCACTGAACTTTTCTCCCTGTGTCTTGTTTCTTATATTACCTGTGACTATATCTCCTGTCTTGAGACCAAATCTTCTGATCTGTGCCGGTGACACATATATATCCTGATCTCCCGGAAGATAGTTTGCACTTCTTATGAAGCCATATCCCTCAGGCATGACCTCAAGTATTCCGTGAGCCTGTCTTCCACTGTCGAGCTCCGGCAGATACTCGTTCACGTTCTGTGCCGCCTGATTTGACTGGACTCTGTCCTGATACCTTTCCTGGTTTCTGTCCTGATTCTGACCTCTATCCTGGTATCTCTCCTGATTCTGGCTGCGATCCTGATATGTAGCCATTCTTCTCATACGTCTCTGTCCGTTGTTCTCCCTGGAATCATCATCTCTTGAGCCCTCAGAGTGATGTACTATCCTGTTTTTTCTGTATTCTGTGTCTCCAGCTGTCTCTCTGACCACATGCTCGGTCTTAGGCTCTGACACATTTTTCTTATTTTCCACTGAAACCGCTGTCACATGCTCCTCCACATATTTTATGAGGAACTGCGCAAGCTCCGCCTTCTTCATTCCCGAGCAGCCTTTTATACCATTATCCTTGGTAAACTGACGCAGCTCTGCAAGAGAAGCTTTACTAAAATCCATATATAATTGTCTCCTTTCACTGAAACCAATGATCAACAAATAAATTTAGTATTATGGGAATATAAACACTCTAAGAAATAAGTAGTGTCTCTCAATGATACATCAAATTCAATTACGGTAAAAAAATAAAAATGCGCTAAGCACGCATATTATTCTCGCTCATTATAACATAAATAGAACAATTGTAAATATATTGATTTTAAATTTTACTAATGTTATCATATGAATGTTGTCCGTTCATCAGCACGGACAAACATTTTAACAAAGGATACACGATATGGGAACCGAATCTATTGTATTATATAAACTCATAGTGCTCTATATGCTTGACAGAGTTAACTTCACTCTGACCAATTCACAGATTTCAGACTTTGTTCTGGAGAAGGGCTACACCAATTATTTCACTCTTCAGGAAGCCATAAACGGACTTATAGAAAGCGAATTTGTATATGTATCAAGCATAAGAGGCGCATCCCATTATAAGATAACCTACAAAGGTGAGGAAGCCCTGAGCATGTTCGAGAACAGGATCCCATATGCCATCAAACAGGATATACTGGATTTCTTTGAGAAACAGCAGATCAACCTCAAAAAGGAAACTGAGATACAGTCTGACTACTACCTCAACGATTCCAATGAATATACCGTCTCCTGCGTCATCAACGACAGGAACGAGCCGCTGCTGGATATAAAGTTCAGCGTGCCTACCCAGGCCGTGGCTGTTGCCATATGTGACAACTGGCGTCAGAAAAGCACTGAGATATATGATATACTCGTAAAACAGTTATGGGCATCCAACACATCCAGCTAATATCAGCATAAAAATGACTGAGAATACCGAAAAGAATTATACTCCTCGATATTCTCAGTCATTTTTTTGTCTATTTATCTGACTATATGTTCATGTTACTTTACTGCTGCTCCTGTGCCAGTGTCTCCTCTATGAGATTCCAGATCTCATCTCTTCCCTGCTTTGTCTGTGCGGAGAACGGTATCATCGTTGTTCCAGGAACAAGATCCAGTTTCTCACGTATGAGCTTCAAGTTCTTCTGAACCTGGCTTCTCTTGATCTTGTCCAGTTTTGTGCAAATGATCACCGGCTCATAGCCATTGTCCACGATCCAGTCATACATCATGCAGTCATTCTCCGATGGCACATGTCTTATGTCTATCAGCAGGAATACCTTTTTGAGCTGTGGGGAACCGTGAAGGTATCTCTCGATCATCTTGCCCCATTTTGCTCTTATCTCCACCGATACTTTTGCATATCCATATCCCGGCAGATCCACAAAGTACAGATTTTTATTTACATTATAGAAATTGATCGTCTGTGTCTTACCTGGCTGCGCGGATGTTCTGGCAAGCGATTTCCTGTTAAGCAATCCATTTATCAGAGATGATTTTCCTACATTTGACTTGCCGGCAAATGCGATCTCCGGGAGATCGTTATCAGGTAATTTACTTGTAATTCCACACACAGTCTCAAGCTCAGCGCTCTTTACTATCATATACTTCTCCTTATCTGACAAGGGCAAGGTCAAGCACCTGCCTCATGTCTTCCACTAAATGAATATTGACTCCAGATGTTATCTCTTCATCCAGCTCCAGATAATCGCTCTCATTTTTCGCCGGTATCAGTATATCTTTAACACCGATCATCTTGGCTGCAAGGAGCTTCTCCTTCAGGCCTCCAATAGGAAGCACCTCTCCTCTGAGAGTTATCTCTCCTGTCATTGCTATTCTGCCATTAACCGGCACGTTAAATATGGCCGAATACAACGCTGTCGCCATGGTTATTCCGGCAGACGGACCATCCTTTGGAACTGCCCCCTCCGGTATATGGATATGGAAATCGTGCTTTGCAAAGTAATCGTCTCCAAGCGCCAGTGATTCCTTGAGGGATCTGATATAACTCATTCCCGCATAAGCGGATTCCTTCATAACATCGCCCATCTTACCTGTGAGCTGAAGAGTTCCTGTCCCCGGAAGCACATTGACCTCTATCTCCAGAGTGACACCGCCAACCGCCGTCCAAGCAAGGCCTCTGACAGCGCCAATTTTATTCTTCAGATTTCCATTCTCATCTTTATATTTGTATGGGCCAAGAAAATCCTGGATATTCTTCTTTGTGACTTTGACCACATCCATCTCACCGGTGAGTATCTTGCGGCAGGCCTTCCGACACACCTTGTCTATATTTCTCTCAAGACTTCTGACTCCCGCCTCTCTCGTGTAGTGGCTTATGATCTCCCTTATGGCACCGGCATCTATCTTGAACTGAGATTTTGTTAGTCCGTTCTTCTCACGGGTCTTCTCCACAAGGTACAGCTTTGCTATATGATACTTCTCATTCTCCGTGTATCCCGATATATTTATGACTTCCATTCTGTCGAGGAGCGGCCCCGGTATACCGGAGATGTCGTTCGCCGTTGCTATGAACAGCACATTGCTCAGATCCACCGGCACTCCAAAATAGTGATCATTGAACTCTTTGTTCTGCTCACCATCAAGCACCTCGAGAAGTGCCGATGACACGTCCCCCTTGTAATCACTGCTCACCTTGTCTATCTCATCGAGAAGCATGAGCGGGTTGTTCGTCTTTGCCTTTATCATGGATTGTACAATCTTTCCAGGCATAGCTCCCACATATGTTTTCCTGTGACCTCGGATCTCCGCCTCATCGTGGACTCCGCCCAGTGATAAGCGGACATATTTCCTCGATGTTGCACGGGCTATCGACCTTGCTATGGATGTCTTTCCTGTTCCCGGAGGTCCCACAAGACAAATGATCGGAAGGTCCCCCTTATTGCTCAATATATGAACAGCAAGATAATCAACGATCCTCTCTTTGACCTCCTCAAGGCCATAGTGATCTTTGTCAAGTATGTCTATGGCTGACTGCAGATCATTATTATCTTCCGTTGACACATTCCACGGATAGCTGAGCATCACATCGATATAGTTTGCCGACACACTGCTCTCCACTGCATTCTGAGGTATGCCCTTATAGTAATTTATCTCTTTTTCTATCTTATCGTATACTTCCTGGCTGCAGCCCGCCTCATCGAGTCTCTTCTGGAATTCTCTGACATTTGCATCTACGCCGTCGTCACCAAGCTCCTTACGGATAACGGACATCTGCTCTCTGAGCACATACTTTCTCTGATTCTCAGCGGTCTCCTGATTGACCTTTTCCATGATCTCTTTCTTGATCTTGCCGATTCCGAGAACTTCCTCCATTATCTGTATCAACCTCATAGCACGGCTTCTGACATCTAGCATCTCCAGAAGCTCCTGCCTGTTGTCATCAGATATATTCACATAGTCAGCCATGCTGTCAACCAGCTTTCTGACAGACTTGAATGAACGTATCTCCCTGTACAGAACGTTGTTCTTCACTATACCCTCGTCAAATGCTTCCTTAAGCTTTTCCTTGAGTATGCTCTGTATAGCCTTCTCCTCATCCTCGCTGATGTCGTTAGTCTCCTCCACATCTGTCACGTGGCACACATAATATTTATCCTTGCTGTAATCCACAAGGCGCGCTCTCTTCTCAGTCTGTATGAGAACTCTCATGCCTTTGTTCTGAAGTCTGACAAACTGCTTTATCCTGGCTATGACACCTATCTCATAAAACGAAACTGTCTTATCGCCGTTCTTATGAACAGGATTTGCCAGAAATATACATTCCTCATTCTTGACTGCATGTCCCACCGCCTCGCAGGCTTCACGCGTTGTCGCATCAAGATAGAAGGACAATTCCGGCATAACCACGCCATCGTCAAGACTAATCATTGTCATCTCTAACATTTTCTCATTCATACCTGTTATCTCCGTATATATCATTAAAAAATAAGACGTTATCAACACTGCACATTTAAAGGCTTATAAGGGCGCAAATGTATGTCAGCGTTATAACGTCTCATTTCGGCAATAATGACTATGCACTCTCGCCGTTATCTGTATTTGCCTTTTTCTTCCTTACCTTTTTCTTAGGAAGGTCTGTATCCTCTGATGGATCTCTGTAAGTTAGTACAGGTTCTTCATCGCCTGTTATGACACCCTTGGTAATAACACACTTCTCTATAGTTGGATCTGAAGGGATCTCGTACATAAGATTAAGTGTAGCATTCTCCATGATAGCTCGAAGTCCTCTAGCTCCGGTCTTACGCTCCATAGCTTCCTTTGCTATCTCTCTGAGCGCATCATCCTCTATCTCAAGCTGAACTCCATCAAGCTCAAAAAGCTTCTTATACTGCTTGCATATTGCACTCTTTGGCTCTGTCAGTATTCTCACAAGTGCATCCTCATCCAGAAGATCCAGAGTCACTGCAACAGGAACTCTTCCCACAAATTCAGGGATAAGTCCATACTTTACAAAGTCATGTGGCATAACCTGCTTGAGGAGCTGTCCAACGTCCTGCTCTGACTGTTCTATAACCTCTGCATTAAAGCCAATTGACTTCTGGCCAACTCTATTCTCTATGATCTTCTCCAGTCCCTCGAACGCACCACCACATATGAATAATATGTTGGTCGTATCGATCTGGATAAGCTCCTGATGCGGATGCTTTCTTCCACCCTGAGGTGGAACTGAAGCCACAGTGCCCTCTATTATCTTTAACAAAGCCTGCTGAACGCCCTCACCCGACACGTCTCTGGTTATGGATACGTTCTCGCTCTTCTTTGTGATCTTGTCTATCTCATCAATATAGATTATTCCATGCTCAGCTCTCTCTATGTCATAATCAGCGGCCTGTATAAGCTTCAGGAGAATGTTCTCAACATCCTCTCCTACATATCCAGCCTCTGTGAGAGTTGTAGCATCTGCTATTGCAAAAGGAACGTTTAACAATTTTGCAAGGGTCTGGGCAAGATATGTCTTACCTGATCCCGTTGGGCCAACCATGAGGATATTACTCTTCTGTAATTCAACCTCAAAATCCTTCTGCGCAAGTATTCTCTTATAATGGTTGTACACGGCAACCGCCAGTACCTTTTTTGCCTCTTCCTGACCTATTACATACTCATCAAGAAATTCTTTTATTTCCTTTGGCTTTAACAGATTGATATCACCATCTGAATCAAGTCCTGCGTCAACCAGTTCTTCTTCTATTATCTCTGAGCATATCTCTACGCATTCATCACATATGTAAGCCCCAGGTCCGGCTATGAGTTTTCTAACCTGATCCTGTGTCTTATTACAGAAAGAACATCTGAGCTGTTTTCTCTCGTCACTACGATCTGCCATTACAATACCTCGATTATTCACTATTTATAATTGTCTGGAGCCAGTCTTTTCCAGAATCTGCGAATACACCGCTGGTTCTGCAGGCTGGCTCCAACCAACTGATACATCTTCTACATATCAGATATCTCTATCTGTATTATCTGTTTGTTATAACGCTGTCGATAAGGCCGTATGCACAAGCCTCCTCAGCAGTCATCCAGTTATCACGATCTGTATCTGCCGCTATAACATCAAGTGGTTTTCCTGTATTCTCACTCAGCATTTTGTTGAGTTTCTCTTTTGTCTTTAATATATGTCTGGCTGCGATTTCTATCTCTGTTGCCTGTCCCTGGGTTCCACCAAGTGGCTGATGTATCATGATCTCCGAGTTTGGAAGCGCATATCTCTTGCCCTTTGTTCCTCCTGCAAGAAGGAATGCTCCCATGCTCGCTGCCATTCCACAGCATATTGTTGAAACATCACACTTGATATATCTCATTGTGTCATATATTCCCATTCCGGCTGTAACTGATCCACCCGGGCTGTTGATATATAATGAGATATCCTTTGAAGGATCCTCTGACTCAAGGAATAACAACTGTGCTATAACAAGGCTTGCAGTTGCATCATTGACCTCATCTCCAAGAAAGATGATTCTGTCTTTCAGCAATCTAGAATAAATATCGTATGTTCGCTCTCCGCGGCTAGTCTGTTCTACAACGTATGGTACCAATGCCATGTTATCTACCTCCAATACATATCAAGCCAATCTGTCTGTTAAAATATTAAACTTCCTTTGACTCATCTACAAGAAGCTTTGCAGCCTTCTTAACTGCTACATCCTTCTTGATGCTGTCCTTCTCTGCGTCGCCCATGAATCCCTTGATATCCTCAAGCTTCATCTGGTACTGAGCTGCCATCTTTGAAAGCTCCTCGTCAACTTCCTCGTCAGTAGCCTCAATGTTCTCAGCCTTTACTACAGCCTCAAGAACTGCTCTCTGCTGGATTCTCTTGAGTGCGTCCGGCTTGATTCTCTCCATGAGAGACTCCTCTGTAACGTTTACGATCTGCATATACTGCTCAAGGCTGATTCCCTGATACTGAAGTGTCTGAGCGAACTCATCCTTCATTCTCTTCTGCATATCCTCAACCTGTGCATCTGCAATATCCATAGTTGCGTTCTCGATAACCTTGTCAAGAACCTTTGCTTCCTTCTCGTTTGCAGCGTCTCTGTTCTTCTTTGCAAGTATCTTCTGCTTTACCTCTTCCTTGTACTGGTCAAGTGTATCGCATCCGCCTACCTCGCTTGCGAACTCATCATTGAGCTCTGGAAGCTGTGACTCTGTGATAGAGTTGATCTTGCACTTGAATACTGCCGGCTTTCCTGCAAGCTCCTCAGCCTGGTAATCCTCTGGGAATGTTACGTTAACCTCAACATCCTCTCCGATGTTCTTACCAACAAGCTGATCCTCAAATGTATCGATGAATGAATGTGAGCCAAGAACGAGCTTGTAGTTCTCACCCTTTCCACCATCAAATGGAACACCATCAACAAATCCCTCGAAGTCAAGAGTAACCTCGTCGTCAAGCTGTGCTGCTCTTCCCTCTACGAGTACCTTTCTTGCGTTCTGAAGCTGCTCCTTCTTGATGTCCTCAAGAACCTCGTCATCTGTTACTTCAACGTCGATCTTCTCAACTTCGATTCCCTTGTAATCGCCAAGTGTAACCTCAGGCTTTACAGCAACCTCTGCTGTGAATACGAAATCCTTGCCCTTGCCCATCTCTATTACGTCAATAACTGGCTGTGATGCGATCTCAAGCTCTGAAGCTACAGCCTCTTTTGGATAATACTCGTTGATCATTGCATTTGCAGCATCCTCATAGAATACTTCCGGGCCATACATCTTCTCGATGAATGCCATTGGCACCTTGCCCTTACGGAAGCCTGGAACATTGAATCTGTTCTTTGTCTTGTTGTAAGCTGCTGTCATTGCCTTGTCAAAATCTGCTGCAGGTACTGTGATTGTAAGCTTTGCCATGCTGTGCTCAAGCTTTTCTACTGTGAAACTCATCTTTTTATTTCCTCCTTGAAATGTGCAAATGGTGCCTTAAGCCCTACAATTAAGGCACTCAGATAGCATCCATTTATCTTTTTCTTGTTTATATGTGTGGACAAAGTCCACATCAATCATCGATTATATCATAATGTGCAAATGATTGTCCAGTCCATTATACTATTATTATACTACAAAGTTTTCACGACACAAAAGACCTGATGTATGGATCATACACCAGGTCTTCTTTTTGTTCGTAGATCTAACGGAGATTATAAGCCAGGCTTATCTTCCTGACATCTGCTCTTCCTGTCTCTTGATCATCTGACGAACCATCTCGCCACCGATTGAACCTGACTGAGCTGATGTTAAATCTCCATTGTAGCCATCCTTAAGATCAACACCGATCTCCTTGGCTACCTCCATCTTGAACTTGTTCATAGCACTCTTTGCCTCTGGAACACTTGTCTTGTTAGAGTTTGAACTTGCCATAACCCTGTACCTCCATATTGAAATAATTATTTAAGACTTTCGTCTTGTTAGTATTATTAACAATACGGCTTATGTTATAATGGCAATTTCTGTTATATGCCATGAACTTTTTATCTGAAAATCACTTTTCTCTTAATACTTCATTGGCTCCTCTTCGCCATTCATGACTCTGAGTGCGCCCTGAGCAAGTGCAAGAAGCTCATCCTCTCCTGCATATACTGTAAATGGAGCAATAAATCCTGCTCTCTTCTCAAGCTCTTCGCATGTGTGCTTTGAATATGCGATTCCACCTGTGAGGATGATCTGATCAACCTTTCCTCTGAGAACTGTTGCCATACCACCTATATCCTTGGCAACCTGCTGATAGAATGCATCCTGAACAAGCTTTGCATGCTCATCGCCCTCATTGACAAGCTTCTCAAGATCTCTTGCATCGTTGCTTCCGATGTAAGCGTTGAAGCCGCCCTTTCCAACGAGCTTCTTCATAACCTCAGCCTGTGTATACTCGCCTGAGAAGCACATCTTTACAAGTGCTCCTGAAGGAACGCCACCTGCTCTCTCTGGTGAGAATGCACCGTCACCGTCAAGTGCGTTGTATACATCTACTACCTTACCGTGATCATGGGCACCAACTGATACACCGCCACCCATATGTACTACGATGAGGTTCAGGTCTGTGTACTTCTTGCCAACTTCCTTTGCATATCTCTTGGCTACTGCCTTCTGGTTGAGTGCATGGAACACGCTTATTCTTGGAAGCTCAGGTACTCCTGAAAGTCTTGATGATGGCATAAGCTCATCAACAACGACTGGATCTACGATGTATGAAGGAACTCCGAGCTCATCACCGATCTCTCTTGCGAGGATACCACCAAGGTTTGATGCATGCTGGCCCTGCTTACCGATCTTAAGATCCTCAAGAAGGTCATCGCTTACTGCGTATGTACCGCCTGGGATTGGCTTGAGCATTCCGCCACGTCCTACACATACATCAAGTGTCTTGATATCAAAGTTCTTCTCAGCAAGGACATCAAGAATAACCTTCTTTCTGAAGTCCTTCTGATCTACTATCATATTGAAGCCTGCAAGCTCCTCTGTTGTATGTCTGAGTGTCTCCTCAAACAGAAGTGTCTCGTCCTCGAACACACCGATCTTTGTCGATGTTGAACCTGGGTTTATTATAAGAATCTTATATGACATTTTTTAAACCTCCAAATGTTTTTTATGTATGGCTTATTTGTTTGCCTTAAGTGACTCTGCAACAACTGCTGCAAGTGCTATTGAGTTGAGCTTAACCTCAAATGTATCTGATCTTGATGTAAGGATTACAGGAGCATCTGTACCTGTTATGATACATCCGTTCTTACACTTTGTTGTATGAACAAGTGTCTTGTATACAAGGTTACCTGCATGTATGTCTGGGAACAGAAGGATATCGGCATCTCCAACGATCTTTCTGTCTGTAGCTCCCTTATGGATAGCTGCCTCTGGCTCGATCGCAAGATCCATTGAAAGAGGTCCGTCAACGATACAGCCTGTGATCTCACCGTTCTCGTTCATCTTTGTGAGCTCAGCAGCCTCTACTGTTACAGGCATCTTAGGATTTACAACCTCTACTGCTGCAAGTGGAGCAACCTTTGGACAAGGTATTCCGCACGCATGAGCAACCTCTACAGAGTTCTCTATGATCGACTTCTTCTCCTCAAGTGAAGGATAAGTCATGAACGCAACATCTGTAAGGTACAGGAGTCTGTCAATACCAGGGATCTCAAATACACATACATGTGAAAGTGGCTTACCATTTCTGAGACCAACCTCTTTGTTGAGGACACTCTTCAGGAAATCCTTTGTTGAGAGAAGTCCCTTCATATACATGTCAGCCTTATGATCATGAACAAGTTTCACTGCCTTAAGTGAAGCCTCTATATCATCTGGCTCATTTACAATCTCATAACCTGTAAGATCCATACCGATCTGATCTGCGACCTCTCTGATCTTTGCCTCGTCACCCACAAGTATAGCATCTGCGATTCCCTTCTCCTTTGCTGCCTTTACAGCCTCAAGAATAGGCGCATCCTGTGCTACTGCAACTGAAACTGTCTTTCTGCTGCACTGTGAAACCTTTGCCAATAAATCATCAAAACTTTTACTCATCTTTCGCACCTCACGTGATATTTATTATTTATACAAGTCCATTTTGTATGTTATCACTTATAAATCTAAAGGTCAACCACATTGTCCCATGTTATTATTACTGTCATTTTGATTCTCCGGTAAATTTTTTCCTGTAAAATACGATTCCCGCAACCGAAACTACGGCAAAGCACATAAGCAGTATGACCTTCGAAACAGGATCCCGATCTCCGGTGTCCGGCGTATCAGGAGTGTTTGGCGTGTCGGGTGATGGATGTTCTTTTATTTTCTGATTTGTTATGATCACCGGATCATCCATGGTATATTCATTTTTTGATGTGTCTATCTGAATTTTTTTGTCTGTTTTTTCGTAACCCTCCGGGGCAGCTAACTCCTCTATGCTATACGTGCCTCTGGCAAGTCCGTAAAATACAGCCTGTCCATTTTCTTCCGATTCAGCTTTTGCGATCAGAGCACCCCGGTCATCATATATGCCAAACACAGCCCCGGCAAGCGGACTACCATCCTCCTGATCCGTCTTGAGTATATGCACCATGCCATAGTGATTTTTGACATTTATCACCGGTGGCTCATCTGCACTCTCCGGCACGCTCACCGGTATGGAATTTACCCCCGGGTCGGCAATATAACCCTTGGGAGTTCTGGTCTCCTTTATATAATACTCTCCCGGCTCGAGTCCGGTGAATTCTACACTGCCGGCTTTGTCAGTCTTTTTTGTCATGAGCTTTTCATGATCAGATGCCCTGTACAATGTGAACTCCGCATCCGCAAGAGGTGTCTCCAGAATATCATCCGTCTTGTGGACACTTATGCTCCCTCTGATCTTCTCTTTTTCTTTTGTATAAACTGTCTGTGAAGCAAGGTTCACATCCTCATGTGAAGCTACGACCTCTCCCTCATAATCCTCATCCGTAAGCACCTCATAGCAGACAAGAGCCGAACCACTTATGCTGTCAGTCGAAAACCTGAAATTCACATCCACAGTCATCTCCTCTGCATCTGCGGTAAAACATTTCTCTGACGTTGATCCATCTGCCCCAAGCGGTCTGCCCGACTCCTGTGAGACAACGCTTCCGCTCAGTTTGTATCTGTGCCCGATATCCAGCCCTTTCATACTCACCGTGTCCGTGATATCTGCAGTTTCCGCATCCGGATCAATGAACTTCGATCCGTCTTCACTGTTCTTCGCCACAGATTCTATCTCCGGCATCCTCTCATCAACTATGTCCCCAAGATCAAACACGCACTCATCTGAATCTATTTTGAATTTTATCGGAGCAATGCTCTTATACTTTCCCTTATTTGCATCACAACGAAGCTCTGTCAATGTGTACTCTCCGTACGGCAGTGACCCTTTGGTCTTGTCCGGCTTTCCATCCCCAAACCAGATATCATCCGCAGAACTGGAGTATTCGCCATTGGCATCAGTTGTTATCTCCGCAGACTGGGTGCCATCGGAGTTCTCGACGAGAAATCTCACATTTGCGATCACTGTCCCATCCTCGGCATCCACTTTTTTGAATTTGAAGTCACCTCTTACGACATGGTTCCCGACCACAAGCTCGTAGCCATTTACCAGACGAACAGTGTCGCCATCCTGTTCTATTCTGTCCAGATATATTCCATCTGAACTATCCTTTATAATATTGCCATCCTTTGCGCTTTTAAATATTGAATTCACAAGCTTGTACCCTTCTGGGGCTTTTGTCTCCTGAACCGTGATTGTTCCCGTCTGCAAAACCACATCCTCAAGGCCGCACTTACCGCTGTCATCCGTCTTAAGCGTCCAGCTCTGATCCGGCTTCTCTGGAAGCTCGTCCACGGAATTATAAAAATTCCTGTAATAATTGACTGTAAACTCAGCCCCTGACAAGACAGCATCTCCCTGAGATTTATCTCCCGTCTCCGCATCCTGTTTGTATATGCTCAGATCAATCTTGCCTGAGATCACCTTGTCCCAAGTCTCCCAGCTTATTTCAAGCTCCGTGGATGTACTGACCTCCTTGCCATCCACGGACAGGAATTCTCCTTCTTCGTTTATAACGAGCTGTGCCACAGTACTGTTTCTCTCATAATTGTACGGAGCCCTTTCCTCATATATCCTGTATGTTCCGAACGGCATATCTGTGATCTCATAGGTTCCAAGTCCGCCATATTCTGACATCACAACTATACCATGTCCATTCTCATCAGTCTCTATCTGAGCCACCAGAGTGCGCAGACTCTGTGTGCCGTTTTTCACTTCCATCTCAATATTGTACAGAGCTTCTCCCACACCGGCGCCGGAATCTCTGTCGGTCTTGTGCAGACTGAACTTTCCAAGAACAGGCTTCTCTCCCGTCCATTCAATATCCATAGAAATACTGCTTGAAGCTACCGTTCCAAATAACAACTGCTGGTCATCATCTACCTGAGTGGAATCTACAGTATACACTGTAACTCCGGGGATCCCTTTACCAGACTTTACTGTGCCCGTTCCCTTATGAGCCTTCTCAGCACTGAAAAAGAATCTGTCGCCTCCCATTATAGTTACCTTACCTGTCTTGTGGATGGTGAACTCCTTTTCTCCGCTTTTCCTGATATGGAGCCATGTATCCGCCGGTACCGAGATCCTCACTCCATTCTCAGCATCTGCCTTACACCTCATTATCCTGGTTCTTCTTCTCTTCTCACCAGTCTTCTTGTCCACATAACCGGTATAATCCTTAAGACTTACATAATTACCGTAATTCTCTTTGCTTCCATCATCTATTATCTCTATATCTGCCTGATCTCCCTGAAGGACGATCTCATCTCGCTTTGTCTCCGATATGTATTTATAGAATTCGTCTATAACGTCAAAATACTGTCCATGTCTTATATAATTCAAAGTCAGTGTCATGATGAGCTGTCTGTGATCTGCGGACACCCCCTTAAAACCAGACCACGCATATTCACTTCCCGGTCCATACAGAAACGCTTTCTGAAGCAGTCTGTCATTTGTCACGGAAAATGTCACCTTGTCCGTGCTCTTAACTTCATTTTTCTTATGATCGCCGCAGTATGCCCTGTACTCTACACCGTCCTTATGCACCGTGTAATGCCTCGTGTATGGCATCCCATTGTAAAACACCACATCGCCGCTTAGGATGCAGTCCACATCTTCATAACTTATCTCATATCCGGCCATATCCGCAATTCCATCCGTTGAGGTGGCCTTAACATCAGTATGCCTGCTTTTCTCCCCGGCATACAGTTCGTCAGCACTTGATCTTGTACTGAACCTATGATAAAAAACCACACCGGCCACACATACGGCCAGAAGAACAGCCAGCAGAATCTTATATACATACAATCTTTTCATAATCTCTTCCTTTCTATTTGAGTTTCAGCCCATTCATAACCGTATCCGGTGAGAGCCGTCTTCATGAATCTGTTTAGCTGTTTTATGTGCACAAAAAAAGCTTACGTGCATTAAAAAGCACGCAAGCTTCATTGTCAATAGAATGGCAAACATTCCTCAACAAAGCGAATTTCCACTGAAAATCACCCGTTTTTTACATGGTCTGTATATTTTGATCTCATTTGTGAATTGGAATTTAACCCTCTGGATAATTAAGTCTGCTGTCATCTATATCATACAGAACCTGTGACAGGAATTTCTCTGCAAGATAGTTCGCCATACCGAGATTCATATCCAAGTAATTGCCGCACTCTCTTGGATTTGCTCCAGGGATCGGATCGTGATAATGTCTTATGAATTCGAACATTGATATCATAAGCTCCACTATATCCTTCGACTCATAATCACCTGCGAGTATGAGATAAAATCCCGTCCTGCAGCCCATAGGTCCAAAGTATATGACCCTATCCTTATACTCTTCATTATTTCTCAAGAATGTCGCACCGAGATGCTCTATAGTATGAACCTCCGCAGTGTTCATAACCGGCTCATAATTCGGCTTTGTCATCCTTATGTCAAATGTTGTGAGGATCTGATCCCCAGCCTTATCCTTTCTCGACACATAAATGCCCGGATTCAGGAGAAGATGATTTATCTGAAAACTTGCTATCTTATCCATGTCTACTTCACCTCATATCTCTTTATTATCTCTGTCATCATGTTTACACTGTTCTCTATAGCCTTTGCCGCAAATGTAGGATAATCCATCTCTGCACTGTCATCAGCCTTGTCCGATATGGCCCGGACAACAAGGTACGGAACCTTATTCAGCACTGCAACATGTCCTATGGCCGCGCCCTCCATCTCTGCACATCTTCCACCAAATGTCTCCACAAGCCATTTCTTCTTGTCCTTGCTCCAGATAAACTGATCGCCGCTCACCACTCTTCCAGTGAACACCTTGACTCCTATATTTGCTGCATCGACTGAGTCCTGTGCTATCTTAAGCAGCTCATCGCTGGTCTTGAACACGCTCAGCTCTGTATCAGGGATCACACCCGGCTCATATCCAAGGGCGGATACATCCATATCGTGCTCCACGGTATCCGTAGCCAGAACGATGTCTCCTATATCTATGTCAGCATCCAGTGATCCGGCTATTCCGGTGTTGATGATAGCTGACACTCCATACATGTCGATCAGCGACTGGGTACACATGGCCGCATTGACCTTGCCGACACCGCACTTTACGACCACGACATCCGTTCCTTCTATCTGTCCTTTGTAGAAGCTCATGCCACACTTGTCTGTGACCTGGAGCCCATCTATCATCTCTTTCAGTCTTGCGACTTCCTCGTCCATCGCACCTATGATTCCAAGCATCTCTTATACCTCCATTATCCATTGCTACCTGTCAACTATACTACAACATTCGGAATATGTATATCCTCTTCATAAAAGGAACCTGTCTCCTAAAGCTCCTGAACAGCACCCGAAGTTCTCCCATACGCTGTACATATTCGTCCCCGGACACCTCGCCGCCATAGCTTATGCCTTCCATATATGCCGCAAGATCCTCAGTCTCCGCCGGATCTGCGCCCTTACAGAAATATTCAAGCTGCTGCCTGTGATTTCCCGCCTTCGAAAAATCATCCGACGCAAGTCTTGCATAATCACACATATACCTATAGTAAGCTATCACATTTCCAGTCTTATCTCTCCTGTGATAACCCACAAAACGAACTATCTTCCTGACTGCTATACGCCCCACAAACAAGAGCACTGCAAATGCTATACATCCCGCCAGAACATATATTATCCACACGGCATTTCCAAGTGAAAATGCTATGCCGGTCGTATCTGTTCCGGTATCTCCGCTGTCATCACCTACGAGCCATCTTCCAAATCTGGACCAGAAATCATCCTGGGTCTCATCCTCATCTTCACTCGACGGAGGTGTCAGCTCCACGACCTGCCATCTGCCACGTATGAACGCCTCTATCCACGCATGAGCTCCGCCATCGTCCACATCCACCTGAACAACAGCCGTTCTTCCAAGCTCTGATGAGCCTGAATAATAATCATCGTAACTGAACTGTTCTTCATCGATCATTGTTCCGTCAAGGACCTCGGTGTAATCCACGGCATACCCCTCCACATATCTTGTGGGTATCCCCATGTATCTCAGGATCAGCGCCCCCGCAGTGGCATAATTGGCACACAGGCCCTTCTTCGTGGTATCAAGGAAATAATTGACATAATCCTCATCCCTCGGCGTGGCTCCCGGATGCAGTGTGTACGGATAATTCTCCAGGAAGTATATATACACCTTCTGCAGCACATTATCCACACTGTCTTTTTCCGTGATTCCTGCGCTCTCACAGAATCTTCGTATTGAATCCATATTCTCCTCTGGAATCTCAAGATACTTGTCATCCACCGACGACATAACCGGCTCAGCCAGAGCGGATGGACTGTACTCCACACTGTACAATGAATCGCCCTCTTTGTAAGTATTCATGGCTTCTATATCAGTGTAGTAAGGGTAATATTTTAGATCTCCGGCGCCATCTATGATCTGTATATCCATTCGTCCTCTGGCATGTCCTTCAGAATTGACCGGTGACGGATAGTCGCCATCCTTATCTCTGTCCCAATGATCCCATTTATACTCATCACCAACGAACGCTTTCAGATAGATCCTGTTTGTGCTATATGGTGCAAATGTGATTACCAGATCCGTCTGTCCATCAAGTGTGACATCCGACACGCCTCCAAGCTTTCCATTTGCCAGTCCTCCGGTATTCGCCGAATTCCTTAGGGATTCAAATCCATACATGATGAGGTTTCCAAGCGGGCCTTCGATCTTGTTCTTCGCCGAGCTATCACGATACCTGTACAGATAAGTCTGCTGCGGCTTGACAAGGATAACCGCACTTCCCACCAATATACATACAGCCGCCACACCGGCCGCAAGCTGCAGAGACGCCCTGTCACTATGCCTGTAACTGAATCTTCGCTTCTTCTCATCATATTCAAACGTACTGTCCTTGTCAGTTATACGGAAGTGACCATTTCCCTTAAGGCAGATAACTCCCAAAAGTCCTGTGGATACCATGAACATGTAAATAACATCCGGCTCAAACCTGAAAAACAATGGTAATATAAACACAGGAAGTGAAAACCACACTGCCCAGAACACACTCATATTCGTGTTAAGGAAAATGTTGAGGATTATTATCTCTACACAGCCTATAGCGATGGCTGCCACAGGAACAGTGAGCGCCCTGTTGGACAAAGTCTCGGAGAATACCTTAACCTCCTGGGCTCCATAATAATCAGTCACATGATCCAGGAACTCATTTACGATAGCATAAAATCCACTGTTTATATAGCGTCTGAGAAGCATGATGAACAGGACAAAAGCGACAAGAAATATGATATATCCAACATCTCTCACCCACACCTTGCCTGATTTGAACAGACCACAGAAGTACATGGCCAGCAGCGCATACGCCAGAAATATAACGGGAACACCATACGCCATATCTATACACGACAAAAAGCCGCACATTGAACCGCCTATGATAAATATCTCCAGCAGGCATTTTGCAGCAATACCTCTGCTGTCCGATTTTCTTCTGCGCAGCTTTCTTTTTCTGTAATCCGCGCCTTCTCTGCCTCCATCTGTGATCTCCGGATCGTTGAGCAGCCTTACACCTTCACAGAATTCTACCGTTTTCCTGTCTTCAGTTTTCTTTTTTCTACCAAAGATTCTACCCAATTATGTATCCTTTCACACGATCTCCATATGTAAACACTACATTGCCATCCGCTCTCATATCGCCGGAAACAACTATGATCCTTCTGTCAGAATCCAGATTCTTCTCAAGCATCGATAACCCATAGCCAAAATCTGCATACGCCTGCTCATAAAAGATCTTCTCCATCCATTCAGCGAGATCATCCCTGCTGTCTATCGAAGTCCTGACTATATCGCCCTGCGCGCCGCTCCAGTAATAGAATGTAAACGGCAGTTGTTCATCCAACAGACTTACAGCCATGCCGTAGGCGGATTTCAGTACATCATTCAATATATGTGTCTCATCATCGGCAAGCTCTACCAATATCATGAGCTGGCTTGACGACATGCTCTCTCTGTCCTTTACCATCAGCACGTCTTTTTTTGCTGACAGCTTCCAATGTATATTCTGAAGCTTATCCCCCGGCTGGTATTCTCTCACATCCACAACCTCGGAGAAATCATGACCTTTTTTCCGGCTCTCCTCAGCCTCGTTCATCCCCTGTGAAACCGCGGTCATATCCGCCTCCACATCAACCTTTCCGGAAGGGAAAACCTTGTACTCTTTTACCGAGTTGCATTTGCTCTTTATCCTCACAAATCCAAGCCAGTCAGTAACACATATTCTGTCCGCTTTCACCTCCAGTGCACCTACATACGACTGGGCTATCTGGTAGTCCACCACATTCGCACTGCGCGAATATGCAGGTATGCACAGCGTATGCCTGCCATTTGTATGGAAAAGATCATTCTCCATGCTTATCTCTATCTCTGTGTTCATATTCGGAATAATGCTGCTGTTGTCGAGCACAACCGATACGAGAAATGGCGAGTCCACCGTAAGGTTCTGTTCCCCGCCGCCAAATTTTACAGTCAAATGCCTTGAAATCACAAAGGCGCATACTATTGACACGACCGGCAGAACTATCATCAGTATCATAACTATGAAATTAAAATATGAATGCACAAAAAGAAGGATCAACAGATTTATAACAAACACGAGAATGTATTTGAATACATGCCATGCGTACTTCATCCGCTGATCCTCCTTTACTTATATCTCTTATGTTCTCCGCTCTAAGTTCTTGGAACCTTAATCTGGCTTCTCACTTCATCCAGAGCCTCTGCGACAGTCATTCCATTAGCTCTGGCACGGGCTGCAAGCTTTACCCTGTGCCCAAGCACGTCGTTGAACACCTCTGCTATGTCTCCCGGCACAACATATTCTCTTCCAGAGAGCACCGCCATTGCTCTGCTCATCCGCAGAAGTGCATTTGCGCCTCGCGGACTTGCTCCCATCGAGAAGAGCTCACTCTCCCTGGTAGCCTCAACCAGAGTCACTATGTAATCAAATATTGAATCATGCACACTCAAAGTTCTCGCCTTATCCTGAAGACCTATCAGTTCATCTCTCGTCACTATTCTCTCTACACTGTCCATAGGTACAAATTCCTGACCTTTAAGTATCTGCACCGCAGCCTCGTGGGATGGGTATCCCATGGAAAGTCTCACCATGAATCTGTCAAGCTGGGACTCCGGAAGCATCTGCGTTCCCGACGAACCAACCGGATTCTGGGTTGCCATGACCGTGAAAGGCTGTGGAAGTTCCCTTGTAACAGCATCGACTGTCACATGTTTTTCCTCCATGATCTCAAGGAGTGCCGACTGAGTCTTAGGCGATGTTCGGTTTATCTCATCCGCAAGGAACAGATTACAGAACGCTGAACCCTCTCTGTACTCAAACTCACCGCTTTTTGCATTGTACATGGAAAATCCCATTATGTCACTCGGCAGAACATCCGGTGTAAACTGGACTCTGTTATATTTCATATCCAGAGTTCTGGCAAATGCCGTTGCAAGAGTGGTCTTGCCCACACCCGGGATATCCTCAAGCAGTATATGTCCACCCGCAAGTATGGCAGCATAGACCTTGATTATTATATCTCTTTTTCCCTTTACAGCCTTCTCTACCTCATCAACGACCCGGTTCTCTATATCTGTCATACGCCGTCCTTTCTCTTAGCCTTGGTTAACTCTCTTCACCTCTGATATGAACTTATCCTGTGGCAATGGTCTTGAGAAATAATAGCCCTGAATGTAATCCACTCCAAGATTGCTGAACTTCCTGAGGGATTTCTCCGTCTCCACGCCTTCCACTACGATCTTCATATTCATATCCTTAACCATGCTTATGGTGTTCTTGACAACCTTAATCATCTTGTCATCTGTGTCTATATCCGCAAATGTCTTGTCCAGCTTAACTATCGAAAACGGCATGGATGCTATCCTCTTCATATTGGAATAACCCGTTCCAAAATCGTCAAGTGAGAATGCAATACCATCATCTGTGAGACTGTTGATATTGTCCATCATTGTCGTCTGAGCATAGGCAGCCGCAGTCTCAGTAATCTCAAGATTTATCTGCTCATTGCTGACTCCGTAACGCTCCATCACTGCCCGCACGTCTTCTGATAACTCACTGCTCATGCACTGGATGACCGACAGATTCACCTCAACATATTCCAGTCCGAGATTCTTGAATTTCTCTCCAGCTATGAAACGGCACACCTCTTCAAGAACGAACTTACCTATCTTATGGATCATTCCATTCTCCTCCGCAGCAGGGATAAATATCTCCGGCGAAATGTATCCATACATATCATCATTTAATCTCAGAAGTGCCTCAGCACTGTTATATTTTCCAGAATCTATGCTGTATATAGGCTGATAGTAAACCTCAAACCTGTTCTCGGCAAATGCCTTCTCAAGTATCATGTCCATGTCCCGCATCAGATCATATCTTTCCTTGTTATAGATATCTCTGGCATAGAGAACACGGCCTGTATACTCGTGCTCAGCAAGCTCATCGCCAAACCGCATCACACTGTCAACATCCTCTATATCCTGAGGACATCTGGTGATACATATTATCGGCAATAGATTTATAAACATATCATTATACTTATATCCCTTCTTCAGCTTCTCATTTATCCACTCCGCAAAATCCTCAGCCTGATCCTTGATACGCTGGTTCATGACACATCTGAACATTCCGTTTCCCAGATAATACCACTCAACATCATATCCGTATGGTCTGCTCCACTCTAAAAAGTCTTCAGAGATCTCCCTGAGCAGCTTATGATATTCCTCAACTCCCAGAATCCCGCGAAGAGTCTTGTCATTCTCCATAGTTATCATAACTATCGTTATATCAAGGCCATTATCCAGAGAATTTCTCACGTCGTCCATGTATCTTGTGATCTTGTTCAGGCCCGTGGCACTGCTTATAAACTGCTCCGGACTCTGTATCAGCAACGCAACGAACAGTAATCCAATCGCATTTGCAAACATCTCAATCGGAATATCCGGGTTAAACATCTGAAATACGGCCGCAACAACAACCAATGGGAATATCGCTATGGTTGATACAAATCTTCCTCTTGTAAGTCTCCTGTGGTATCTCGTAACAACCATGAAGCCCAGAATCATATAAAATATTCCGGCAACATACAGAAATGTCATGAAAAACTCTCTTCTGTACTCTCCCTGTCCGCCTATACTGAATACACACGGGGTGAAAAAATTAACTCCGAGCATGATTATGCACAGCAACGTTGGAAGTACCAGTATGAAACTCTTCACTTTACCTCTGAATATGTGTATGGCATCCACTATGTTCATCACATAAGTGGCATACATAGCCGATGAAACGACATGGAAAAAGAGATATCCCGTATGGAATATGTATTGGGTGACTACATGCCTTTCACCCATATTGTCAAATGCGATGGCGCCTATATCAAACGCTGTGGCAACCATTGCAATGGTCAGAACAAATTGAAACTGCCTGTTTAATTTGCCTCTGGTCATCTTCTTCATGATGACTGAGACCATGATAAGAGTAAACACGCAGAATGCCGCGTAATCAAAGTATAGTACTTTGCTCATATTATCCTCCTATGTACAACTCATCCACCTATAGAATAATATAACAAATATTTCTAGGTCTTTCAACGCATTATATCCGGGCGGTCTGTTATCACTGCATCTACGCCCAGTCTGCACATACGTCTCATCCAGTGTGGATCATTCACAGTCCACACATATACCGGTATGTGCTTGCGCTTCATTCTCTTCACAAATTCCTTCGTGCATAGAAGATAATTCGGCGATATAAAATCCGCTTTACACCGTCTCATTCTTCTCTCAGGAAAATACTCATTCAATCTGACACCGAGCTTAGCCTTTTTCTTACCGACAAGCAGTCCGGTCTTTATCCTCGGGTCTATGGCCTTCACATTGTACGACACTTTGTCCTTGAAGGATTTTATCGAGAACTCACCGTATCCAAATCTCCCCTTGACAAGATCTATGACACGCCTCTCGTATCCGCTCTCCTTTAATTCTATATCAAGACATATCTTTCCGCTGCAGAGTTTCAGGACTTCGTCAAGCGTAGGCACTCTGTAGCCTTCTTTTGATGCAATATCGTTGATCCTGTTGTATGTCATATCTCCTATCTTTCTGCCGTCTATAGTTCCATCATGAAATACTATGAGTATATTATCACTGGTTTTCCTCACATCGAACTCCGCCATATCCGCCTTCAGATCTATAGCTATCTGAAACGCTTCAAGTGTATTCTCATGAGGCGCAAGGGCACTCGCTCCTCTGTGTGCTATCACCATAGTCTCTCTATTCATGCAAATATACATCTCCATTCTGATCAATATCTAAATCATATATATCATCTATCGGTATCTCGGTTCTGTCTTCCATAACTATCTTTTTCCCATATACGTCAACATTGCGTATATATCCCGACACATGTTCGTATCTTCCACCGGCTTTTCTGTCATCCTTTACAAAATACTCTATACTCACACATTTTTTGTCTGCATTATGCATTATATTCAACAGTTTCTGATCAAGAACCATTTTCTGACTCTCATCCAGCTCCACCTTCTCATCGGTGAGCCTTGCAGTCTCCGCTATGGCTGCTCCATGTCCTGTGAGTGCGGCAAATGGGGCAAACTGTGCTGCTCTGTCATGGATAGACATGTGCGGATGAACAGAGGACACGTGATGTGGAAGCTGTATTATGTCATCGTAATTATCTTCCATAAGCCCCTCCTAAGCCTTGTGACCGCCTATCTGTCCGTTCCTCTCTATCGTCGTACCGCCCTCCTCAAGATTCATTCCCTTAAGGACTGCATTTTTGCCAAATTTCTTCTTGAGCTCTATCATCGCTTTCTGCATGCTCTGCTCCCGCTTCATATCCTGCTGCTTTTTCTCCGTCTCTGCTGCCCCGTCTCCAAAATCATCAAACAGACTGAGCTGCCTTGATGACTGTTTCTCATGTGCCGCAGTATTCGATATGATATTGTTCGCCGTGACATATATCCTTCTGACATACAATAAAGGATCTACGATCTCTTCAAACAATCCGGTCACCGCATCCATGATGACCTGTGTAGATGATGTATACTCTCCAAGATTCACCGTTCCATGGGCACTTTTCGGTATTTTCCTCCCATACATATCTGTCTGTATCTCTCCGGAAAATTTTGCTCCCGCGGCGTTCTTTTTGAGATTATCTATATCATACCCCACTGTTATGACCATCTGATCTGTCTTGACATTTTTATCCACAAGATCCAGCACGAGCAGATCCGTCATCTCACGGATAATAAGTCTGGCTTTTTCATATTCGTATGGGCATGACAACACCTGTCCTGAACCTATGCTGTTCCTCTCCGGCTTGTAAGCCTTGATATCAGCAATGGTACAAGGCTCCCAGCCCCATGCATGATCTATGAGCAGCTCTGCATTTATACCAAATAATCTGTACAGCAGATCTTCGTTGTAATACTCATCGTCATGTCCCAGTGAGCATCTGGCGATATCTCCCATTGTATAAAGTCCATGACTCTCAAGTTTTCTCGCATATCCTTTTCCCACTCTCCAGAAATCTGTGAGCGGTCTGTGATTCCACAGCTTCTGTCTGTACGACATTTCATCAAGACTTGCTATCCTGACTCCATCCTTATCCGGGGCTATATGCTTTGCCTCAACATCCATCGCTATCTTACACAGGTAGAGGTTCGTTCCTATCCCTGCTGTTGCTGTTATACCGGTCTGTGCAAGCACATCCTGTATGATCGTCATGGCAAGATCGTGCGGACTCATCTTATATATCCCAAGATAATCCGTCACATCCATGAACACCTCATCTATGGAATACACATGCATATCCTCTGGTGCTACATACTTCAGATAGATGTTATATATATCCGTACTATACTTCATGTAATATGCCATACGTGGCGGAGCGGCTATATACGAAACCGCAAATTCATTATGCTCCGCAAGCTCATTGGAATCGCAACTCTCCCCGGAAAAGTTTCCACCGGGTGAAAGTGTTCTCCTGCTGGCATTGACCTCCTTAAGCCTCTGCACCACCTCGAACAGTCTGGCTCTTCCAGGTATACCATAGCTCTTCAGCGATGGGGAAACAGCAAGGCATATAGTCTTCTCTGTTCTCGACGCATCTGCCACAACCAGATTGGTGGTCAGCGGATCAAGTCCGCGCTCAACACATTCAACCGATGCAAAGAAAGATTTCAGATCTATCGCAATATACGTTCTATCTTTCTTATCCCTATCCACAGCCAATCCCCCTGTCACTTCATGCTCAGTCTTAATCTTCTCTTTCTGATGCTTATGTGCCTTGGGTCACATACTATACAGCAGCCGTCTCAGCACCCTTCCCACCGGCCCGTGTATGCCCCAGCACTTTCCTCGATACGAGTATGTATGCGATTATCATCGCCGTACCTGTTATTATCCATGAAACTATATACACGTTCAAAAGCATGCCAAAAGAATGATATCGCGCAAACACCGTATATATCCATATGATCCTGAACACTACTGAACCCACAACTGTTATAATAGCCGGCAGCATGGATCTGCCAAGGCCTCTGAGTGCCGCAGCTGTCATCTCATATGTTCCTGTCATCGCCTCAAGGAGCATGACATGCTTCATTCTTATAAGTGCATACTTTATAACCTCTGTATCTGTTGTATAAAATCTCACAAGAAAATCCCCTGAAAGCATCATGACACTGCTGAACACAGCCGTCATAAGCATGCCCTCTAACATGGCAATCCTGAGAGCTTTTCTGCATCTCTCCTTCTCACCTGCACCATAATTCTGGCTCACAAATGTCACTGCTGCCTGTGCGTATGCGGATATGACAAAATATGCAAAATATTCAAAATTAAGACCCGTGGATGAGCCTGCCACAGCATCAGGACCAAAGCTGTTGATTCCGCCCTGTATCAGCACATTTGACAATGAGAAAACTGCCGTCTGTATCGCTGATGGAGCTCCTATCCTGAGTATCTTTCCCAGGCACACTTTATCTATTCGTATATTCTTTATATCGAGTCTGAGTGGACCTTCCTCATGCATCAATATATACATGACTATTCCCGTACTGACAACATTTGATATGACCGTTGCCATGCCGACGCCTGCCACTCCAAGTTTACACACACACACGAAGAACAGGTTGAGTACAACATTGAGTACGCCTGAAACTATCAGGCAGTAAAGCGGACGCCTTGTATCACCTATAGCTCTGAGCACAGCCGCTCCAAAATTATACAGTATGATAAAAGGCATACCTACGAAATAAATTCTAAGGTACAGCACAGCCTGGTCAAGCACCTTGGCAGGAGTATCAATAGCCTCAAGTATAGGTCTTGCCACAAACATTCCAACCACAAGCATAGCTATTCCGCATATAAGGGCGAACTTCACGCTGGTATGGACACATTTGCTTATTGAATCCTTCTTATTCTGGCCTATATAATGCGCCACAAGAACATTCACACCGACAGAAAGTCCCACAAATACATTCACAAATAGAGCAACGACTGCAGCATTACTTCCAACTGCTGCCAGTGCATCACTTCCCGCAAATCTTCCTGCCACAGCCACATCAGCCGAATTGAAAAGCTGCTGCAATATACTGCTGGCCGCCAGCGGCATTGCAAATATAAGCATCTTAATCGCCAGTGAACCATTTAACATATCCATCTCGTGCGATTTTTTTCTATAATCGGTGTTCTTTTCTGTATTCGTTTCTTTGCCTTTTTCTTTGCTTTTTTCTATGCTTCTTTCTTTACTCTTTTCTGCGCTCATTCTGATGTCCGTCTCTTTTCCGTCATTGTGTTTCATCCTGATATGATCTCCGTTTTCTTATCTAGTGAGCACCCTCATACTTCTGAAGATAGTTGAATAGTGCTCCTATGAGATTGGAATCGTTACCAAATTTGCACAGGCCCACCTGCATCTCATTATAAATCACTGAAAATTTCGCCAGTTTATCCACATACTTCTTCACGCCCTGTATAAATCTTGGTTCCGCACTGATTCCACCGCCAAGGAGTATGATGTCCGGTGCCAGCAGAACATGCATGTTCATACAGTGCTTGGCAATATTCAGATACCAGTCCTCAAGCACATCTATGACCGCCTTATCACCGGCAGCCTCCCACTCATATATCATCTCACCTGACACTTCATCTTCCCTCATGCCCTTGACTGCTGCCACCTCTCTTCTGAGTGAGCTTACCGATGCCTGCATCGTCCAGGTGACATTGTCCGGAAGTTTTACATGTTTCTTTGTATTCTTGAGATTCGCCTCAAGCGGTACAAGTTTGTCTATATTATCCCTGTTCACATCCTCAAACAGGTACGACATCTCACCGGCAACCATACCTCTGCCGTGGAGTATCTTTCTGTCTATGACTATTCCTCCACCGACACCTGTGCCAAATACCAATACAACTGCGCTGCTATAGTCCTTTGCATTTCCCTGCCATATCTCCGACAATGCTGCACATTTGCCGTCGTTCTCAAGCGCTACCTTAAGTCCATCGCATCTCTCGCTTACAAGCTCGCCTATATGTGCTTTGTCAAGGTAAGGCAAGGCTCCGCCGGCATAACATATTCCGTTGTCCACGTCCACCTGTCCAGGAAGTGATATTGCTATTCCTTGTATATCATATCTTTCCTTATATCCATCATATATCGACTGAATTGCATCAAGGAATGCATCCAGCCCCTGTTGTATGTTCTCCAGTCCATTTCCAAATCTTCCAGGTGTAGGGAATTTATTCTTCTCCATTATCTCAGCTTCTCTGTCCATCACACAGTGTTTTATAAATGTTCCGCCTACGTCTATCACAATGTACATATCTTCTCCTCCATACCGAATAGGTTTTATTACTATATATTTTTCTTCAAGCTAAAAAATAGCAGTCTCAAATGTATATACAGTATATATTATACTATATCGAACACACATTCGAAAACCACTATTTTTATGTTAGCATATTTTTTTGTTATCAACAACTACTTTTGTAGCATAACAACAAGTTGTGTACGCCACAGGGACGTTCCTTCTGTAACGAGGAGTGTCCCTGATTACTACTTTTCTTTAGGCAGGATAATATTAAGCAGAATTGCAACCATTGCCGCAGGAACAATTCCTGAGCCTCCAAAAACAAGCTGGAGCAGCTGAGGGGCATTTGCTAGAATACCAGGATTGGCTCCCATTCCATAGCCTACGCCCAGTGCTACTGAAACTATAGACAGGTTGCGTGCGCTTAATGGTTCCTTTGTTATGAGCTGAATACCACTGATAACTATCGAAGAGAACATCATAACCGCAGCTCCGCCAAGCACTGACTGAGGCATGATCGATACCAGTGCTGCAAGTTTAGGGCAAAGGCCACATAATATCAGAAATATCGCTCCTGTTGCAAGCGCAAATCTGTTGACGACCTTAGTCATGGCTACAAGTCCCACATTCTGGCTGAATGATGTATTTGGAAGGACTCCAAACACCGCTGCAAGAGATGAACCCAGACCGTCACACATCACACCACCTGAAAGTTCCTTATCTGTGGCTTCCCTTCCAAGGCCACCTTCCATAACACCTGATATATCACCGACAGTTTCCACCGCTGTTACAATAAACATTATGAGAACGGGAAGTATTGCACGCATATCAAACACCGGTTTTACAGGCATGAGCTGTGGAATCGCAAACCAGGAAGCATCTTTCACCTTGTCCCAGTTCAACACCCAGGCTTTTGTATATTCCACACCATCAGCAGTTATACCTGTTCTCGGAAGGACAAGTCCCATTATGATCGCCGCGATATAACCTGCGATTATTCCAAAAAGAATAGATGACGAGCTTAAAAATCCTTTTGTCCAGTGCTTAAAGAAAAGAATAACCACAAGGACAAATAATGCAAGCAGAAGGTTCTCCATGGAGCCAAAGTCTGCGGCATTATTTCCACCTCCAAACGAATTTATTCCCACCGATATAAGGCTGAGTCCAATTGATAAAACTACTGTACCTGTTACAACAGCCGGGAAAAACCTGCGCAGAGGTTTCAGGAAGAAACCAAGCACAGTCTCAAACAAGCCACCGATAATGGATGCACCCATAATCGCACCATACGCAAGCACTCCACCGCCCATGGTTGCCGCTACGCTGTTGAATACTCCTATAAAACCTGAAGATGTACCCATAATGATCGGTACCTTTCCTCCAACAGGACCTATTGAGAAAAGCTGTATCAGGGTGACAACTCCCGCGATAAGCATTGCGTTCTGAAGCAGCGAAAGCTGAAGATCAGCAAATTCACCACCGACCAGTCCGCATGCTCCTGTGATAATTAATAACGGTGTCAAATTTCCGACAAACATTGCAAGGACATGCTGAAGTCCAAGAGGTATCGCCTGGGAAAGAGGCATCCTTCCATCAAGCTGGAATGCTGTTTCTGAAAGTTTAAACTTATTTTTCATCTGTTGTTTTCTCCTGTATATTTTATTTTCATATTACAGATTCTGTTATTCTGCTTATGTTATCTCCAATTACTCTTCCGGCATGGACATAAGAATCTTCTCCGGTGTGATCGGCAGTTCTCTGTGCCATACACCTGTCGCCCTATATATGGCATGTGCAATAGCAGGTGCCGGAGTGTTGATAACTATTTCTCCTATCGATTTGGCTCCAAAAGGACCTGTAGGCTCATAGCTGTTTTCAAATTCCACTCTCAAATGCCCCATATCAAGACGGGTTGGTATCTTGTATTGCATGAAACTCGACTCTATCGGGCATCCCTTCGCATTGTAGGTGATGTTCTCAAACAGAGTGTGTCCTATTCCCTGGACTATGCCTCCCTCAGCCTGAACACGTGCCAGTGCCGGGTTTATGGCTATGCCACAATCCACGACTGCAGCATAATCCAGTATCTTCACTTCTCCTGTATATCTGTCAAGTTCTATCTCAACCATTCCGACCATATATGGAGGAGGCGAAACCGGAGACGAATGAGAGACTGTAGCTACAGCGGCAATATCATTTGCGACCTGATCCTTAACACTTATATCAGCCAAAGAAACGCTTTGATCTGTTCCTGTCCGATATGCCCTGCCATTTTCGAAATACATTTCATCCTGTTCACATCCAAGCATTCCTGCTGCAATTGCGCACAGCTTCTTCTTCAATTTATCACAGGCAAGCTCCACAGCCTTTCCTGTTACATACGTAGTGGATGAAGCATACGAGCCGGAATCATATGGTGAAGCATCTGTGTCTGCTCCAAATACCGCCACGTCATCAACCGAGCAATCCATACACTCCGCAACCATCTGTGCAAGGATAGTATCACATCCGGTTCCCATATCTGCAGCACCGATTATCAGGTTAAATGTACCATCATCCGCAAGCTTGACCGTTGCAGATCCTACATCCACATTCGATATACAAGAACCCTGCATGGCCATTGCTACTCCTGCAGCCCTGACTTTTCCGTTTCCCATGTTCCTGACAGGGTATTTATCATCCCAGTTAAATATCTCCTTGCATCTGGCCATACATCTGTCAAGAGCACACGCATTTGCCGTCTCGCC
This sequence comes from Coprococcus sp. OM06-34AC, assembly GCF_003462545.1. NCBI lineage: Bacteria > Bacillati > Bacillota > Clostridia > Lachnospirales > Lachnospiraceae > Coprococcus > Coprococcus sp. OM06-34AC. The sequence goes on from NZ_QTZF01000001.1 coordinate 289,136, forward strand.
ATAATACGCAGGCATCTTCATTCCCTCGCGCAGCATATTCTGCTCACGGATCACGGTCGGATCTATCCCCAGTTTCTCCGCAAGTTCATTCACCGCAGACTCAAGCGCAAAGATTCCCTGTGTAGCCCCATATCCTCTGTATGCACCAGCCGCCATAGTGTTCGTATATACAACATCATATCCAAACCTATATGCCTCAAGGCCTCCTGTATATAACGGGATGGACTTATGCCCGCTAAGTCCGACTGTTGTAGGTCCATGCTCCCCATACGCTCCAGTGTTGGACAGAGTATACAGATCAAGTCCTCTTATATGTCCATCGCGGTCTGCTCCCAGACGGACTCTCACCTCCATCTCATGGCGCGGTGAACCTGCGATCTGACTTTCCTGTCTCGTAAATATTATCTTAGCCGCACGCCCGGTCTTCATGGTCACAAATGCAGGATACACCTCACTTACCGCTGTCTGCTTTGCTCCAAATCCGCCTCCTATACGTGGTTTTTCCACTCTGATCCTGCTCTTTGGAATGCCAAGCGCTCTTGACAGAATACGACGTACATGAAACACGATCTGTGTAGAAGAAATTACATGAAGCCTTCCATAACGGTCAAGGTGTGTATACGTTCGAAAAGTCTCCATCATAGCTTGGTTAAAGGCTCTCATATGATATCTGTTCTCCAGCACCTCATCGCAGTCAGCTATAACAGCATCAACATCGCCATCACCGCCTACATCGCTTGCTATCAGGTTGCGTTTCGGATCGCCTCCTACCTGAACTGGCGGAAACCAGTCGTCCTCAGGATGAACCAATATTTCATTATCCTTTGCCTTGTGGAAATCCAGAACAGGCTCCAAGATTTTATATTTAACCTTTATGAGTTTCATAGCCTTAATTGCTGACTTTTCATCCTCAGCTGCTATGATTGCAACCACATCGCCCACACACCTCACATGGCGGTCCATAATGAGTCTGTCATACGGTGACGGCTCAGGATATGTCTGTCCTGCTATTGCAAACCGGCTATTTGGCACATCCTGCCATGTGTAAATATCTACTATTCCAGGTATTTTTTTTGCTATGGAGACATTTATATCCTCCACAATAGCATTCGCATGTGGACTGCGAAGCAGTTTCACAACAAGTGCATCACCGGGAGTGATATCATCCACATATACCGGTTTGCCAAGAAGTAACTGCATAGAATCTTTTTTTCTAACGGATTTATTAACTACATTATATTTTTTATGTTCCATGAGTTCACCCCTTTACCGTCTGTCATCTGCAGAAATTCTACTGTCTAAGTAATTTCGGATTCCTCTCAGTTGTCCCTCATATCCGGAACATCTGCACAAATTTCCGGCAAGATATGCCCTGATCTCATCATCCGATGGATCAGGATTTTCTCTGAGAAGAGCTATTGTATTCATCACAAAACCCGGGTTGCAGAAACCACATTGATCAGCACCCTGATCAGCAATGAACCCGGCAAATTCTGCTGCCTCATCCTGAAGGCCCTCAAGGGTCTGCACCTCGTGTCCATCTGCCCTGGCAGCAAGCATCGAACAGGAAAGGACAGGAGTCTGATCCATAAGCACTGTACACAGACCACAATTTGACGTCTCACAGCCGCGTTTCACACTATAACAGCCATGATCACGCAGAAAATCTATAAGGAGCATATCAGGAGCTATATTTCCCGAGACGAATTTCCCATTTAATTTAACTTTTATTTCCACTGCTGCTCCTCCTCAATCTTTTTCAATAATCTCTGTCCAAGCACACGTATCAGACGGCTTCTGTATTCTGCGCCAGCACGATGATTGCTTCCAACCGGGATCTTGTCAGAAACCCAACTGGCAAATGCTTTCTCTGTATCATCAGAAAGTCCCCCTGTGAGCAAGCCTTCTTCATCCAGAACAAGCATCGCCCTTCCAGGCCTTGCTCCCACAGCCAAACGGTATTCTCCATCCACGCATGATGCCGAACATGCAATGACAGGAAAATCTGTTCTCTGATTGCGGACTGATGCATAAGCAAAAACTCCGGGAGTTTTCCTGATGATCAGATGTACAATCACGTCCCTGTCCTGTTTCATGCCAACAAATTCCCTGAGAGGAATCATACCACCATGATAAAGCTCTACAAATGCATCCATAGCTAAAAAAACTGTCAGAATGTCTGAAAACCCGAAACGTCCCCATATGCTTCCGCCAATCGTTGCGAGATTTCGGAACTGAACTCCCACAATATCCTTCACCGCTTCGCATACTGCACCATGTGTATATTTGTTTAATCCGTCATGCAGCTCTATCTGACGGAGTGATGTCATTGCACCAATAATGAATTCGTCTTCTTTTTCTTCAATCTTATCAAGTCCCAGATCACACATATCTATGGCTGTCTGTATCAGGCGATCCTGCATTTTTGTCCAGAGCATTCCTCCGATAATACAGCTTCCCTTTTTCTGATTCAGTTCATATGCCTCATCAATACTTTGTGCGCGTACATAATTCTGTATTGTTACCATAAAAGCTCCTTTTAACATATAAACACAATTTTTCAAAATATATTATATTAAAACAGCTTGTCTTTGAAAAGATGCTTTGTTACAATACCGTTGTATTATTTCAAGAATAACGAAAGGAACATTGAATTCATGAAAACAACTTTTAAAAAGCAACTATCTATCATCCTTATCTGTACTATGCTGGCAGTACTTACAGCCTGTGGTACAGACAGTGCTACGACAACACAGAGTACTACGGAAAGCACCACAGTTGCTTCAGTATCCGAATCAGCTTCCAGTGAAGAAGTATCATCTGAAGAATTATCTTCTGAAGAGTCTTCCACTGAAGCAGATGCTGAACAGACTGTATACCCTGTAACAGTTACTGACCAGGCCGGCCGTGAAGTTACAATTGAAAAAGAGCCATCTTCTATCGTGAGCGGCTACTATATTTCTTCAAGCCTTCTGATCGCTCTTGGTCTCAAGGATAAGGTTGTCGGTATTGAGGCAAAAGCAGACAAGCGCCCTATTTATAAGCTTGCTGCACCAGAACTGACAGAGCTGCCAAATGTTGGAACTGCCAAAGAGTTCAACCTTGAGACATGCGCTGCTCTTTCCCCTGATCTGGTTATTCTGCCAATGAAGCTGAAGGATGCAGCTCAGAGCCTGACAGACCTCGGTATCGCAGTACTGCTCGTCAATCCTGAAAGTCAGGATCTTCTGACAGAAATGATCAACACCATAGCTACGGCAACTAACACCAACTCAGAGGCTGCAAAGCTGCTCGCATATATAGATTCTCAGAAGGATATGCTTACTTCAGCTCTGTCTGGCGTAGAACCTGAAAGTGTATACCTTGCCGGCAACTCATCATTCCTGTCTACTGCCGGTCCTTCTATGTATCAGTCAAGCATCATAGAGCTTGCCGGTGGAAAAAATGCAGCTGATTCTATCACAGACACCTACTGGGCTGAGATAAGCTATGAGCAGCTTCTTGCATGGGATCCTTCTTATATAATAATCGCATCTGATGCCGAATATACAGTAGATGACGTAATGAACGATCCAAACCTTGCAGAATGCACTGCTGTAAAAAACAGCCACGTATATGCTATTCCTGGAGACGTGGAAGCATTGGACAGCCCGGTACCTGCAGGAATCCTGGCATCTGTATGGCTTGCAGGGATCCTTCATCCTGATCAGGTATCAACTGACACATATACAACTGAAATGACAAATTATTATGAAACATTCTATGGAATCAACAATTAATAACAAGCGTAAAAATAAAAACAAAGCAACAATAACTATTATACTGGGAGCTGTCATTCTGGCAGCTCTCAGTATATTTTCTTTTTTTGTCGGAAAATATCCTCTTACACTTAATGGATTGCTGCAAGGTGATGACATGCAGTGGCGTGTATTTCTCACGCTTCGCGCAAGCCGCGGAATCATCGGCTGTATAGGGGGATTTGTTCTCGGCATAGCAGGATTTGTATATCAGACTGTCTTTAAGAACCCATTGGCTTCTCCAGACATCATAGGTGTATCCTCAGGTGCAAGCGCCGGTGCCGCATTTGGCATTCTGTTTTTGTCCGGGACAATGTCTGTAACCATATCTGCTTTTGCCGGAGCCATATGCTGTGTGATACTGGTTCTGCTTCTGTCATCGCTGACATATGAGCGTGATGGAAAAAGCATAGTACTGGCAGGCATAGCAGTACACAGTCTTGCCCAGACCGCTCTTGTATGTCTGAAGCTGACTGCCGACCCTGAAAAACAATTATCATCAATTGAATACTGGATCATGGGAAGCCTTAATGGCATAAGTATATATTCCATTGGTTCAAATGTAATACTGTGCGCTGTCTGCCTGCTGATAATGTTCCTATTGTACAGGCAGATCATAATGCTCTCCCTTGATGACGCAGAGGGCAAAATGCTTGGTGTGAATGTTAACCAGATACGAATGCTGGTTCTTTTGATCGCAACCCTGGCAACTTCAAGTGTGATCAGCATGACGGGACTTATCAGCTTTATCTCTCTGCTTGCTCCGCACGGAGCCAGAATGCTGCTCAAAAATAACCGCTTATCAACTATGCTTCTAAGTGGTCTTATAGGTGGATGCCTTCTCACTTTCGGTGATATACTTGCCCGCAGTGTATGTTCCACAGAACTACCGGTCAGTATATTCACAAGTATCATAGGAGCACCATTTCTTATCTATCTATGCATAAGGAGGAAACCTGTAAAATGAGTATATTAAACATACGCAATCTGTCAGTCGGCTACCACCACAGCAGCCGCACCAGCACCACAGATGTGCAAAATGTGATAAATAATATCAGCTTTTCTGCAGAAGAAGGTACAATTGTTGGTATACTTGGCGAGAATGGCTGTGGCAAAACAACCCTTATCAAAGCAATCGCCAATTTGATTCCGCATAGTGGCTGCTGCGAGTTAGATAATCTCCAGCTGGAACATATGCCTCACAAAAAACTAGCACAGCTATGTGGATATATCCCTCAAAAAAGCGGCATATCCATAGACATATCTCTCTTAGATGTTGTCATGATGGGATTTAACCCAGAGCTTAAGCTTCTTCAACCCCATACTGAGGCCATGAAAGAAAAGGCTTATAAAGTTCTTGCAATGGTCGGACTTGATTCACGGATAAACGATAATTTTCAGACATTGAGTGAGGGTCAAAAACAGCTTGCCCTGCTGGCACGTACATTTGTGGCAAAACGGAAGCTTTTACTCCTGGACGAACCGGAAAGTGCACTGGACTTCAGGCTGCGTTACCAGATCATGAACCTTCTGTGCAGCTATGTTGAACAAAACCTCGCGGTGTCTCTGGTAACGCTTCACGATTCATCACTTGCATTAAATTACTGCAACACTCTTCTGGTTTTATCTGAATCCAAACTGATCGGTGAAATATATCCTGATAAAACACCCATTGAGGAAATGGAAATGCTTCTGTCCAAAGTTTATGGTACAATCAGTATCAGAGAACTTCGCAACCGTCAGGGAAAGCGCCAGCTTGTCATGATGAAGGAGGATGATATGCATTGAGAGCTGCTATTAAAATAACATTTTTTGATGATAATGATGAGAAATTCTTTGGTGAAGGTCCATACCGCCTTCTTTTGGCTATAGAAAAAACCGGTTCTCTCCGCTCCGCATCCCAGTCAATGGGGCTTGCCTACAGCAAAGCATTCCGCATGATAAAAAACGCTGAAGAGGCGCTGGGATTTTCACTTACAAGCCGCCAAGCAGGTGGCAGGTCAGGTGGGGGGAGCACGATAACACCAGAGGGAAAGGAATGGCTGAAAAAATATGAACAATATAGAGAAGCCTGTATTCAGGCCGGAAGCAAATTGTATATGGAGATCTTTTCTGACTAGCAAAAAGAAACATATCGTTATTACCGGTGACAGGAAAAGTGGCAAATCAACACTTCTCTCTTCACTTTTCGACAGACAAATGCCCGGAATTACATCATGGGCCGTCCCAAAAGAAGGCGTGTACATGAAAAATAACTCTAGCGGTGAAGTTGTACGTATCGGCAAATTCTGCTCTGATGCCACAGGTTGCGAGAACCTCATGCAACCCATTAAAGATGCCTTTAACAGCACATGTATTGCATTTTTAGAAAGCCTAGCAGACACAACAGCACCATGGATTACTGTAGACGAAATTGGATATCTTGAAAACACATCATACGATTATCAAAAAGCTTTCGAAAGGCTCATGAATAAAAAGCGGATCATTATGGTTGTTCGAAAACAGGATCTCTCATTTCTGAACCGGCTGTGCAGCCATAAGGATGTGTTCCTTGTTGACCTTGACAGACCATTTGGCAATTCCGGATGTATCATCATGGCTTCAGGGCAGGGAAAACGCTTTGGCAGCAATAAGCTCATGGCTGAATATCACGGACAGCCGCTCATAAAGTGGATACTTGATATAACAAAAGATTTGTTTTCCAGGCGACTCGTTGTCACCATACACCAGGATATTGAAAAGCTTTGCACAGAATATAGTATACCGGTAATCCTTCACTCCTCACCATATCGGAATGATATGATCCGTCTTGGTCTGGATACAATTGGTTCCTATATTGACCGCTGTGCTTTTATTCCTTCCGATCAGCCACTCATAAAGACGGAATCTATAGCATCACTATTATTATGTGCAAAAAATGAGACATCATATATATGGAGAACGTGTTATGACAAAACTCCAGGATCACCTGTGATATTTCCAAAAGAATATTTTGATGAGCTTATGTCTCTCCCACAGGGAAAAGGCGGGAATGTCGTTGTCCACAGTCACGAATCTCAGGTAATGCAGCTACCCGTCACCAACAAAACTGAATTGATGGACATTGACACACCAGCAGATATGGCGCGGCTGTAGGGACGTTCCTTCTGTCACCAAGAGTGTCCCTCTGTCTTATTCGTTACAGGGGGACACTCTTGGTGACAGAAGGAACGTCCCTGATTATTCTTGGATTTGACTCAAATCAAATGCACCGTTCTCAATCAACTTCAAAATTGTGTCTACCAAGTTGTTTTTTACAGTTTCACTTTCATTTTCAACGCCAGAATACTCTACATAAATAGTGTTCTCTCCCATATCAAAGGTTGCATAATATATTACGGTTTTGATACCTTGACTATTTGACTTTGTTACGAAATATCCTGCATTGATATCAACGCCGTCTACACTTGAAGTGATTGTATTTCCATCAATGATAGTATCTAATAGATTTACACCCTGTTTAGATACTACCATTCTTGTATCACCAATTTTTCCCTCAAGACCCAGAATATTATGATTGTCAGCATCAAAGTAAGCATCTGCGGTAACAGGCAAGTCTGCAAAAAGCATTTCAATCTCAGCATCGCTCAAGGGCCTTGTTGTTACATTTAAGTTAATTGAAGATTGTGATAAGTCATTTTTAACAAAAGTAATTGTTTCTCCACCATCCAGCGTGGCAATATCGTTTTTTGTACCAAACAGATTGCTTTGAAAAACTCCCACTCCAATCACAGCAACGAGTACGAAGCAAGCAGCAACAGACACCCATTTTTGCCGATTAGTTATTTTACTTGTTTTTTTCATAGGTTCAGCCTCCTTAATATACTGATTATCGACATTTCCCAATGCCCTTAAAAGTTTCTTTTCTTTCATACAGAGATACCTTCTTTCTCTAACAATTTTTTAAGTTCGTTCCTTGAACGAAATAATGACATCTTGATTTTGCTCTCGCTCATATCATATTCCGTTGCAATTTCTTTAATGGGCGATAAGTACCAATATCTTCTCATAAAGATTTTTCGCTGTTCTAATGACAGGGAAGAAAGAAAGCGGTTGAGAATATCCGTTAGAGCAATTTCTTCAACAATGTTTTCTGTACTATCCAACGATGGTATGCACTCTTGTATTTCATCAAGAATCAATGGCATTTGCCCGCCATTACGTTTCTTTGCATTGAGCAGTTCGTACCTGTCCAAAGATAAGTTGCGAGTAATCTTCCCTAAAAAAGTTTTTAGGACAGATGGACGGTTAGGCGGTATGCTGTTCCAAGCTCTTAAATAAGTATCATTTACACATTCCTCGCTGTCTTCGTCATTGTGAAGAATATTAAAGGCTATGTATCTGCAATACTTTCCGTATTTTTTTGAAGTTTCGGATATAGCAGCTTCGGAGCGCTCCCAATATAAATCTAATATCTGCTTATCATCCATAGGCTTCTCCTCCTCCTTTGTATTAAGGCCTTTCACTCTAATAGACGGGGAAAATGTGTCAAGCGTCACTTAAATTCAAAAGATATTTATTCAAAGATTAGCTTTCATTTTTTGAAAGAATATAATAAAACAGCAAAAGACATACACCAACAAGTCTCTTAATATTCAATGCGGAAAATTACAATTCATACAATCTTTTTGAAATCAATTTTATCCCTCATTTTTTCATGCTTTTCCTTTGGCTTAGATAAGGGAACACAATACTTATGTTCATTACAAATAACAAGCACTCCAAGAAAAGGTCGCTCGTCCTTACCAATCTGAGGAGATACCGATAAAACTCTGTCATCTATATTATGTAAGTTTCTGATGTATTTCATATCAATACGATATACTTCTAATGGTGCTTGAATCATTCATTTCTTCTTTAAAATATTTCAAGGACTATGTTTCCATAGTCCTTGAATGTAGTGTCACCGTAGCGACCCTAACGCTTTTTGAACGTCCACTTATCGGCAGGACCCTCCTTCAATATTATTGAACCAAATGCCATTCTTTTGTCAATGAATTTCTAAAAATTCATAATCTTTTTATATTTAGCACAAATCATTTTTCAGCCTCGTAGAGCGAAATACACCCACCGCACAAATCTTCGATTTGTACTCTGTGTATTTCGACTAATTATTCTTTTGAATGCCTTCTTTTATCTTATAAATACGTATCTTCCAAATCAAATATTGTACTATCCAAACTACAACAAATATTGCAACAAAAATAGCAAAATAGCTTAATACACCTTTAACAGAATGCTCCATCCATTCGCAAATATATGCAACTGTCATCATAAGTACAGATACAATTCCAAAATAAATGCTTGTTTGTTTTAATAAACTCCACTTATCTATTTCCCAGATAACAGATGCTCCTGCAAATCCTGCTCCAAGAACGGCACTTAAAACAGTCTGTATGATAATCGCTGTTACCTCATTGCCAAATCGTTCAATCAAACTCGGAACACATGAATAGTAACTACCATCACCGATTGCAAGTGAAATTCCAATTGTAATCAAATAACTAATTACAATTCCACCCAATAATCCAACAAATATTCTAGAAAATAATTCTTTTTTCATTTTTAGTCACCTCATAATCCTAATACTTTTTTGATCTTTGAAACATATCTTCTGGAAACATAACTTACAGTCCCATTCGATAATTCCATACAAATTGTTCCTACAAAGCTTAAATCAAGGCTTTTAACCTTCTTAAGATTCACAATTTCTGAATTTGATATCCTTACAAACTTACTGTTATCCAATCTTTCTTCCGCTTCATATAGTCTCAATCTAATTTGATACGTACCATTGTCAGTTTGGGTAAAAACCTTACTGTCTTCTGCATAAATCTTTACTATGTGATCCGGATCTAATAGTGCGACCTTATCCTCTCTGATACCGGAAATAATTGTTGGAGCATCATCTAATCTGCTTACAAAATCAACAACTCTGTTAACTTCTTCCGTCATCTGTGCTGTTGTAATCATAATTTCAGGTTCTTTAGCTTCCGCATCGATATTAATATTCAGTTTCATGATCTTCCTCCTTTCTTGCTTTATAGTATATCTGAATTAGGATTATTATCTATACTTTATCAATAGGTGGTCATTTTTTCTACCTAACTGGTCAAAAACAATGTTTTCTCAGTTGATTCTTTCCCTTGTTTTTTCCCTTATGAGGGTTCATAAACAAGGGTAAAACGATATAACACAATACAAGATGTGACGGGGAGGACACCCACGAAAATTTTAGTATTTTCAAGGGTTTGCCGAGATTTCTATAACCAAATATAACAGTTATTAAATCCCTTAAAATACCTCAAGTGAGACTTCAAATTTATCGCTCTGATTTTTAATACATGTAGGGACGTTCCTTCTGTCACCAAGAGTGTCCCCCTGTCTTATTCGTTACAGGGGGACACTCTTGGTGACAGAAGGAACGTCCCCGATTTCCCCGATTTCCGGTCAATTTCATCTAAAGTGTCCATTAGCGGATCCGGCATATTGAATCCTCATCTTTCTTATGATAACTTTTCCCACAGCGTATCAGAACATCAGGAGGAGTAAATTATGCCAAGAAAATATTATCCATTAACACCTTCACAAAAGATACATTTCAAACCAATTATTGAATTTGGCACTCAGCAAGTAGCAAATATAAGCATTTGTATGACTCTGCAGGCGCCGCTTGATTTTGGTCTGCTGAAAAAATGCATACAACTGGAATACGAGAGATACGAATGCCTGCGAATCCGTTTTACAAAAGTTGACCCAAATGGAGAGGTACGGCAATATGTTGTTTCTCACGATGACAGAGATATTGATTACGAAAACCTTTCATGGCTTTCCGGTGATGACGCTTATCACCGCATGGAAGAATGGTCCAGAATTCCGTTTGACGGGGACAATGTTCCAATGAATGTGATAAAAATGATCTCACTTCCGGGTGGCTACAATGGGCTGTACATCAAGATCGATCACAGACTCATGGATTCATGTGGAGCTATCGTCATGGTGAATGACATCATGGAACTGTACTGTCATTACAAATTTGGCACGCCTTATCCCGAGGACATGGCAAGTTTCACTGACATGGTCGAACGTGATCTTAAAAAAAGCACAGACGAGAAACGTGTCTCAAAAGACCGCATGTACTGGCAAAATGTGCTGGAGGAAAATGGAGAACCTATTTACTCCGATATACAGGGACAACGGATACTTCAGGAAAGCAGACGCCTTCACAATGACAAGTCACTCCGCGCTGCAGATCAGGAGATTAACAACCTGTCTGTCGCTACAAAGAACTATCACCTGGATGCTGAGCCAACTCAGAATCTTCTAGATTTTTGTATGAACAATCACATATCCATGACCAACCTCATTCTCATGGGAATACGAACTTATCTCTCCAAGGCAAATGGCGGACAAACTGACATCTCCATAAGGAATTATGTTTCAAGACGTTCCACCCATGCTGAGTGGGTATCAGGTGGCTCTCGCGCAATGGCATACCCTTGCAGAACCATCATTGATCCGGACACAGAGTTTCTGGATGCAGTTTTCATGATTCAGGATGTTCAGAATCATGTATACCGACACTGCAATTATGACCCGGAACTTTTGTCTGACCAGATGAAAGAAATGTTCCACACTCCTCCACACACTACTTATGAGAGCGTGGGGCTTACTTACCAGCCTCTTCCTATCAGGCTTAAAAATCCGCATCTCGAAGACATTTCCGTAAGGAGCATGTGGATTCCAAATGGTACATCAAAACAAAAGATCTATCTCACCGTCATGCACAGTGCAAATGATCTGGGTTTGAATTTCTATTTCAGATACCAGACCGCAAGTCTCTCCGAACAGGACATCGAACTGTTCTACTACTACCTTATGAAGATAATCTTCAAAGGCATTGCCGAGCCAGAAATGACCGTGGGCGAAATCATCGAATGCATCTAACTATTTTTTTGGGATGGAGGTTCCTGCCCCCCCTTCGTGGGGACGGAGGTGCCTGACCCCATTTGATTAATTCAAGAAGGAGATTTTTAATATGAATAACAATATAACATTTTTAAACATTGTTGCCGAATACTGCAATATACCAGCTGATGAGATCACTAATGATATGCGATTCATAGAAGATTTGGGCTTTAGCTCCCTTGATTTCATGACTTTTCTCGGCGACCTTGAAGATACATTTGACGTGGAAATCGATGAAGATGAGATCATCAATATTCACACTATAGAAGACGCCATCAAGTACCTTGACAACCTGACAAGCTCTTCTGCATCGGTTTAACATTAAAAATCTGGGACGATGGAGTATGTCCCATTTTGCCTCACATAAAAGAAATGGAGATATGATATATGGAAGAAAATATTCTGGAAATTGTTGAAAAAAGCTGTCGGGTATATAGAGATGTAATAGCTGTTAAATATCTGTCTCACAGAGAGATTGTTGAAAAGAGCTACGGAGATATGTGGGATGACATTCGCAAAACTGCTGTCATTTTGCGAAATAATGGACTCTGCGGAACACATATTGCACTGGTGGGAAGCAGCTCTTATGAATGGATCTGCGCCTACATGGCTATACTTTTCACGGGAAATACTGCTGTACCGCTGGATGCAAACTTGTCTGCTCCGGAATTACATGAACTTCTGAATCGGTCAGGATCAATTGCATTATTCTGCGGAGCATCCAGAAAGGATGTGATAACAGAACTGACAGACGATTGTCCCGAAATGAATATTGTATTCACCATGGAAAAGAAAGTCGATATAGAGCATCTGGAGGGTGCAGATTCAAATCCACAATTAGCAATTTTGTCATTTGAACAGCTCCGCAGCGAAATTACCATACCGGATGACTTTGCATTTGCCGATCAGGATAAAGATAAAATGTGTACGCTTATGTATACCTCTGGAACAACAGGTAAAAGCAAAGGCGTCATGCTGTCTCAATTCAATCTCGCACAAAATGTTGAAAATGTATTTGTAAATCTGGAACCTGGTGTAACTATTCTGAGCGTTCTTCCTATACATCACGCCTTCTGCCTGACAATGGAATGGATGAAGGGCATTTCACTGGGCGCCACTATCTGCATCAATGACTCGTTGCTCCACATGCTGAAAAACATGAAACGGTTCCAGCCCGTTGGCATGCTGATGGTTCCTCTCATGGTAGAAACCATTTACAAAAAACTCAAAGATGTCAACCCTCTCCTTCCTAAAAAGCTGGTTGCAAAGGAAGCATTTGGCGGTAAACTGGAATATATATTCTGCGGAGGGGCATATCTGGATCCTGTGTATGTTACCGAATTCAAAAAATACGGAATAGACATACTCCAGGGATACGGCATGACTGAATGCTCCCCTGTAATTTGCTCCAACAATCACAGATACAACAGACCCGGATCCGTTGGCAAACTCCTGGACAACTGTGCTGTTCGTTTTGTCGATGAGGAAATTCAGGTAAAAGGCACAAGCGTCATGTCCGGATACTACGACATGCCAAACGAGACCGCAGAAGCTTTTCAAGACGGCTGGCTCTGCACCGGAGATCTTGGTTATCTCGACTCCGATGGTTTCATGTATATAACCGGAAGGAAAAAGAACCTCATCATTCTGGCAAATGGTGAAAACATATCCCCTGAGGAACTGGAAGGAAAGCTTTCTATAGAGCCCCTTATTTCAGAAATAGTCATTACCGGCGACGGCAACCATCTCACTGCTCACATATATCCAGATCAGGATTTTGTAGATAAGAAACATATGGATGCAGACAGAACTTCTGAAAAATTGCAAAAAATTATTGATACTTTTAACAAAAACCAGCCAACATACAAAAGGATCTCTGCACTGGATATAAGAAAAGAGCCGTTTGAAAAGAGTTCGACAAAAAAGATCAAAAGAAATCTCGTATAACAATAGACTCACACGCATTATTGTTGTAACATTGCTGTATTAGATAGTGACAAAACTGCAGCACCAAGCCAGGCAGCAGATAAAGGAGACAGCCATGATCAACTCAACCGATCCCCGATATGATAGAACTGAAAGTGACCTTCTAGATGCATTCAAGATACTTGCAGGTCAAAAGGCTCTGAACAAAATAAGCGTGTCCGAGATAACCAAACTCACAGGTGTGACCAGAAGCACATTTTACAACCACTACGAAGACATGCCTGCTTTCATCAATGCCATGGAAGACCGCATCGTCGATGAAATATTTCAGATCATGAATAGCTTCAAACCAGAAGGCAATCTTGAGATCTGCCACCAGTTCTTCAGGTCTCTATGCGAATACATGAAAGCAAATAAATTTCTCATGATCATCATTGCCACACCTGAGGCTTATGATTTCGTGGAAAAGGCACTGACAATGTTCCATAGATACGTGCGATTAATTCTGGAAAAATCCAGCAAGACCGGCCTGGCCCAGGAGAAATACTCATACGCCGTAGCATACGCAATAGGCGGCGTGGTTGGTATCCTGCACAAGTTTGCGGTGGATAACTGTCAGGAAAGCAGCGACAAGGTGTCTGCTTTCCTGACAGAAGCATTTCTGGATGGTATGAGACCGTATTTGGGGGTGTAGGTCTCCTATGCTACTCCCACTTATAAGGTGTGAGCTGATAAACGTAATAAGAAATACTATTTGTATTTTACTATGCCCCACAAATGGCTATTTTACAGGATTCTCTATATTCTTATCGTCATTTTTCGAAATAAAACCACCATAAAATCTCCATTTTTTCTTTTGAAAATATTTCCTTATACTACTAACACATTTTCAAGAATTCTCCAGGTTCTATTGCCTTCACTTCCGAGGCCGAATAATCAGACACATTTCTTGTTACGATGTACTCAGCACCAAAGCTCTTTGCACATTCCATCTGCAGGCAATCCTCAAAATCAGAAAAATCTTCGTTTTCAAGACCTGACAATAGTTTCGTTTTATCTATCCCCTCTACATCAAACAACGTACATATACTTGATAATATGTCCCGCCTCTCCTTTATTGTGTAATTTTTTCTTAAAATGAAAAACATATTGGGAATTGAATGTGCCGCAATGCATGCCCTGGCCTTCCCATTTGTGCATAATTCAACAATTGTCCTCGCATCATCTGCAAATGGTTCACGTTCAAGGAGATAATCAAGCAATATATTTGTATCAATCAAAATTCTACTTACCATATTTCTCGTCCCTATAAGAAGCTAATTCTGCTGCATCATCAACAACAGTCCCCTTTTTTCGTAACTGCTCAAGTCTTGCAAACGCTTCTTTCCTTTCATCATTAGAATTATCGTATAATCCATTAACTCCCTGCATAATCTGGATTACAAAAATCAACTTGTCTTCTGGTATTTTCTCCAACTCCATCATTGCGCTCTGTCTTAATGCTGTCATAGGTCATACCTCCTTCAATTTTATATTAATACGCTTACAGCATTACATATAAATCAACCATCATAAGTATATTATGTAATAACTGCTAAGCCATCATAGTCTGCATATATTCCGCTTATATTTCTATTATATTTTATGATCTTATCCATTTCAAGTAACCACATATTTTTTACAAACATTATCACACCTTTTATACTTTCTATCAATATCCGACCTATTACCGACACAAACCACACAAAAAAAATAAGCTGACATATATTATAATATATCAACTTATTTTTAAATTATTATACAACCTTAGGATCACCCTTAAACTCTATTATATCAGCAGTCTCCATCATCTTTTCTAAGTATATCTTCTCGGCTATATTATCCCCATCTTCTTCTATTGAATCATATAGACTCGATATCTTATCCATCTCGCTAACCAAATATTTAGGCATAACTGCTGTATATAGATCCATGGTCATCTGGAGAGTAGCATGTCCAAGATAAGCTTGAACTGTCTTTGGCTGTATACCGGCCTCAAAACACCGAGTAGCAAATGTATGTCTAAAACAATGCGCAGAAAACAGCTCCATTTCAGTCAATGTATCACGCATAAGATTAATCTCGTTTACTATTTTCTTAATAGCGTCACATACAATCTGAGAATTTAAAGGAGTATTGAATTTAGTAGTAAACAAAAAATCCTTGAATTCTTTCTTCACCTTTTTGCTCTTAGGGGCCTTATCAGAGACCACTATCTTTTGCACGTATTGTCTTTTCAACGCCAGTTCACATTGCCTATTGATCGGTATTATTCTTTTACTGGCAGCCGTCTTAGGGTCCTCTATATGGAATTCTTTCTTTGAATCAGAATCATATTGCTGATACACTAAAGTCCGGTTTATAGATATTACTTTTTTATTCATGTCAATATCAGACCACTTCAGTCCAGCAACTCTTCCCAATAAATTTATATGAGGCTTCTGGCATAATGGTGGAAGCCTAACACCATAAATTAACAACACCATATTGAAAAAACACTTGTGTCCTTTAATGTATTAACTGCGAAGAAAAACACAAAAGGAGTATTCACAAGTGGCTTCAGTTAATACATTATGCAAAAGTGTCCTTAATGTCAAGAACACAGTTATAAAAAATTGTAATCTTTACTCTGATAAGAATGGAGTTAAACATATTCGTATCCAAGCAAGACCTAATAAATGGCACGAGAACGACTGCCCATTCTGCCATAAATCATGCCCTGTTTATGATAAACATTCCAGTAGTATAATGCCGAGATATTACGAAGATAACTCGTAGAAAATGCAAAGTCCAGTCGCAAGTTTAGACACGATATTGCTCTTAACAGTCGTATAAAATCAACATTTGCAGGGATTTATCAAATTCCGACATACCGTCTTAGAAAATGAATAATCCCTCGCAATTCATTATGAACTACGAGGGACTGCTTACTGACTGTTAAAGCGGTAGCCGATCTCACGAACACTATCTATGGAAAAGTGAGAGTTTGTATCACAAAGTTTTTTACGAAGATTCCGAATGTGAAAGCCTACGGTATCCTTTTCATTGCCTGCTGATATTTCGCCCCACACCTTATCATAAATCTGCTCGTATGTAAGAACACGACCTTTATTGGCTGCGAGCAAGCAGAGTATATCGTACTCTTTGACGGTCAGTTCAATTTCCTGACCGTTATTGATAACTCTGCGCCGGCTCAAATTGATTTCTAAGCCGGAAAGGGATAATGTCGGCTCATATGAAATCTCTAATTTTTCAAAATCAGGGTGCTGTTTTACAAAAGCCAGCATATCGTCAAAGGCTGTTGAGTCTTGTGCTTTGAACTCCATTATTACGATTCGTCCGATATTATCACCCCCCTTGGTTAGTTTTTTTGTCTTGGACAACATAAGATTTATTGCGTGAGATAATACGATTCATCAATCGTTTTCAGAATAAAATTCACATCGTCATAACGAGAGGAATCGGACTGAGAGCCTAAACTGCATATCAAAAACTCTTTTCCGTGCTGCTGATAAAGCACAATCAAGTTATAGTCGTCAGACAGAGAGCCAGTCTTAATTCCGCATACATTTTCGTTGTAATATTCGGATGTCGGATCAAGGAAGGCGTTTGTATTCTGCCATATTTGTGTACTGCCATCAGGCAGTGTTGCCGTATAAGTGTTTTGAGATACAATTTCTCTAAACCACGAGTATTCCAACAACCGATATACTACTTCTTTCAAATCTAAAGTGGTGGTAAGTGCCTCCATATCAAAACCACTCGGATCATATAAAACTGTGTCTAAGTACCCCTGCTGTTGCAAATGCAGGTTTAAGTTCTCCATGAAAATCCTCACACGCTCTTGACAGCTTTCTGCTTGCGGCGAAAGTAATCCTCCACAATAATCAGCAACCACATAAGCTGCGTCATTCCCTGACGGTACTAACATTGCCGCAAATAGATTGTGTAAAAAGTATTCTTTTTCCTTGATTTGAGCAACAGACGAGCCAGGTTTCGTGAGTGAAATAGCACCATAGTCTGCAACAACGATACTATCAAGGTCTGCTAAAGTTGACGCATACTCAATAACAAACAGCTTGGCTAAACTTGCAGGAATTTGTGGCTCGTTCTCGTTTTTTGAAACAAATATTTCATCATCAGAACAATCCACCAAAATCAGCGATTTTGCATTATAAGAGTCAGGAAAATCTTCTTTGTAGAGAAAACCATTTATTTTATTCTTTACCTCTCTGAAATTTTCCGGCTGCATTGCCCACGGCACAAACATTATACCTATGCCGATACAAACTACAAGCAAAAACAAAAATACTCCAAATCGTTTTTTCTTACGGCGTTTTCTCTGCATATATGTGCTCACCTCCCAACACCAAAACTCCTATGTGCCATTTTTAATCGGCATAATTTGCCTGAATACACTCTGTAAATCCAGACGGATCTCCCAACTTAGCTTTATCAATATTATCACGAAGATATTTGCGTGTGGCGTCATCACAGCGATCTGTTCCCATATAAGGCATATCAAAGGCTTTTTCGAGTTCAGCTAAGGCTTTTGCCGCCCTTTCCGAATCCGTATTGTAAGTATCAAGCCATTCCTGCATCCAAGAATATTCCCAAAGGTTAGATGCTCTTGTATCGCCATATCCTATCTGAAAAGACGCTCCCGTATCTTCGCCTTCCAAAGCATCAGGCGGCGTAAAGCCCTCCGGCCAATTCAAACTCTCAATGGTCGTTAGGTATTCTTCTTCAATGGTAGCAAAGTCCGTGAAACCTCTTGTGTTTGTGTCGGAGTCCGAAGAAGTGGAGCAGCCTGCCAGCATAATCACCAGCAAAGAAATCATAACACACAATAACAGTCTGTACGGTCTTTCGGATTTTGAGATTGTTCGTTTCATTTTGTTTCCTCCTTGAATTGAGTTTTATTATCTAAGAGCCAATGCAGGCTCTAATTTTGCTGCTTTCAATGCTGGTAATAATCCGCCCAATAATGCTGTAAGCACAGACACAGCAACTGCAACAACAGCAACGCTGATTGGATAACTCGGTGTTCCCACCGGGGAATCCACAGGGAGCAACGCTCCAATACAATGCACCAAAATCAGCGAAATCAAAATAGCTGCAAAGCAAACGAATATTGATAAAATCAACTGTGAGCCTAAAACCAATGCCACAATATTTGTTCGTGAAGCACCTATCGCTCTGCGGATCAGCAACTCATGTGTGCGCTGTTCCAATGAAGATAGTCCGATATTGATCTGCCCTAATACGGAAACAAACAGCAACAAAAGCGAAGTAACCAAAAGCCCTAATTGCAGTATGGACAATACCGAATCATAGGTATCTCCAATATCACTCCGCCCAGCACTTTCCCAGTAACCGCCAATGGTATCAGTCAAAATGTCGCCAAGGGCAGAATGTATCTGTTCGATTGTCAGTCCTGTTGTGGGATGCCAATACACATTTGCATTTTGTACTTGCCACATTGCTGGTGCGAAATTGAGGATCGCCGCAGAATCCGCATAGATAGTCGGAAAATCCCTGCCATCGTTTACTACTCCGACAATATTGAATGGGGTTAACGAAAGTGTGCTTTTTACATTTCCTGCAGCATAGGGCGAATCATTAAAATAGTTTTTAGCTTCTTTGTTTATGACCACTTCAAGCGATCCGCCCTCACTCGAAGGCTCTAACCATCTACCGGATGTCATTGGAAGATTATAGACTTGACTATATGCCTCCGTGGTGCAAACTAAATCAAAAGCCATCAGGTTTTGGTAAACATCATTCGGCGGTATTGGCGTTAAATCTTTCATTGGTGCAAATCGAATATCTTCTCCCATAGAAAAAGTAACAGCGGCTACATCATCAATGGCTTCAAATCTCTGGAATAATTGTTCCATTTTATTTCTATCGTGAAAATCGGATTCCGTTATCACGAATGAGTAAGTAGGTGACCAGCCATATACCTGTGCGTTTACGGAAATCAAATACTCCCGTCCAAGCGTACCAACTAATACCGATCCAAGCATTGCGATAATGCCTACAAGCATTGAAACACTTGTCAGAATACTTCTAAGTGGAGACAGACGAAGGTCTTTAAGTATCATTTTTAGCACAAGTTATCCTCCCTCCATCCATTTCAAAAATCGTATCACAGGTATCTGCAATATCAGGATCGTGCGTAACCAACAGCAGCATAATTCCATTTTCTTTTACGACGCTGTGCAACAGTTCCATAATCTGCGTTCCCGTCTTTTTATCCAACGCTCCCGTAGGCTCATCACATAAAATGGCTTCCGGAGATACTGCAAGCGCCCTTGCGATTGCAACTCTTTGTTGTTCACCGCCGGACAAATTGATTGGGTAATCATTTTCCTTGCTTTCTAAGCCGACACTTTTTAGCAAGCCTGTAATTATCTCGTGACGCTGTTTGGCGGTAAACGACTTTTTGGCATAGAGTAGGGGTAATTCGATATTTTCCCATACCCGCAAGTGCTTAATCAGAGAGTAGTTCTGAAATACAAATCCGATATTATTGGCTCGCAGTATAGACAGATCACGGTCTTTCAAAGCAGAAATAGATATACCATCATAAAGGTACTCGCCCTCATATTCCCGATTTAACAAGCCAATAATGGATATAAGGCTTGTTTTGCCTGAGCCGGACTTTCCGACAATGGCATAACTGCGCCCTCGTTGCAATTCCATATTAGCGTTGGTTACTGTTGTCAGCATATCGCCATTATTCAATTTGACGCTTGCTTTCAAATCCTTTATTTTGATTAAAGTCTTTTCGGAAATTCCTTTCATTTTATCAAATCCCCCTCGGATCAAGGTTTGGCGGAGTAGCAGAAACTACATCGCCCTCCTCTAAGCCGGACAGTATTTCTATATTGGCTCCGTCTGTCACACCCAATGTCACTTTTGTTTCCACTCTTTCTCCATTCGGAGTAATTACAGTAACCAATCCCGTCCCTTGTCTACCCGCTATTACCGACAGCGGCAATATAAGGACATCATTTCTCGTTGTCGCCGTTATGACTACCGTTGCACTTTGCCCCGATTTCACATCGACTGTTTGACTGATCAAGCATTGCAGAATGCCCTCTTGCGGCACGATTCCCGTAAACGCATTTTCATCTGCGGCAGGCGACACCACGGCAATCATATCGGTTGGTCCTACACCATCATATACTTGAAATTTTGCTTTCAACTCTGCATACTCCGGTAAGGTACTCAAAAAATTATCTGCCTCTACATTGAGGGCAAATCCTGTATAATGCACTATCGCTACGGGATAATTACTCGGTACGCTTTCATTGGATGGGGCAATAGAGGTAATTGTACCATCCACCGGAGATTTCAATTCTTTGCCGTTCACAGTTCCAATAATTTGCCCGGCAGTGATTTTTTCTTCTAATTCTACCGCTGTATTAAATATGCCATTTTCGGGTGAGAAAATAATAAACGGTACTGCCGGAACAATAGTCGTTTGCGTTGAAACGGTTGGAGTAATTGTCCCTCGTACAACTGATACCGTTTTTTCTGCGGATGTTGCGCTATCTGTAAGATTGTTTTCGTCTGTCTGCCCAATTGCAGAGCAGGCAGATAGCGTAAATACAAGAAACAAAATAGAACATAGCAGCATTTGTTTTCTTAGCAACTTCATCATTCCTCCTTATGCTGTATCACAAAAAATACGAGCCTCTATCTTGATACTTTTATTGTACCAAAACAGAAGCCCGTATTTTCTTGATTGCTCGTAAGATATTCCTCTTTTTTTCTATGCAAATTCTTACAATTTTCCTACGCCAACGGCAAAGTAATTGAAAACTTGTTTTGATCCTCTTGGCTCTCTGCAACGATTGTACCATTGTGTAGTTCAACAATCTGCTTTGCAATCGCCAAACCTAATCCAGCTCCTCCACTGCTTGTACTTCTCGCTGCGTCAAGCCGATAAAACTGCTCGAAAATCCTGTTTAACTTTTCTTCCGGCAGAGTATCGCCGTGGTTACAAAAAATAATGCTGACCGTATCTTCCTGACATTGTGCGCTGATCGTGATATCCGTATTTTCAAAACTGTAGATAACCGCATTTCTCAAAAGGTTATCAAAAACACGCTGAATTTTGTCTGCGTCACATCGAAGCATTATATCATCATCAACACAAAGATTACATTGCAAATTCTTTGATTTGAGCATAGGCTTAAATTCATATACAAGTTGCTCCAGCAGGCGAGTTAAATTGATTTTCGTGTATTGTAATGTAATATCGTATATATTGAATCGTGTTATCTCGAAAAACTCGTTAATCAGATCCTCTAACCGTTCTGCCTTACCAAGAGTGATTGAAAGGTACTTTTCTCGAAGTTCCTTTGAGATTTGCGACTCATCACGCAGTAAAGTAAGATACCCGATTACAGAAGAAAGCGGTGTTTTCAAATCGTGTGCAAGATACATAATCAGGTCATTTTTTCGCTGCTCATTTTCTTTTGCAAGCCTTGCATTACTTTCAGCCTCTTGTTTTAACTGATTGATGTTAGCGGCGATTTCACTCAACTCCGGGGACATTTCAATGTAACTGACATTCTGATCGAACATTTTTCCTGTCGCAGCCTGTACCTCGTACACATAGGCGACTACTTTTTTCAAAAGTAGGTATGTCATGTATATAATACAGCCACCCCACACGATTACAGCCACTATATAAAGATATACTGTTCTGTAATACAAGTAATAATACAAAACATACTTGCGGAGAATTTCCTCTGCCATAATTCCTAAAAGAAAAGTACCGCCAAAAATAAGCACAGAGCAAATCGCACATTGAATTACATACCCTTTGAACAAGGTAGAGAGCAGATAGTTTTTTTCTTTTTTATTCAATTTCATACCCTACCCCCCAAACAGTTTTAATGAACTTCGGATTTTTTGAAGGTTCATTCAATTTTTCCCGAAGCCGCCCAATGTGCGCCATTACCGTATTGTTACTGTTGCGAAGATACTTTTCTTTCCACACGGCTTCAAATAATTCCTCCGAGGCGACAACTTTACCCTGATGTTCGCACAGATACCACAGAATAGAAAACTCCAACGGAGTCAAGGCTATTTCTTTGCCATACAAGTAGCACTTGTGGCTGACTCTGTTTATCAGTAGACCTCTGATGTCATACTCGTCTTTTTCTTCGGATTGGCTCAAATTAGGACTGTTATAGCTCTGATAACGCCTTAATTGCGTCTTTACTCTTGCCACAACCTCTAAAGGATTAAACGGTTTCGTTATATAATCATCCGCACCAATCGTAAGCCCCATAATCTTGTCGCTATCCTCAATTTTGGCGGTAAGCATAATAATAGGGAAGTAAAACTTTTCCCGAATTTTTTGGCAAAGTCGAAAACCATCAATATCCGGCAGCATAATATCAAGTATCGCTAAATCAATCTGCGACTGTTTGATACATTTCATCGCCTCTAACCCATTATAACATTTATATACTGAATAACCATCGTTACTCAAATACACTTCAAGCAGATCAACGATTTCTTTTTCGTCATCCACAATTAAAATCTTCTTGTTCATTGATCCTACACCTCATTTTCGGGTACGGCTTCCATTATGTCGCCAAAATCACACTCTAAGTATTCGCATATATTCAACAGTACGGGAAGGGTAACATTTTCATTTTTTCCGAGTTTCGCAAATGTACTTTTGCTTGCCCCGACCGCTTCTCGTAATTGACTCTTTTTCATTCCCTTGTCAATCAGAAGTTTCCAAAGTTTGTTGTACCGTACTTTCATTTCCGCACCTCCACCCAAATATAGTTTGTATTATAGCACTTTGAGAGTGAAATCGCAATTATTAAGTCTGTATTTTGAGACTTTTAGTTTTCAAACCGGCACAATATCTTTCTGATATGTAATCCAACCGCCTGCAAAATGCAGGCGGCTTGTGTATTTTAATAGGCAGGTGCGCCGTAGCCAAGAATCTCGTAATAACCGATAGAATACTCATTGACTCGGCAACTGTCGCCGGAGTTGCCCTCGACCGTATAAACCTTGCCGTTTTCGACCTTTTGAACAATACCCGTATGGTCGGATAATCCATCCTGACCACTTTCGTCTGCCCAATCGAAGAAAATAATCATTCCGGGGGCAGGCTCGGCGCTGCCATCCAGCCATTGTCCACGATCCTTAAACCATTGTACTCCGTTGACACAGCCTGCATATTTTGGGATAACTCCAGCGTCGATATAGCCGCACTCGTTGGCACACCAAGATACAAAGCAAGCACACCATTCTACACGGGAGTTAAAACCGTACCACGACCAATACGGCTGACCGCCCACATTGCCAACCAGAGAGAGTGCAACGGTCACGATCTGTCCGTCGCCGACTGTAATGCCGTAAAGCACCTGTGACCAAAGGTAATTGTTTTCATCTGCAAGCAGTTCAGCGAGGTAGCCTTTCTGTTCTTCGTTAAAACCATATTGCGCCGCCATTTCCTCGGCAGTCTTGTGGCTGACGGTAATATACAGATAGGTTTGTGTGACCGTGCTTTCAGTTTCCACGATATTACCGTGTCCGTCATCGGTTTCGGTAATAACTGTTTCGGTCTTGCTCTCTGTTCGGGAAGATATTTGATTCATATCTGCCGACTTCTGTGCTTCGTTCTGTGCAATCCCGGCTACATTCCTCATTTTTGTATAGAGAAACGCATTTTTATAGAGAGCCAGTCTTACTATCGTTTTTTTTCAAGTGGTTTATTGAATGGGCTATAGAACACTATGATGATATTGAATCATTTATAAGAGATGAAAACGATAAATATTTGCAGTTAAGAGAAAGAAGGGAACTGATTTATCAGGAGAGATTGAACAGCAATGGAAATATTCTTTCAATTGCATATCGCATATTTTGGCAGTTTTGTCTGGACAATGGGTGGAAGGATATGCCATTTGATGAAGATTCTTTCGACAGGCTTATGGAGAACCTTATCTATGAACAAATTGAGAGCTTGGAGCTAGATGGGAAGGAAAGCAGAGACTACGTTGCAGAGCTATATTTTAGAGTATATAGTGCACTTACCATCAATGAAAGGAGCTCATTATGAACGACCAACTTTTAACTATCAATGATTTATGCACAGAACTCGGTATTGGCAAAAATACCGCATATAAACTCACTACACAGACACACCAAATTAAATCAGCCAAGATAGGGCAACGAATACTTATCACTCGAAATGCGTTAGATGAATACATATCAAACAAGATTGACGGAAAGAAAAATTCTTCATAAAAATCAGTCCATAGCCTTCTTCGGTTATGGACTGCGAATGCCCCTTATCTTTCTGTGACTACTATGCCCCCCTAAACATAATTTGCATATACAAAAAAAGAATGCCTATGTGATAATGTACTCACATAAGCATTCTTCAATATGTTACCCCATACATAAATTGGATTTTATACTCTTGTTGCCCCTGACACCGAATAATAAATAGTTTTTTCAATTATGAAATAAAACAATGAGATTGAAATAATATAAATCATCTGTCTTAAACCAAATCTATATTACTGCTATTTATTTTACCAGTTGATGAATGGCCTTTACAATCGTAAGGCCATAATCCACAAGAAAATTTTTCTGTGCTTCTGAATATGCCTTTCTCTCCTCTATTGCCTCATCTGTGCAATGTCTAAAACACTGCATTTTATTTCTATAACTCTTTACTATTGAATCATCAATGAATCCACAGCATACATTTTCGTATTCTGGTGTGCTATATTTTCCATCTTGTTTCAACAAGTTTTCGATAAGATTTGCAATCTCCGCAATTTTCTCATCTATATGCATGCTGCTAAAAGATGCCTGCCTAGTAGAAATTTCAATAAATTTTTGATTTATAGAATCGTTTACCTCAATGCTGCAATTGTTTTTCTTGAACGTCATTTCTTCTACAAATGCTCTTCTAGCAGCATAACGAATGTCTCCTTTATCATCTCTACCCAACGCTATAATTTTTCCTCCAATATCGTCACGTGTGAATTTCTCTGGTTCAACAGGAGGTCTTGCCAATATCCTAGGGAACTCTTTTATTTCATAACCTAGCATATTCAAATAATATGTTATTAAATAAAACCAACATTTATCTTCAACTGAAAAATAAAGATCTAGCTGACATAATTCTCTAAATTTAGTTATTGCATCTTCAACATCATAAATTTCAAATTGATAATTCTGGGTTTCTCTTACTCCGTAAAAAACATTATATGAATAGTTTACCTTTTTCACAAAATCCAGAAAACGATAATGATAATCTGATGCCTTCACATTACTTAAATAATACTCTCTTAAATCCATAAAAATACTCCATAAAAAAAGTTTTAGTATCTACAATTTGCATCCCTTCTCATTTTTATAAATTCTTCTGCAAATGATTTCGCTGTTTGTCTATTATGATCAACATCCCAATGCTCCTTATTATAGTTTGCAGCAGTCGTCCAATTGAAAGTTCCGTGCATTGCAACCTCCAAATCAATCACACAAAATTTCCTATGCATTATATTTTTATATTTTTCTGACATCACATCTACTCGATATACCTCAAAGTAGTCTTCCAAAACGAATGAAGGTTTATCTTTGTTGATCATGTTATTATCAATAATTATTTTTACATCCAACCCATCGTTCCTTTTTTTTAATAATTCATCGAATATTTTTTTATTGGTAAACCATGCCATTGCAATCCATATTAAAAATTTAGCCTGACGAATCTCATCAATTATTCGATTTTGTATATCATCAAAAAGTATCTCTTGGCTTATTTCTTCTGAGGCACTATTCAGTACTCCAGGCTTTAATATCAATCCCCAGTACTCGTTATCATCGTTCGGTTCATAAACCTGTCTACACAAACCATCAACAAAATTCTCATATTTTCTCAGGACTGTTAATTTATCAGGAACTACACTAATAATAATGTATTCCTTGCGATGATTAGGCAAATGATATGTAAAACCCCATTCTTTTTGAAATGAAACAGAAGCAACTTTAAGAGCCTCTATTACCTCGTCCTTATACTCATACTCACTCATCTTAGCTGTCGCTATTAATAAATCTTTATACTGCTGTTCTGTCATAACTCCCCCTCTATATCGTATATATTGCAACGTAAATGTATATAATATTATAACATCAATGTATTAACATATACAAATTCTTTGTATATGTTAATACATTTGTACAGCAGATCCCTCATATCTATTTCTCAAGATCTAAGTATAAATTCTTCTACATCTTCTCTAAATACCAGCCATCGTCCACTAACGAAGTGCCCTTCCAGAACTCCATCATGAATCATCTGCAGTATCTTTGTTCTCCCACAATGCAACACCCTCATTACATCTTTTATAGTTAATACATCAGGTTCGTTCTGTAACATATTTTCACTCCTTCCTTTGTTAATGGAATGTTCGTGTAAAAAAACAAATTACTGTCTATATGTGCTCATATTAGAATATATCTGTTCACCTATGATTTCCTATCTTCCATCTCCTTTGCCCATTTATAAAAAAGAGTTTTAGTCACCCCTAATCTCTTCATTGCCTCAACAGCTGTAATGTTCTTTGTCTTCCACAACTTCATAACATCATCATAATTTTCAGGTTTTGCAACACTATGCCTACCAAGATGCTTGCCTTTCTTTTTTGCAGCCTCTATTCCAGCTCTTTGCCTTTTCCTTATCGTAATCCTCTCCTGCTCTGCAATACTGCCAAGAACCTCTATGAGAATGTTGTTTATCATATCCCTGATCCACTCCTGTCCCTCAGGGAAATCTATCATCGTTGTTGGCAGATCAAGGATTCTCAGATCTATGCCACTATCTTTAAACCACTTTACCTCCGACAAAATATCCTGTTTGCTCCTGCTGAGTCTGTCCAAGGAAACCACATACAATGAGTCTCCCCTGCGAAGTCCCATTGGACCTTTAAGAGCCTGATACCCTTCACGTTCAAGATTCTTTCCAGACTTCTTATCTACTATAATATTCGTATCTTCTACATATTCCTTCAGTGCTATTATCTGTCTGTCAAGATTCTGCGAATTTGAACTCACACGGGCATATCCATACTTTCTGCCTGTCATAATAACCTACCTCCATATACCATGTCCTCAAAGGTGTACCTTTCAGAACACATAATAATCATCACATATATGTGTTCTGAAAGGTCAAATACCAATAAACGGACATATCCTGTAAATACAACCACCTTTTCGGACACTAGCTTGCCTTCTTCAGCTGTCTATCTATCAATTGCTCAATGAGACTCGATACTTCATCCCATGTATCCACATGTATATATTCGTCATCCAGATATATCGAATACAAGCACTTAAAAATTCCACATTTGCACTGTACCAATGCTGTTATCTGATCATCCGGCAATTCATCTACATAAATCAGATACTCATATACGCACTCTGTAAAATATATCTCATCACATACCTCATAAATATCTTTTCTCTGCTTTGAAATCATCCTGTATTTAAAGAAATCATGTTCATGTTCTATTTGCAACATGAGACGATTTTCTCTTTCAGTAAATAGCTGTCTTTTCAACGAATCACCTCTATGCTGCTATAAATATTTCTTCTGTGTTTCTGTCATATTTATATACGTGATTGGATAGAACGTCCTGAGGGAGAAGAGTTTTATTCACATCGACCACATCAGCACAAAGCTCCTGGGGACTTTTTGTTCCATCACAAATCGGCAATAACAAGCATTCATTCACACTGCTCGGAATTATATAAATATCCTTTTCCATGTAAGCTGCAAAGTCTTTTATTTTATTTTTCATCAGCAACTGGTTAGCTCCATAAATCAGATGTTTATTTGTCATAATATAATATGTTTCATCTTTCTCTGTATCTTCTTTGTAATCTGCATCATACCTATCTCTAAACAGATCCCATATGCTGATAATACACCCCTCATCACAAATCTCCATATTGATCATCGCCTGCTGATAAAGCTCCTGCTCTGTAATTTTCCATTTTGCCATTTGTGAATTGCATACTCTTGTACAGAGAATGCTGACATCCTTATTCTTATCAGAAGTCATGTCGATATAATAAATCAGAGAAAGGTCTAAAAATTCCCTATGTGGAACATTTAACAACAGTTCCCCATTTCGCTCTGTATTTATCAATCTAACACGTATTCTGGTACATGCACGGTCATAATCAGAAAGAACAGAAATATCAAAATCATCATCACCCATCTTCTCCTCATTTTTCTGTACCACCTTTCTTACAACATCTCCTATCTCCATGATCCCAATCTTATATTTCTCATAATACTTGTCTATATAAACACATGGAGACAATTGTCTATTTTCTCTGTGTATGGTAATGGCATCGAACTTAACACCGTTGTTTTTAATCTGAATAGAAGTCTGAACATTTTCATGACCATATATCCTTTCAAGTTTCCCTACTATCTCATCTATAAACTGCTCTTTATTTAATTTGACCATAGTTACATATCCTTTCCTCAAAAATAAAAAAGCCCTGCCCGGTTTACTCAACCAGACAAGGCCATGATTTGTATTTTATTGCTTACGCTACATCTAACAGCTCATTCTTGACCGTAGACATATCCAAAGATATTTCCTTCTTGATTGTTTCATCAAACGATAAAGCCCTCTGAAAATCTGTCTTTATCGGAGCATACTTTAACGCCTGCTTTATCACAGTTTTCTTAGCCATATCCTCATAATTTGATTTCCAAGGGGAATAACTGCTGTCGTACGCTTTACTATATGTCTTTGCATATAAATCCATTTCAGCCCTAGACATGACCGCCATACCATATCCGCCATTCACAGTTTTAAATATTCCATAGAAATATTTAACTTCGCCTCTGTCCGAATATGCCGGACGATGAACAAGAACCGGTTCCAACCCATACTGATATGCAAACTCATCATTTTCATACACAGTCTGAGCCTGTATCGTCTGCATCTGACCGCTTCTATATGCCAATTCAATCAATCCTTTGTATCCAATCTGGAACTGACACTCCAAGGTTCCATGATTCTTATACGGAATAAGATACGCCTGCCCAAGCGGAGTGTTTGGCTCAAGTCCTAACTGCGCCGCATTCATAAGCGCTGCCAGAAACGACATGGGAGTACACTGATTCAATGCAGGTGTGGTATTAAGTGCAGACAATGCTATACGCGTAAATCTCTCTGGGGTCATTACAGCTGGCAGTGCTTTCTTTATCTCCGGCATCATTGCCTTGACCATATCCGGTATTGTCATGCTCTTTGTAAGTTTAACTTCTTCATCCTTTTTCGCTGGGACTTTTGACGCCTGTTCAGCAAGTTCCTGCTTAAGATCTATATTATTTGCCATATACTCATCCTCCTTCATGCTGCACGTTTTATCATAAATCTTCTGCTTGCAGTGTTATTGCAATATTTGTTATACATAACCGGGTCATCTTCTTTGAACTTCTTAGCATCAAATCTGCTCTGCTCAATGTTCGACAATGAAATCTTATAATCTGCTTCAACCGCAATAGTAGCATCCTGCATTTCAATCTTGATTCTCTGATCTATCGCTGCTTTTTCCTGCTCCAGTTTCTTTATCAGTGAATCAAGTTCCATTCTTCTATCAAGAACAGCCTTATAGCCATGAAGTTCGACCTGCTTATTCCTATCACCTTTGAAGTACATCTTTGATATAGTCTCAGAACAGCTATCTGTTCCATCTGGATCAGGCATTACTCTTGCAAGCACATTATTATTCCAAAAATTCTCTTCAATCGTGATCAGATATTTAATAAGCTCTTCATCCCGATCTATTTTTCTTACAAGAAATTTCTGTCCAAATATCAAAACCGCAACATACCAGCAATCATATCCACTTACAGCGAGATAATGCTGAACCTGCATCTGATAATGTAATGGTATATTCCCATCATCCCATTTGTCAGATGAATACGGAGACACTGTCTTACACTCAAGGCCTGCTCTACTACCAACAATCAGCCTGTCAAAATCTGCAAGCATAAATGGATATCCCTCATTCTGATAAATAGCATTTGCTTTTCTAATTTTTAAGCCTGTCTCCTCAGTAAATCTCTGTGCAACATATTCTTCAAGGTCTCTTCCCTGTCTCATTGATTCATTATCTGTCTGCTCAATATCTTCAGATATCTTGTTCTGATATATCTGGAATGCTGATGAATAGGGATTCAATCCACATATAGCACCAGCATCCGTTCCCGTAATTCCTTTCTTTCTGTATCTTAGCCATTCTTCTTTTGGCAGATCCAGTGTTGAAATTAATCGTCGCATCCTATACCTCCATCATCGTAGTTCACGCTGCTCCACCATGTACATTCTTCATCCTCTTCCTGCGCTATATCATATTCTGTATTCTTCATATGCTCTCTTACCACCATGTAATAATCCTCATTCTGAGCACAGTCCTTATATATAGATTCCAAAATATTTGTGCTCTGATTTACAAGATTCATAAGCAGCATGTCCGAAAATTCATCTGCCGAAGAGATAAGTATTTCATATATACATGAACATATTTCCAACTTTGAGTTTTCCCTGGACTCTTTATCACCGTACAACTTCTTGTACTGCTGCAGCTCAGCGTAGATCTTTTTTATAAATTTATCCTTTATTCCCATACGTCATCACAATCCCAAATACCATTTCTTCCATCTATTGTATATACGCACTCCGTTTTACCTGACTTATGCCATATAAGCAGTCCTGAAACAAGTGCCATAACTGTTCCTGCAGTTATCGCTCCAATTATCTTAATATTCATAATCTACCTCCATATTTTTATGCTGCTAAAAGCTGATAAGCCTTATCTATCATAGGATTTCCTTCATATGTTTTCATGAAAAGATTTTCATTATAGTTCTTTGACCTTCTTATCGGATTAGCATGAGTAGCAAAATCTGATACCGCATTGATAAATCTATATGCGTTATTTCCAAGATGTGTAAGGTCTGGGGCATCATAATACCTCATTCTCATATCATCACGAAGCTTTTTTATATTTCTTGTAGTAACAGAACTTGAATTCTGATCTATCGGCAACAGCATTTCTATGTATTCTTTTACCTGTTGATCTGTTATCCTCTGTCTACGCATTCTCTCAAATTCATTACCAAGAGCCTCCATATATTCATCTGCCATAAACAAAGTCTGTTTTGCCTCATCAATCTTACCCTTTATATCACCTGTATGGACCATACTGAAACATCTGTTTGCGGTGCTTAATGCCAGATTCAATGTATTATTACAAACAACTCTCACTGGTGTTATTGCAACCTTCACAGCTCCCGAACCATCATGAGTATTACTAAACACAAGATATGGTGTTATTCGCTCTCCAGACATGATGTACTCCCTCGGAAGCCTTGCCAGAATCCATACTTTCTTCCCTCCCTGAAGAGATCCGGCCGTCTCGTACTTTACACCCTCTCCCAGCAGATTATCAGTAAACGCAAAAGCTTCTGTATTCTGAACAACCTTATACCTGTCTGTAACAACCCCAAGCACAGTATTATCGGACTCTCTTACATTTGCCTTATACCCATCAACCAGTCCTGAATTTGTATACAATGATTTCTGCACTACTCTCCAATCAAGTCCGGCAAGTCTTAATGCATCCTCTGATGATGGAGCCTCCTCTACTACAACACCAAGGCCATGCCATGGTTTTTCCCTTACACTAAACATCGTTTCTACATTTGCTGCCATATTATTTTTTTCTCCTTTCACCTTTGTTTTCTTCTCTATTCTTTCCATTTCTGTCTCGTAGTTCATTCCAAATAACAATCACTGTAGACAGTATCGAAATAATAATCTTCTGCATGTAACTCTTTTCTCCTTATGATTATTCCTCGTCATCATCGCTATCCAATTTCATTGCTTCATCAATGAGCCGGAGCACTTCATCATCAACACATTCAAATACCGCAAGGACATCCTCTGTGATCGGTGGGACTCCCGGACATTCCAAAAGCTGACACAGACTTCTCATTCCATTAATCAACTGACCTGCCTGTTCTAATAAATCTCTACGCTGCATTTTCACACTCTCACCCCCTTCCCGAAAATGAGCATAGAAAAAGAGAGATGAAAAACACAACTTCATCTCTCTTTAAATTAAATATGTAGTTATCTAAGACTTTCCACTGAGTACCGTTTCCTTCAGAAACACAACCACTCCCTGAAGTACAGCAAGTCCTATAGCTGCTATCGTATGCCTGTTTATATCTCATCATCCTCCTTCCTGTTTTCTATGATTTATTATCATCATATAGATGATATATAAACAGGAAGTACCAAATTACGGAATAATCACAATCCCAGTATTACCGCTTCTGCTATCCAAATAGCGGTTCCTATAAGTGATATAATCAAACCTGCCGTTGCAGCCTTCTTTTTCTTTCCCTTCTTAGAAAGTGCCACCACGCTTAGAATTAAAGATATTACATCTGGAACAATACCTACAACTATAAATGTTGTCACCAAACCAATAATACTCAAAATCAACGATACTACACCTATAGTATTTTTTCTTTCTATTTTTTCAGCCAACGTCATTAATATTTCTTCTCTTCGTATTCTGTCGTCGTCATCCTGATCTGTAACATTTTGAGTTGGTTGTTTTTGATTCTTATTTACCCTATCTTCTACTATTTTATTAACATCTCTATTTTCAATGTTTTGCTCTTCTATTTGCTTTTGATTTTTAGTCACCTGTTCTTTCTGGATAATTTTTACTGGCTCTACTGCAACAGGTTGCTCAACAGCTATTATCTTTTCTCCATTGTCATCAACTTTATTAACAATTGTGGAGGATATCATTGTCACATGTTCTGTTTCTTTCCCTGATTCTTCCAGTACGTTTTTCTTTATGGTAATTTCTTTGCCATCTAAGTTTTCATTATCAGTTATAGTTTTATTATGAGCAATCTTTTTTTCATTATCATCTTTAGGCGGAATATCATGGCATATAGTACTATTGGTGTTTTCTGCTATATATTTTTGCAGGGCCTTTAGCAAATTAATAATGTGCTGTTTGAATGCACTACTAACATTAAACCCATTCTCTCCAACATAAAGGTAAATATCCAAATATATCTTCTGCTCTAGGTATTTCTCCCAACTGATAACACCCACATTACCCAAATCATTTCTATAGTAAAATCCATCCTCTACAATAGCAAAACCTTTTGATTTTTTTCCATAATTACCAAAGATTCCACCTGGAACAATCAAAAATACATTTTTCTTAGCATCAATATTGATCGCTTCCTTAAAAGCAACCACCTGTTTGTCAATTCTTACACTTCTTCCTCCATTAAACTTTATAGGATCAACATCAGGTGAAATACCATCAATGTCCTCCTCATATTTATTTACAATTTGCTGTGGTATGCTATCTAAAATAAATTTTTTATTAGCGCTTATATTAGGTTTTGTTTTAACAATTTCAAATACCTCAGTCCAATTCCACTTAACTGCATCCTGAAGGTTTGACAACAGTTTATAATAATCCCTAATTGAACCATCCACTTCCAATATTATATTTCCAATCGAAATATTGTTGTTATCCAATATCTTTATAGTGGAATTTTTGAATTCATTCCAATCCAATCTACCGTTATCATTGCTATTTTTATAATATACACCATACTCTGTAAAAGCGTATGAATTAGAACCTTTATTATTAGTTATATTTGCTCCATATAGAGTCTCATCTTCACCAATAAATAAACTTGCTCTTATTCTCTTTTCATAATCCCTAATATATGCTCTCTGCTTATCATCTTGTTCCTGATAATATTTAGGTGGATTAATTTTTTTCCATGTTATACCACATGAGCTTACCTTACTATTAGAACAAGCTGCATACTTTAATATAGTTGCCAATCTGCTATTATCACAGAATTCAGGAACTAATTCTGACACAAATAAGGCAAATCGAAAAATAAACAACTCCGGATCAGAAATATATGTCAATACAATATTAGATGAATACCTAGATAAATTTTTATCAATTAACATCATCGAATCAATATATGACATGAACTTTGCGCTATCAACAGCACCTATGTCTTTAATATTCCATTCTCCCGACAAGCCTCTATATTTCCATATAATTCTGCGAGTTGTAATAAGAAAACCTTGCTCATGATCTCCTTTGTAATTAAAAATTAACAATGGATCTTCCATAGTTTCTAAAGAATAATGTCTTGTAATATACTTTACAGCATCTCTATCATAATTTTTGTCAAATAAAAATATTTTTTCGCCAAATACATCATCCGAAAAATATTTCTCTGCAACTAACCTAACATCATTTGGAGAACTTTCCTTTATCGTTATTTCAGATTCTGTATTATTATAATTATCCCCTACATATTTTTCATGATTATCTTGTGATTTTACTTCTTTTTCATCAATAAAATTAACTACTGATTTTATGTTTCTTAAAATGGCATAAAGACTTGTTTGCTCAATTCCGGCATTACACACAAAATCTAATTCACCAATTTTTATAGAACTGAACCCTTTTTTTATTGTTTTATTTTTCAAATCATTCCAAGTGATTTTTCCACATTTATTAGATTGACAATAGTATATTCCATCAGTTCCAATAGCAAATCCTGATTTACCATTTCCTAAAATAGTAGAATCTAAAATAATAAAAATTTTCTCATCTTCGGGTATTCCAAAATATGTTTTCACCTTATTTAGCTTTGAATTATTATTTTTTATTGGATTTCCATACACACATGCTGTAGCTTTTTCTAATGGTGCCGACAAACAAGCTTCTGCTATTTTATCAATCATATTCATATCTTCTTTTTCATTTCCTGCCAGCTTTCTAATAAAACCTGTAAAAGCAAATATAAACTCATAAACATTATCAATCCCTGTAAGATAAACATCTTCAGAAACATTGTTACTATGTCCAACAAAATAAATCACATTTGCTAAAATTCTCTTTGCACTATTAACATCATAAATATCTTCCAACTCCCACATATTATTATCATCGTAAACATCTTTCCAATAAAATCCTTTTGTTGTTAATACGAAACCTTGTTTATCATAAAATGCCAACAATAGTTCATCTTCATCCTCAATCTCATATTCGTCTTTTAACAGATCATCCAGTCTATCAGGAATCATATCAACACCATATATATATACATCTCTTCCATATATGTTTTTATCACCAAAAAAAAGCTTAAATAACTCTCTTACTTTATTATCCTTATCCACTTCACACATACCCTTCTCCAACAGTAATTATATTCTACATTTCACAACGTTCATATTTGTAATTCCCCAAAGAGGGAGCATTAGCATATTATCTCACACCTATACCGGCAAATATAAATCTATACTTAATATTCACATAGGTTTATCCATATCAAAAACTCCGTATTTTTTACATCAACCCTATTTTTCTGCATAAACCAGCTAACACTACCATTATTACAAAAAATAATAACATGTACCTTACCGCATAAGCGAAAGTAGTTCCTATCGTATTTTTAAAAAGCGCATTACCAATTTTTATAGTTAAAATTACTGATAACACCAAACATATTATTGCCATCATGTTCATAACTCCCTTCATATAAAATCGTTATTATATAATATATATTTTATATTATATTGCTATAGCGATACTTAATCAACTCTTTAAGTGTAATTTTATCTCAAAAACTTTGATAGTCTATCTCTATAAAGAATAAATAGGAGGCTTCCATATATGGCAAATACACATGAATCTTATGAGTACCCTGTTGGAGATAGATTGCGCTTTTTCCGTGAACAGAAGCAGATATCCACCAACAAACTTGCCAATCTTGCAGGGATCAGCCAAAGTTATGTTCGTGATATTGAAATGGGTAATAAAAATCCCACAATAGAAGTTCTTTTCCAATTGTGCAAAGCACTTGACATTTCATTAAGGGATTTTTTTGATGATGATAATAAGGTTCTACTCAATGATCCACTGTCAACCAGAATATATAGACTCAACTCTGTACAAAGAGAGGCATTACTCGCCTTTCTAAATACTATAGATTAAGCAATTACAACGAAAAACACAGCACCATATAGATATCTACCACTTATCTACATAGTGCTGTGTTTTAATTTTATATTTAATATCTTCCCTGCCTATCGCCGTTTAAAAAAACACCATCTGCATTTTGAAAAAACACCAATTAATCGCCACAAAGTCATAAAATTACAAAAAATCACATCATATTACATACATTTATGTCTTTATTGATATGTAACGCATTTGGCTTAAATTCTCAGGTTTTATGCGGTCTCACCAGCTCCTACTCCCACTTATAAGGTGTGAGCTGATAAACATAGTAGTTCAACCAATTCGCATACAAAGTATTCGCGTGGCATCTCCACTTCTTCACTGGTTTCTTTTCCGGGTCGTTGTCCGGGTAATAATTCACCGGGATCTGTGGATTAAGTCCCTTGGCGAGGTCTCTGTGGTACTCCTGGTCGAGGGTCAGCACGTCGTACTCAGGATGTCCTGTGACAAATATGTTCTTACCGCCGTCACCGATTATGAGGTACGGGCCAGCCACGTCTGACTCGGCTACGATCTCAAGGTGCTCATTGTTTACAATGTCCTCCTTGGATACGCCCGTGTATCTTGAATGTGGCACGTAAAATACATCGTCAAAGCCACGGACAAGCGGTGTTCTCTTGTGGAAGGTGTGATGTTCGTATATGCCGGACAGCTTCTGAGGAAGATCGAACTTCTGCACACCGTATCTGTAGTAGAGTCCCGCCTGGGCGCCCCAACAGATGTGCATGGTCGATGTGACATTTGTCTCGGACCAATCCATGATCTCGCGGAGTTCATCCCAGTAGTCAACATTCTCAAATTCCATCTTTTCAACAGGTGCTCCGGTTATGATGAAACCGTCCCATTTGCGGTTCTTTACGCTGTCAAAATCCTCGTAGAATCTGTCAAGGTGTCCCTTTGTCACGTTCTTGGACTCGTAGGACATGGTTCTAAGAAGCGTGATGTTCACCTGAAGTGGGGTGTTTGACAGGCTTCGCATGAGCTGCAGCTCTGTATCCTCCTTCAGCGGCATGAGGTTGAGTATCAGAATGTCAAGGGGTCTTATGTCCTGGCTGTGCGCCCTTCCTGTTCCCATGACAAATATGTTCTCGTCCTCTAATGTTTTCTTAACCGGCAGATCATCATCTATTCTTATCGGCATCTCTATTCATTCCTTTCCATTTACTGCTTATCCAAGCAAACATGCAGCAGCACACACCAAGTAATCTACCGCAGTTACCCTACTGTCCAATCAATTCTAAGAAATCCTCCTCAGATATGATAGGCACATCAAGGCTTTTCGCCTTCTTGTTCTTGGATGATGTGGAATTCACATCGTTATTTATAAGATATGAGGTCTTGGCAGATACAGAACCTGTAACCTGACCTCCTCTGCTCTCTATCAGTTCCTTGAGCTGGTTTCTGTTGTCAAAATGGGTGAGCGAACCGGTTATGACGAACACCTTGCCCGCCAGATCCTGCTCCGTATCAGAAACCTCATCCACAAACGTAAGCTCAGCCATCAACCTATCTATGATAGCACAATTCTTCTCATTTTCAAAGTATCTGACTATATCCTCTGCTATAACCTGACCGATTCCGTCTATCTCAACGTAGGCTGACACATCTGCCTCCTTCATGGCATCCATATCATTTGCAAAATGCTTTGCCATGAGCTTGGCTGTCGCCTCTCCGACATTTGCAATGCCAAGGCCATTGACAAGACGCCACATGTTCGTCTGTCTGGATGCGTCCACCGCAGCCACAAGCTTGTTGTACGACTTCTCGCCAAATCCCTCAAGTTCAACTATATGTTCTCTGTGAGCCGCAAGCTTATACAGATCAGGAAGCTCCTCGAGGATCTTCTCGTCTATGAACTTCTCTATGGTCGCCTCTGAGAGTCCATCTATATTCAACGCATTTCTGGACACGTAGTGTGAAAATGACTTGAGTTTCTTCGCAGGGCAGAACTGGTTTGTGCAGTACAGAGTCTCAACTCCTGACGCTGCACCGCCTTCCTCCCTCACTATCTCAGTCTCTCCTCCGCATGCAGGACACGCAGCCGGTATGACCACGTTACCGCTCATGGTTAGATTCCTTGCAATTTGCGGAATGATCATATTCGCCTTGTACACTGCAATCTCATCACCTTCGCCAAGCGCCAATGACTTAAGTATGCTGACGTTGTGTATGCTGGCACGGCTTACTGTTGTTCCCTCGAGCTCCACCGGGTCAAATACAGCAACCGGGTTGATGAGTCCAGTTCTTGATGGACTCCACTCCACATAACGGAGGTGGGTGATTGCCTCCTCATCCGCCCATTTGAACGCCATGGCATTTCGCGGGAACTTGGCTGTGGTTCCCAGGCTCCTTCCGTATGCCAAATCATCCAGCATGAGTACCAGACCATCCGATGGGAAGTCATTCTCCGTTATCTTCTCTGAAAATTCCCTCACCTTATCAGGAAGCGCCGACGAGTCTGTCAGGTAGTGTTCTACCACGGTAAATCCCTGCTGCTCCAACCAGTCAAGCTGATATTTGAATGAATTGTGGAAGTCCACATCCTCACCGTCCACTAAATTAAAAGCGAAGAAATGTACATTTCTCTCTTTTGTTATCTTGTTATCGAGCTGTCTCACTGAGCCGCTGCACAGATTTCGCGGGTTCTTGTACTTAGATTCCGCATCCGTTATCTTCTCATTTATCGCATTGAAATCCGAGTATTTGATGACCGCCTCGCCTCTGATCGTCAGCTTGCCCTTGTACGGGATGTGATGAGGTACATTTGCAAATACCTTCGCATTGTTCGTGATGACCTCGCCTATCTCACCATTTCCACGGGTAACCGCTTTTATCATCTCTCCGTTCTCATATGTGAGAACAACTGTGAGTCCGTCCATCTTCCAGGATATTACGCCCTTCTGACCGCCAAGCCATGACACAAGAGCACCTACATCCTTTGTCTTGTCAAGAGAAAGCATTGGATGCTCGTGAGCCTCCTTCGGCAGCTCACTGACGACCTCATATCCTACCTTGACCGTCGGGCTGTTGCTCATGACCATCCCGGTCTCTTTCTCCAGGGCACTCAGCTCATCGTACAGAGCATCATATTCCAGATTGCTCATGATCTCTGTATCTTCCATATAATATTTCTTTGCAGCATCGTTGAGCTGCTTTACAAGTTCTTTAATTCTGGCTATCTTGCCATTATCGTTATTGCCACTAATGTCATTATTTTCTTTAATATTTTCACTGGTATTTCTACTAATATCTTCCATACACACCCCACAAAAAATCCTATATACACTCTCTACTACATCCCCACTATCCGTCTCAGCTCTGCCTCTTCCTCGCGGCTGAGCTCCCTTAACTCTCCAGGTCTCATATTGCCAAGCTTCACGTTGCAGACCCTGACTCTCTTCAGGTTCACTACCCTGTAGCCCAATGCATCACACATTCGTCTGATCTGCCTGTTGAGCCCCTGTGTCAGCACTATCATGAATGACCTGTCATCTATCTTTCGCACCTTACATTTCTTTGTCACTGTATCAAGTATAGGCACTCCTTCCGACATCTTCCTGATGAAGTCCTCTGTTATCTCACGGTTCACCCGCACTCTGTATTCCTTCTCATGGTTGTTCACCGACTTCTGGATGGCATTTGACAGGTCACCATCATTTGTCAGAAGAAGTAGACCCTGGGAGTCCTTGTCCAGCCTTCCCACGTACTGAAGTCTGATCGGATAATCTATGTGATCAAATATATTGTCTGGATCAGCCTTACTCGCTGTACAGGTAAGTCCTATCGGCTTATTATATGCTAGGATCACTGTCCTATCCTTCTGCTGAACCTTCCTGCCCATGAATGTCACCACATCCCCGGGCATGACCTTCTGACCCATGACTGCAGTCTCTCCGTTGATCGTAACCTTTCCATTCTCTATATGTGTATCCGCAGCGCGCCTTGAGCACACGCCCGCCTCGCTGAGATATTTGTTAAGTCTTATTCCATCCGCCATAATCTTTCCTCTGTTATTATTTTCCTATATTGTTAATACATATCTCACATTCTAATTTCTGGTCAGCATACACCATGTATCAGCCAGACCAAGGCCAGTAAATTCTAACCAATATGCAGAACCATCATACCATTTATTTTTCATTTTGTGAACCATTCATCACACCATGTATAACCCACAGCAAAGATTCAGTTAAATTAATTTTGTAAAAGTCCTTGATTTTTTTTATCAATTAATGTATATTTAAGCAAACGCAAAGGTGTGTTTCTTCGGAAACGCACCTTTTTTTATTTTAGGAAAAGGAAGTGCATATTATGGATAACATCGACAGAAAAATCATTCATCTTTTACAGGGCAACGCCAGAACCCCACTCAAGTATCTGGCCAACAAAGTCTTCCTTTCTTCGCCGGCAGTTTCAGCAAGAATAGAGAGACTTGAGAAAGCAGGAATACTGACCGGATATCACGCAAGCATCAACCATGAGGCTCTCGGATATCACATCACAGCATTTATACACATGGCTCTTGATCCAAAACAGAAGCCAACCTTCTATCCATTTGTTGAAGCATGTCCAAATGTACTGGAATGCAACTGTGTGACCGGTGCGCACTCCATGCTCATGAAGGTCTGCTTTCCTAATACCATGGATCTCGACTCATTTATCGGACAGCTCCAGAGATTTGGCAGCACAGAGACACAGATAGTATTCTCCACACCGGTTCCTACCAGAGGGGTTTTGATCGACACAGATACTGTAGACTCTTCAGAGGCTATGTAACAAAATAGCTGTTCAGCAGAAAACGCAGGCATAAAGCCTGCGTTTTCTTTAATTATACATATTCTGGAACTTT
This sequence comes from Coprococcus sp. OM06-34AC, assembly GCF_003462545.1. Taxonomy (NCBI): domain Bacteria; kingdom Bacillati; phylum Bacillota; class Clostridia; order Lachnospirales; family Lachnospiraceae; genus Coprococcus; species Coprococcus sp. OM06-34AC. The sequence goes on from NZ_QTZF01000001.1 coordinate 330,944, forward strand.
CTAAATGTCTCATCCGTTCTAAGCAGATAATCATTGTTTTCTTTTACATGTTCATATATCGCCTGTATATCACCAGATGAGTTGATGGTGTTGATATACGAGCTCTCCTTGTCAGACAAAGCCGAATTGTTGATCTTGTAGCTTCCATCTGACTGTTTCGTCACATATAACGACCTTATATCGAGCGGTTCCGAGTTGACATCCTTTATCATCAGATTGGATAATTCGTACACGATATACGAATCTGCGGTATATCCGTTGGCTATATAACAGGTGGTCTTGTTGTACGCCGTTATATACTCCGCTGCTATCTCAATGCTCTTCATGTCGTCAAATTCCGACGGATCTGTGACCAGTCTCTGAAGTGTCGTCTGATCTGCCTTTGTTCTCGCCAAAAGATAATTGTTCACTAGCTGATTTATCTCATCGATCGTACACAGCCTGTAATTTACTCCGTCTGGTATCTCCAGTCTCACCGTATTATCTCTTCCGGTTATGTCCTCTGTGAACAGCTTATCGTTTATAAAAAATACATACACATAGACTCCGACAAGTATCAGAAATACCGCCCACAGCAAGGCAAGAACGCCACCAGAGATCCCGCCATGTCTGGATCTTCTTCGGCCTTTCCGCGTCTTTGCCTTCTCTTCGGCAAAATAATCGTCATCGCCATACAGCTCCTCATCATCGAACATATCTCCGGTATCCGGTGCATCATCCATATCCTCAGGATCTTCTATGACATAATCCTCATACGGCCTTTTCTGTCTCGCCGGGGTCTCCTCAACCTCTGAAGCTCCGCCGGGCTCTGAGTTATCAGCCAGCTCCGAATCTTCACTGTCATCTAAGTCATCATCTAATCCCGAGTCTCCACTGTCATCCGATTCATCGTCTGACTCCGGATCTTCACCGTCATCTAAGTCATCATCTGTCTCTGAATCTCCACCGATCTCTGATTTCCCATCCAACTCCGGCTCTTCATTTTCTATATTCTGTTCTTCCGCTTCCAAATTCTTTTTCTTCTTCATCACTGCATATCATCCTTTTACGAAATAAATATCAGAGTATAAAAAAGCGTACCAGGGCGGAGTCGAACCGCCCGTCATGGCTCCGGAGGCCATTGCCGTATCCGATTGGCTACTGGTACACAGTTGGTATGATACTACAAAAAACTCACTTTGGCAAATAAAAAAACGTCCCCGCACTTATATGCGGGAACGCTTTGAATTCTCTTGTGTCACTAAATAATTACATAGTTACCGAAACGAATTTTACTATGAATAAGAGTGCAATAATTGTCACTACGATATCCTGCTTCTTATACTTGCCTGTGAACAGTGTGATAAGAACATATGTGATAGCGCCAAGACCGATACCATTTGAAATAGAGTATGTCAGCGGCATCATAAGGAATGTCACGAATGCAGGAACTGCTGAACGCATATCCTCCATATCAACCTTTGCAAAGTTCTTAGCCATAAGTACACCTACGAAGATAAGTGCTGGTGCTGTTGCACATGATGGAATGATGTTGGCAACAGGGCTGAGGAACAGACATACTGCAAAGCAGAGTGCTGTAACCAAACTTGTAAGACCTGTTCTACCACCTGCAGCGATACCTGAAGCTGACTCTACAAATGTTGTACATGTTGATGTACCGAGAAGAGCTCCTGATACAGTACCTATAGAGTCACACATCATACACTCGTCAAGTTTCATTGGGTCACCCTTCTCGTCAAGCATATTAGCCTGGGAAGCTGCACCATAGAGAGTTCCGATGGTATCAAACATATCTACCAGACAGAAGCTGACAACAAGCATGATTGCTGAGAACACACCGCCGATATACTCAGCAGAGAATGCATCCTTCCATGCCTGTCCCTGGAACACTCCGAGGAATCCGACTGAACCGAAATCCTTGAATGACTGTCCGATCGATGAGAAATCAAAGTTAGGTGCCTGAAGCATCATAACATAATATAATACTGTAGATACAAGGATACCTATGATAATGTTACCCTTTACATTAAGCTTTGCAAGGATCGCAATTATTATAAATCCTACAAATGCTACTATAGGAGGTGCGATCTGTGCAATAGCCTCCTTTGTGCTGCCAGCGCTTGTGATCACACCGTGGAAATCAAAGAACTGAACAAATGTATATGGGTTGTCCTGGATAAGTGTTGCATTCTTCAGTCCGATAAGAGCTATGAACAGACCAATACCTGCCGGAATTGACTTCTTAAGGCACTCAGGCATTGCAACTGCAATGTACTTTCTGAGTCCTGTCACTGAAAGGATCAGGAATACGAGACCTGATATCAATACTATTACCAGACCTGCCTGATAACCTCTGATAACACTCACACCTGCAAATGCTGCACCAGCTACAAAGATAGTACAGAAGAATGAGTTAAGTCCCATTCCGCAGGCCTGTGCAAATGGCATGTCCGCGAGGAACGCCATGAGAAGTGTTCCCACTATTGCAACAAGAATAGATGCGATGAATACAGCATTCCATACTGTTCCAAGCTCACCAGCCATGTCTGGAACTGCCCCTGCCAGCCAGCCATTGCTGCCTTCTCCTGCAACCTGATTTGGATTGACCAGAACGATGTATGCCATGGCGAAGAATGTTGTAAGTCCTGCCATGATCTCGGTCTTGATTGTAGACCCACGCTCTGAGATTTTGAAGAATTTGTCCATGATTACTCTCCTTTTCTCGTTTTAGTATAATATAAACAAATACTTGTCCATTCTATATCACTTAATGATACTTTTTCAACTACTTTTAAATAATTTCTTAATGTTCCTTACAAAAATTAAATAACATATAAACAAATAATAAAATAGTCCGGCCGGGTATTCCCCAATCGGACTATCGTATATATGTATTACTCTGTACTATTTTACTTTTTTGACAACAAGACCTCTCACTACTTTATATCTTGAACCTGATATCTTAACTATACCGGTAACTTCTGTGGCGATCTTGCCCTTCTTCACATAGTAGTTCTTGTGATTCTTAGGACTCTTTACTATTCCCGTCTTGCCTGACTGGAATACACCCTTGTAGATATAGCATTTAGCACCTGTTGTGGTACTCTTGAAGAAGCCTGTATAACCTGACTGGATTATACCTTTCTTTACATAGTAATACTTCTTATTCTTAGTGCTTCTGACAAGGGCTGTCTTGCTCTCTGCAAATTTGCCCTTTATTATGAGACACTGCTGTCCCTTTGAATTTCTGTAGAAACCTGTGTAAGCTGTATAAATCTTGCCATTCTTTACAAGATATGTTTTTCCCGTCTTAGGGCTCTTTACAAGTCCCTTGTATCCTGTCTTTACCACGCCATTTACAACATAGTAGTTGACTCCGGCACTCTTGACAAATCCTGTGTAATTCTCCTGAACCACGCCCTTCTTATAGAAGTAGGTCTTTCCATTCTCCTTCACAAGACCATTCTTGCTTGTATCAATAGAAGGAGTTGGGTCTGGTGTTGGATCTGGATCAGGTGTTGGTATTGGATCTGGTGTTGGATCCGGGTCCGGTGTCGGATCTGGGTCTGGTGTTGGATCTGGGTCCGGTGTTGGATCTGGATCCGGTGTTGGATCTGGATCCGGTGTTGGATCTGGTGTCGGTGTGATATCCGCATCCTTGTAGAGATATGCGTCATCCCATGTTCCCCATGCCTTACCTGATGCGGTTGCTCTCATTCCGACAACAACCTCTGTTGTCTCTTCCACTGTAAATCTAATCTCAGGATGCTGCCAGATTTTCCAGCCCTGTGGGACTGCAGGTGCGGATGCAAGTTCTGTATCTCCAGCTTTTGCATACACCTCATACACATCGTTATCTCCATTTGCACCGCCCTGAAGATATGCGCTGAACACATACTCTCCCGGCTCAAGTGTGATGGTCTGATATACATCATATGCAAAATCTGATGAATTGTAGTAGTGACCACAATATGCACCGTTTCTAAAATCTTCCTTTGTCTTGATTGCAAATCCCTTGCTTGTATCAGCGATGGTCCATCCCTCGTTTCCTGACTCAAATCCAGGATTTACAAGGATGTTCTCCTTTAATATTGTTACATTGCACTGAACCTCGACAGTCTCATCATTTACTGTCACAGTTCCCTTTACAGTACATGTTCCTGCACCGTAGTTCTTTACCTTCTCAAGTGCTCCATCCTCCCAGGTGATGTCTGCGCTCTCTGAATTGCCATCATTGTAAGCTACTGTTGCTGCAGTCGGCAGAGCTACATTTGCAATATCTGTTATCTCGATTTCAACATCATCAACTGTTATTGAGACTACCTCTCTCTTTGTCTTTGTTCCTGTATGAACATAGGCAAATGTCTTGAGCGACTCAAGTGGGTGTCCTGTGAAGTCAAACAGTGCCTGGTTGTCAACTGCTGAACCGCCGTACCACTTGCCGGCGTCTGCTGCGTCGTACTCTCCTGCGTATGATGAAGCCCAGCCTGAACCGTACTTCTCCCATGCCTCCTTGTTGGCTGCAAGGACGTCTGCTGCATTCTCTGCAGATGAATCATACACATTTACAGGAAGCCATGCAGGCTCCCAGTAGAATACACCGATTCCTGATGAACCTGTATTCTTTACAGCCTTGATAACTGAGCTGATCTCATTTGCCTGTCCCTGAACTGATATGTCGTAGGTTGTTGAGTCATTTACGCCCTTTCTCACGGTGTTGTCATGTCCATCTCCGTCATCCAGTGTGTATGCCCATGATGTCTCTGCTACCATTACCAGCTTGCCGTATGTGTCAGCCACATTCTTGAGAACTGATGTGAGGTTGTCTGTTGAGCCATGCCATACAGGATAGTATGATGATGCAAATACATCGTAGTCTACATTGTATGTATTAAGTCTCTTTGCAAAATTTGCGTAATTGCCACTTCTCTCAGGATTGGTGAAATGGATGGCAACAAGGATATTCTTGTCGATGGCTCTCACCGCCTCGCTTCCGGCGCTGAAGATCTTTGCCATGTTTTCCCAGTTCTTTGATGTCTCACCGCATATTCCGTTGGTCGTCTCATTTCCGATCTGAACCATACCCACATCAACGCCAGCATCGAGCAGAGTCTTAAGGCTCTCCGATGTGTATGACTTAACTGCAGCTACCTTCTCGTCAAGAGTAAAGTCAGCCCAAGCCTTTGGCACCTGCTGCTTACCTGGATCAGCCCAGAAATCTGAATAATGGAAATCCACAAGAAGCTTTATTCCGGCTGCTGTTGCATACTGTCCGATCTTCTTGGCTGTCTCCAAATCATTGTTACCGCCGCCGTAACCGTTTTTGTCTGCATCATATGGATCATTCCATACACGGACACGCACATAATTTATTCCACATGAAGCAAGGAACTTGAAGTATCCGATATCGTCAAGCTCATTGCCATCGAAGTCATAATACTTAACTCCACTGTTCTTCAGTGACACATAGGATGATACGTCTACACCCTCGATAAATGACTGCTTCTCTCCGTTCAGATCTGTGTATGTGAGATCACTCACGCGGTCCACATATATTCCAGCCTCCACGGGCTCAACTACATCTTCCTCGTCTGTAAGCTTGCAGAGCTTTACATTGTCTATCTTGCCCCAATATCCCTTGGCAAGACTGCCCTTGAATGAAATGCTGACATCAGTTGTATCCTCAAGAACGAACTCTTCTGTCTCATTTGTCGCCCATGCATCCCATCCGGTCGTGGCTCCAACAGCCTGTGACTTATCAGCGACAGATACTGTGAGTCCTGTATCCTGTGCATCGCCCTCGACATCATACTCCAGCTTGTATGTTCCCGCAGGAACAGCCACTACAGTCTGTGTGATGCTGACATCAGCCGCATCTGAAGCCCAGATATTAAGATAATATGTGGAGTTTACATTACTTCCACCGTTTTTTACAACAAGCTCAGCTCCCGATTCACTCTCTATAGTCCAGTTACTGCTGTCACCTGTTTCAAAATCGCCATTTGCAACCTTGAGTGTGTCCACCCAGCTCTCCGCAGCCTTCGCTGTTATCAGTGAGGCTCCAGATCCAAAGATCTGCCCTACCATAAGCGCTCCTGCAAGAACTGCACAGCCAATCTGCCTTACAATTCTCTTTCTTCTCATATATGCCCTCCTAATAAGTATTATTACGCAGACGCATCCCAATGCGCTCCGCGCGGCGTCTGCATTATCACAAGGATTCCTCCTTGCAATAATAATGTTGATCAACAGTTGCGCAACCGTTTGTCCTCATACTGATATATTAACATATTTGAGTTCTGGTTACCATGTCGCTTGTAGACAATGTTTTTAAGAATTAATTGTGCATTTTGTATACATCAAAGCGCAACTCAAGCGCAATCTATTTGCAAATTTGTGCGCAACAAGATAATATTATGTTATGTATTTTCAAATATGCACAATAAATCCCAACGCTTATACAAAGAAAACGCCCTGTCCATGATATGTTATGTAAACTTCATATCATGAACAGAGCGTTTTAACGTATACACACTGTATTATTCTATAATGTAACTTGGAATGTGATGTATCCATCCCCGTCACATCTTGCTGTTATCCTGCCCTTGTGAGACTCAACTATCGATTTGGCGAGAGAAAGTCCTATTCCCGAACCTCCGGTCTCCGAATTTCTTGAGCTGTCAGGTCTATAGAATCTCTCAAACAATATATCCTGAGAGCCCTCTTCCATGCCATCTGTGAGGTTTTTGAGAACAAACTTCACCTTTCTGCCATCACGCTTCAAGGATATACTTATATCCGCTGATTCAACAGCATACTTCATGGCGTTATCCACCAGTATGCTTATGAGCTGCCTGATGGAATTCTCATCCAGTCTGGAGAGAGCCACCATCTGATTTGTGAGCGCTGTCAGTCTCTTGACCTGATCCCTGGTGTTCTTCGTCCATTCACTCTCACCGTTCACCATCTCTATGACCTCGGTATTTGCATCTATGATGGTTAGGGGTGTCTTGATCTCATGGCTTGCATCGGTGATAAACCGCTTCTGCTTGGCATAACTCTCAGCCACCGGCTTGAATATCTTCTTTGACCAGAACAGCACCAGCATGAACACCGCAAGGAATCCCAGAAGTGACACTCCTACACTGTATACCAACGTATTTCTGAACGACTCCAGCTCCTGACGGCAGTCGACAAATATTATCCTGGTTCCATCCTCACAGTCCGCTACCCTGTATCTGTATATATCCGTAAATCCACTGTCTGAACCGTCCCCAAGTATCTTCAAAGCATACGACTCGGCTTCCGATTCATCAACAGCAGCTATATTGTCAAGACTGTAGGACTCAACAGCCCCATATCTTCTCCATCATAAGCTCTGCTGATATTATCGCATTCTGATTTGCCATCAGCAGTTCCATGATCTGATATTCCTTGTTCTGCAGCTTTACGCTTCCACCAGATGAACTGAGCTCATAATTCAGGCTGTTTAACGTGCAGTCGCCATACTTCATCTCCGTGCTGACCGCCTCACTCTTTCTTCTGGTTATCGCGCGTATCCTTGCCAGGAGTTCTTTTGTCTCAAATGGCTTTGCAAGATAATCGTCCGCCCCCAGATCAAGGCCGTTGATCTTGTCATCAGTCTCAGCCTTGGCCGTGAGGACTATGATCGGAATCCTCGTTGCAGCCTCACCCGGCAGCATTCTTATCCTCTTTGCAGCCTCCACACCGTCAGGCATAAGATCAACCAAAAGCCCGGATGCCGATTCTATGTGTCCCTGCTCGTTACTCAGCTCGTTTACGATCATCTGAACCGCAATTACATAGATTATATTTTATACAGTGCCGGATATCAACAGAAACAGACAATAAAAAAGCCTCACGGCCAGCTCAAAAGCCAACCGCAAGGCAATTATTCATATATTCAGATACGGGATATGATTAAACGTTCATCTGCTTAGCAACCTCGGCTGCAAAGTCCTCGTTCTTCTTCTCCATTCCCTCTCCAACCTCGAAACGAACGAAGCTGGCGATCTTGAGATCCTTGTTAACTGACTCAAGGTACTTGGCAACTGTCTGCTTGCCATCCTCAGCCTTAACGTATACCTGATCAAGAAGGCTGATCTCCTTAACCTGCTTTGAGATACGTCCCTCAACAAGACCATTGAAGATCTTATCTGCAACGATAACATCCTTATCAGCAATAGCAAGCTCTGCAAGCTGTGCCTTTGCCTCCTTTGAAAGGAAGTTGAATAAGAAGTTCATGTTGCTCTTCTTCTCTTCGTAGATAGCTACATCCTCTGCGCTCCATACGCCGTCAACAGCCTTTGCGATAAGCTTGTTAAGGATTGGCTTTGGAAGTGTATCAGGTGCATTAAGTGCACTGTCAACTGTGATCTCCTTAAGCTTAGCCATAGCGTCTGCTGAGATATCAGCTCTGCTGATGTACTGTGGGTTCATAGCTGCGATCTGCATAGCTACGTTCTTGAGTGCTTCCTTAGCAGCGTCATCGCTTGCGCCGTTACCAGCTACGATAACACCGATTCTTCCATTGCCGTGTAAGTAGTCAACTACTACATCGCCTGAAAGCTTCTGGAATCTACGGAATGATAACTTCTCTCCGATTGTTGCTGTCTTATCAACAAGGGCTTCCTTAAGACCATTCTCTCCGAGAAGTGCCTCAACATCCTCGCCATCCTTGCCACCAACAAGTGATGAAGCAAGTGCCTGATCAGCGATCTGCTGAACAAATGTCTGGAATATCTCGTTCTTAGCAACGAAGTCTGTCTCTGAGTTAACCTCTACAACAACACCTGTTGTACCATTAACTGCTGCACGGCAGATACCCTCTGCTGCGATTCTGCTTGCCTTCTTCTCAGCCTTAACTGCACCGCTCTTACGAAGTACATCTACTGCTGCTTCCATATTACCATCAGTCTCTGCAAGTGCCTTCTTGCAATCCATCATACCGGCACCTGTGAGCTCTCTTAACTCTTTAACCTGAGCTGCTGTGATTGCCATCTTATTTTACCTCCAAATTTGAATATTGACATATCATAATAATGGTTATGTCGTTTTATTAAAGCTTTTTCAGCCTGTATATGTCTCTTTAAAAGTCACGGGATAATACTTTTTATATTACCCCGTTACCTTTTATAATCATTTATTAATTATAATCAATGATGATCAATATCAACTACAGATTACTCCTCTGCAGCCTCCTCAGCCTCTGCCTCATCTACTGAATCAGCATCAACACCCTGCTGAGCCTCGATAACAGCGTCTGCCATCTTTGAAACGATAAGCTTTACAGCTCTGATAGCGTCGTCGTTACCAGGGATTACATAATCAAGCTCCTCTGGATCACAGTTTGTATCAGCGATACCAACAAGCTTAATTCCAAGTGACTGAGCCTCCTGAATACAGATTCTCTCCTTCTTAGGATCAACAACGAAGATCATGTCTGGTATTCTCTTCATGTTCTTGATACCGCCAAGGTTCTTCTCAAGCTTCTCCATCTCCTTCTTGATCTGGATAACTTCCTTCTTAGGGAGAACGTCAAATGTACCGTCCTGCTCCATCTCCTCGTACTTCTTAAGAGTAGCGATTCTTGTCTGGATAGTCTTGAAGTTTGTAAGCATACCTCCAAGCCATCTCTCATTTACATAGTACATACCGCAACGCTCTGCCTCGCTCTTGATTGAGTCCTGAGCCTGCTTCTTTGTACCAACAAAAAGGATTGTTCCGCCGTTTGCAACACAATCGCCGATTGCATTGTAAGCATCGTCAACCATTCCTACTGACTTCTGAAGATCGATGATGTAGATACCATTACGCTCTGTGTAGATGTATGGCTTCATCTTAGGGTTCCATCTTCTTGTCTGGTGTCCGAAATGTACACCTGCCTCTAATAACTGCTTCATTGAAATAACGCTCATTTTTTCTACCTCCATGGTTAAAATCTTCTGCCGGCATCAACTCTTTGGACCACCCGAGCACAGGCACCACGCCAACTATCAACCAGCATGTATATTTGTTATGCGCACTCACGCAATCGACATTGTAACACAAAAAAAAAGTGCATTCAAGCACTTTTTTCTGAAAATATATGTTTTATAAGAAGTATTCTGTCTGCCGGTCCGTGTTCTATTTTGCTCTTGTCCTGATGCTGTTTATTATATATGAAACACTGGCTACAACAAACAGAAGATAACCGACCGCAAGCTCACCCCAGAATGAACTCATAGTATCTGCAGCATCCAGCACATCATACATACTCTTATAACAGTCAAAGAAGCTCACATCATATCCATAATCACTAAATTCCTGATATAATTCCATGCTGACACTCAGTCTCTCTGAAATGTATATCATTCCTATACACAACACTACGCAGATTATTATGCCCTTCAGGTCAAGTTTCTTTCCAAACTTGTTGTACCCCATCATGGCACATATGACCATAACCGCTCCTGATATGCCTGCGATATAACCAAGCTTATACACAACAAGCCAGAGCACAACTCCGACCAGTGATCCAAGAAACGCTCCTACCAGTCCTGCCAGAACATTTGATCCGGAACTCTTTGCTTTTTTCCCCTGTGGATTCATAGTCTCCTGATCGTAGCCCTGGCCATATGGCTGACTCTGTCCATACATCTGGTTCTGTCCATACTGTGGATTCTGACCATACATCTGGTTCTGGCCATACTGATGATTCTGACCGTACTGCTGTCCCGGATAATAGTTGTCCGTCTGTGAGGCAGCTCCACAATCCGGTTCAGCCGGATTGTTATACCGGTACATAGGACTGGTCTCACTGTGAGTTATTCCAAATTCATTCGGTACATACTGCAAGGCTGCCGGATTTGGCGCAAACGGATCCATACTACTACTACCACTACCCGCACTGAAACGCTGTCCCGGATATCCCATCTCCTCATTATTCATATTGTCTCCCATAATTGATTACTCCTCCCTTTTCTCGTATCTTTACTGATTACCTAATAGTATCCATACTATTCCGCCGTTTGTCTCATTTCCGGTAAATGTGTATGTTCCAGGTACAAGACTCTCAGAATATCCCGATCTGAGAAGCCAGTCGTAATACTCATCTGCATCCCTGATGCCTATCTGTCCAAGCAACTGGCATATCTCGTATGCTGATGTGCCGGCTCCAAATGTGATCTCTCCGCCGCCATTGTCATACTTGATGGCACTCGCTTTCACAGCCTCTGTCGCCGCCTCGGTAGTCTTATTTGTGCTGCTTCCTGAACCGGTCTGCGAATTCTTATCCTCTGTATAGCCGTTGTCCTTGGCAGATGGAACTCTCTCTGTCCTATCAGAAAGGCCTCCGTTGTTATCTGTTGTGCCGGTTCCATTTGACTTGTCGGAGCTTCCGGTCGTACCACTGTTGCTTCCGCTGCCGCTCTCTGCATCGCTCTTGCCATTTTCTGACTTGCCTGTCTCTGTTGTAGTCTTATCGGCATTGGCACTCTTTTCCGTGGTTACTTTCTCTGTCGTTGTCTTTTCTGTCGTCTTATCCTCGGTCTTCTTCTCTGTTGTCGTCTCTGTGGAAGAATCCTCTGTGCTCTTATCCTGCTGCTGACTTACGACCGCCGTCTTGCCCTGACCTGAATCAGTTTTTCCGGCATTTCCAAAATTAAACGCAACAGTCATGGTAAGTGCTCCTATCACCAGCCCTGTACCAAGGCCTCTGAAATAACTTTTTTTATACATAGCTTACCTCCCGGACTGATTACTGTTTGTCAGCCTCATTGATCTTGTCTATCATAACCTTAGCCTCTCCAACTCCTATTCCAAGTTTGTTTGCGATCTCCATGATGCTGAGTCCCTTCTTGTGCAGATCTGCAACCTGTGACTCTACATCTGTGCCTTCATCCCATATATCAACAACCTTGTTCTGAGCGGCTTTCTTCTTTTTTCTCTTCTTTGAACGATTGTTTCTAGATCTGGCAGCATTGTTATTCTCAGCGATCGCTGCGGCTGCCTTCTCAGGATTTTCAGCCTCTACCACTGTAAATGCACTGTCTGTTACCGGTGCATTCTCCACACTGACTGCTTTCTCGGCAGCCTCTGCATCTGCAACAGCCTCAGTGCTGCTCTCTGACTCGGTATTCTCTTTCTGCGCTTCACCCTCGGATGTATCCGACTTATAATTGTCAGCGATACCGTCTGTCTTTACGTCATCTGCTGCTTCAGCATCAGCTTTAGTCTCAGCTCCATCTGCTGTCTCTGTCTTATCTGCTGCCTGAGAATCATTTTCTGACTGAGCTTTCTCTGCATCCGGCTCAGTCTTCTCTGATCCGTTATCTGCCTCCGCAGGCTCTGACTCGGAAGTCTCTACAGTCTCAGGCTCATCGTATGTCACAGGCTCTTTCTCGCTGGTGTCATCCGGATCATATGCCTCGTATGCATCCTTAAGGCTCTGGTTGATGTAATCTATCATCTGCTTCTTGGCCTTCTCTGACAACTGTTTCTCACAAGCCTCAAGCTCTGTCTGCATCTTCTTCTTTGCAGCCTCTATACCCTCCTCGTATGCCTTGACTGCATCATCTATCTTCTTCTGGGTATCAGCCTGGGCTGTCTCATTTGCCTTGACTGTGCCGGCTCTGAATTCATCCAGCTCCTTCCTTGTGCTGTCCATGAGCTCACTCATTTCCTTCTTTGAACTCTCTCTCATCTCAGCAAGCTCTTTTTTCGATGACTCCCTGACCTCATCAAGGCCCTTTTTCATGTCTGATTTCACAGCTTCGCCCTGTTTCTTCAGCTCATTCTTCTTCTTCTCTACAAGGCTGTCACAATACTCATCAAGCTTCTTCTCCAGATTCTCCCTGCTCTCATCCATCACAGAATTCTCTGTATTCTCTTTTGGACCGTCAGTAAGGAAAAAGCTTACTATCACTATCGCTACACCTACTATCAATGTCACTATTGCCGGTATCATATATGTCTCTCCTTTTCGATATATTTATAATTCTGTTCTCAGGCATTCTTCAGTTCATCAAACACCACATCATTCAGCACTTTTATGTACGTGCCCTTCATTCCCGATGATCTCGCCTCGATAACACCTGCGCTCTCAAACTTTCTGAGTGCGTTCACTATAACCGATCTTGTTATGCCTACCCTGTCTGCGACCTTGCTTGCCACCAGTATTCCCTCTTCGCCGTCAAGCTCGGAAAAAATGTGTTTGATCGCCTGCAGCTCTGAAAACGACAGAGTGTTGATTGCTGATCTCACTATGGCCAGCTTGCGGTTTTCCTCAGCATTCTCCTCATTGAGCGCCCGCATCATCTCAAGTCCCACAACGGTGGTTCCATATTCGCCAAGAATGATGTCATCTATATCGTACTCAGTCTGAAGTCTGTACAGAAACAGAGTTCCAAGTCTCTCTCCTGCTATATCAATAGGAAGGAGCAGACCATGATACTTGTCTATATCCTTTCCATCAAATCCAAGTGTCGTCAGATTAACATTCTCCTTAGTGGACAGGACGAGAAGAAGACGCTCGTTGAGCATGTTGTCTATGAGACTTCCTACCTTACCCTCAATGAGCTCATGGATCTCCGGAATATCCTCTCTGTTCTTGAGTCCGAGTATCTTGCCCTTCTTGCTTATTACCATCACGTTTGAAGCAAGAATGTCGCTGAGCACATCACAAATGTCATTAAAAACAACCTTATGTGAATTGTTATTGTGCAATAACTTGTTGATTTTTCGTGTTTTATCTAACAATTGTACACTCATAAGTTATCCTCCATTTTTTTATGTAATAAAAAGTATCTTTTGCTCGAAATATTATGACTATTTGTGATTCTACCACAACAAGATTGACATAACAACCATATTTTATGTAAAGTTGTCATAAAAACAAAGATTTAAGAAAGTGTTGATTTTACTGGATTTTTCAGCCACAACATATAGTGGTCAGTCTTTTTTTCGACACAATTTTAATAATTATGACAACCATACACTTCTTTTAATTTTTCTACAATTCAACAAAAAAACAGACAAATTCACTAATTGTCTCCAATTAGGAATCTGTCTGTCACATATCTTATATCTTAATTATTTATCAGCAGTCTCCGCCGCCTTGTTGTTGCAGGTATAACCACACTCCTGATCTGAGCATACCAGCTTATTGCCCTTTACTATCATGTACTTTCCACATTCAGGACATTTCTCATTGCTTGGCATTGCCCATGACATGAAATCACACTCAGGTGCATTGATACATCCATAGTATCTTCTGCCCTTTCTCGTCGTCTTGATGACCACGTCTCCGCCACACTTAGGACAGGTAACACCTATCTTCTCGTAGAACGGCTTTGTAAATCTGCACTCAGGGAATCCAGGACACGCCAGGAATTTGCCGTGAGGACCATACTTGATGACCATGTTTCGTCCGCACACGTCACACACTTCCTCGGACACCTCATCCTCTATCTTGATGGACTCAAGTTCTGCCTCCGCCTTCTTCACCGCCTCGTCGAGATCCGGATAGAAATTGCGGACAACCACTTTCCAGTCCACAGTTCCCTCTCCTATCTTATCGAGAAGGGACTCCATGTTAGCCGTGAAATTCACATCTATGATAACCGGGAACGCCTGCTCCATGCTCTGGTTAACCGCATCACCTATGGCTGTCACATATAACTTCTTCTGTTCCTTCGTTATATATCTTCTCGCAAGTATGGTCGATATGGTTGGAGCATAGGTACTTGGTCTTCCAATTCCAAGCTCCTCCAATGTCTTGACAAGCAATGCCTCTGTATATCTTGCAGGCGGCTGTGTAAAATGCTGTTTCTCCTCAAAGCCGTCAAGCTCCAGCACATCGCCCTCAGCAAGATTGTTGATTCCCGCAACTGTCTCTCCTCTGTCATTGTCCAGATTGTATACAGCAAGGAATCCGTCAAATGCTATCTTTGATGCGGATGTCTGGAATGTCGCATCGCCGCAGCTTACCTTTACACTCTTGACAGAATATACCGCCCCCGCCATCTGGCTTGCAAGGAAACGATTATATATGAGCTGATACAGTCTGAACTGATCCCTTGAGAGCTGTTCCTTTACCATGACCGGTGACAGAGTCACATCTGTAGGTCTGATAGCCTCATGAGCATCCTGTATCTTCTTGTCTGTCTTGGCGCGTCCATTTGAATCGCCAATATATATCTCACCGAAATTGTCCGTTATATATTTGTCAGCAGCAGCAACTGCTTCCTCTGATATTCTAGTGGAATCTGTTCTCAGGTATGTTATGAGACCTATCGTTCCACGGCCCTTGATATCAACTCCCTCATAGAGCTGCTGTGCGATTCTCATCGTCTTGGATGTCGCAAAATTGAGCTTCGATGAAGCCTCCTGCTGCAGCGTACTTGTTGTAAATGGCAGCGGTGCCTTCTTGTTTCTCTCACTCTCTTTTATGGACTTTACAACGTACTCTCCATCTTGAAGACCGCTGAGTATCTCATCGAGTGCCGCTCTGCCTGATATCTCTTCCTTATTCTTACCATCTCCGGTAAACTTGAACGTGA
Source organism: Coprococcus sp. OM06-34AC (assembly GCF_003462545.1). Classification (NCBI taxonomy): domain Bacteria; kingdom Bacillati; phylum Bacillota; class Clostridia; order Lachnospirales; family Lachnospiraceae; genus Coprococcus; species Coprococcus sp. OM06-34AC. Next base: position 346,504 of record NZ_QTZF01000001.1, read on the forward strand.
TAGGCTTCTTGAGCTTGCCGCCAGTCAGATTCGCGTCCAGTGTCCAGTATTCCTGCGGGATAAAATCATTTATCTCCTTCTCCCTGTCACACACGAGCTTGAGTGCAACAGACTGTACACGTCCGGCAGAAAGACCTCTCTTGATCTTTGCCCAGAGAACCGGGCTGATCTTGTAACCAACAAGTCTGTCGAGCACTCGTCTCGCCTGCTGGGCATCCACAAGGTTCATGTCTATGTCCCTTGCCTGCTTTATAGAATTCTTTACCGCATTCTTTGTGATCTCATTGAACGTAATTCTCTTGTAATCCTTATTCTCCAGCTTAAGTGCTTTCATCAAATGATAGGATATAGCCTCTCCCTCACGGTCCGGGTCAGTTGCGAGATAGATCTTGTCGGCCTTCTTAACCGCTTTTCTCAGAGCGGCAAGGATATCACCTTTACCCCTTATAGTGATATATTTGGGCTCGAAATCATTATCAACGTCTATTCCCATCTGACTCTTTGGCAGATCTCTCACATGGCCATTCGAAGCAATCACCTCATAGTTTGATCCAAGAAACTTTTTTATTGTCTTAGCTTTAGCCGGAGACTCAACAATAACAAGATTTTTTGCCATAGCTATCTGTCCTTTCTGTAGGTTTCCTGTAATTCTTATCATCCCAGAGCATCTTCCGGCAGTGTTCATTTTCATGGTCAGGCTCTGACATAATAATTTCTTACCAACTGTTTTATCAATCTTTTCTGTTCTAATTCATACAATATCTGAGTCACCTCAGACACTGAAATCCCAGTCTCGAAGCATATATCATCTATATGCCTTGATTCCAAACGTACACAACTATACACTTTTTTCTCTGCAGGCGCAAGTAAATTTTTGTTAAACGCCTTTGATTCAGCTCGGTTTATGCCCATTTCATCAAGTATATCCTCCACCTGTGTGACACACACCGCCCCCATTCTGATAAGTCCGTTACAGCCTCTGCTGCCCGAATCCGTGATCCTCCCGGGAACAGCATACACTTCCCGCCCCTGCTCCAGCGCCTGGTCCGCAGTGATCAGAGAACCGCTTTTTTCCCTCGCCTCAACGACGAGCACACCGGACGAAAGTCCACTGATTATCCTGTTCCTGTACGGGAATCTGAAAGCATCCGGTCTTATGTCAAGCCCACATTCCGACAGCACTACTCCGCCGCCATTTCTTATGTCGTGATATATATCATAGTTCTCCCTCGGATACGGAACATTTATACCACTTCCGAGCACAGCCACAGTCTTTCCTCCGGCCTTCATGGCAGCTCTGTGCGCAGCACCATCTATTCCCAGTGCCATTCCACTGACTATAGTAACCCCTGATGCTGCAAGCTCCCCCGACAGCCTGTCGGCAGCTTCCCTTCCGTACACAGAGGCCTTTCTTGCCCCTACCACCGCAACCGCAGGGTCCAGATTCGCCAGCACATCCACATCCCCTGCTGCAAACAGAAGCATAGGGGGATCCGGTATATCATACAGCTTCCCGGGATACAGCTTATGTCCCGGATAAATATATGTAATGTCATTTCTTCGAAGCTCCTCTGCATATGCCGCAACTTTCCCGGCATCCCTGTGTTCAAGGAATCCGTCAGCCTGAGCCTGTGTGAGTTCATCCCGAAGCTGTTCCTCAGAAGTGTTCCACAGTCCTCTTATACCTCCGTATTTCATGGCAACGTTCATCTTCACAGTGTGAGTCATCCTGCTTATCATCCCAAACCAGAGATAAAGTAATTCCTCCGTCATGTCACACACCTCCCTGAATGTCCGCATTTCTGAAGAACACCGCTTCTCTCAGGTGTTTTATCCCGACCTCAGGATCTCCATCGAGATCCGCAATAGTCCTGGCTATCTTGAGTACCCTGTATGCTCCTCTCGCAGTCATATCCATATCGGCAAAACAGTCCTCCATGAAATTCTTTGCCTCGCCGTCAAGCACTACATATTTACTGCATAATGCCGAATCCATCTGGGAATTGAACCGTATATTTTCACCGCTGAACCTTTCACTCTGTATCCTCTGGGCTCTCAGCACACTCTCCCTCATTTCTGCTGAATTCTTCCCTGTCCGGTCACCAAATAACTGTTTGCAGTCCACCTTCCTAACATCCACATTTATATCTATCCTGTCAAGCAGAGGCTTGCTTATCCTGGCATTATAATTTCTGATCTGCCTGACCGTGCATATACACCTGTTCATATCCGGGTACTGTCCGCAGGGGCATGGATTCCTCGCCGCAACCAGCATGAAGTCCGCAGGAAATCTGTATATTCCACCAAGCCTTGATATACTGACCTCACCGTCCTCAAGGGGCTGTCTCATGACCTCGAGCACGTTCCGGTTAAACTCCGGCAGCTCATCGAGAAACAGCACACCACCGTGTGCAAGACTGATCTCTCCCGGTCTCGGATTATGCCCGCCGCCGGACAGGGCATGCAGGGATATCGTATGATGAGGTGCCCGGAATGGACGGCGGTTTATTATATGACAGGATTCATCCAGAAGTCCCGCCACACTGTACACCTTCGTTATCTCTATACTCTCCTCAAGGCTGAGTCTCGGAAGTATCGTCGGGATACGTCTGGCTATCATGGATTTGCCTGCCCCGGCGGGGCCTGTCATGAGTATGTTGTGCATTCCCGCCGCGGCTATCTCCACTCCACGTTTAAGGGATTCATGCCCCATTACCTCAGAGAAATCCACTTCAGCTTCATCCCCTGACGTATCCAGCATGGCTTCTACATCAACATATTCAGGCTCTATGGTCTGTATACCACTCAAGTGATCGACCAGCTCTCCTATACTTGTGACCGGTATAACAGTCATCCCACGTATAATGGCGGCCTCCCTGGAATTCCCCGCCGGCACTATACAGCTCCTCACACCTTCGCTGTACGCAGAGTGAACTATGGACAGCACACCGCTCACCGTATTCACATGTCCGTCAAGCCCCAGCTCTCCAAGGATAAGTATGTTCTTTATATTGTCTGTTGGAATAACGCCCATGGACGCCAGCATACCCGCTGCGATGGGCAGATCGTAGGCAGTGCCTTCCTTTCTGATATCCGCCGGAAAGAGATTGATCGTTATTCTCTTCGGAGGAATGTTGAAACCGGAATTGCGCAGTGCAGTCCGGACCCGTTCTCCTGCTTCCTTCACGCAGGAGGACAGGTATCCGACCATATTCATAACGGGAAGCCCATCGTGTATATCCGTCTCCACTGATATGAGCGTCCCGTCGATTCCCTGTACAAGTCCACTTAATACTTTACTATACATAAGCAAGTGCTCCTTCCCGCTCTGCCGAGCAGCCTCTCCATCGGAGCACATATTACACTAAAAAGGATATCCCATAATCAAACACAAGTCAAACTCCATTTTGTATACCTGTTTGGAATATCATATCCTTGACTTTTTCCTTTTTCTGCTGCCCTTAATCAGCTTCACCGAAGCCACCTTAAGCAACACAAATGATGCTGCGAGATTCACACACACTGAGATCACGGCCATATGATCCACCACGAAATTCGTGTATTTACCGTATCCCGTCATGGTTTCCACCACAGATTCATCCTCGAGCAATCTGACGAAATTTTCTGCTATCCATATGGCAGGATTGACTGCATAGCACACTGCCTTTCCCATCATATAAGCAGCATAACTGCTTCTTGAACCGTCCGACATATACATCATGGATTCAAAAACTTTTCCTATCGCATATGATAAAAACACAACAGCCGCTATAGTCACTATGGTTGATATGGCCGCCGACACAGAAGTTCTCTTCACGCAGGAGTAAAATATTCCGATACTACCAACGTATATATCTATAAAGAGAACCATTCCAAGGTATTTGAACAGTTCGTCCCAGCCCATTCCTCCAACTATGAATGCAACCGCCATAAACGGAAGAGTTGCTATGACATACATTGCCGTGGTGGCAACTGCCGACAGGAGCTTTCCGGCAACTATCGATATAGGTCTTACCGGAGTCGTCAGCATGATCTCAAGCGTCTGTCTCTCCCTCTCACCGGATATCGAGGTGGATGTGATTATCGGAACTATGAGTCCTATTATGCACAGCTCACACACCGCAAGCACAGGAAACATCTGTGCAATATTTGAATAATATACCTGATATGCTGAGCCTCTGCTCGTCATGAAGAGCATTCCGACAACCAGCGCAAACAGGCAGTTGATGACTGTTATCGTCACGACCATTCTGGCACTTCTCGCATTTACCAGAATATCCTTCTTCAATATGGGATTAATAATTGTTCTTCGCGCCACGATTCTCACCTCCCGTAATCTTAAGGAACAGGGATTCCAGATCTTCCTTCTCCCTGAAAAACTGATGAACGTGCACACCGTTGTCCACAAGACTTCTAAGAAGCTCGGCGTCAGACTCCCTCGTGCCTGAATAATAGACAAGAATTTCTCCATCTTGTATACTTATGCGATCCACATTGAATCTTTCCTTCACAATGACAGATATCCTGTTGGCTGAGGCCTCCGCATCAAGTCCCAACATATATCCCTTTATCCTTACAGGAGGCATGTTCTTATCACCATTTACAATCTCATCCACGCTTCCGCTGGCCACTATCTTTCCGTGGTCTATGACACCTATACTCGTACACATCTCTGAAAGCTCCGGCAGAATATGCGAGCTTATCACGATGGTCTTGCCCATCTCCTTCAGATCACGCAGTATATTCTTCATATCATGTCTTGACCTTGGATCCAGACCCGAACTCGGCTCATCGAGCACCAGAAGCTCGGGATCATGTATGAGCGCTCTTGCTACACAAAGTCTCTGCTTCATACCTCTTGAAAGGCTGTCGACGAACTCGTCCTTTTTATCCTGAATGGCGACAAGCTCCAGATATTTATCTGCGACCTTCTCCACTTCCCGCTTGCTCATGCCGTACATGGAGCCATAAAAATCCATGTACTCCATGACCTTCAGATTGTCGTACACACCGAAAAAGTCAGGAACATATCCTATCTTCCGTTTCACATCCGCAGGTCTGCCAAGTGCGTCTACACCGTCTATGGTGACCTTTCCCGATGTGGCTTTAAGGAGTCCGCACATGATCCTCATGGTTGTCGTCTTACCGGCACCATTTGGTCCGACAAATCCGAATATCTCGCCCTTATCAATATGAAGGTTCATATGATCGAGCGCAACAAACTTTCCATATCTCTTGGTGAGTTCTTCTATATCAACCATTACCGGACACCTCCCCTCGCACTGATATGTGGAAGGTAACTGTCCACATAATAATCTCCCTGCTGAGGAGATATAAATCTCATAGCCAGGCATCCGTCCGACATATATTTGTCAAGTTCCTGCCCCTTTATGATCGTCTGTCCATCGGCAAATACCGTGTCATATTCGTCGGTCTCTCTGTTGAGCATCTGCACTACGACCTTGTTCTTGCCGCTTCCCGCCTGGGTCTTATCGTATATCAGTTCCGTTATATCATCATTCTTGCCAAATCTGATGTTAACGTCCACGGTTTCAGAATACATCAACAGATCGTCATCACCATAATCTGATCCGCCGATTCCATTCTCATCCCTGTCATAAATGCTGTAATAATAAACTCCATCCACATCCTCATATTTAAGGGTATCTATGTCGTATACCATATAGCTGCCATAATTTTCCGTATCGGCATCACTCATCATATCCGGATCCCGCTGTATGGTTCCCCACACAGCCACAACGCCGTCATCTGCAGCGAGTCTACTGTACTGGGCAAGCCGGAGCTGCATGTAATAATTTCCGGACCATTCCGCCGACGATTCATCATCTCCGAAATAATCCTCACCATACTTCTTCGTGTAATATGATCTCATTCCGTCAAGTATGGAGCCGCCGTCAAATTTGTGGGTATTCTTCCTGCTTATCCGTATGGTATCTCCCGCTCTCAGGACATCAGCAACGTAATAATATCCCTCGGACATGACCACAAGATTCTCCACATCGTACGAGGTGTCATTTGTCAATGTTCCCTCAAAGCCATCTGTATATAATGTCAAATTCTTCCGAATCCTTCCAATATCGTTGCTTCCAGCAAAGCTTGCATTAGCTGATATAGTGCCAAATGAACGATTGCTGTAATAATTCAGTGTAACGCCATCTTTTCCATCATTTTTTACCGCATTGAGATTGTCATAAAAGCTGGATTCCATGGAATTATCCACCTCGATGTTGGAATATTTGCTGTTGATGTCTATCTTGTATTGTCCAGATTTTCCGCCTATTATATATGAATATGCGTTCTCCCGCTTGGTATCACCGCTTATATCCGCAGCCACAAATGTAAGTCCGATAGGCTTTGTAACTCTGTACTTGAGACTTACCATATATATGGCGCATGTACCGATAATTGCACATACCGGGATAACTCCCCATATGAGCTCCTTCTTTTTGAGCCTGCTGAGGACGATGTACGCCACAGGGCCACACACAATGATATATATGATCAGCACGATCATAATGACAACAGGTGACGGGGTCTTTCTCTTGTTTGCTGCATTTGCCACATCATATCCATAATATGTGCCTCCATAATACCAGCCTCCATCGATCCAGTTATGTGTCATATCCGTAAAGCCCGCCTCCAGAGCATCCTGCGCCTGGGCAGTCTTATCCTTCTCATCAGTCTGTGCAAGTGAATATGGGAGCACCACGATCCTGCCATGTCCCATATTCAGATAGTACCCATCTGAGCCGTCCAGCTCATGTACCTTTTGTGTGTCATTAACAGCGGAGACAAAGTCCCCGTCAAAGCTGCTGAGTTCATTTTCACCTGACGATTTTGCCAGTATCATAGCTCCACCACTGTACACCCATTGTTTTATGGCAGCACTCTGCTTCTCTGACAAGCCCGACAGATCATAATCATCCACCAACAGATACTCTATAGCCTCCATTCCCTCCTCGGACTCAGGAATATCTGAAGGTGACAATGCAACCGTCTCTACCTTTGCATTATCATACACATTGTCCATGGAGACATCCTCTATATAAGACATGGCATCCTGTCTGTCACTAATCACTCCCACTGCGGCTACCATATCATTGCCCTCTATACTCAGCGAATCCCGCTCTGAGTACACCAGCACTCCGTCACTGTCCTTGATCTCAACCTTTGCTATACCGGAGCCCATATTATCGACACAGAATTCCAGCTCTGTATTTTCTCCTGCCTTTAATTCCACATCTCTGGCATATGTCATATTCTTCGTGCCAAAGCCTTCGGAATAGCTCGTCTGTACAGACACATTTCCCGCAAAATCTGTGTCACACACAATATCCAGCCTGATAACACTGCCTCTGTCATTTACCGCATATCCATTGAGTCCATACTTTAGCTGTATATCAAAATCAGGGTTATTTTCAATTATCCTCTGTTCAACCCGTCCATATGCACTATCTGTGTTCGTTTCCGCCATAGCTGGACAGATCATACCTCCAAGCAGCATAAGTGCAACCGCACCGCCACACGCAAGTTTCGCCGATCTGATCATAAGTCTTTCCTTCCAATTTGACTTTATTTTTTACACTAAACTTATAATAAATTCTGCCGGTAAATAACGCAACTTACACTTTCGTAAGGACACGTCAAAGCTCTTCCGGCATTCCCCGTCCGCGCAAAAAAAGCTCCCCGGATACATCAAATATCATGTATTCAGGGAGCTGCTCAACTCTTAACTGAAATATACTACCTCTTCATCAGGTGCACTTGTGAGTGTGACCTTCTCTGCTGTGAGAACAGGTCCTTCACCTTCAAAATCTGGGTAATACTCGTAGCCTATCTTGGCTGTGACATCAACCCACTGTCTGTCCACAAGATTCTTAGCACCCTGATAATAGCACTTGAATCCGACAAACTGGATATCCTCAACACAGCATGTCATGGCGAATCTTCCAGGAACAAATGCATTGCTGCCGTACTGCTTTGGTCTAAATACCATGGCCTTGAAGTGGATCTTCTTGCCGTCGTATCTCTCTTTCATGTCAGATGCATCCACATACCAGATACCGAAATCGTCATCCGGCAGTTCTATCACATCTGCGCTCACATCGTATGGCAGATCCTCAGGTTCATTTGTCTCAGGTGCAATGGAGCCATCTTTCATCTCAAAGATGATCTGTGCTCTTCTGTTCACCGCCTTGATGGATCTTCTCCACTCAGGTATCTTGGAATTCTCATCACACCTGTTGAAGATTACCATGTCCGCACTGTTGAACTGCTCAACCATGGTTGCCTTCATGTTCTGTGAATACACATCGTATGTCTCCGCATTCACAAATGAGATGACCTGGACAACTGTCCATCCCTTTGGAACCCTTATCTCAAATATCTTATCGAGCTTCCACATACCATTGTACTCGATCATGACCTGTTCCGGATTGTATTTGTCCTGAAGGTCAAGGAGATGGTCTGTGGTGAGCTGATCTTCCTCTATGAACTCTGTATATATATTAGCCTTCTTCAGAGCCTCAAGATCGTACTCCTCCTCTCCGTCCTCGCAGACGAGAAGAAGGGTCTTGGCTCCACCCGTAAAGCCTCTGTCCATCAGGGTCTCCTTGGCAAATGTTGTCTTGCCACTCTCAAGGAATCCCATGAACACATATACAGGTATCTCTTTATTCTGACGTCCCATCATATTAACTCCTTATCATAGAACAACCTGCTTAAACCTCGAACAATTCTGCAAGGTCGTCCTCCTTAAGCTTGCTTCCTATTACGCAAAGCTTACCAGTGATGTCAGCCTTGCCCTTTCTGATCTCGAACTCGCCTGGTACAAGATCAAAGTACAGCCACTCACCTGCATCGCTAGGAACGATACCCTTTGCTCTGAGGATAACACCGTACTTCTCTGTGTCAGCCAGAGTGTCAAGGATCTCTCTGAGCTTGTCCTCATTGTACTTGTGAGGAGTCTCCTTGCCCCAGCTTGTAAATACCTCATCTGCGTGATGATGGTGGTGATCATGGTCATGGCAGCCACATGTACACTCATCGCCATGGTCGTGATCATGATGATGATCGTGGTCATCGTGATCGTGGTGATGCTCGTGCTCATCGTGGTCGTGATGATGCTCATGGTCGTCATCATGGTCGTGATGATGGTCATGGTCGTGACAGCCACATGTGCACTCATCACCGTGGTCGTGGTCATGATCATGTCCCTTCTTAGCCTCATCCATCATTGTCTCCTCAAGAGACTTGTAGTTCTGCATAGCCTCTCTGATGGCTGCTCCATCGATCTCATCCCATGGAGTTGTGATGATGGTTGCATGATCGTTCTTCTCTCTGATCATGGCTACAGCCTTCTCGATCTTATCCTGTGTGGTTGTCTGTGTTCTGCTCAGGATGATAGTGTTGGCACTCTCGATCTGGTTATTGAAGAACTCACCGAAGTTCTTCATATATATCTTAACCTTTGACACATCGGCAACTGTTGTGTAGCTGTCGAGCTCAACATCAAGATTGCCTGATACATCCTTTACTGCCTTGATAACATCAGACAGCTTACCAACTCCTGACGGCTCAATGATGATCCTGTCAGGCGTGTAATCTGTGATAACCTGCTTGAGTGCAGTACCGAAATCTCCGACCAGTGAACAACAGATACAACCTGAGTTCATCTCTGTGATCTGAACGCCGGCATCCTTCAGGAAACCGCCATCGATTCCTATCTCACCAAACTCGTTCTCTATGAGAACCAGCTTCTCGCCCTTAAATGCCTGCTCAATAAGTTTCTTGATCAACGTTGTCTTACCGGCCCCAAGGAAGCCTGAGATAATATCAATCTTTGTCATATCAATCACTCCTTAAACAAATTTATATTAAGACTGTGCAGTAAATACACAGTCTTTGATACCTACATCCACATGATTATACTCGATTGCCTTTATTTTTGCAAGAAATCAAGCATTTTATGTGTGTTAATGAACTATTGTCTCATGTGCACATCCACCTGATTGAACGGAATCTCTATGCCGTTCTCATCAAATGCCTTCTTGAGCTTCCACATGGCATCCCACTTGGCATCGAAAAACTTCTCTATCGTCGCATAGAACTTCACATACATATTGATACCGCTGTCAGCAAATTCATCTATATAGAAGAGAACCTGCTCATCCTTAAGGAAACCGTCAACATCCTTTATGGTCTCAAGTGTGACTCTCTTGACCTTCTCCATATCGGAGTCATACGCAACGGAAAATGGTATCTCCACTCTCCTCATATCGTGCTCAGTCACATTCACAAGGGATGTATTGGATATGTTGCCATTCGGTATGACGACTGATTTGTTGTCGAGGGTTATAAGTCTTGTATAGAATATATCTATGGACACTACTGTTCCCTCACAGTGGGTATTGTTCTCCACTATATAATCTCCGACCCTGAATGGCTTCAGTATGAGTATCAGCAGCCCGCCCGCAAGATTTGACAGACTTCCCTGGAGTGCAAGTCCAAGGGTAACGCCTGCTGTACCGAGTATGGTTATGAATGATGTGATCTGAAATCCCACGATACTCGCCGCAGTGAGCACGATCAAAACATTCATGACGATCTTGACCGCCGATATGAAAAATCCTGCAACACTCGGATCAAGCTTTGATCTCTCGAAGCTCTTCCTGAGTATCTTGAGCAGAAGTTTCACCAGCTTGAAGCAGACAACCATGAATATGACCGCCACTACTATACTGCCCAGCTTGGACATGCACCAGTCTGTAAGCTTCTGGATATATTGTCCTATGATGCTCACCTGATCCGTTGCCTCCTTCACAGCATCCCCGACCACACTCTCTGTGGTCGCAGTATCAGCCGCCATGTTATACAGATCACCAATCAATAGCATAAATGTCTATTCCTCCTATTTTACATGGGCAAACACTGCAAATGACAGTGCAGGAGCACTCACTTCTATCACGCCATCCGCCGCAGTCTCATATCCTTTGTTATTGTTGCCCTCGCCTCCGTATTTTAGGTTATCACTTGAGAAGATCTCTCTGTACTTTCCATCCGTCTCAACCGGAAGCTTATATCCTGTCACATTTTTAAGTCCGAAGTTGCAGACAATATACACATCATCTGCGACATCCAAACCATGTCTTACAAATGATATTACCTGTCCCTTCTCCTGTATATCAAGTGCACTGCCGGCAAGGTCCCTGCCATCACCGCACAGAGCATTCTTTGTATCGTATAATTTGTTGAGTTCCTTTATATATTTCTGAAAATAGCTGTTTGCATCGAACTCAAGAACCGACCAGTCGATCTGGGTTCTTCCGTCAAACCCGGCAAATCCGCCTAATTCCTGTCCCATAAACGTCAGCTTTCTTCCCGGTAGTGACATGGTGAGACCAAACAGAAGTCTGAGATCAGCATACTTGTCCTCATAGCCACCCGACATCTTGGATGCGTAACTTCCACGCTCATATGCAACCTCATCATGGCTGAGCGCCCATACGGTATCATCCTTCTCATCAAATGGTATACCACATGTATAATCCGTAAAGCTTCCTCTGTTCACAGGAGGTATCATCATGAAATCTGTCACTCTGGACACAGCCTCATTATTCCACCTGAGATCTGTCATAACATCATCACCTGCAGTACCGAGGTTTGTTCTCAGCGCTCTGATAAGCTCCTCATCCTCCAGCCTTACTCCGTCCAGATGATATGTATCTATCCAATATGCGATACAATCCACATCCCTCACAGATACCATATCCATGATAACGCCTATCCCCTTGCTGTGGAAATGATCGACCATGGCCATGAACTCCGTAGGTGATCCAAATCTCGATGTCGGAGCGAACATTCCCACGGTATCATAACCCCAGCCATTGTCATCTCTATATTCCATAAGTGGCATAAACTGTATGTAGTTGTATCCCATATTCTTCACGTACATGGCAGCCTCTTTGCCAAATTCGAGATAGTTAAGAGGATATCCATCTGAGTTTCTCTTCCATGTCGGCATGTGGACCTCATATATATTTACCGGGGCAGATACACTGCCTCTCTTCTTCATATATGAAGAGTCTGACCAGCTATACTCAAGCTTTGCAAGTACCGACGCATTTCCCGGTGCCACCTCATAAACCTCAGCGTAAGGGTCTGCAAATATATCTGTATTTCCATCTCTGTATAATGCCTCGAATTTGTATCTGGTATTCATGAGATCGCCCGGAATGAACAGCTCAAACATATCAGTGTAGTCAATCCTTCTCATAGGATTCACGCGTCCATCCCATCCGTTGAAATCTCCTACCACACTGACCCTGGTTGCCCCCGGCATATTCATGCAGAACGATACACCCTGTACACCATCGAGCGTGATCTGTCTTGCTCCAAACAGATCCTTTACATGGAAATCCGACAATATTCCATCGTCTCCATTTACCACCTTCATGACATTGACCGGATCCACGCTGTATCCGAATGAATACGGATCATAGAATTCAGCCGCCTGCTCGCCTTCTGTTATGAGCTTATATGCAAATGCCCCGCTATCCTCGATCTTCACTGTAAAAAATCCCTGTGAACCTATCTCGGTCATAGGATATTTAAATATCGGCTCGCCCGTTTCTTCATTTATCCTGAGAACAAACGCAGCCGTAGCCCTCGGAAGGTATGCATTTACATAGCAGTCATTAAGACACTGGTGCATACCAAGAATATGATGAGGGTTGCCATGCGTACCCCTTGTTATCGCTGCAACCTCATCTGATTTCAATACAAATATCTCCATAAAACCCCTTCTCCTAATGTTAGTCTATCTTGTGTATAAATATTCCGCTTCTGAGCTTTGGCTCAAACCACGTTGACTTTGGAGGCATGAGAAGTCCCGCATCTGCAATGTCGAACAGTTCAGTGATGGATGTCGGATACATCGAGAATGCAACCGCCATTCCTCCATTCACCAGACGCTCAAGCTCTGCAAGTCCTCTGATTCCACCTACGAACATGATCCTCTGATCAGTTCTCGGATCCTGTATTCCAAGTATCGGTGCAAGCACATTGTCCTGAAGTACCGATACGTCAAGTCTGCCCACGACATCATCCGGAACAATACCTTCTCTGACATCCAGTCTGTACCAGCTTCCATCCATGTACATTCCCACCTGTCCTTTGACCTGTGGTTCCACCGGAACATCACTGGCTGTCACATCAAATATCTTTGAAACCTCATCCATGAATTCCTGCTTGTCATGTCCGTTGAGATCCTTTACCACTCTGTTGTACGGCATGATCATAAGCTGGTCATGAGGGAAAAGTACAGAGAGGAAATAATTGAATTCCTCATCCCCGGTATATCCCGGATTCTTCTCTCTCATATGGATTCCCGCCTTGACGGCCGATGCCGCCCTGTGGTGTCCATCCGCTATATAGATATCGTCCACTCCTTCAAATGCAGCTCTGATGGTGTCTATATCTTCCTGGCCATCTATTATCCATACGTTGTGAGTGATCCCGTCAGGTGATGTGAAGCCGTACAACTTATCACCCTTCTTCACTCTATCGATGATCTCGTCAACCTTATCTATCTCTCTGTACGCAAGGAATATAGGTCCCGTCTGCGCTCCGCATGCCTCGACATGCTTTATTCTGTCTATCTCCTTGTCCTCTCTGGTATTCTCATGCTTCTTGATGACTCCATTCATATAGTCATCTATAGAAGAACATGCCACGAGTCCTGTCTGATGCCGGCCATCCATGATAAGCTCATAAATATAATAGACTGGTCTGCGCTCCATGATATATGTTCCATCATCTATCATGCCCTGAAGCAGCTGACCAGCCTTATCATATACACATGGAGCATATGTATCCACATCTGGTCCAAAGGATGTCTCTGCTCTGTCCACTTTCAAAAATGATAATGGTTCGCGCTTGACCTCTATCTCTGCTTCCTGACGGTTATACACATCGTATGGCAAGGCAGCTACTCTGCCTGCAACATCTGGTCTCGGTCTATAGGCTCTAAAACTTCTGATTGTTGCCATATTCTCTACTCCTGTCATAAATATTTTATTGTATGTGCCAATTAACCTCTTACAGCCTTGACAACCTTCTTGATTGAATCCTCATATTCCTCCTCTGATGAGTTCTCGAAAATGAAGAGATCCTTGATGTTTGTAGGCGGATTGAAGTTCTGGCTGTTGATGTACTCATCCCAGTGCTCAAGCTTCCATGTATCTCTGTCTGAAGCTCTCTTGATCATTCTCTCATGACATACATCTTTTCTTGTATTTACCCAGATAACGAAGAGCTCTGCATCTTTCTCTGCAAGCTTAGCGCGAAGATTGTCAAGATACTCATCATCTCTGATCTCCTCTGTGAACGGAGCATTGATGAGAACTGTATCATTGTAATCCAATGCCTCAAATGCAAGATCCAGCACACAGTAATACTCGTAATCTCTGATCTCCTTCTGGAAGAAGTCTGATGAACGGTTGTACTCCTGTCCGGCAACCACAAATATCTGCTTTGAAAGCACGATAAGTGTATCCTTGTCAAGGTATACACAATTGTGAAGTGCCTTTGCAACCTGCTTTGAAATAAATGTCTTTCCACATGCTGGTGGTGATGTAACTAAAATAAGCTTCTTCATATCTATAAATGCCTCCATGTAAATGAAATCAATTTTTCTAATAGTTTATCACAATTGCTATTTGCTTACAACATTTTTTAACGTTAAATAAAAATAAAGAACAGCAAAGAACAATATACGTAAAAAACCGTCAGACCTGTTTTGCAGGCCTGACGGTTAAGATCATATATTCCAACTATATGTTGTTATATTTTATTTTACTATGATTGTACACTTTGCGTACTTACCACTGCCATCCTTAGCCTTACATTTAATTACCACACGGCCCTTCTTCTTACCTACTACTGTTCCACTTGTTGTTACGGTAGCTATCTTCTTATTTGAGGAAACCCAGGTAACTGCCTTGTTGTTTGCAGTTGCAGGACCTACTGTTGCCCTGAGTGTTATCTTTCCCTTTCTCTTTATGGTTGCTGTCTTCTTGTTTAACTTGATCGAAGAAACCATAATAACTGAATTGATTGTACACTTGGCAGTAATATTGCTTCCGTCCTTTGATTTACATGTGATAACTGCCGAACCCTTTCTAACAGCCTTGACAACTCCTGTTGACGAAACTGTTGCAACCTTGGTGTTCGATGATGACCATGTAACCGCCTTATTGTTTGCCGCTGCAGGACCTACAGTTGCCTTGAGTGTGAATGTCGCACCCTTCTTGATAGTCTTGTTTGTTGCATTGAGCTTGATGGATGTTACAGGCTGTGAAACCGTAACAGTACACTTTGCAAGCTTGCCGCTTCCATCCTTAGCCTTACATGTGATAACTGCTGTTCCCTTTGATACTGCTGTGATAGTACCATTGTTTACAGTTGCTACCTTGCTGTTAGAAGTTGTCCACTCAACATTTCTGTTATTTGCGTTAGCAGGAGCTACAGTCGATGTTATTCTGCCCTGTTTACCCACAAACAGATTCAGTTTTGTCTGATTAAGTTTTATTCCTGTAACCGGCTGGTTAACTGTAAGTCTGAGAGTTGCCTTGGCCTTTCTTCCTTCAATGCCTTCGACAGCCTCGCATGTGATTGTCGCTGTACCACGGGATTTTGCTGTTACCTCTCCATTCTGATCTACAGATGCTACTGCTTCACTCGAGCTTGTCCACTTCAGCTCTGTTTTTGAAGCATTCTCCGGATTGAGAGTCACATTCGGGGTAAACTTATCACCTACATTCACAGTCTTAGTGCTCTCACCCAATACTATTGATGATATCTGCTGGACTACTGTAACTTCACATGTTTTTGATACTCCACTGCCATCTCTAGCTGTACATGTTATGTTTGTTGTTCCAGCTTTGACACCTGTTATATTTCCATTTGATACAGTTGCTATATCAGGGTTCTCCGACTGCCAGATAACATTCTTGTAATCCGCATTCTCCGGAAGCACGGTCTGCTTAACAGTATCTCTCTGTCCTACATACAGAGTAAGGCTTTCTTTGTCTAAATCTATCGAACCAACATACCTCTTTACTGTAAGTGTGAACGAATTGGTCTTCTCACTTCCATCCACTGCTGTTGCAGTGATTGTTGTCTGTCCTCTTTCGAGTGCAGTTATGAGACCATCCTGGTCTATAGTTGCAACATTTTCATCTGATGATGTCCAGATGACTTCCTGATTCGATGCAGTTGCAGGGGATGCAGTGCTTGTTACCTGCAGTGTATCACCAGCATATATTGTTGTCTTGTCTCTGTTTATTCTAAGGCTTGTAACTCTCTGCTTTACTGTAATGTTGCAATCCACATACTCATCATCTGAAATTGAAAATCTGATAACAGCAGTTCCTGCTGATCTGGCAGTAACTGTAGCCTTTGTCTTATCTGTTGAACTATATGACACCGAAGCAACGTTTGTATCTGACGATGTCCACTTCAAATTCTTGTAAATACTTGCATCATCCGCATCGATAACAGCCTCAAGTGATACTGTTCTGCTTTCCGTATCTGCTCCGAGCAGCAATTCTGCACTGTTCATATTGAGAGTCAAACCTTTTACAGGCGGCTGTACAGTCACATGACACTTGCCGTACACCTGCTCAGTATCAACAGATGTACATATGATATCAGCTTCTCCCGGATTGACTGCCTTCACATTTCCCTCGGCATCGACCGTAGCAATGCTCTCATTTGATGATGACCATACAACGCTCTGCTCCACTGCAGTATTTGGAGAAACCGTAGCAACGAGATTACTGCTTCCACCTGCAATGATCGTCATTCTAGACTGTGAAAGTGTCACGCTGTTTACTCTCTGTTCAACATTTACCTGAATTACTGTCTCTACATCAGGATTATCAGTTGATGTAAAATGAAGGAATGCGATTCCTGCACCTCTTGTTGTTATAGTCTTACTTGATGTATTAAACGACAAAACCTTATTGTTTTCTTTGCCATACGCATCAGTCACCTTACAAGTGAATCCTGATATCTCTTTGGACGCAAGACCATCCTCGGTAACACACTTTACATCCAGCTTCTTAGAGCCATTTCTTGGATATGTTCCACAGTCCATGTTGATGACTGCGCCATTCTCGTATGTTATCTGGTTGCCTGCATCATCCTTCTCGTTCTGATCTACAAGATAAAGTCCGGTAACAGGCTTGTGACACTCCATATTCACATATCCTATAGCACGATCATTCAGCAGAATGTTAATCTGAGCTGTTCCCGCCGAAACACAGGTCAGTTCTCCTGTCTCCCTGTCTATCTGTGCAACTCTTTCATTTGACGAACTCCATGTTATGTTCTTGTGTGGATTCTTTTCGTCATCCGTAGCTGTAAGTGTAGTCGTATCACCAACTCTGAAGCTGAGTGTAGAACTGTCTGACTTTACAACATTTCCATCAGTTGTATACCATACTGTGACCTTGAGCGGGTTAAGAATGTTGAGTGTGAACTTGACCTTCCCCATTCCTGCTCCTGTATAGTAATTGTATGTAATCTTCTCCGCATCCGGCTCCGCTGTAAATATATATCCATCAAGCTGTCCTCCAGTCACGGATGACGCCTCATTGCTGGCATCTATGCCCTGTATTCCTGCGTATCCTGTAGTATTCCTGTTTCGTTTATGAATTTCAACCCCATTATCATCCGTTAAAGGCTTGCCGTTGTTATCTACAGCAACAGGAAGTTCATAGTCATACCACGCCTTATGCAAACCATAGACTTTTGAAAAATCGCTAAAATCATAATCATAGTTCGTAGTATCAAGTGTTATATCCCTGCTATTCCCACTGCAACTGAACACACCATCATCGCCATAAAGTTTAGGACACACTGATATATCTATGGCCACAAGATTGTTGTTGTCAATCTCAAGTTCTTTAAGGTCAGGATGACCATCAAGCTTTATACCCTGGATATTATTGTCTGAAATATAAAGCTTCTCCAATAAACTGTTTGATGCTATATCAAGCTCTGCAAGAGAATTTGATGATGCGTCAAGATTAACCAGATTGGTGAGAGTAGATACATCAAGCTTATTTATGCCAGTATCCTTGACATAAAGCTCTCTAAGTGCTGTATTCGCAGTAAAATCCACCGCACCCAGAACATTGCTGCTGACATCAAGGTAGCTAAGACTTGTGTTCTTTGACACATCTATTGATGTAAGTCTCGTGTTAGAACAATCAAGTGTTGTAAGCGCCGGGGTATTGTCTATGTTCACCTCAGCCACATAGCTATTTGAACAATCAAGCGAACCAAGGACTATATCACCGGATACGTCAAGCTTGGTAATTGACGAACGAACAACAACTCCACTGTCGCTCTTTGCTCCAGCACAATAAAGATTCTTAAGCTTCTCATGACCTGACACATCAAGGACAGGCAGTGAACGCATGCTGTCACAATAAAGTGTTGTAAGCTCCATGTTTGAGCCAAGATCAAGTGTTGATATGGTGGTTCCACTTACGCCAAGCACCTTAAGCCCCTTCATATTGCTGACATCTATCGATGAAAGGTTTGTTGAATTGGCATTGAGCAGTACAAGATTATTGTAATCAGCCAGAGATGTAAGGCTTGTGATCTTGTTTCCACTTATATCAAGATATGTAAGTTTCTCTGCACTTACCGGCAATGTCAGACTGTCTATTCTGTTACTTGAGACATCTATATATTCAAGATTCTCAAGATTCTCTATATCAAGATTCCTTATAGACTGCTCATTACAATCCAGCTTTGACAGATTGGTGAACAATTCTACGCCATTCAAACTTGATATAGCAGGAGAACACTTCGAAACATCTATAGATGTTACATTCGAGATCTCCGCATCTGACAGATAACCATTACTGTCTGTATCGAAATTACTCGACACATAGCTTCTAAACGACGAATCCGTAAACGTGTCAGCTATGGATACGCCATCATCCGCTGCATAAACCGGGCCAACACTGGCCAGTGACTGGACAATCATCGCTGCACTCACAGCCGCTGCCAGCCATCTCTTCCCTTTTCTCATAAAATACCTCCCTTAGTAATTCATGGTTTATTTACAATTAATCTAATTTTAGTATACCTGTTTGTGCAATGTCAACATAATGTTATCAATAATACTGCATAATATAACGCCATGCAAAACAAAAAAATTGCCGGAACATGTTCAATTCATAGCAGCAACATTATCCCGGCAAATCTTTATGATATTGTTAGCACAGACACTTCAAATATCCATATAATTTATTACTTCTTTGTGATATATCCCTTAGCCTTCAGAAGCTCTGCACAGAGAACTGCACCACCTGCAGCACCTCTTACAGTGTTGTGTGAAAGGCCAACGAACTTCCAGTCATATACTGAATCCTCACGGAGACGTCCAACGCTGATACCCATACCTTTCTCGAAGTCAACGTCCAGAGCAACCTGTGGTCTGTTGTCCTCCTCAAGGTACTGGATAAACTGCTTTGGTGCACTTGGAAGACCAAGCTCCTGAGGCGCGCCCTTGAAGCTTGTCATAGCCTCGATAAGCTGCTCCTTTGTAGGGTTCTTTCTGAACTTTACGAATACAGTTGCTGTATGTCCGTTGAGAACTGGGACTCTGATACACTGGCTTGTGATAGTGATTCCCTCTGCAGGAACGATCACACCATTCTCCTTGTCTACCTTACCCCAGATTCTGAGTGGCTCCTTCTCTGACTTCTCTTCCTCACCACCGATATATGGGATGATGTTGCCAAGCATCTCAGGCCAATCCTTGAATGTCTTACCTGCTCCTGAGATTGCCTGATATGTGCTTACGATAACCTCGTATGGCTCAAATGGCATCCATGCTGTAAGTACAGGTGCGTAACTCTGGATTGAGCAGTTAGGCTTAACTGCAACAAATCCTCTCTCTGTTCCAAGTCTCTTCTTCTGGAACTCGATAACCTCTGCATGGTCTGCATTGATCTCTGGAACCATCATAGGAACATCAGGAGTCCATCTGTGAGCTGAGTTGTTTGAAACTACAGGAGTCTCTGCCTTGGCATAAGCCTCCTCTATAGCCTTGATCTCATCCTTTGTCATATCTACTGCTGAGAATACAAAATCAACTGTGGCAGCAACCTTCTCTACCTCATTGACATTGTATACTACAAGCTTCTTAACTGCCTCTGGCATCGGTGTATCCATCTTCCATCTGTCACCAACTGCCTCTTCGTATGTCTTGCCTGCGCTTCTTGGGCTGGCTGCAACTGTAACGACCTCGAACCAAGGATGGTTCTCAAGAAGTGAGATAAATCTCTGACCTACCATACCTGTTGCGCCAAGGATACCTACCTTTAACTTGTCACTCATTTTTCTTCTCTCCTATTTATCTTTTATTACTTTATGACTCTTACCTTAACAACTCCCTCGATTGCTGAGAGTTCTGCGATGTCGTCTGCTGTTGGCTCTACACCGATATCAAGGATAGAATATGCGTAATCGCCCTTTGCCTTGCTGATCATTCCTGATACATTGCCGCCCTTCTTGGAGAATACTCCTGTGAACTGGGTGAGCATGTTAGGGATGTTCTTGTGGCAGATAGTAACTCTGGCTACATCACTGCACTGTCCCATGTTTACGTTTGGATAGTTTACAGAGTTCTTGATGTTTCCATCGTTGATGTATGCCTTGATCTCCTTACAAGCCATAACTGCACAATTGTCCTCTGACTCTGCTGTTGAAGCTCCAAGATGTGGGAATGCTACCACGTTCTTGTAACCTGCTATAGCTGGGTTAGGGAAGTCTGTCATATACTTTGCAACCTTGCCTGAGTCGAGTGCCGCCTTCATATCCTCATCGTTGACCAGTACGTCTCTTGCGAAGTTGAGGATCTTAACGCCGTCCTTCATCAGTGCAAATGCATCTGCATTGATCATTCCCTTTGTGCTGTCAAGAGCTGGAACATGAACTGTTATATAATCACAGTCTCTGTAGATATCCTCTACATTTGTGATGTGCTTTACATCCTTTGAAAGTCCCCATGCTGCATCTACTGACACATATGGATCATATCCGTATACCTGCATGCCGAGCTTAAGCGCAACATTTGCAACCTTTGCTCCAATGGCACCAAGTCCGATTACACCGAGCTTCTTGCCAAGGATCTCATTGCCTGCGTAGTTCTTCTTCTGCTTCTCCACCATCTTGGCGATATCTGCCTCAGCGGCATTGTTCTTGACCCAGTTGTAACCACCAACGAGGTCTCTTGAAGCCATGAGGAGTGCTGCTACTACAAGCTCCTTAACACCATTTGCATTTGCTCCTGGTGTGTTAAATACTACGATACCCTTCTCAGCGCACTTATCAAGTGGAATGTTGTTGACACCTGCACCTGCACGGGCTACTGCCAGAAGGTTGTCTGACAGCTCAAGATCATGCATGGATGCACTTCTGACCAGAACTGCATCTGCATCTGCGAAATTGTCTGTTACTTCATATGTATCAGGTAAAAGCTCCATACCGCACTTGGCGATAGGGTTTAAGCAATTAATCTTTACTGACATGTCTTTTTCTCCCTTTTCTGTTACTATATATTACTTGTTCTCTGCCTCGAACTTCTTCATGAACTCTACAAGCTTCTCAACACCCTCGATAGGCATTGCGTTGTAGATAGATGCTCTCATACCACCTACTGTTCTGTGACCCTTGAGGTTGACAAATCCAGCCTCTGTAGCCTCCTTGACGAACTTTGCATCAAGGTCTGCGTCACCAGTTACAAATGGTACGTTCATGAGTGAACGGTCTTCCTTTACTACAGTTCCCTTGAAGAGCTCTGAGCTGTCGAGGAAATCATAGAGGATCTTGGCCTTCTTCTCGTTGTGAGCCTTCATAGCCTCAAGGCCGCCCATCTCCTTAACCCACTTGAATACCTTACCACAGATATAGATGCCGTAGCATGGAGGTGTGTTGTAGAGTGAGTCTGCATCTGCCTGAGTCTTGTACTTGAGCATGGTTGGTGTAAATGGCATTACGTCATCTCTGATAAGATCCTCACGAATGATAGCCACTACTACGCCTGCAGGACCAACGTTCTTCTGAACTCCGAAGTAGATCATACCGTAATCCTCAACATTTACAGGCTGTGAGAGAATGTCTGATGACATATCTGCAACGAGTATCTTGCCCTTTGTGTTAGGAAGTGTGTGGTATGTTGTTCCATATATAGTATTGTTATGACAAATGTATACATAATCAGCATCGTCATCTATTGGAAGATCTGAACAATCTGGGATATATGAGAAAGTCTTGTCTGCTGATGATGCAACTGCAACTGCCTTTCCATATTTCTTTGCTTCTTCGTATGCTTTCTTTGCCCACTGACCTGTGATGATGTAGTCAGCTACGCCATTCTTCATGAGATTCATTGGAATTGCTGCGAACTGCTGAGAAGCTCCTCCCTGAAGGAAAAGCACCTTGTAGTTGTCAGGTATGTTCATGAGATCTCTGAGATCCTTCTCTGCCTCTTTGATGATATTGTCGAAGGCCTTAGATCGATGGCTCATCTCCATTACGCTCATGCCTGTTCCCTTGTAATCAAGCATTTCTTCTGCTGCCTCTTTTAATACCACCTCAGGAAGAACTGAAGGGCCTGCTGAAAAGTTGTACACTCTTGCCATTTTTGTTATCTCTCCTTCTTTTTAGTTGTGACGATGATTTTTCCTTCCTGACGAACAGATTGTCAATACTTGTATTCCTTTCTGGGGACGCTCTCGCTCGTTTCGGTCTGCAGCGGTACTAAGGCTCACTTTGTATCGCCAAGTACCGGCGACCTCAAATGCCCTGCGAAAGGAATACAGCAATTTCCAATCTTGTTCTTCGCTCAAGGCAAAATCATCTGTTGTGACTTAATTAAATGTGTGCGAGATATTTTACTTAACAAAAATGTCCTTCGTTCCCATTTATGTGAAAATTCTGACTTATATTTGTTCTTTTGGTGTATCCCGCTTGCGATTGTCAAGTTTTTTGTCTTAAAATCTTATATTTTCAAGTGAATAAACTTGTTTGTCGCTTATATCCCTGTACTATAGCACTCTTTTCGCCTGTCGGCAAGTGGGGATTATATATAAAGGCACCATATTTATGTATGTATGCACACAAATATGGTGCCTTTTCATCTTGTGCCGGCGTATATATTACATATCGTCCTCTGAGAAACAGGTGTCGATGGCTGCTCCCGGAGCTACCATTGGCCATACCTTGTCGTCTCCCGCTATTGTTACATCTATTACCACAGGTCTGCCTGCTGTCAGGGCTGTCTTCATTGCTGCCTCGAACTCATCAAGGGTGTTGGCTCTGATTCCCATGGCACCAAGTCCCTCTGCTACCTTGACGAAATCTACCGAATCGTCAAGCACGGTGTTGGAATATCTGTGGTCATAGAACAGTGTCTGCCACTGTCTTACCATTCCAAGTACGTGGTTGTTCAGGACTACCTGGATGATAGGCACGTTGTATCTCGCAGCTGTTGCTATCTCGTTCAGATTCATTCTGAAGCATCCGTCACCGGCTATGTTGATGACTGTCTTATCAGGTCTGCCGTACTTTGCTCCGATAGCTGCGCCAACACCGTAACCCATGGTTCCAAGTCCGCCTGATGACAGGAATGTCCTAGGCTCCTTGAATGTATAGTTCTGGGCTGCCCACATCTGATGCTGTCCGACATCTGTTGTGATGATCGCATCACCCTCTGTAAGCTCGTAGATTTTCTTGATAGCTGCAGGTCCGTTCAGTGTGTCAAAGCTGTACACGTCAGGATTCTGCTTCTTGAGGTCTTCGATCTCAGACATCCATGTCTTGTTGGACTGGGCGGCAAGCTTGCTGTTGAGTATCTTCAGGACTTCCTTTGCATCGCCGACTATACTGGCATTTGTTGGGATATTCTTATCTATCTCAGCCGCATCTATATCTATATGTATGATCTTTGCATTTGGCGCGAACTTGGATGCATTTCCGATAACTCGGTCTGAGAATCTGGCACCAACAACGATCACAAGATCTGCCCTTGACACACCGAGGTTGGACACCTTTGTTCCGTGCATACCGATCATGCCTGTATATCTCTCGCTTCTTCCGTCAAATGCGCCCTTGCCCATAAGTGTATCGCACACTGGTGCATCCACCTTATCTGCAAATTCTGCAAGCTCTGCTGATGCGTCAGAGATGATACATCCGCCACCTGCCATGATAAATGGTCTTCTTGAAACCTTGATCATCTCAAGGACTTTGTTCACATCCTCCTCGCGGATGGTGTCTGTCTTTCTCTCGATGACCTCCGGTGTCTCTGGTATATACTCTGTCTCCGCTGCGGTTACATCCTTTGTTATATCCACAAGCACCGGGCCAGGTCTGCCGCTCTTTGCGATCTTGAACGCACGTCTGATGGTCGGTGCAAGATCATCTATGTGCTTCACGATAAAGCTGTGCTTGGTGATAGGCATAACAACACCTGCAATGTCTACCTCCTGGAAGCTGTCCTTACCGAGCATATTTACACCTACATTTGCTGTTATTGCCACAACAGGAATGGAATCCATGTATGCTGTAGCTATACCTGTTACAAGGTTGGTGGCACCCGGACCTGATGTGGCCATACATACTCCGACCTTGCCTGTAGCTCTGGCATATCCATCTGCCGCATGGGCAGCCCCCTGCTCATGTGATGTGAGCACATGGTTGATCTCATCCTGGTGCTTGTAGAGGGCATCATATACGTTGAGGATAGTTCCTCCCGGATAACCGAACACGGTGTCAACGCCCTGTTCTTTAAGGCACTCTATAACAATTTCAGAACCTGATATCTTTGACATCTTACTTTCTCCTTTTCCCTTAATTGTGATCAATTAATTCTTTGGCACCTCAAGAACAGCACCTCTGTTGCCTGATGTAACCATAGCTGCGTATCTTGCAAGATAGCCTGTTGTAACCTTTGGCTGTCTTGGCTTCCATGCAGCCTTTCTCTTTGCAAGCTCCTCGTCTGAGACATCGAGCTTGATGCTGAGGTTGTTGATATCGATCTCGATCATATCGCCTTCCTCAACAAGAGCGATAGGTCCGCCCACAGCAGCTTCAGGTGATACATGTCCGATGGACGCTCCACGGCTTGCTCCTGAGAATCTTCCGTCTGTGATAAGGGCAACTGATGAGCCAAGTCCCATACCAGCGATGGCTGATGTAGGGTTGAGCATCTCTCTCATACCAGGGCCTCCCTTTGGTCCCTCGTATCTGATGACTACCACGTCACCCTCTACGATCTTGCCGCCCTTGATAGCTGCGATTGCGTCCTCCTCACAGTCAAATACCCTTGCAGGGCCCTTGTGAGCCAGCATCTCAGGCACAACTGCTGAACGCTTTACTACAGAGCCGTCTGGTGCAAGGTTACCCTTGAGTACAGCCAGACCACCTGTAACTGTATATGGATTGTCCATAGGTCTGATGACCTCAGGATTCTTGTTTACACTATTGGCAACAGCCTCTCCTATTGTCTTGCCTGTAACTGTCATGCAGTCCTTGTTGATGAGTCCTGCATCTGCAAGCTGCTTGATAACCGCATACACACCACCGGCCTCATTGAGATCCTCCATGTATGTGTGGCCTGCAGGAGCAAGGTGACACAGGTTAGGTGTCTTTGCGCTGATCTCATTTGCAAATGAGATATCAAAGTCGAAACCGATCTCATGTGCGATGGCTGGAAGGTGGAGCATAGAGTTGGTTGAACATCCAAGTGCCATATCAACTGTAAGAGCGTTGATGATTGACTCCTTTGTGATGATGTCTCTAGGCTTGATGCCCTTTCTGTACATATCCATAACTGCCATTCCTGCATGCTTTGCAAGCTTAAGTCTCTCTGAATATACTGCAGGGATTGTTCCATTTCCAGGAAGTCCCATTCCAAGAGCCTCTGTCAGACAGTTCATAGAGTTTGCTGTGTACATACCTGAACATGATCCGCATGTAGGACATGTCTTGCACTCATACTCGTATACATCCTCCTCAGTCATGGTTCCGGCTGCGTATGAACCTACAGCCTCGAACATACTTGAAAGACTTGTCTTATTTCCCTTTACGTGTCCGGCAAGCATAGGGCCGCCAGATACAAATACTGTTGGAACATTTACTCTGGCTGCTGCCATGAGAAGTCCTGGAACGTTCTTGTCACAGTTAGGGATCATGACGAGCGCGTCAAACTGATGTGCTATAGCCATAGCCTCTGTTGAGTCTGCGATCAGATCTCTTGTAACCAGTGAATACTTCATTCCGATGTGTCCCATTGCTATACCATCACACACAGCGATCGCCGGGAACATAACAGGTGTACCACCTGCCATGGCAACTCCCATCTTTACTGCCTGTGCTATCTTGTCCAGGTTCATGTGACCTGGAACTATCTCATTGTATGAACATACAATACCTACTAAAGGTCTCTCCATCTCTTCCTTTGTCATGCCCAGTGCGTTGAACAGAGATCTGTGTGGTGCCTGCTGCATTCCAACCCTAACATTATCACTCTTCATCTTATTCTCCTCCAATAATGGTCCTTTCTATATTCTCTCGCAGATAAGATCACCCATCTCGGAACAGCTTACGAGCTGTGTTCCCTCTGAGTGGATATCTATTGTTCTGTATCCGTCCTTGAGAACCGTCTTTACAGCGTTCTCAACTGCATCTGCCTCTTTGTCAAGGTCAAATGTGTATCTGAGCATCATTGCCGCAGACAGGATGGTTGCTATCGGATTCGCCTTGTTCTGGCCTGCTATGTCAGGTGCCGATCCGCCTGATGGCTCATACATACCGAACTTTGTCTCGTTAAGTGATGCAGATGAAAGCATTCCTATAGAACCTGAGATCATGGACGCCTCGTCTGAGAGGATGTCTCCGAACATGTTCTCTGTGAGAACCACATCGAACTGTGCAGGATCCTTCACAAGCTGCATCGCGCAGTTGTCTACGAGCATGTGTTCAAGCTCAACCTCAGGGTAATCCTTTGCCACTTCCTCAACGACCTTTCTCCAGAGTCTTGATGAGTCAAGGACATTGGCCTTGTCAACGGATGTGACTTTCTTTCTTCTCTTCATAGCTATGTCAAATGCCTTGATGGCTATTCTTCTGATCTCGTTCTCATTGTATGTGAGGGTATCAACGGCTGTCATAACTCCGTCAACCTCCTCTGTGTGTCTCTCGCCGAAGTAGAGACCACCGGTGAGCTCTCTCATCATCATCATATCAAATCCGCGCTCTGCGATCTCAGCCTTAAGTGGACATGCCTCCTTCAGTTCATCGTAGAGATTTGCAGGACGAAGATTGGCGAAGAGGCCAAGCTCTTTTCTGATCTTCAGAAGTCCTGCCTCCGGGCGGAGATTTGGAGGGAGCTTATACCATGGTGATGTGGATGTATTTCCTCCGATAGAACCGAGGAGAACTGCATCCTTTGACTTTGCAACTGCCACAGCCTCGTCTGTGAGCGGTACGCCTGTTGCATCTATTGAACATCCACCCATGAGTATCTGCTCATAGTCAAATGTATGTCCAAACTTTTTACCTACTGTATCGAGAACCTTCATAGCCTCTGTGACTACCTCAGGGCCGATACCGTCGCCTTTTATTACGGCTAAATTACACTGCATTTTCTTATTCCTTCTTTCGATTATTAATTCTTGCTATTTATATAGTTGATGAGTCCCTCACTCTTGATGATCTCCTGCATGAATGGAGGGAATGCCTGTCCCTTAAATTCTGTTCCCTGGGTTCTGTCATAGATCATACCGCTGTCGAAATCGATCTCCACGTCATCGCCTGCCTGGATAGCCTCTGCTGCCTCAGGGCACTCGATGATCGGAAGTCCGATATTGATGGCATTCCTATAGAAGATTCTGGCAAATGTCTCTGCGATTACGCAGCTTATTCCTGAAGCCTTGATAGCTATAGGTGCATGCTCTCTTGAAGATCCACAGCCGAAGTTCTTTCTTGCCACCATGATATCGCCCGGCTTTACGCGCTTTACGAAATCCTTATCTATATCTTCCATACAGCTCTTTGCGAGCTCTGCAGGGTCTGATGAATTCAGGTATCTTGCAGGGATGATTACATCTGTATCTACGTTGTCACCATATTTGTGTACTGTTCCATGTGCTTTCATACTCTATATCTCCTTATAAAATATTCTGTAATAAACTGAATCCTATAAACCGAGTTCGTCAGGGCTGCTGATCTTACCTGTGATGGCTGAAGCTGCTGCTACAGCAGGGCTGGCAAGATATACCTCTGAGTCTACATGACCCATACGTCCTACGAAGTTACGATTGGTTGTTGATACAGCTCTCTCTCCTGCTGCCATAACGCCCATATGTCCTCCAAGACATGGTCCGCATGTAGGAGTTGAAACCACTGCTCCGGCCTTGACAAATATAGTCATAAGACCTTCCTCAATACACTGAAGGTAGATATCCTGTGTTCCAGGGATGACGATAACTCTGACACCGTCAGCAACCTTTCTTCCCTTGATGATATCTGCTGCAATTCTCATATCTGAGATACGTCCATTTGTACATGAACCGATGACTACCTGATCGATCTTGATGTCACCGACCTCATCGATAGTCTTTGTATTCTCTGGGAGATGAGGGAAAGCAACTGTTGGCTTAAGCTGTGACAGGTCGATGGTGTACTCTGCATCGTATACAGCATCCTCGTCTGCCTCATACTTTGTATATGACTTTGTGCTGTGCTCCTTCATGTACTCCTCTGTAAGCTCATCGACAGGGAAGATACCATTCTTGGCACCTGCCTCGATGGCCATGTTCGCAATTGTAAATCTATCGTCCATTGTGAGGTTCTTGATTCCCTCTCCAACAAACTCCATAGACTTATAAAGCGCACCGTCAACACCGATCATACCGATGATGTGAAGGATGACGTCCTTACCACTGATCCACTTTGTCTTCTCTCCAACGATGTTGAACTTGATGGCTGATGGAACCTTGAACCAGGCCTTGCCTGTCACCATTCCTGCTGCCATATCTGTACTTCCGACACCTGTTGAGAATGCACCGAGTGCTCCGTATGTACATGTATGTGAGTCTGCTCCGATACATGTCTCACCAGCCACGATAAGTCCTTTCTCCGGAAGGAGCGCATGCTCGATACCCATTGCTCCGACATCGAAATAGTTCTCGATCTCATTTGCCGCTGAGAACTGTCTTACACACTTACAGTGCTCTGCACTCTTGATATCCTTGTTAGGTGTGAAGTGATCCATGACAAGTGCTATCTTCTTCTTGTCAAATACTTCCTTCTTGTTGAACTTCTCCATCTCGTGAATTGCGACCGGAGTTGTTACGTCATTTCCTAATACTAAATCCAAATCTGCCTCGATAAGCTGTCCTGCTTCAACTGATGGCAGTCCTGCATGAGCAGCTAAAATCTTCTGAGTCATGGTCATACCCATATTTATAGTCCTCCTATCATTTGTTTCTAAATACAAATTCTTACTCTTGATAATATCACTCATCTAGGTATAATTACAATATATAAAAAGAATAGTTATTATAACCTGGAGGAATATCATGATAAGTAATCTGAACAATTACGTTATTTTTCATACAGTTGCCAAAGCCGGCAACATCAGCAAGGCCGCAAATCAGCTCTACATCAGTCAGCCCGCGATAAGCAAGGCTATTTCCAAACTTGAAGAAGAACTCGTCACTGCGCTTTTTAACAGAAGTTCCAGAGGGGTAACTCTGACTGAAGAGGGACAGGTTCTCTATGAATATGTTGAGAGGGCATTTGACTCTCTGAATATGGGTGAGGAAAATCTGAAGAATTACAAGGAGCTTGGAATCGGTCACATAAGAATCGGAGTCAGCACATCGCTGTGCAAGCACATCCTTCTGGATTACCTGAAGGACTTTATAAAGGAGAATCCGAACATCAAGTTCAGCATCGACTGCCACTCAACATTGAATACCATCAAGCTTCTTAAGAATGACGACATAGACATAGGTCTGATTTGCAACACAGAGCTTCCAAAGGGGATAGTCTACTCTCCTGTCAAGGAGATACATGACGTATTTGTGGCAAGCCCTGAATATCTGGATAATTTCTACGAGCGCGCAAATGGCAGAGATCAATACAGCTTTGCCGATGAGCTTTCAGGCAATATCAAGGGTAACATTATACCGCTGCTAAACTCAGGCTTAGCCTCTGCCACACACGGCGATGCAACAGATCAAGGTGCGGATAAAAAAAGCAGAGATAACGGACATTCATCCGGCGTCTCTGCTTCTACCACTATTCATAACTCAAGCAACTCAGGTATGTCCAATATATCAACAGTCAACATCCTTGAAGGCTCCAACCTCATGGTTCTGGAGGAGGCAAATGTAACCCGTACCCACGTGGACGAGTATCTCCGCTCACAGGGCATAAGCTGCAGCCAGGTACTTGAGATCAACAACATGGATCTCCTCATCGACTTCGCCGCCATCGGCATGGGCGTTGCCAGCGTGGTACGTGAATTCGCACATGAACAGCTCTCATCCGGTGTTATAACCGAACTTCCGCTTGACACTCCTATTCCGAGCAGGAGTGTCGGCTTCGCTTACTCAGGAATGAAGAATCAGAGCACGGCTATGAAGAAATTTATGGAGTGGGTAGGGGTGTGATTACATGCTTCTGTTTACTGTCCCACCTCAGCATAAATAGCATGATGCATATTCCAAACAGCGAAACCAGTGCGCCAGCCATAAGCCCAGGTGTTCTGTATGCAATTTCTATATCGTGACTGCCCGCATATATCCGGACCCCCATATTGCCTCTACCAAGGCGAATTTTTTCTGCCGGCTCTCCATCCACATATATCTTAAACCCATCATTATATGGATATGCGATATACAGGATACCTGGATTTTTCACATCCACACTTCCATAGAAAGTATTTTTTACAAATCCTGTACACTCAAGCGGACTATCAAGTATCTTCTCTTCTGCTTTCTCAAATTCATCTGCATTGTAATTGTATACCTTTACAAATCGCTCTCCGACACTTCCTGTTTTAGAGCTGGTCGCACCTCCTATAGTTATCCTGACATGTTGTCCTTTCTTTACGAGGCCGACATGTGACAGCTGTTCTGTAACATATGACCCATTCGATACCCTGAGATCTCCGTCCACGATCATCTCCACATAGTGATCGCGGCTATCCTTACTGTAGACATACATATCCATATCAGATTCAGCATCAAACTCATACCGGGTCATCGGCACAAATGCATTTGACGTTCTGTATATGCAATAACCCACTGATTCCTTAAGTGTGTCCTGATTGAGATAAGAAGTACTCCAATCCGATATATCAATCTCTGTAAATACATCTGACGACAGACCACAGCCACTCTTCATAAAATCATTCTGATTTTCAAGAGGTGTCCTGTCTGCTTTCCAGTCTACGATACCATCATCCAACATAAATCCCATCATCTCAGGAGTTTCTGCTTCATACAGATTGTATACGTCATTCTCAGCAACAAGGTTATATCCTGCGTAAGTACCATTCTCCGGACTCAGCACATATCTGACATTGTACATGAGCGCTGTAAGCGGTGTAGTTCCCGAATATATATATTCAACATTGTCAAAGTGGGCAAGTCCCATACTGGAAAACGCTCTGATCGTATTTCCATTTGCCATGGATGAATACCAGTTTGTCTGAGAATATGGCGCATAATTCTCATAAACCATAGCGCTCTTTCTGGTGCCATTTTCTGTATCCAGGGAATTGTATACTGATTCCCACTGATCTAGTCTTACAGCATCTGTCAGAAGACAGTCCTCCGTCTTGCCCGGCATTACATATAATGCATTTCCCATAATCTCAGCTATCCAGCAGCCACAGATAATGCACACAGCCACTCCCGGCTTTATGCTTCCTCTTCTGCAAAGCACGCACAGAATGGCTGCAAATGCCAGCATAAGCATAAATATAACATAGCCAAGCGGGGTACTCATCTCTCTGCTGTCAATAAGACTTGCCACAAATATTACGCCTGCCACCACAGTACTTACAGCAATATACCTCAGTCTCAGCTTACCAAGATTCATGAGAATTCGATATGCTGCAGCAATTAATATAAACGTTAATATAAATGCAAACCTGTTTCCAAGTCCATGTGTGATCGTCATGCCATGGAACACGTAATTGAGCGGAAGATAGTTCAGGGCAAGCACTAACAGGGTCATGGCTATACAGTATTTCACCCTCGTCTTCCAGTCGCACACATCAGACAGAATAAAAATGCAGGCAGCAAATATAACAATACTTCCACAATAACTGTTATTGCTGAACATAGATACACATTCCAGATCCTTCAGCGGATAGAATGAAGATATATACGCTCCAAACTGTCCCCACATCTGTGTTCCTTCAAGCCCCATATCAGTCACCGAAGACGCCGCTCTCATGACCACCAGTCCGGCAGGAACCAGAACCACTCCTGCGAGCAGAGCAGACAGCACCGAGCAGCCGGCAAACGAAAGTCCTCTGCGTAGGAAATCTTTGACATTTTCCCGTTTTTCCAGCAAGAAATATATCACGGCAAACACACATATATAGAATGACAAATAGAAATTGCATATGATCGACGCTGCCAAAGACAGCGTGTATAACATCCATCCTTTTCCATCTGACAGATGCTCTATGCCAAGTGCCACTATCGGAAGCAGAATAAGCCCATCAAGCCACATAATATTATGTCCATATGCAAGGACATACCCGGACAGTCCATATGCCATACTGCATGCCAGCTCTATGAACGTTGCAACTGTCTGGCTGTACCCATTCTCTGTATTTTTCTTATTGGTATGTCTGAAAAAGTAAAGCGCCGTGACCGGCAGGCAGGCGGATTTTATGATGATAAGCAATACCATGGAAAGTTCCAGCCTGCTCTCTCCCAACATCAGAACGATGATATTGAACGGGCTCAGGCAGTAATACAGTAACTCCTGTACAGCATCGATTCCCATTCCCATCGACCAGATAAAGCTTCCTTTGCTACCTCCCGAAATCCATTCAAATAACATATGAAACATATTCTTATACTGCACATATGCATCATACGTCAGAAAACTTTTATCTCCGAACGGATATGCTTTCTGCAGGAGCAAAATTACTGTATATACCAGAACTGTAACTAAGAATACAGCAGCATACAGTATCCCACTCTTTTTATATTTTTTTACTTCTCCTTGCTTTATACCCATATCAATCCCCACTTAATTTATTGCAGTATCTGTTCTATGCAGCCTGTACCTTCTTTTTCCTGCTGCGTCTAAGATTCACCATGTATAAGACAGCTATGAGCCATCCTGCTGCAGATAATATAAGACCAAGCTTGAATCCATATGTTACATACCTGAATTCTATTGTATGTGTTCCAGCAGTCAGCTCCAGACCCACAAGTGCACCATTTGCCAGTGTTGTTATATCAGTCTTCTTTCCATCAACATACGCTGTAAAGCCTCTGTAATAAGGAATTGATGTATACAATATACCATCCTCATTTGCTGTCACCGTACCCTTTACATATGTAGATGTCACTGTGTCAAGTGAAAGCGTCCTATCCTTAATTGATTCCTTGCATTCCTGCATCCTGTCATCATGATATTCATAGAAATCTATACACGTTACTCCCTTTTTTAGGACTGTGGACAGATTGACTGCCTGTATCTCGACCTTCTGCCCACTCTTCAGCTCACCGAGATCAAGTACATCTTTTGGCGAAGGATAAGCGTCATACTCGTTTATATCTGCTATCACGTTTCCATCTACAGTTACAATATTACACAGCTTATTTGCATCCTCAAGGCTCACATACAGATGCATATCCCTCGGAGCTGTAAACGTATAAATCTGTGAGGCATGGTAATCTTCATCAAGTGACACATTCATGTATGTATAAGCATTTTTATCAGTCTTTCTCTCCAAAGTTACTCCATCCGGCAAGATCTGTCTATCCGGAGCGCTTCCTCTGTATTTCACATCAAAATTAGTCAGTTCATCCGGTGAAACACGGGTGAACACTCCTTCAACTCCCGACACATCTTTCACGAATTCATTCTGCACCTCAAACGGAACTACATCTGACACATTCCAATCTTTTATGCTGCCATCTGTAGAAAAGCCCGCTCCCACAGCATAGTCTGTTGTATACCATGCAATCTCATCGTCTATATCATACACATCGTTCTTCAGATTATATCTTTGCTCCTTTGTATACCCACCATAATATGCATCTGCATCCGATAATACATTTCTTACATTGAACATAAGCGCAGTTACCGGTGTAGTATTTCTGTATGCATATGTAGCGCCGTGATCCTGATATACCATTCCAAGCGCATCAAAAAGCCATGTCACTTTTGTATTTATGATTGAAGAGAATATATTAGTGTCTGAATAGACTGTATTATTTTGTGACAAAATCCAGGATGTCTTTCTATTAAGATCACTGTTGTCCTTTTCATTATATATGGCTCTCCATCCGTCAGTTCCGCCTAGATGCTCCTTGCCCGTAGTATATGCATCCGTATTCACATATACGGCATTGGATATCAGCTCCGCAAAAAGTATTACTATAAAATTCACAATCAGAGAATTTATCTTTATGCTGTTTCTGGCCTGTAATACAAATACCATAAACAAATATATAATAAGCAGGATCGTAACCATATAGCAGACTACATTCTGCACCTCATTATTTTCCAGAAAAACGCCCCCAAAGAAAGCCAAAAATACAACTGCGGTCAGTATCACCTCCCGAACCCCCGGCTTCGTCCAGTTCACAGCACACTCAAAAGCTGAAACAATAAGAAGTATGACAAGAATAAAAGCATATCTGTAAGAATATAGATGTGGATATGTGAACCCATGAAGAACATACAGTGCCCCTGTCAGATTCAGACAGGCAACAAGCAGCGCTATCTCCACCAGTCTCTTAACTCTTGCCCGAAGCTGTATATTCCTGTTAAACACATATACAACCGCAAGGAAAAGCAGAGACAGTCCCATATACATATTCCTTGCATACAGAGTTCTTCCAGCTATATCTATATCATGTCCCCAGAAAAAGCTCTGGAACAAATTTGCAAAATTACCAAACTTGCTAAATGGTATATCTTCTGTGAGTGAACTTGCACCTTCTCTTCCAACTATCGCAAGGAAACACGGCACAAGTACAACACATGCACTGAGTGCAGCCGTTATAGATGTGAGTGCAAACTTCACTCCACGCTTCCAAAACATTTTCCAGCTATCCTTTTTCACATCGATAAACCATATCACAGCTATCATAGCCACAAACCACGAAAAATAGAAGTTGAATACAAATGACATGAAAAGCATCACAAAATAAAGTCTCACATCACCGCCCTCAATAAGTCTCTCAACGCCAAGCATCATAACAGGCACGAGAAGAAGGCATATAAGCCAAATGAGATTATACTGATATGCAAGCATATAATCGCACATGGAATAAGCCATTCCCATCACAACACAGAGTATGTCATTCAGCCATCCGTGCTGCATTTTATTTCTGCTGGTATGCGATAAGAAATAGGTCATAGTAACTCCGCAAAGTCCAACCTGAATACACATACTGACGATCATTCCCAGCTCCATATGTGAACCGCCGAACAAAACTGCTATTAGATTGACAGGACTTGCCAGATAATAAAAGAAATTAGTATAGAAATCATATCCTAGTCCCATGTCCCAACTGAAAAAAATTGATTTTCCCTGTCTTATCCTGCCTGATAATTCCACAAAAAACGCATAATACTGGGTATTAGAATCTCCAAGCAGTATAGTATTCTTTCCAAATGGATAACAGTCCGTCATCATCATATGTATCACTATACATATGATAGGAATCAGAAATGCCATTCCATACTTAACAATTTTTCTTGACCTGATTTTCTTTTTTTCCATAATTACTCCATCACTCCATATAACTTTGTATTTTTCCTTTTTCGACAGCATGTTGCATTATAAGTATCAATAACATAAGCAAGACCGCTGATATACTTATTCTCCATGACCAATGCTGAATCTTTGTCCCCTTATATTTTACAACAACTTTACCTGCCTCTGGCGAAACTGATATTTCTACCAATCCATCATTTAGACATTTGCTTACCGTCAGTTTCCGTCCATCAGCCATTATTGCTTCATATCCCTTATAATAATACTTTGGAACTATGCACTCCCCCGCAGTTTTACCCGCATCAAACTCATAGCTTCCGTCTGATCCATAGCGCCCCCGTATGTAAGTATCTTCGCACTTTACCATCCCGCTGCTTTCTGCTCCGACAGATGTTGCAAGATCCCCTTCTTCTGGAAGCCACTCCCAGAACCCTATGCTGTCTGTACTCCCTGCATTATCCGCATAACCTTCCGGATAGTTCACATAGCCACCAAGTTCTATATTCCATACCATATTCAGGCTAAAAATACCGATAAGTATGCTTCCAGCCGCACATAAACATGCATTTCTTCTGTATGATGGCAACAGCTTTATTATATCCACTGACTGAAGTGCAAGGCCAAGTGCCACAAAGAATTCTGTGAACATATTCAGCCTCCACGGAAACTGTATACTGACAAATGGAGTTCTGTCGATAAGTTTCCATGGAAAAATCTTTGTCTCGCATATAAGAAGCACCGCCGCTGTCACAAGGCACATCAAAGCCTTTTTATTATATACTTTTTTATATATACTGACAAATACCATAAGTGCCAGTATTCCAATCTCAATGAATGCAACCGAATACCTTCCACTCACTATCGCGAGCAGTGTCTGAGTCTCCTCATGTGTGTAAAATGCCGGTTCATTGCTTACATAAAACATTCCATCTGCAAATTGTTCAAGCACAGGAAGCCAGTAATAACATGTAAGTACTGCACACGCAAGAGCTTCCATACACACAGCCCCAATAAGTCTTCTGCAAGCCGCAATTCTTTTCCATCTCGCACACATCCATATTATTCCCATGACTACACATAATACAAAGCTTATCGTGTGTGAAAGCATAAGACACGAATATGATACACATAAAAGGCCTTTTCTACTGTGTCCCATCTCAGTCAGGTCGTAAAGAGCAAGAAACGCCAGTGGAATAAATACCATGGCCGCAACTTCGCCAAGTGCAAATCTGGTATATACATCCTCAAGATGATAATGTCCCATTGTGTAAAGCACCATAGTGACAGCACCCGCGCAACGGCTTCTGCCAATGCTCCGCCCTGTATAATACGCAGTAAGTCCCGTACATATCATCAGTACATATATATATATCTTCATTGCAATCTCCGGTGATGCCCCCAGAAGTCTGAAGAGAACGGCTGGCAGCAAGAACAAATCAGGGTAAAATATTCCCATACCGTAGCCATACCCTTCCAACATAGTCTGATATATATATACAGGGTATCCCTGCCCTGACTTTAGCGCTTTGAGGATACTCTCCACCCTGAGCATATGAACCTGCTGGTCATCACCGTATGGCAGGCCTGTCTTAAAACAAGGGATCATACATACACCACTTATCAGAAGCACCAGCAGTGCAATTCCCAGAATCTCTATTCTGTTTTTCTTTTTTTCTCTCACGCAGAATCTCCTCCCGGTCGTCAAAGCTCTGCCACATCATCCCCGGCAGTCAGTACGCATAAATATAAAGACAAACGGGGACAGGTATGGAATCTACTCTCACCTGTCCCCGTATTCTCAGTCATCTAAAACTGTTTATGACTCCTGCACATCTGTGCTATTTTTATTGGTATATCACCGGATATAATCCGTGTGACATGATTTCATCTTACTTAAAATACTCCACACCACTCTCAAATATCTTCTGGTTCTGGTCGCCATATACATTCACAGCTACAGCCTGTCCGATACGCTCTGAGTGTCCCATCTTACCGAGTACACGTCCGTCAGGACTTGTAATACCCTCAATTGCGTAGTATGAACCGTTGACATTGTAATACTCGTCCATGGTTGGGTTGCCGTTCATGTCGACATACTGTGTTGCAACCTGTCCATTTGCAAAGAGCTTCTCGCACCATTCCTTGCTTGCAACGAAACGTCCCTCACCGTGTGAGATAGGAATTGTGTATACTCCGCCGAGCTCTGCCTTCTTCAGCCATGGGCTCTTGTTTGTTACAACCTTGGTGTATACCATCTTGGACTG
This sequence comes from Coprococcus sp. OM06-34AC, assembly GCF_003462545.1. Lineage (NCBI taxonomy): Bacteria > Bacillati > Bacillota > Clostridia > Lachnospirales > Lachnospiraceae > Coprococcus > Coprococcus sp. OM06-34AC. Next base: position 384,868 of record NZ_QTZF01000001.1, read on the forward strand.
ATGACGTCCGATGCTGTTCATTGTCAGTGTAGGTGAATCATCTGTCTGTGGTCTGATCTCGCCGTAAGGCACAAGACCGAGCTTGATGAGTGCCTGGAATCCATTACAGATACCAAGTGCAAGCCCGTCCCTCTCGTTCAGGAGCTTCATAACTTCCTCGGAGATCTTCGCATTACGGAATGCAGTTGCGATGAACTTACCTGATCCGTCTGGCTCATCACCGGCTGAGAATCCGCCTGGGAACATGATGATCTGTGAATCACTGATTGCCTTTGCAAATGCGTCAACAGAATCTCTGATTCCCTGTGCTGTCATATTTCTGAATACTATCGTCTGTACGTCTGCACCAGCTCTCTCAAATGCCTTTGCTGAGTCGTACTCACAGTTTGTACCAGGGAATACAGGTATGAATACCTTTGGCTTTGCAACCTTGTTCCTTGATGTGTAAACTGTCTTGGCATCAAAGAGTCCAGTCTTGATCTCTGTCTGTGGAACATTTGACTCTGTTGGGAATACCTTCTCAAGAGTCTTTGTCCATGCTGCAAGAGCCTCGTCCATAGTGATTGTGACATCCTTGTATGTAAATACAGGCTCCTTTGTAACCTTACCTATCTTCTTGACAGGAATTCCGAGCTGATCAAGATCTGCTGCCTTAACCTCAAGAATGATAGCGCCATAGTTCTTGGCAACAAGATCCTTCTTGCTCACTGTATCCTCAAGCTCAACACCGAGCTTATTTCCAAATGCCATCTTGCTGACAGCCTCTATTATACCGCCAAATCCAACTGCATATGCAGACTGGATCTTGCCCTCCTTGATCTTCTTGTTCAGGAGGTCATACATGTACAGAACATTCTCATATACAGGTATGTCGTTCTCGTCCTTCTCTATATCCATCTCCACAAGAACATTGCCTGCCTTCTTGAGCTCAGGTGTCACAACGTCCATGTAGCTTGCCACGTCAACTGCAAATGATACAAGTGTTGGAGGTACATCTATATCATTGAATGTACCTGACATACTGTCCTTTCCACCGATAGACGGAAGTCCAAGTCCTATCTGAACATCATATGCTCCGAGGAGCGCTGCCAGTGGCTGTCCCCATCTGTATGGGTCTGTTCCAAGTCTCTTGAAATATTCCTGGAATGTAAGTCTGATCTTGCTTACATCTCCACCTGCTGCAGCTATCTTGGCTGCTGATGTAACAACCGCATATACTGAACCATGATATGGGCTCCAGCTTGACAGATATGGGTCAAATCCGTAGCTCATCATGGTAATAGTGTCTGTCTTACCCTTGAGTACAGGCAGCTTTGCGATCATTGTCTGTGTAGGTGTGAGCTGATACTTACCACCGTAAGGCATTGTGACTGTTCCTGCTCCGATAGAGCTGTCGAACATCTCCACAAGTCCTTTCTGTGAGCACACATTCAGATCTGACAGTGTATCGAGCCATGCCTTCTTGACATCCTCAGGCTCCTTAACTGAATCAAAGTAATTGTCTGCCTTGCTTGGAACTTCAACCTTGACCTGTGTCTCCTGATGAGCACCATTTGTGTTGAGGAATGCACGTGAGATGTTCACGATGTCCTTGCCTCTCCACTTAAGGATAAGTCTAGGCTCCTCTGTAACCTTTGCAACTACTACAGCCTCGAGGTTCTCCTCCTCAGCGTATCCGAGCATAGTGTCAACATCCTTAGGATCGACAACTATAGCCATACGCTCCTGGGACTCTGATATTGCAAGCTCTGTACCGTCAAGACCTGCGTACTTCTTTGGCACCTTGTCAAGATCTACCACAAGTCCGTCTGCCAGCTCTCCGATGGCAACTGACACACCGCCGGCACCAAAATCGTTACACTTCTTTATAATAGATGAAACCTCTTCTCTTCTGAAGAGTCTCTGGATCTTTCTCTCTGTAGGTGGGTTACCCTTCTGAACCTCAGCACCACATGTCTCGAGTGAGTGTGATGTGTGAGCCTTGGATGAACCTGTTGCTCCACCACAGCCATCACGGCCTGTACGTCCGCCGAGCAGGATGATTACATCTCCCGGATCAGATGTGAGACGCTTTACAGCACGTCTTGGAGCTGCACCCATAACTGCTCCGATCTCCATTCTCTTTGCAACATAATCTGGATGATATATCTCATTTACAAGGCCTGTTGCAAGACCGATCTGGTTACCATATGAGCTGTAACCATGGGCTGCTGTTGTCACGATCTTACGCTGTGGAAGCTTGCCCTCCATTGTGTCCTTGAGAGACTTTGTAGGATCAGCCGCACCGGTAACTCTCATAGCCTGGTATACGTAACCTCTTCCTGAGAGCGGATCTCTGATAGCACCGCCAAGACATGTAGCAGCACCACCGAATGGCTCGATCTCTGTAGGATGGTTGTGTGTCTCGTTCTTGAAGAATACGAGCCACTCTTCCTCTACTCCGTCCACAACTACAGGAACAACTATAGAACAAGCATTGATCTCGTCTGACACTTCCATATCATCGAGCTTGCCTGCTGCCTTGAGCTGTTTCATACCCATAAGGGCTATATCCATGAGACATACAAACTTGTCATCTCTGTCCTTGTACATCTCCTTCATCTCTGCTCTGTATGCGTCAAATGTCTTCTCAAGAAGATCCTTGTAATCTCCATCGTCGAACTCTACATCTGTGAGCTCTGTTGAGAATGTTGTATGACGGCAGTGGTCTGACCAGTATGTATCGAGAACTCTGATCTCGGTCATGGATGGATCTCTCTTCTCCTCACTCTTGAAATAGTTCTGGATGTGAAGGAAATCCTTGAATGTCATGGCAAGTCCAAGTGAGTCATAGAGCTCCTTAAGATCTGCCTCTGCCATGTCCTTGAATCCGTCAAATATATGAACATCGGCTGGCTCAGGGAACTCTGTAACCAGAGTCTCAGGAATCTCCATACCGCATATTCTTGAATCAACAGGGTTTACACAGTAGTCCATGACAGCCTTCATCTGCTCGTCTGTCACATCGCCCGAAAGTACATATGTTGTGGCAGTCTTGATAACAGGCTCCTCATCCTCTGCAAGAAGCTTTACACACTGCTCTGCTGAATCGGCTCTCTGATCGAACTGACCTGGAAGTGCCTCTACTGAGAACACCTTATCTGTGGCAGCAAGCTCAGGCTCACCCTCATAGATCACATCTACAGGCGGCTCAGCAAATACTGTCTCAAGAGCCTTTGCATATGTCTCATCTGATATGTTCTCAATATCATATCTGACAAGCACTCTCACATACTCAGCCTTGATACCCAGATAGTTCTTAATCTCTTCGTGAAGTTCCTTCGCCTTGACCGCATAGTCAGGCTTTTTCTCAACATACACTCTCTTGACCTTACTCATGTCATACCTCCATAGTAAAAGCGTTTTTGTTATTTTAATTCTTTAATAATAGCATTTATCTTGTTTTTTTTGTAGTAGTTTTTATCTTTTTGCCGATTTTCAGCTTATTTAAGCATAAAATTGTATCTTAACCCTGCATTTTCACCAAATATGTCATAACTTTCCATGCTAGTTATGCAGTCTTCGTATCATCTTAAATATCACCGAATTCTGGTATATCATAGGTGAATTCTGACAGTAGAATATGATTCCGTCCGTCGGTGCGTATATGTCCGTCGTATTCTCGCCCGTCATCGGATTGATGATATTTGCAATTATGTCGCCTCGTACAACCTCGTCTCCCGGCTGGACAAGCTTCTTGAAGAAGCCGGCGGCATGCTCGGACCTTATGCTGAGCAGATCCTCCTCGTCCATGATGGTGGAAATGTATCCCGCATGGCAGTTGTATCTTATAACGCCCATACGTGTCAGGAATCTGAGCACTGAGGACACCGCCTGATTGGCACTCTCACCATTGATGGTGTCGGTAACTCCCGAATATACCGAGAAAGCCTCCGTGCCGCGCATCTGCCAGTTGTAGTTGAGCGTTGCCTTATCATATGATCTAGGCTCCGCTGTCAATACATACGGCATACCGAACTGGCTGGCAAGGCTGTTGCTCTGCTTGCCTGTCTCTATCATCCTGACGTGCGGGATAAACTCACCATCCATATAGAAGCTCGCAAACTGTATTCCGTATGCGTAGCCGGTGACCTTCTCCATCACCGCCGCTGCAATACGGCTTGTCGCCTGACCTTCAGGATTGCCTGGGAATGATCTGTTTATATCTGAATTGTCTGTTATCCAGTATTTCTTGCCCACATTGAACGAGCTGTAATTGATTGATGGTATCAGAAGTATCTTCTTGCCCGACACTATGGCGCCCCTCGCCTCCAGCTCCCCAAGCTTCTTTGCCAGAAGTGAGCTTATGTAGAGCTGCTGAAATTCATTTCCTCTCATAGCACCAACTATGCATGCAGCCTTGTCTCCGCTGCCATAGGAAAATCCCTGTATCTCGTACTCTCCTCTGTAGGCTGTATTCATGGAATATATGATCTCTTTATTCATGGCCACCTCCGAAAATTCTGGCCACAAGTGACCCCTCTTCTATAACCGGATATTCTCTCAGTGAGAACACAATGCCGCTTCTCGGCGACCTGATGGTCTCCTCCACCGAGCCCGTGAGCACATTTACAATTCTTCCTATGATCTCTCCCTGCTGTATATATTCTGAGTGCTTTGCCACAGGAAGGAAGATTCCGCTGCTCTCAGCATTTACAAATACAACATCCTTGTCTTTTGCAAATTTAGGCTTATGTGCAGTCTCGACTTCGCCTTGCCATATTCCCATCTTCTTCATAAGAGAGAACAGTCCGTCCACTATCTGGTTCGAGTAATCGTAATCTATCTTGAGGGCAACTCCGGACTCCACTACCATACTCTTGACTCCGATCTCGTTGAGGGCATGTGCAAGACTTCCCTCCATGACCGTAGACGACGGATGTATCCATACAACATCCACATTCATGCACGCAACATACGGAGCAAGATCCGATGCCACGTCAGAATTAACCCTGACCTGTGGGATCTCCTTGATGTACACACTGCTGGAATGGACATCAACACAAATGTCCGCCCCCTCTATGTCCTTCATGACCTTTGCCGCTGTATACTCTCCCACAGTTCCGTCCTTTGATCCCGGAAACAGGGTGTTCATGTCTATGTCAAATACAGGCACATCCCTGTACTGAGCCTCAAGTCCCATAGGATTGATAAATGGATATACATCCACGATTCCAGTAAGCTTGTCAAAATCCTTCTTGATCCTTCTGATCAGTTCATAACATATGTACTGTCCGGCAACCTCATCCCCATGTATACCGGACACAATACACAGCCTCTTTTCATTTCCAGTTGGGAAATCCGGAGCCAGATGGTTCTTCTTCACCCTCATGACTTCCCCGATCAGCATGTTAGCTGATACTACAGTTTCTATCATATTTTGTCCACCTTGTATTATTTATTCGTTAGTAATTTTGCAAATTATCCCGGTACATAAAGAAAAGCAGGGTACTTGCCGTATCCTGCTTCTTGTACCTAAGTTATTATACATGATAACTGTCAGTTCTTCAAGGTATGTTGCCTACTCTGTGAGCCTGTTATGCCCTTTTCTTATACTCTATTCTGAGCTTGTCCGCTATGAGTGCGATAAACTCGGAATTTGTCGGTTTGCCTTTTCCCGCATTCACTGTATATCCAAACAAATCGTTGATGGTGTCTATCTGACCTCTGTTCCACGCCACCTCTATGGCATGTCTTATGGCTCTCTCTACGCTGGAGGATGTGGTCTTATATTTCTTCGCTATCGTCGGATAGAGAAGCTTTGTTATGTAGTTCAGCATGTTCACATCGTTGACCGCCATGATGATGCCCTCACGGATGTACTGGTAGCCCTTTATATTTGCAGGAATACCTATATCCCTGATGATATCCGTCACATCGCTCTCTATAGTGTTCTCTATCTTGTGTGCCATACTCTTCTCTGTGAGACATGTGAGCTTGTCGTTCAGCCCTGACTCAAGCTCCTTCTTCTTCATATACATCTGTCTGAGTCTTGTCACAAGCTGCACCGGATTGTACGGCTTCAGGATATAATATGTCGCACCCATCTCAAATGCACATCTTATAAGTCTCTGTGATGACACCGATGTGAGTACCACAAATATCGTATTCTGATATTCAGGCAGTTCACTCATATGCTCCATCACTCCCAGGCCATCCATTCCCGAAAGGCAAATGTCCAGTATCACTATATCCGGCTTGTAGAGCTTTATCGATTCCACCGCTTCATCCCCGGTGCTGACCATATCAACTACTCTCATCTCGTCCTTTGATGCATATGTGGCGATCTGTTTTGCTATCTGTGTGCTGTCGCCATCAGCAATTACAATTTCGATCCCTTTGTTTCCCATAGTATCTCCCTTGTTATGTATAAATTTACAGGATTAAGCGCTTATCCCAACTACTCTATAATAATATTAAATATGATGTAATTTGTCAAGTGCTTTTAATATCATTTTTAATATCACATATTATGACAACATTTTACTACAAATTACCCTGCATTTCTCATCTTCGCTTCCAGTCTTATCTTGTCGGCAATGAGAGCGACAAATTCTGAGTTCGTAGGCTTTCCTTTGCCCGCACTTATGGTGTAACCAAACAGTTCGTTGATAGTCTCTATCTTTCCTCTGCTCCAGGCCACCTCTATGGCATGTCTTATGGCTCTCTCCACCCTTGATGCAGTTGTGCCGTACATCTGGGCGATCGTCGGATAAAGCTGCTTTGTTATGGAATTCAAAATGTCCATATCCCCAACTGCTATGACTATCGCACTTCGGAGATACTGGTAGCCTTTGATGTGCGCCGGAACGCCTATCTCGTGGATTATCCTGGTCACCACCGCCTCCAGCTCGTCCGTCTTCTGCTCATTTTCATCCATCTTCAGAAGCTGAGTCGTATTGCTTCCGCGACCTTTACATGCATCATCAAGCACACCTCTGACCTTCTTCTCATCGTATGGCTGTTCAAGCAGTCTCACCACTGCCTTGTCACCTATCGTCGAAAATACAAAGTCCAGATAATTTCTGTGCTGCTTCGATGAACAGAGCACAAATTTGACATTTCTCAGGTTCTTATTTCCAGATACGCCCTCGACCATATCCGTGATATCCGTACCGGGTATAACCTCGTCCGCGATCACTATGTCTGGCTTATCTTCTGCAATTTTCTTAACAGCTTCGTCACCCTTCTCACAACATCCAATGTACTCATAATCAGGCATATCCTCAAATACGTGCTTTAGCTGTTCAATTTCTCTTTTGTCATGTTTTACCATCATAACTTTAACATGACTCATGTTATACTCCTTCCCAAGTATAGTGACGGAATAACAATATTTACTTTTTTATTCCTGTTATTCCACTACGAACATTATATATAAATGTAGTTTTCTTGGGAATATATAGAACTTCGCAAGTTACGACAGCATCAGCTTCCGGAAAACATTTTTTCTACTGCGACTGACACCAGCAGACCACATACGCACATTTAATGAAAAAATGCGGCATATCTTCCCTTTTCGGGTCGATATGCCGCGCATGATCACTTCTCTTTTGTATGTTCTTTTTCTCTGAGTCTTATGATCGCATCATAGGCCGCCGGATTGTGCTCCTTCAGGTGCTCATCCATTCGTTTTCTTCTCGCCTTATATCTGTCGACAAATTCAGGATGCTCGCTCTCAAGCCTGTGAAGAAGCTGGCTCCGCCTGCGCTCGATACGCTCTGCAACAGAGTCCTCATCCTCGCCTGTGGCCCTCACGATCTCCTCTATGTGGGCCTCCATATGCTCAAGCCATTCTTCCTCATCCTGTATATCCATCTGCTTCCAGAAACCGGTCATGAGCTGTTCAACCCCGGTTCCATTCTTCATACTGCCTATGGACTCGCGGATGTGCTTCTCTATGACATCTTCCGCATCATCGCCAAATGCCCACACAAGCTCCTGAGCCATGTGCTCCGCTCTCTTTCTCCTGATGTCATGATAGCTGTTATGTACACCAACCAATGGATATGGACTCTCAAGGCCGCAGTCTGACAGTGCTCTCTCCATGGTTTGTCTCACGCATCCTGCCTCTATCATGTCGCCAAGTCCAAGCTTTCTGAGCTGGGCGTTGAGCTGGCCTATATGCTCCGTGATATAGAGCTTCACCCCCTTCTCTTTCAGCGTATCATACATGATCCTGAGGGCCTTGGCAGCCGTCACATCCACGCTTCCCATGGCGGACGCATCCACTATGACCGCCTTTGTGTCATCCTGTACCGCATCCATGATATCCTTCTGGAATATGGCTATATTTGCAAAGAACAGATTACTGCTGAATCTGTAAATAACTATATTCTGTATCGGGTATGCATGCTTGAACCTCTCGAGCGCAAGGAATTCCTCATGTCCAGGTACCAGTCCAAGGAAGCTTCTCGGAGGGTCCGCAGCCTTCCTTATGACTGCGGCAAATGAGAGTATGATTCCTATAAGAACTCCATTTATCGTTCCAAGTACCAGCACACCTAGGAAAGCTCCGCAGAATATGTAGAATTCCACCTTACTCACCTCCCACAGCTTTGCCGCCAGATCAAATTCCAGAGCACTGTAGAGTGCGGAGATGACGATTGCCGTGAGCACCGGAACCGGCAGATAACCTATAAATCCCGTTCCACACACGAGGATCACGATCATCACTACTCCTGCAAATATTCCAGTGAGCTGTGTCCTGCCTCCATACTGCTCACTCATTGTGGTTCTGGACACGGAACCGTTTATCGGACAGCAGCCTGTGAATGCCGCTGCAAGATTTGCCATTCCAAATGCCAGAAGCTCCTGATTATCGTCTATCTTATATCTGTTCTTCTGGGCGAAATTGTTCTCAGCCAGAAGCGTCTCCGCCATGATTACCACTGCTATCGACAGACTGACCGTCATGATATTTGGAAGCATCCTCTCATCTATCTGTGGTACAACGATCTGTGGAAGTCCTCTGCTCACCTCCGACAGACATACTATTCCGTATTCATCCATATCTATCACGCAGGACAGCAACGCTCCCGCTGTCATGACGCATATCGCCATCGGAAACTTTGGTATTAATCTTCGTGAAACAAGCAGTACCGCAAGAGCCGTAAATCCCATGATTATTGACGGCACATTTACATCTCCTATCGTCTCTGCTATGTGCTCCACAAGCTCGAACAGCTCTCCTGTTCCCGCTCCGGCTCCATAGAGCTTCGGCACCTGCATAAGTATGATGGTGGTGCATATTCCTGATATGAATCCGCCCATGACAGGAGTCGATATGTAATTTACAAGCTTGCCCGCCTTGAACAGGAAGAATACCAGCAGCCACAGCGCCGTGAAAAATGTTATCACTGGAACAACCTGCATCGCCTGCTCCGTTCCCGGCGCAACCCCAAGCGTCACCAGTGCAGCTCCGACCAGCGCCGCAGGCGCGGCATCCACACCGAACACGAACTGCCTCGACGTGGACAGCAATCCAAATATTATGATCGGGAACACCGAACCATACAATCCATATACCGCCGGCAGCCCGGCTATCTGTGCATACCCCATCGATATCGGTATGGACACCGCCGCTATGATAATTCCTGTCAAAAGATCAGGAAGCAAATTCTCTTTTTTATAATTCTTTAGTGTATGACATAGTGAAATTTTTGAAACCTTGATTTTCTTGCCCTCCTGGGATGTTTGTGTGTGCCGGTCTGCCTTATGCTAAAGTCCGGCACTTCTGTTCTTAATTTTATCACTAAACAGGATTAATTTCACTCCTCCAGCATATTTTCAATAAAAATCCCATACCCCCTGGTTGGATCGTCTACGAATACGTGGGTGACTGCGCCGATTATCTTGCCATCCTGGATGATCGGGGAACCGGACATTCCCTGTACCACTCCGCCCGTCAGGTCTATGAGAGCATCATCGGTCACGTGGAATTCTATATTCTTGTCGGATGAATTCCTGTCCACATACTCTATGTCTATCTCATACTTCTCAAGCTCGCCGCTCATTCTGGAATATATATAAGCCTGCCCCTTGCGGACTTCATGACCTCTGGCTATATACATACGCTCCGCATCGCCGTATTTTGCCTGGCAATAGCTTGTGTCCAGATGACCATATATTCCACTTGCACTGTTGCCGTCAATAATGCCGACCAAAGATCTTCTATATGCGATGCTTCCCTGAAGTCTTCCCGGTTCCGAGGAGTATGACTTGCTTATATTTGTAATATCCGTTGTGTACACTCCACCGGTGCTGCACCGCATCATAACTCCCGTATCTATATCCGACACACTGTGTCCAAGAGCCATGAAATTTGTTCCGTCGACAAATGTAACCGTGCCTATTCCCGACACATCATCCTTCACCCACGCGCCCAGCAGATAAGCGCCATTCTCGTTTTTTTCCGGCGTGATGCTACAGACCTTCTCCTCCCCATCCCTTATATATCTCACGGACAAGCTATCACCCTGGCTTTCAGCAACAATATCAAGCAGCTCCAACCTCTTAGATATCTCCATACCGTCTACACTCACAATATAATCCCCTGTACAGACCTTTCCATCAGCAGGGCAACAGGACTCGCCATTTTCATTTTTAAAGCTGCACACATCCACCACCAAGACTCCCTCCGTCTTCATATAGATTCCCATCGCCTCGCCGGACGGAACTACAGGCCGGTCAAATATATCTCTTCCAAACTCCGCATCCTTCGTGGTCGCCCTTGACACTACCCCATCAAGTGTTGAGCTTGTCTTCTCTGACCTTCCAACATCCACTCGTCTGTCCACCAACACACATAAAACCAATAGTGCTGCAAGGAGCAACAGATCCGCCACAGCCACCCATATGATCACCTTCTTATATCGCCTCATAATCTATTCCTCCTACATATACTTAAAAACAACTAATAGCTTATAAAAAAAGAGTAACAGCCTTGGCTGTTACTCTTAGTATGTTGTGTTAGGAATAACTTTATATCAGTATTTTTTTGTCTTTTCTGCCATTTGTTTCATCTCGCGGGCATTGCTCATGACTGCCTCAGTTATGGTCACGCCGCCGAGAAGTCTTGCGATCTCCTCTGTTGATTCCTCGTCGTTCAGACGGACGATCCTTGTCACTGTCTTGCCCTCGTCGGCAGACTTTTCTATGAGATAATGACTGTCTGCCATCGCTGCGATCTGCGGAAGATGGGTTATGCTTATAACCTGATGGCTTCTGGAAATAACTGCCATTTTTTCAGCAACCTTCTGAGCTGCACGGCCGCTTATTCCCACATCGATCTCATCGAATACAAGAGTGCCGATATTGTCCTCGGACGCCATGCAGGATTTGATCGCCAGCATGATCCTTGAGAGCTCACCGCCTGAAGCCACGTCATATAACGGTCTCATCTTCTCGCCGACATTTGTCGAAATGACAAAATAGCAGTCATCGATTCCATTTGCCGTACACTCCGGAAGCCTGTCAAATACCATGTCGAACCGAACCTCCATGAAACTCAGATCAGCAAGTGCATCTCTGATGTCTCTGCACAGATTCTCAGCCTGCTTCTGTCTCTCAGCAGTAAGCGCATCTGCTGCCTTGAGCATGGCTTTCTCCGCCTTTTTTATTTTGTCTGAAAGTCCTGCTATATATTCGTCATATTCAGACAGCCTTTCATATTCCTTCCTGTTGTCCTCCAGATATTTGAACACCTCTTCCACGGTGCTTCCATATTTTCCCTTTATATCATTGATGACGTCAAGCCTGGACTCAACACTTCTAAACTCAGAATCGTCAAAGTCCATGCTCTGCATGTAATCATTTAATTCAACGTTAAAATCATTCAGCAGCGCGTCAATATTTTCCAACTGGCTATACAGACCGTCTATCTCTCCGTCGAGATCCTTTATACCCTTCATCGATGCCAGTGCTCTGCCGATCTCATTTCCCGCAGATGAAGAAGATTCATAACCTGTAACGCTGTATACATCCGAAGCTGCCGCAACTATATCGCGTGAATTGACCATCCTGTTGTACTGATGCTCAACATCTTCGTCCTCACCAGTCTTTATATTTGCTGACTCGATCTCCGCGATCTGATACTTGAGGAATTCTACCTTTCTGCTCCGCTCCGCCTCATCCATCGAGAGCTCGTCCATCTCACGCCTGAGTGTGACGTACTCTCTGTGACACTCTGCAACCTTCTGCTTCAGGGGATCTATGGATGCTCTGCCATATTTATCCAGAAGCTTCATATGCTCCGCTTTCTTAAGGAGCGTCTGCTGCTGGTGCTGCGTGTGCATATCTATGAGAAGCGCAGATACCTCCCTGAGCTTTGCGGCGGTCACCGCCATATCATTTATAGTGTTGATGGTTCTGGAATTATTTATTCTCCGCGTGATGAGTATCTCGCCATCCTCCGATGGCTCCACTCCCAGATCTCTGATCTGCTCAATCACCTGGGGATCATCCACCAGGAAAAGCAGTTGACAGAAGCCCTCCTTGTCAGGCTCCCTGACTATATCCTTCGGAAGCTTATCTCCCATACCAATCTTCAGGGCTCCCATGATTATGGACTTACCCGCACCGGTCTCACCGGTAAGTATGTTGAGATTATCGGTAAAATTAACATTTGCATCGTCTATGAGTGCAATATTCTTGATATGTACATTAAGTAACATTTGTATCCTCCTGTTGACGCACAGACTTTATTACACATAACATATTACAGAGAGCTGTCATCTCTGCATCTTATCTATCGTCTTCATGACCGAATCGGTCATCTCCCGGCTTCTGACCGCCAGGAATATGGTGTCGTCCCCGGCTATACTTCCGAGGAGTCCATTTATCTCCACATTGTCAAGTGCTGCGGCAACTGCCATCGCCATGCCCGACACTGTCTTGATCACTATCAGATTCTCCGCCGGCACCATGGATAATATGCCAGCCCCGAGAACCTTTCTGTACGACTCTATGGACTCATGTGTTGCCGACTTTCCCAGAGTGTACTTCTGCCTGCCACCCGCCACGGCAACCTTGGTGAGGTTGATCTCTCTTATATCTCTCGATATGGTGGCCTGGGTCGTGGAAAAGCCCGCCTCTGCCAGCTTCTCCAGCAGTTCATCCTGAGTCTCTATATCATATTGTTCGATTATCGACAAAATCTTCGCCTGTCGCTTCTGTTTCATATCACTTTCCCCCAAGCTTGTTTCTAAGTATCTCGTAGAAATTCACATCACTCGCCTTTACGAGCTGCGTGGTTCTCTTTGACACGCATATATCAAGGATATCGCCTGCTGCCAGCTCGAAATCATTTCCACCGTCAAATGAAACTATCGCCTCGGTGTCCTGCGTCTTCCTCTTCTTGGCGATCTCTATTGAAACCTTTGCATCACTAGGAAGCACAATACTCTTCGAAGTCAGCGAATGTGGACATACCGGAGTGATGATCATCAGTCTTGCCATAGGATCCACGATCGGACCTCCGGCTGAGAGATTGTAACCCGTGGAGCCAGTGGGGGTCGATATGATGATTCCATCTCCATCATAGGCATTCAGAAAGCTTCCATTTACATAGACATCAAGACCTATAAGTCTTGAAAATCCTGCCCTGCTGATAACTATATCATTGAGTGCCCTCTTCCTGCACTCCTTGCCATCTCCTGTTCTGACTGTTCCCCTGATCATCATTCTGTCCTGCATGGAATAATCATCCGCAAGCAGTCTGTCTATGATGGTCTGCCAGTTGGTGATCTCCCCCTCAGTGAGGAATCCCACCGTTCCAAGATTTATCCCGAACAGAGGAATCTCCACATGGCTGGCACTGGATGCCACATTGAGGAGTGTTCCATCCCCTCCAAGAACAAGTATACAGTCAAAGCTCTCAAGCTCATCCGTAACCTGCTGCTTGTCACATGCACTGAAGCTGTAGCAGTCCATGGCTTTACACGCACCATTTTGCGATTCAATATACGCTGTGAGCTCCGACGTTATACGATTATCCTCATCCTTATCCGGGTTATATACTATATAAAAATTCTTCATATCGTATCCTCTATGACTTGTTCAGTTCGTTGTGGGACTCCTCCACCAGAGCCTTTATGTCGAATTCCTCATCCGTCTTCGACTCATCCTTTGATATGTGGAGCAGATATTCTATGTTGCCCTCAGGTCCTTTTATAGGTGAATAGCTGAGGTGCAGTGTGCGGAATCCTATGCTTCTGGCATAACCGACTATCATCTCCACAACCTCAATATGGGTTGAAAGCTCTCTGACAACGCCCTTCTTGCCGACCTTCTCTCTTCCCGCCTCGAACTGCGGCTTGATAAGGCACACGATCTCTCCACTATCCGTAAGCAGCTCCTTTACCGCTGGAAGCACCTTTGTAAGAGATATAAATGACACATCTATCGAAGCAAATTCAATCTTATCGTCAATATCCTCAGGTGTGACATATCGTATATTTGTTTTCTCCATACAGACAACTCTCTCGTCATTTCTGAGCTTCCATGCAAGCTGTCCATGACCCACGTCAACGGAATACACCTTCACCGCACCATTCTGCAGCATACAGTCGGTAAAACCGCCGGTGGAAGCACCTACATCCATGCACACCTTACCCGCAAGCTCCACACCGAAATGATCCATAGCCTTCTCAAGCTTCAGGCCTCCACGGCTCACGTATTTGAGGGTGTTGCCCCTGACCTCTATCTTAGCAGTCTCGTCAAATGTCGTGCCGGCCTTATCCTCTTTGTTATTGTCAACATACACTATTCCTGACATGATGATGGCTTTCGCCTTCTCTCGTGAATCTGCCAGTCCCTGTTCTACAAGGAGAACATCAAGTCTCTTCTTCATCTGTCTTCCTCTTATTCTGTACAATCTGTCGATATTATATGTTTTATCCTGTCATACAGCGAATCCGCGTCAAGCTTCAGCATCCTCCTGAGCTCATCCACGCTTCCATGCTGTACAAATGTATCCTCAATGGCACACACTGTCACATCCACATCAAGGTGTCTGTCCATGACATACTCCTCGACCAGAGATCCGTATCCGCCATGCTTTATCTCTTCTTCAATAACCACTATATGTTCATGATCCCTGCTGAGCTCATCTATCATATCAGTATCTATCGGCTTCAGAAATCTTGCATTGACAAATGTGACATTTGTTCCCTCTGCCAGCAGTCTGTCATATACCTTCTCGGCCTCCTGAACCATGTTGCCAACAGCCACTATGGCAAGCTTCTGTCCCCTGTGGATCATCTCGCTCCTGCCATACTCAATATCCGCATTGTATTCCTTAAGTCCATAATAAGCCTCTCCTCTGGAATACTTGAGCGCAACCGGACCATCGTAAGCAACAGCCCACTCCATCGCTCTGGTGAGCTCATATCTGTTCTTCGGCGCAATGATGGTCATGTTCGGAATATGTGACAGAAACGCAGTGTCAAATATGCCCTGATGTGTATCGCCATCTGCACCGACAAGCCCTGACCTGTCAATGGCAAATATGACATGCAGCTTCTGCAGGCACACATCGTGTAAGATCTGATCATATGCCCTCTGCAAAAATGACGAGTATATCGCAACCACTGGCACCAGTCCCGACGCAGCAAGTCCCGCGGCAAACGTCACCGCATGTTCCTCCGCGATGCCAACGTCAAAAGCTCTGTCCGGGAACTCCGCAGCAAATGCCGACACTCCTGTTCCCTTGCCCATGGCAGCCGTTATGGCCGTTATCCTTGGATCAGCCTTGCCAAGCTCCACCAGCTTTCTGGCAAACACTCCTGTGTTTGTCATGGCCTTCCGGTCCTTAATAACCTTTCCAGTCTGTATATCAAACGGATCAACGCCGTGGAAATAGCTAGGGTGTCTCTCGGCATGGGTATACCCCTTGCCCTTCACTGTCTTCACATGCACAAGGATCGGTCTGTTAAGCTTAAGCGCCTTTCGGAAAGTGGCCTCCATCACATCTATATCGTGTCCGTCTATAGGTCCTATATATGTGACTCCCAGCTCCTCGAAGAACATCCCCGGCACAAATATCTGCTTGATGGAATCCTTTGACTTCTTCAGTCCTCTGGCAAGATGTTCTCCAGCCACAGGGATCTTCATGAGGATCTTCTCCACATTGCCCTTAAAATCATTGTACTGCTGCCCAACACGTATCTTGCTGAGATATGTGGACATGCCGCCAACATTCTGATCGATGGACATATTGTTATCGTTCAGCACAACAAGGCAGCCGGTCTTGATATCCGCCATATTATTCATGGCCTCATATACCATGCCACCTGTGAAGGAGCCATCTCCGATCACTGCGGCAATCTTCTCATTTGTACCCTTGATACTTCTGGCACACGCCATTCCAAGCGCAGCGGAAATGGATGTTGAGCTGTGTCCTGTATTGAACGCATCGCACGGGCTCTCACTGGTCTTCGGGAAACCGCTCATTCCTCCAAACTGTCTGAGAGTGCCCATCTCATTCTTCCTGCCCGTCAGTATCTTGTGGACATAGGACTGATGTCCCACATCCCATATAAGCTTATCCTCAGGGAAATCCAAAACCCTGTGAAGTGCCATGGTAAGTTCCACGCATCCAAGATTCGGAGCCAAATGTCCACCGGTCTCGCTCACATGCGACACCAGAAATTCTCTGATCTCATCCGCCAGCTCCGGCAGATCTTCCCTGTCTATATCCTTTATATCGTTTGGTTTATTTATTCTATCCAGTATATTCATATGCACACCACGAGAGGAGTCCTATTTATCCCTGTTTATCAGCCAGATGACCAATTCCTTCAGAAACTCATTGTCCCCGCCTATCTCTTCCAATTCTCTTACTGCTCTCTCCGACAGCTCAGTCACATAACGTCTGGATTCATCAATTCCATGTATCGTGACATATGTAACCTTGCCATTCTCCTCATCACTCAGCGTCGGCTTTCCAAGAAGCGCACTGTCTCCACAGACATCCAGAATATCGTCCTGGATCTGGAATGCCATGCCGACGTCCGATGCTATCTTGTGTACCGCCGCAACCTTAGCCTCGTCTGCCCCCGCAAGTATCGCGCCTATCATCATGGATGCCTCTATGAGGGCTCCGGTCTTGTTCTCATACACATATTCAAGCTGCTCCTTTGAGAGCTCCTTGCCGGTCATCTCCACATCGACAACCTGACCGCCTATCATGCCGTTTATCCCCGGCTTCTGCGCAAGCACACACATCGCAGACGCCACAGCATGTATATCCTCACCCATGCCAAATGCCTTACATGCGGTCTCATATGCATAATTGAGCAGCGCATCCCCCGCAAGAATGGCCATCGCCTCGCCAAATACCACATGGGATGTCTTTCTTCCGCGCCTGTAATCGTCATTGTCCAGAGCCGGAAGATCGTCATGTATGAGTGAATATGTATGTATCATCTCTATCGCAGCCATGAACGGCTTTATAACCTCTGACTTGCCGCCGAACAGCCTGTATGTCTCCTCCATGAGCATGGGACGAAGCCTCTTTCCACCCGCCTCTACCGAGTACGCCATGGCCTCACACACTGTCCTGTTAAATCCGTCTGCAGGTGGCAGATAGCTCTCAACTATATCGTTGATCCTTGCCGCCTTCTCCGCTATAAGTTTATCTATCATGCTTCCTCCTGACCCGAAAGTGTTATCATCTCTTTCTCAACATCGCACAGGTAATTCCTGCATCTGTTTATGAGCTGGACGCCCTCAGAATAAAGCTCCATGGACTCCTTGAGCCCCGTATCAGTATTCTCAAGCGCAGCCGCTATCTCATCAAGTCTGGCAAGAGCCTCCTCTATGGACACATCCTGAAGAGTGTCCGCTGTATCCATATTCTGTGTATCTTCTGCCATATCTATTCCTCCTGCCCGGTCACGTCAGCCACGACCGCCTGTATTCTTCCATCATGAAGAGTTATCTCTATATCATCCCCAGGTGTGATCCCTGACACAGATCTGACAGGCTCACCATCCGATGAAATATATCCAAATCCATTTATGAGCTTAGCTGTAGGCGAAAGGCCATGTATCCTCTCCGTCATGACCGCCAGGGCATTCCTTGTCATGTCGTACTTTCTGCCCATCGCGCTCTTCATCCTGTCATGAAGCCTGTCACAGTGCACCGATCTATCCTCTATCTTATCCGCCATCAGCCCATTTATCTGCTTCTCTATTCTGTCAAGCTGCTGCCTCTGACTGTCCATTCTTCCGGATGGACTTAAAAGTCTGAGCTGCCTGTCATAACCATCCAGACTCCTCGCAAGTCTGTCTATCCTGCCGGATATCAGCATGGTGAGCTGTTCAAGTCTCCTGTCAAATCCGGCAACTGTCTCTGCCACCACCGGAAGCGCATGCATGACAGCCGTGGACGGATTGGATTCTCTCCTGTCCGCAACCATGTCCGCAACTGTGGTGTCTATCTCATGCCCCGTAGCCGATATGATAGGCGTCTCCGCATTGAATATGGCCCATGCCACCTGCTCCTCATTGAACGCCCACAGATCCTCCTTGGAGCCTCCGCCTCTTCCAACGATTATGAGGTCGAGCCCCATGGAATCAAGTATCTCGATTCCTCTGGATATATCCGCCGCCGCATACTGTCCCTGCACGGTCGCAGGATAACAATAGAGCTGGGCATACGGATCCCTCCGTTTTGCCACTGCACGGATATCGCTTATCGCAGCCTTTGCCCCCGCCGTCACTATACCAATACGCCTCGGATAGGCGGGAATAGGCTTCTTGTATTCCTGCGAAAACAGCCCCATGCCGTCCAGTCTGGCTATGAGTCTCTCCAGCTTGGCATTCACCTCGCCGTCACCCACACGCACCAGCCTGTCTACATAGAGCTGATACTTTCCGTCTCTCACGAAGACATCAATATGACCAAATGCATGAACCTTGTCTCCGTTCTTCGGAGCAAACTTGAGTCCATATACCTGTTTTCCCGCAAACATAACAGCCGCCAGAACTCCGCTGGGATCCTTGAGACTGAAATACATATGACCTCTCTTGTCTGTTCCGAGTCCTGTGATCTCTCCCTCAACCCCCAGACTGCCAAGCCACGGCTCGCCGCTGACCAACTCCTGTATCCTCTCATTGAGTTCCTTGACTGTATATATGTTATTCTGCTGTGGCATCTGCGCCACTCTCCTTCTTGTCCTTATCACCGGATACAAGCTTTGCAAGAAGTGCATTCACGAACTTGCTCGCCGATGCATCACAATACTTCTTTGCCAGCTCAACCGCCTCATTGATGGCGACCTTCTCCGGTATGCTCTCATCGTACTTCACTTCATAGACACCAAGCCTTAATATAGCCAGCTCCTCCTTGCCTATACGAGGAAGCTTCCAGCCTTCTGATATCTGTGAAATGATCTCATCTATCTCTGCTTTCTTAGAGATGATATTCTTAACCTTGGTGGTTATATAATCTCTGTCCTCATCGCTGACTATTCCGTACAGAAGCGGATCGTCCTCCTCATCTCCCGGCATCTCAGGGTCAAATGCAAAATCAAGCTGATCCTGCATGCCCTCAGCGTCATTGAACTCCAGTGTAAATACTATCTTGAATATCCTGTCTCTTATATCTCTTCTAGTCATATCTTCCTCTCCACTATATAAAGCTTTATCTGTATCCTATCTGCCATCTCCAACACGTACACCGGCTATCCTTATGTTGACTTCCTCAACGCTCAGTCCTGTCATGGTCTCTATAGCCTGCTTGACCTTATCCTGAACCTGACCTGATACTGATGGTATGCTGTACTCGTACAGAACCTCTATCGCAATATCAACCTTTACCTTGCCAGGAAGAAGCTCTACCTTAACGCCCTTTGCAGGGTTCTTCTTTCCGAACTTTGAGGCAAGCTCATTTGGAAGGTTGCCTGTAAGTCTGTATACACCTTCAACCTCTCCGGCTGCAAGCCCTGCTATGATAGCCACTACGTCATCCGCTATCTGAACTTTGCCCAGAGAATTGCTCTCTTCTATATTGTAAGAATTATCCTGAACCGCGCTGCCTTCAATCACGATATCATCATTCAACTTATCACTCATGGTCATACCTCCCGTTTCGTATGGGTTATTTGAATCTTATTATAATCTGAAGGCAGCTATTTTGCAAGTATATGCGATTCACGGCTTATCCTTCCGCTGTCTATTTGCCACCCATGACAGATATTGCAACACTGCTTATATCATACCCTGTTTTTCGGATAACTATGTCCTCTATCTGTGCTCTCTCGGTATCCGACAGCGATTCCACATTCAGCGACACGTCAACAGCCTCATCACTTATCGTCACTATGGCATCGCTATACCCCTTTGCCGCCAGAACTGTCTCGACATCTGTCTCCTTCTCTATGGTATCGTTCAGCTTCACATATGTATCTGTCGCCTCCTTCTTTGCCGAATCGCTGAGTGCCTCATCACCTATCACATCCATCAGAGCTTCCTTGCTCCTTGATCTGCTCTGCTCACGGTTCAACTTTGCCGCCGCCATATTGCTTGTCACCTGTGCACTGGTGAGTACAGCGTCACCGATCTCATCCTCCTGGCCATTGAGCTCCACATCCTCGGTCTGGCCATTCTCATCCTTCACCGCCTGTGAGTTCTCATTTTCCGCCATGGACGAGAGATCCTCATAGTTGATCACCTCCACCTGTTTTTTGTCAGTTTTTTCCTTCTTCTTGTCCTTTCCTGCATCCGCAAAGCTCATGTAACCGGCCACCCCTATCATAACTGCAAGTGCGATGACCGCCAGTCTGTTCTTTCCACTGAATTTCTTCATAGTCCCTCCACATTAATTTGCTTCTAATATCACAATCTTATGCGTCGGCACGTCAAATAATGCCTGCACTGCATTCGTTATCTTCAGCGTTGTATCGCCATTTTCCGCCCCCTTGCAAATGATAACCACACCCTCGGTCTCCGGCTCCCTGTACCTGACCACATACGGCGAGCTCCCACTGCCCTCACTCACCATGACCGTCTCCTCCGACACGCTTCTCTGGCTGCTGTCGCCGTTCTCACTGGAACTGCTTCCGGAGTCCTTGAGTGCTATGTTCTCACCGCTGTCCTTGACCGTTATCATCACTCTCACATCCGATATTCCGTCCACCTGCTCAAGCACTGATGTGAGTCTCTCCTCCATATACTCCACATAATCCGTGGTATCCCCTGACATATTCCGGTCATTTCCGCCGGTCACATCCGCGTCTGTCTCATCGGACTGTCCGGTCCATCCGCTCTTTAGGTCATTTTTATCAGTCTTGCTGTTATTTGCCGGCCACACAACTATCATCAGACAAATCCCTGACAGCAAAATGAGCAGCAACTTGTATAATCTGTTGTTGCTGCTCTTCAATATATTCATGATCCCCGATATTCCCTTTTTCTTAGAATCCTCCACTACAGTCCCTCCTGCATATGATCTGTATTGCCCCTCCTGATGGTAATCCTGTTCTCATCAACACCATATTCCTCTGACACTGCGGATCTCAGTCCGTCTGTGTCTACTTTATCAGACTGTATGTATATCTCCATGCTGTCTATCCCAAGCTCCTCCCCGGTGACTATACGCACCACCGCATCGGCATTACAATTGTCAGATATAAACCGCTCCACTACCTCCTCCATGGCCCTGACATACATCTCATCATCGCCCTCGGCCACGTCCATTCCAAGCGATTCACTGTATGTATTGAACTCTATCCTGTCCGCATACCCAAGCCAGCCTATGACAGGATTTATCACGACCATCATCATGACAAATCCCACAGCCGACTGGACATATCTGCGCATCTTCGGATCCGGGGCAATATACAGCACGACAGAAAAAAGTATACTGCACACAACTATATTTTTCAGCCACTCAGCAAGCATGCACATCCTCCATCCGTTCTATGATATGTTCACCGACATCAGGGCTATGCTTATGATGAACATCATCACGCTTATTCCGCACGCCCTCAGCATCAGCTCCACTGTCTCCGCCATGATGCCTGCTGCCTCGGCATATCTTTTGTCTCCGACCGGCTGCACCACCGCGGCGATGAACCTTAATATGAACATGATGACGATTATCTTGATCATTGGCACTGCGGCCAGTATGACTATCATGATCGTACACGCCATCCCCATACAGTTTCTGATAAACTCTCCTGTGCTCACCATCACACTGATGACAGCGCTCACCGTGGACATACCTGCACCTTTTCCCAATGTCCTGAGTATGCCATTTCTTGAAAGCCTGTCCATGGACGGTGCTATCATGCTCTTGACCACATTTATCCCGGTTACCACCGCAAACATTGTCCGCATTCCCCACACCGCCAGGCTCTTCATAAGCCCCGCCATCCGGGAGAAATAATCCTCGCTTCCAAGATTATTTATGAGTGCTATGAGCCCGCCGCATTTGATGAGGGGGAGTATGAACTTTATTATCACATTCTGGCAAATGTATATCACCAGGATTATGACCGACTGTGAATATCCGGCACTCTCCGGGCCGCTCACATATAACACAGACGAGGCATACATGGGATAGAACGCTTTCATGAACTCCGTGACATCTCCTATGGTGTCCTGCACGATGGACTGCACTAGGACGAAATCCCCCAGCAGCAGCGATAACAACACCATGTATGTAACCATGAAACCATGGGCGGATACATACTCGCCCATATTTCCCGCAAGCTGGGCAAATGTACTTCCGAGCACGATCACCGCTATGATCTGCAGCGCCAGCCCCCTGCTTGTCCTGACCTCGTATATGACACTGTCGGAAAACACTTTTAGTGCCATGTCTATGGTGGAATCCACGTCACCACTCTTTAGGGACTCGTATATGTCGTAGAAGGTCACGTCGGATTTGTCTTTTGTGATCTCATTGAGGCTTCCGATGACGGAGTCGTCCTCCAATATATCTGAGTTAATATCAGAGTCACTTTCCGTGGTATTTTCCTTTTCATTCTCAGCATAAAATTCTGGACAATATTTGATATCTGTATCATATGATTCAACTTTACTCTCATTACACACATTTGCCGCATCAGGCACTGACACCCCCATAAAGAGCATCAGCACCACCACTATCAAATTACCCCTCAACTATGGTCACCACCAGATCTATAACTCCCATGAGTATGGGCATACTGAGCAAAATAAGAGTTATCTTTCCCGCCATCTCCACCTGGGATGCCATGGCATTGCAGCCGGCATCTTTGCAGATATCTGATGAAAATCGGCATATATACGCTATACCTATCATTTTCAGGATCACGTCTATATATGAAATATTCACCGACACGTACGCAGTCAGCCTGTCTATGTACGAAGCTATAAGTCTGAACCTGCTCACCACAAAATACATGAGCATCACACACCCGGCTATGGACAACACGATCCCGTACCCGGAATCCAGTTCTTTTATCTTCACCGCTATCAGAACCACGATCACCGCAGCCAGAGAAACCGCCATGAGATTCATCATTTACCCCCACATCTACTCTCATTTATTGTCCTATATTTACAATATCCATGATCTCGTTGAACAGGTCACTTATGTACGGGATAACCCAGGAAAGCACAATGATGAGTCCCGCCAGATTGAGCAGATAGGCGTGCTCCTCCTTGCCTGAATGTTTTAGTATCTGGTTGAGCAGTGCCACCAGAATTCCCACTGCACCTATTTTTAGAAGTATCTGGATCGTCATCGTCTCTCCCTCTTAACCTACATGAGCAATATAACTATGAATACGCCTCCAAGCAGCCCAAGTGAATTGGCAAGCCTCTTTATCCCGGAACTTCTGGCGCGTTCCCGCTGGTATCTGTCCGTAATTATATCTTCCACAAGATTTATCCTTGAGAGCTGTGCCTCAACGTCCATATCTCCCATTATCTTTCCAAGCCTGTCCACATCCGCCAGCACCTCCAAGCTCAAGGCACTGTCCCGCCTCAGCATCGCCAGTGAGTCTGTCCACAATTCTGCAAATGGCCTGTCCCTGTTCTTCTCAGACATCTCCGCCAGACCGTTCACCCATTTACCAACATTTCCCTTGAGACGCTTTGCACTGTCGGCGAGTATCTCCGGGAGCTCCGATCCGGCATACATGATCTGCCCCTTGAACAGTTGTATGAAGAGCAGCATTTCCTCCATCTCCTTCACCATGCACCCATGCAACTGCCCTATGGCATGTCCCACCATAAATGAGGCATATACGATCAGACAGCCTCCTATCGCCTTAACCATGTCCTGCCTCCCATCTAATCGTACCAGCACAGCCGGTTGCCCTGGCCGTCAAATATATCAGAGATCTGTCCCGCCTTGTCGCCTCCAAGCACGACATACCTCTCAAAAACCCTATTCTCCACAAGACGCCTTATCCCTGCCCTGTCTCTCACATCATCCATAGAATAGCCATGTGCAGTAGCAAGCAGACGGCATCCGCAGTTTATCACGCCGAAAATGGCATCGACATCCTGCTGCCCTCCTATCTCATCGACCGCTATGAGATCAGGCGCCATGGTTCGAACCAGCATCATCATTCCTGAAGCTTTTGGACAGCAGTCAAGAACATCAGTCCTCATGCCGACATCATTCTGCGGAACACCCTTGTAGCACGCCGCTATCTCCGATCTCTCATCAACCACACCAACTGTCATTCCTCCGTCTGACACTACTCTTATGATGTCCCTGAGCAGTGTGGTCTTGCCGTGACACGGAGCGGACACTATGAGCGTGTTCATCAGCTTGCCATCACCGTATATGTATGGCAGGACATCACCGCTGCATCCCTTGATCTCATGTGCCACCCTGATATTTAGAAATGATATGTGTCTGATGCATTTGATCCTTGTTCCATCGAGTATGATCTTGCCCGCAACTCCTACCCTGTGTCCACCGCACACGGTGATAAAGCCCTGACGTATCTCATCCTCATAGGCATACAGGGAATGATTGCAGATACATTCCAGAGTGTCGTTCACATCCCTGGCAGTCACTATGTACGCATCCTTCATATTACAGGTTCTTGATCCGCAGGAATCAACATATATCTCCGAGTCCTCGTATCTAAGTATAAAGGGACTATTCACCCTCAGACGTATCTCCCACAGTCTCCCATAATCAAGCCTCAGCTTCTCAACCATGCACCTGATCCTGACGGGAAGCAGATGCAATATATCTTCTCCACACATATGTATCGTCCTTCTTCTATATAACACTGTCTGTACAGCTACATAAAAAGTATATTCAGAGGGTGGGGAGGTTAGAACCTTTGGTTGCTTACAGCGCAAAAAAGTCCCGGCGATTCAAATATCCTGAATCACCGGGACTCTTATTCTTCTTATATGTTATCGTAGGTAGTTATATCCTAATGCTGGTAACAATTATTATACTCTTGAAAGATACTCGCCAGTACGTGTATCGATCTTGATCGTGTCACCCTCGTTAACGAAGAGAGGTACTGATACCTGTGCGCCTGTCTCAACTGTACATGGCTTTGTTGCACCTGTAGCTGTATCACCCTTAACACCTGGCTCGCACTCTGTGATAACAAGCTCAACGAAGAGAGGTGGCTCTACAGCAAATACGTTGCCATTGTGTGAACAGATCTTACACATCTCGTTCTCCTTAACGAACTTAAGTGAATCACCTATAGCTGCTGAGCTGATAGGAATCTGATCATATGTCTCTGGATCCATGAAGTAATAAAGATCTCCGTCATTGTACAGATACTGCATGTCCTTTCTCTCGATGTGAGCCTTCTCACACTTCTCTGTTGGACGGAATGACTTCTCTACAACACCGCCACTCTTGATGTTCTTAAGCTTTGTTCTAACGAAAGCTGCACCCTTTCCTGGCTTAACGTGCTGGAACTCTATAATCTGATAAATATTTCCTTCGAATTCGATTGTAACGCCGTTTCTAAAATCGCCTGCTGAGATCATCTCTGCCATAACTATCTTATCCTCCTTAAAGATATAAACTTCTTGTCACATTTTATAATATATGAAATAAATTTTCAACTATTTTTTACCATACCATCAACCTTTATCAGGTAAGTCTACGTTTCTGCGCTTTCTACTGTCGTATATACACAGCAATACAAACGCACATACTCCCACGGCACTCACGATGGCGCCCGGTATAAGACCGGCTGTATGATACCTGAGTTCTATATCGTGATAGCCGCCACTACTAAATCTCTATCAACTTCTTCTCTGATCCGGTAAGATTCCTGTAACCATCCTCCGTCACAACAACCAGATCCTCTATCCTGACACCAAACTGTCCAGGAATATAGATTCCCGGTTCAACTGTTATGACCATGCCAGGTTTCAATATGTCATCACACTTAGGTGAAAATCTCGGATTCTCGTGTATAAACAATCCCACCGAATGTCCAAGTCCATGTCCAAAGCAATCTCCATATCCGGCATCGGCTATTATACGTCTAGCAACAGCATCAACATCGTTACATCTGACTCCTGGTTTTATCATATTCATAGACTCCGTCTGAGCCTTGAGTACCGTATCATACACATATTTCATTGAATCAGATGCCTTTCCTATTGCTACGGTTCTGGTCATATCTGAACAATACCCCTCATATATACAGCCAAAATCCATAGTGAGAAAGTCCCCCTTATTCAGAGTCTTATCCGTAGGAATAGCATGCGGCATGGATGAATTCATTCCAGATGCAGCTATGGTGTCAAAACTCAAGCCTTCCGCACCATTTTTCTTCATATGATACTCCAGTTCAAGCGCAACATCCTTCTCTGTAATGCCAGATCTGAGATATTCCAGTATATGTGAAAATGCCTTGTCTCCTATTGACTCCGCTGTATGGATATTCTCGATCTCCTCATCTGTCTTTATCTCTCTTAAGGAATCCAGCCTACCATCAAGACTTATCCATTCCACACCCGATATTCCTGCTGAGAACTCCGAATACTCTCTATAGCTGATGCTAAGATTCTCAAATCCAACTCTCAGATTCCCAGAATTTTTTCTCTGTCCATCAAGAATAGATGAAATACACGCAACATATCCTTTTCCAGCAATATCTGCAGATTCATATCCTTCACACTCGCGCAGGACCTGCTCCGTATATCTCGAATCCGTTATGACTGTCTTACCTGATCCTGCCAGAACTATAACGCCCTCTCCGCGATACGATGCTATATATCTCATGTTGTACCTGTCAGTGATCAATATCGCATCAAGATTCATCTCATCTATTATCCTTCTGACCTTTTCATAAGCAATTGCTGTGTCCATAACCATCATCTCCCACCTTCTATATAAGAACTTATTTCCTGTACTATCTCATCTATTTCAATTCCTGTAACCGGAACTATGATATCAGCGGCAGCTTCATACACCGGTCCTCGCTGTCCCATAAGTTCCCTCACTCTCTGATCTACATTTTCTCCCTGCAGAAGAGGTCTGGTCGTATCTCCCGCAAGTCGCCTTACTACCTCCTCAGGCTTAACGTCCAGATATATGATCCTGCCCATTCGCCTGAGTTCATCCACATTCGCCTGTCTCATAGGCAGTCCGCCTCCAGTGGATATAACCGTATGTGACAGCCGGCTGTTCAATTCCTTAAGAGTATCTGTCTCAAGCTGTCTGAAATACTCTTCCCCCTTCTCGGCAAATATCTGCTTTATACTGCAGCCTGCCTTCTCCTCTATATAAGAATCTACATCAAGCAGATCAAATCCAAGCTTATCCGCGAGCACCCTGCCAACGGTTGTCTTTCCACACCCCATAAAGCCTATCAGGATAACATTATCCCTGACCGACTGCAGCAATCTGTCGTACACAATATCAGCAACATCCTCCGATATGGATATATCATTCCAGAGCTCATATGCAATTATTCCCTGATAAAGGAGCATACGCAAACCATTGTACGCCAATGCTCCAGCCTGTCTGCAAAGCTTCATAAACCTTGTCTCAAACGGATTATATATGAGATCGATTCCCACACTGACTCTGTCGTAAAAATGTGGATCATCGATAACTACCGCCTCATTGTTCGGTGCCAGACCTATCGATGTGGACTGGAATACCACGAACTTATCATCTACATTCTCCTGCAGTAACTGTCCATAATCACCAAGTCTCATGGCAGTCATAGTCTCTCTGCCGAAATGTCCATTCATATCCTCTGCTATAGTCTCTGCCTTATCAATTGTTCTGTTTAGAATAAATACCTTATCCGCACCCTTATTCATGCACATATATGCCACAGCTCTCGCTGCACCGCCCGCTCCAAGTATGATAATCTTCTTACCATCAAGCTCCACTCCGTAGGACTCCAGTTCTCTGGACAGCCCCATCATATCTGTGTTATATCCCTTATAACCGTTTGCAGTCCTGACAAGAGTGTTGACCGCACCTATTGCCGCTGCCCCATCATCTATATCCACAAGTGAAGCCATTACCTCATTCTTGTGAGGTACAGTGGCGTTCATTCCCAATATATTCAGTTCAAACGCTCCCTTTACAGCATCCGCCAGCCCCTCCTTATGGGTATGGAACGGCACATACACCTCATTGATTTCCAATATATCGCTGAGTGTGTTATGTATAAGCGGTGACATGGTGTGCTGAACCGGATCACCAAGCAAACCCAATAATCTTGTCTTTCCATTTATCTCCATATGTATCTCCATCCTTCAGTCTCTTATTTTGAACAGAGTCAGTATAACACAAAAAGAAACCGGAGTATATAACCACCCCGGTTTCTATATTTATTGCTATTATTTATACTATATACGCATTATGCAAATACATTCTTCTTCTCGGCAATGAAATCTCCAAGTGCCGGAACGTCTATAGTATTGTCTGTCAGGTCGAACAATGGATCTGCGGCCTTAACCTTGATCATTGTATATACAGGAACTGTCTTGCCCTGGTAATATACCTCCACAACGATGTATGTGTAATTTCCACCATATGGTGCATAACACGAATCATCAGGTGTAAGGGCTGTACCATTGCCATTTCTCACAATATCCTTTATATCGCCTGCAATTGATGTTAACTTGGCTGTACCAATCTTATCGTATGACTTAATCATCTTATCAGTATTCTCTGTATAGCTTGGTCTGATTGAGTAATCGGAATCATCGTAATCCAGATCATAGTAAATGTTAACCTTTGTTACCTTTGTCTTCTCCGGAATTCCAATCTTATAATCAAACTCAGGATCATCTGTCTTTGAGTCAACCTCACTTACATATACAGTCTTTCCTGATGAAGCAAGTGCCTCTGCATCCTTTGGAAGCTCATCCTCTGCAGCCCATGTCTGCTTTGGATCGTAACACTTGATAGTTGGCATCTCTGGTACTGCTGATGCACTGTTTACAATAACGTTGATGAACAGCTTTCTCTCATCATTGTTTCTTGTACGTCTACCTGTAACTGATGAATGTCCGGCACCACAATATGTGATCGCACCACTGCCATAAGCTGTAGTGTAGATGAAGTAAGCCTCCATTGCATCTCCAGGATCCGCTGCATACTTTGATGAACGCATCTTACTGTTCGATGAGTTATTTGAACCTGCAAGAGTATACCATACTGTTATGTTGTCACTCTCAAGATCAAGTGCAAATGCCTGCTGATGTGTACCCGATATGTTCAGTGATGAACTTATGTTGTATGGATACAATGTTACAAGACCTGAGTTAAGCTGTGTAGCCTTAACTGTCTCAGCACAAGCTGACTGATCCTGGTTTGAAGCCTGTGACCAGGCTGTTGCTGCCTTATATGACTCCTGTGCATATACATATGGAAGTGTAGTTGTTGCACCAGCCATATTACCATTGTAGTAAAGTGCTGTCATTGCAAGTGCACTTACATATACCTTCTTATCTTTTCCAAGATATGGCTGCCAGTATGCGTTCTTCTCAACAAATACATCCATAATGTTAGAATTCATACTGTTCAGTAATCCTTCGCCTGCAGTAGGATTATTTGCATATGGTGTCAGGTAATACAAGCTGCTATCCGGTGATGTATATGTCACATCATCGACTGTTCCATCTGCTGTGTATGTAACATCCAGTGTACTTGTATTAACAGAAGCCTTGCTGTAAGAAACACTCTTAACGTTATACTTACCAAGCTTAAGCGGATTGTCATACTTGACAACATTGTCTGTTACATCAACATGGAATCTGTTCATTCCTACTACTGATATAAGTGACTTTGTAAGATTAACTGCACCTGCATTTGCATATGGTGACATTGAATCGTGGAAGAAGAACAAATCTCCTCCTGCTGATACATAGTCAAGTATGTACTGACATGTTTCCTTCTTGAAGTCAACCTTAAATCCACCAAATGAATCCGATGGTCCAAGAACAAGTATTGAGTACATGTTCTTCATAAAGCTCTTACCATATGAACGTCTGAGGTAAGTATTGTACTTATCCTTTGCCTCAAGCTCTGCGTTCTTTGCTGTCACATAATCTGAATAATACTTAGCAAAATCAGCTCCGAAATCATCTGACATCTTTCCTGCTTTGAAGTCACCCTCACAGTGATTCATTGTGTTGTACTTTGGCCAGAATATCAGATAATAATCGCCTGTATCCTGCATATACTGAAGGACTTTCTTTGTCTCTGCATTGCTTGTCCTGAAATTATTGATAAATGTACTGTAATTTGTAGTTCCTGTGTATTTACCATCAATATAGTCTATTGCATTCTTGAGATAGTTATCAAGAATCTTCTTTGGCGTTGCAACCTTTGCTGACGCTGCTGAATATTCTGTAAGTGCAACAGCGGCAAGGCTCTCGTACTCTTCCTGACTATGTCCATCAACCTTCTCACCCTTGGCAAGCTTCTCAGCCTCTTCTACCATAGTATCAAGGCAATCATACTGAGCATCCACTCCATCACCTGTCTTGAATGAAGCTCTATCACTTGAAGCAACCACAAGATCAAGATTTATGTCATAATCCTCTGAAAGCTCATCTGCAAGATTTGAATAATAATCATCCGCATCTGTGTTTGTATCAAACTCATATACGCCGAATCTGTTTTCATGTCTTCCAAGAACTGCATACTGAGTAGTTGATGCGTTATCAAGCTCTGCCATGTTTGCAAATACATTGTACTTTGCAATCTTGTGAGCTGTCTGTGACTCAATATCAAAGTAAAGTGTATCAGTTGCTCCCCATGAGGTTGCCGTCTGTCCCTCTGCCATTGTCTGAACCTGAAGAACATTTATCTCACTCTTTGATACGTTATTATTTACTATCTTGCTGAGACCTGTAGAAGAAGCAACTATATTGCCATCCTCATCTGTTATCTCAAGATACCATGCTGCTGATCCAAAGAACTCAGAGTCAAGCGCTACTGTCAGTGATTTCTCCTGACCGTTTGTGATCTTATCCCCAAGACAATAATCACCGCCGCCCTTCTCGAACTTTGTATTCTTATCAACATCTACAAACAACTTGTAGTTATATACTGACTTATCACCATCAACCTGGAATGTAAACTGTAATCTGTTGGACTTGATATAAGTCTGCTGTATTCCCTGCTGATATGTAACTGGTTTTGTAGTGATAGTAAGTCTTGTTCTATGTGCACTTCCTGTCACCAGTCTGTTAAGAGATGCTGAAGTAGCATCATCCCAGACTACCTTGTAGTTATAATATACAGTATCTGTTCCCGGACGCTTATACCATGACTGATCCTGTACGTCTGAGTCCATATAATCAGTTTCCTTGAACTTACCTCCAGCAAGTGACTGAACACGCTTTGTCCATAAACTGTTACCGTATATTCCATCCTTATCACTTATATACTGTGTTGCATTCTTATCGAATCCCCACAGAATATTTGATCCATTTGATCCTGTATGTCTTGCATAGAGAGTATCTACCAACTGATACATTCTTGATGATGGATCGAGATAATAATTCTTTCTCTCAAGCTTTCCATCTTTATACCAATATCCCTGAAGGAGCTCAGCCTGTGAAAGCTTATCACCATTTGCATTTGTACCCTGCATATTCTCATATACGCTGGTAAGCTCATCACTTATGATCATCGGTCTGCCTGATGCCATGTATGTGAGAAGCTCCTGATACTTTGTATTTGTCAGGTCGTTACCATTCTCTGCAAGATATGTTGTTGTGTAATACTTGTCACCAACCTTTGGTGATGCAAGCATATTTGTTGATCCTGATATAGGTGCTGTATCTGGGCTATATGTAGATGCATTCATCAACTGACTGAGTGTACCTGTGTGGTAATACATGATGAATGTTGGGAATATCTGATATGTGTAACCCGACGTAGCATTACCGATATCATTCTGTCCTTTGTACATCTCCGCTGGATTTCTATCCATAGCACTTATATCGCCACCGATATATACCAGATCGTATGTCGCTGCTATATCTTCCTTCATACCAATGAGCTGCTCGGTCGAAACCTGAGTGAGCTGAATATCTCCAATGGATATACCATCGATAGCGTACGCTATCTTCGCCTTGGTAAGATCAAAATCATAATACTCTGTTCTGGCTGCCAGCTCCTGCTTGGACTTACCACTTACTACATCAGATGGAACTGTATAATAGTTTCCTGTTATTTTAGTTGCTCCATCACTTCTTGTTGTATAAGCTGTACTTACAGTATCCTGAAGTGCTGCCACCTCAAGATCAATCGGATAATCCGGCTGAATCTCAAGTACCTTGAACTTGTTATCAGAACCATCGCGATACACACTGGCATTGATAACATCAGCCACTGCCTTTGCCGATGGTGAATCAACTACCGGAATGGTTGGATCTGAATCATCGCCACTGCCATCTCCTGAGCCCTTTCCGTCACCGGCCTTAGAAGAAACTATAAAATACTGTCCACTCTCGACTGCACTGCACAGATCCTTGAATACCGCTGTGCCTATCTCCTTGTTATATGTACCCTTGTCAATAAATACAAAGTCATACTCTGAGAGATCAAGCTTATCATAAGTACCATTCATGAATACTGCCTGGGTTTCGAGATATTTGTCATGCAGACCAGTAACATACGAAACAACCTTTGCCGCATCTGAGAAATCCAGATTAGTATATACAAGATCACTCTTATACTCATAATTGAGATCTGCATTACCAACATTCTCCTGGAAATCCTGATATGTAACTACAACATTCTCATCTTCTGTTCCTGCTGCGTCTATTCTGTATGTGTATCCTGATACATTGTCCTCGTCAACTGTCTTAATATTGAAATCATACTGATAATCAGTATCACTTCCGTCAACAAGACCGGAATTATCAGCTACTCCAACCACAAGATCATCATAAGAGAACTGGTCATCACTGACATCTCCTCCAACTACAACCTTGTAGCTATATTCAGGGCTGAGTCTGTCAAAGCTGTATGTGTATACAGTCTCCATAACTGTGTTGCCATCAGCATCCTTTATCTCCTGACCATTCTCGTCAAGTTTCGGAACCTCTTTCATCTCAAGAGGAGCCTTCATAAGAATATCTACTGATGTTCCTGCCAGATTAAGCTGTGTTCCATTTTCTACTACAAGATATGCATACATATCTGCTGCTGGATCCACTGCATCACCTGCATCATCAGTACATCTCACTGTACCGGAAACTGACTTTGTCTTGACATCCTTATAGTATGATGTTGCAAAGTTGACATTCTTAAATGCCTTACCGCCATTGGTCATCGCCTCTACAAGATCGGCACTGTCAATGAGATAAACATCAGCACCACTTGGCACATAT
This sequence comes from Coprococcus sp. OM06-34AC, assembly GCF_003462545.1. NCBI lineage: Bacteria > Bacillati > Bacillota > Clostridia > Lachnospirales > Lachnospiraceae > Coprococcus > Coprococcus sp. OM06-34AC. Next base: position 418,722 of record NZ_QTZF01000001.1, read on the forward strand.
CTTGAAAGACCTGTACCACTGCTTGAAGTACCATTCGCATACATATGTCCTGTCAGATCGCTGTTTGGAGCCTTCTGTACAGATTCCCATGTATTTGTCTTCGCATTGAATGTGTAATCAGCAGAAGCCATGTCTCCACGTGTAGCACTGCTATTCTTCTCTGTGATTTCACTGAACATTGCACTGCCGGCTCCGTCCTCTGAAATCACAAGTATCTTGGCATTATCAAAGTTCCACGACTTTCTGTCTCCTGTAAGACCTGATCTTGAACCAGCCTTATCATATGTGGAATCCTTGATATTATCCGGTATGTTACCATCAAGGAAATCAAGTATTGATACACCCTCATACCACTTATAGTATGTTCCATAGTTAAGGTAATCGCTACCACCCTCGCTGGCTTTTCTCTCTGCCTGAAGAATAAAGTCAGAGATCGTCTTTGTTGTCTTGTTTATATCAGGAGTCGTCTTGTTATCATCTGCCTCCTGATAAAGTGTCTTAAAGAAATCCGGCTCTGTAACAAGGACATTATCATATCTTGCCACAGCACCCTTGGTGATCAGCTTGTATGCAAGTGCACCCATTCTGTAATCATCATTATTTCCTGTTATAAGCTCTGGCTCTGATGTACACAGAGTTCCTGTACACAATGCTATAGGATGTGAGTTTGCTGTAGCATACGCATCCAGCCAGTTATACAGATCCTCGCTTATATCATTTGATGTGCTGGCATAATCACTGGCACCATTTGCCCAAATATATATGAAATCCGCCTGATTGAGGATTCCCTGGGCTGTTGTATCCATGCTGTTCAGCTCGCTGACTGTACAAGTTGTAAGAGTCACCGCACCGGCAGCCATGTTATCGCTTATCGTCTTATATCCATTGAACACTGCAAGTCTGAAATACTCACCTGCATATACATATCTCCAAAGATATGTTGTTGAATCGTATCCTGTCAGCTTCTTCGCATCACCTGAAAACTTGCTATCAGTGACGGTTTCCTTCAGCTTCTCATCCATATCTGCATTACCACTATATGAATCAGGTACTATCTGGACGATTCTGAATTTGTCCTCTCCTGTCTGTTTCTTGCCAGCATCGTTGGAGTTCTTGACTGCCAGATCGATATTGGACAATCCTGTCAGACTTGTAGATTTGCTTCCGCTGCCGTTCGCATCACTCAGGGAAGCCTGAGAATCGGAGTTAGCCAGTGTATAATTCACAAATATAGAGCTGACTACAAGTGCGAATATAATAGCTATAGATGATAAGACTATTTTTTTATTCTTAAACACTGTATTTTCCTCCTCTATTAATCCCACTCATGCTTCTTGAGCACGAATGAATTTCTGAGTCCAACTACACTTGTTACTTTATATGTCTCTTTTGTTTTTGTGTCTTCAAATCCAATAATCACTGCAACACTATTGTCTGCAGGATTGACCTGAAGCTGAAAGCTTTTCACGTTGTTAGCAAGCACTGTACCTTTCTTGGAGCTTGCATCCACATACTTTGTACACGATGAAAGCACCGCCTGTGCCTGATTTACCTTTGCTGAATCGCTGCTCTTGAGATCCTGCTTTGCCTGATTAAGCGTTTCATCACTCATCTCCTGTCTGAAAACATACAATTTCTTGTCTGTCTTGCTGTAGGTAATCGTACAGAATGCAGTCTTATCTAGCTCAGATGAATACTGAACCCACAGATAATCAGCATCTATAAATGTGTGCACATCCTCTGAAGCACCAGCGCCGCCAAAAGGCTTAACATCCGCTATATCATAGCTATTGCTTTTTTTCTTTATCACACCGCTATCTGACACTATATCCTGGATTACATCAGCAACGCCTCCCTGCTTACGGAGTGTGCTTCCCGATCCTGCGGATTTCACATACGTATCCTCAGGAACAATAAAGCTTCCTGTAACCTGAGTGAATGATGTTCCAGTCTGTACGTAAGCAGTTCCATCAATCTTGATATCACTTGCCCCCATCAGTATGTCTGCTATCGCATCATATGTCTCAGTCGCCTGAGACTGAAGCTTCTGTCTGGACGACTGCTTCTTATGTGACGCAACAGTTGTAGATATAAGGGACATGACAGCAACCATGAATATTCCCAAGATTGCCATATACAGTATAAGCTCTATGAATGTGAAGCCCTTGTCTTTATTTCTACATATCATTCTTCACACCCCCTAATTCTTTCCATATGTATGACCGCCTGTATACTGGTTCAGGTTGACCCTTCCAACAGTATTGTTGCTGTTATACTTGCAGAAACGATACTCTCCATATCCAGTCAGCACCTGACTGTCAGATTTCCTGATAATAATAACCTGCTCTGAAAGAGGAGTAGTCACTGAATCTGCATCGTAATCGTCAGCATAATATATCGTAACTCTCTCCAGCACCTTGTCAGGTGCAGATGAATTAGCAGTAAATGACTCCGCCCTTCCATCAGCGCATATACCATAGAAAATATCGTAATTAGCACCATTCTGGACTATCCTTACCGCCTCTCCACTTTTTTGCGTCCTAGTTCTCATCTCAAGCGCCGACAATTCACTGTCAAACTTCTGCAGTGAAGCAGTTGCCTGAGACGCTCTTATTGATGATATAGTGAGAAAGCCCACGCCTGACATTACTGCAATTATAGCAATAACAATTATCATCTCTATAAGCGTGTATCCATTATTTGATTTTATACAATTCTTCATCAGCTACACCCCCTATTCAACATTCTTCTTCCAGTTCTGGAATACAAGAATATCTTCATATGAGATGTCTGATATTGATGCTCCTGTTACCTCTGTGTTACCTTCGCTCTTGGATGATGTATAGTTCTTCAGCACCTTTGTTGTAAGCGTATTGAGCTTTTCGTCTGTGCTCTCTGAACACTGTTCAAGAAGATTTGCAACAAATGCAGCGTCTGCTGATATTGACATATTATGGTCAATTATAAGCTTTGATCCAGTGATTATCATACCTCTGAAGCTCTTAACATTCTCATCAAATCTTACATTACCACCGGCAATTATAATTCCCTGGAATGATCCATCACCATTGTTTGGCTGGAGCTTAACATCACCAGAATTGATAACTATGGTTTTAGCCTCATTATCTGTTGCATTTCCAATTGTATTCTCAATTGAAAGGTTCCTGCTAAATACATAAGCAAAATCAACATAGTGATTTAAAGGAGTGATACTGTAATCATATGAATATTCATCTTTATCCTTATTATATGTACTTGTATATCCACTTGCTGACTTGCTATAGCCTGCAATCTCCCACGCATTTACATCAGGCTTAGTTGCCTCATCCTTCTTGTTGAGAACTGACAGATGATCCTTCATATTTATATACATATATGAGAGGAAATTACTTGTAGTCTCTTCATCATTTGCAACTGAACTTCCTGAAAGCTCTGCAGCATCCGCCTTGAGGTCATTAAATACCTTTTTATTGTTGTCTGAACCCTTGTTACCAAGGATGTTAGTAAACACCTTGCCTGTTGAAACATTATCAAGCGCTGTAGCCACATCCATTGTGGTAGTTGTGGATGCTCTCAGGAACAGCGAATCATCGTTATTCTGATCTGTGACAGCACCGCTTGCATTTATCTTGCCCTCTGCCGGAAGAACCAGCTTAACCTGGAACTGCTCATATTTCTGTACATTATAGAGTTTACTGCTTATCTCATCACCGTAATCCTGAAGAAGCTTATAATATTTCTCTGCAAACTTCTCTGCATTGCTTACATTGGATGAATCTTTTCCATCCTCAATATACAGATAGTAATAATCATGTCCTGAAACAGTCTGCTTAATTGCTGTTACACCCTTATCTCCCTCTGTAGCAAGATCATTGAGGAAATCATCATACAGATCAAGTATGTTCGCATCTGCCTCAAATGTCTTTGGGAACTGAAGTGTAACTGTAGTGATTCCTGTGTCAGGGTCAACCTTCTCAGTGTTGTTCACTACAGACCACTGGGTAAGGAACATAAGCTGATTTGTCTTCACATCAAGAGACTGTCCTGTAGAATAATCCTCCAGTGTTGTGAATGCGTAATCTGCATTCTCATCAACTGTTATATTCTCATCGTCCTCAGGAACACTTGAAGCAGCAATCTTTGAGAATTCGATATATGACTTACCTGCTATATACAGTGAATTAAGATCCTGTAAGTCAAGTGTTGAATTCTTACCATTTACAATAATTGCACTATCACTAAAGTGTGATCTGAGCTTATATCCTGTTGCAAGATATCCTTTTTGTCTGAGATAATTCAGACTTCTTGTATCCTGTGCATTGTAGCTATATCCAAAATAGCTGCCCTGAGTAAACTTAAGACTCGCCTTCTCTGCGTTAAGCTCTGTATCATCAAATATGTATGCATCAGCAGAAGCCTTAAGAGAACCGCCATCCTTTCCACCTATGACAATATTGTCTGCCCAAAGCTCTGAAAGAGTCTGTGTACGACCTGAAAGGTTTATCTCTGCTCCATTGTATGCTGCAAGAGAACCTGAACACACAACAACATCAGAGTTGAGTGTAAGTGATGTATTTTTTCCATTTACAAATATTCCGGAATAAGCACTGCTGTCCTTTGTTCCCCACATTGTACTAGGCTTACTCTCATATTTGTTCGTAACCTTTGTCTCGGCTACATCATTATAATCCTTATTGTAATAATCGCTTGCTGCGTAGATGTTACCCTTAACCTGTGCGTCGGTTGTCCGGTTGTCGTTGTCCTCTCCTACCTCGACACCCATATCCGCAAGTATCGCATATTCATACAATGTATTGTTTGATACACTGCTTGTATCAAACGAAACATTGTACTCAGGCTCCGTGAGAACAATGTCCGTAGTGATAGACTGCTCATAGGTTCCTGCTGTTGATCCTTGCAGATTCACACTTCTCTTAACACACACATTCTTGAATGTGACAGACTGAACCTTGTCATTTTCGTAACCCGACTGCTTCTCCGTCTTAATTCCTCCATTATTCTTATAATACTGAGTTGTTGTCTTGTTATTAACATCAGTATATATAAGCTTCATGTTCGATGTATCAAGTCTGACACCATCCGGATTGTCCACTGCATCATACTCATTAGATATGAAAGACTGAAGTGTATCTGTCACGTTCTTAAGGCTCTTATAGTTTGTATCTGCAACAAAGCCTGTCATGAAAAGCTTTTTGAAAAGCTCATTTGCCGATTTATTGTCAAGGGTAGTATACGCCTGAGCCTTAGTATCATACACAACAACCAATTCAGCCGTAGTTGTATACGCTGAATAAAGGTGCTCATTGGTCGCTGCGCCTACCCCCGCATACATCTCATCAAGTGCAGTTTCTACCTCATAAAAGTTATTCAGGGAATTCAGCTTATAAAACTTGAGCTTGTATGTCATCATAGCTCCCATAAGTATCGCTGAAGCAAGAATGCACATAAATGTGGTTGCGACTATTACAAGGACGAAACTTGAACCGTGATCATCGTTATGCCTAAGCTTTCGCTTTAATCTCTCAATCATCTGTTACTTCCCCCTTGTTCCAGTAACCGTCGTCTTGTTTCCTTTACTATCTGTCAAAGTAACTGTTATATCGTACATATATACACTGTCACTCTGATCCTCTGTCAAACGAGCTACAGGATAGTCAGAATTAACATTGTCAAAGTCAAAGTTGGCATATACATTAAGATCTGACGACTTTGCTCCCGCTGCCAGCTTAAGTCTCACCTTGACATCTGACATCTTGGTGTTCTTTCCTGCATTCGTATATGTAAGATCATCAACGTTCGCCACATTGAACTGCTCACGTATGATCTTCTTGTATGTATCGCTGAGCTCTGCTGTCGTCTCGAATACATACACATCCGCCTTCTCAGATATTCCTGAATTATCCACCGTTATGGTATCTGTCGTACAGTATGAACCATTGTATATCGCCGGAACATAGAGAAGATACACAGGTGGCAGACCATTCGTAAACTCCTGCTTGTATACTATTCCATCACCATATAAGGTTGTAGGCTTGTATACATTTTTGCCTGAGCTCTCATACTGTGATCTGATAACTGAGACCGTTGTATAATCTGTGTATTCCACATAACACTCAACTGTATATGTGGATCCCAGCTTTGATATCTTGATCTTGGTATTCTTCTGGAAATGATCCTCATCGAATGTTCCACCACCGGAAAGATAATGGTTGTACTGCACATCATACTTTCTCAGCACGTCAAGCTTCGCATCCAGGAAATACTGATATGCGAGATTATCAAGATTGCTGCCTGTTGCGGCTACATTATAGGTGGCACCTATAATGATAGCTGACTGTTTGCTGTCCAGATTTCTGATAGTTCCCGATTCCGTAGCATTAGTCTGTATGGCGCCACTTTCATCGCTCTTGAATGTCGCACCACCATCAAGACCTGCAAGCACATATCCATTCTTAAGGACCTGATATGCCGCATCATTCACATCCACCTGACAGGTGTAGGTCTCATAAGATTTTCCTATGGATACATCGTTGCAGGTATAGGTTGTGTCCGAATATTCCGCCGTTTTAGAATTCGGCAATGTAATAGACTTTCCCGATGGTGTTCCCTTTGTAAAGGAATATGTCTTTGTTCCATTGCCATCAGGAATATTCACATTTCCTGACAGATCAGCGGTCTTAAAGATCTCCATGATCTCCTCAGCCTTCTCGACTGCATACTGCTTCTTCGTCGATGTAGTACCTGTCTTCGTTGCTGTGATCAATGCATTAGTTATCGGATATATCAGAATGGCAAATATGGCAGCAGCGATTATAATCTCTACTAAACTAAATCCTTTATTGTTTGATTTAACCATTTATTTGTTCACTCCATTTAAGTGTATGCATCTACTGGGCTGTTGTTGTGGTCGTAGTCGTAGTAGACTTTACTGTTGGGTTTCCAAAGATGTTGTTTGTACCTGTCTGTACATTCACATCTGCGTGATCTGTAGTTCTGTCATCACCGTTTACTGCATATGAGGTTATAGTCATATCTCCCTCATACTTTCCTGTCTGTTCGTTGAATGCTATAGTGACATCGTCAAGAGTCATTCTGTAATCACCATTCTTGATGTAGTCGATGACATCCTTGATATCCTTGTAGTCTCCCTCGTATGTGACAGGGAATGATGCTGAATAGCAGTTGTAACCTGATGCTGTAGCTGCTGACTCATCTATAGTCACGTCAGATGCTGCTGCATCTGTTGAAGCACTTGAATTATCAGCAACGGTAACGTCGCCCACAGCGCCTGCGCCAAGTGTATAGAAAAGTGTCTCCTCCCCCATTGTTACAGTAGGGAAGTTGAACTTATACTTATCCTTTACACCCTGTAAATACATGATTGTGTTATCCTGATACAGCTCTGATGGAAATTCTGCAAGAACAGCCTCATAGTCTGCCTTGTACTTCTCAGTGTCAGCTATGTACTGCTGTCTGTTCGCATCCTTCTCAAGCAGGCTGTTATAATATGTCTGTCTCTCGTTGTACTGACTTTCAATACTCTTCTTGTCATCAAAATTGCTCATGGCAAGGAATCTTATAGGAAGCACTAAGATAGCAATTCCCAATATGAATAATAATAGATTTCTCTGACCCTTTGTGATTGAATCCATGATAGTCCCTCCTTAATTAACTGATACTTCATCTGTTGAAGTCTCGGTGTCATCTGCATTTACATCCTTGTAGATACATGTAACTGTAAAGTCGTATGTTGTATCCCCGCTCTGCTTATCCACATTCTCTGTGACAGACTGAACGAATGAATTGTCTATGCACTCTATATCCTTGAGGTTTATTGCAAATGCAGCTATATCCTCGTACGACTTCGTGTTACCTGTGAAACTAACCTCTGTTGAAGATGAATCAAACGCTGTAAGACTGATTCCCTTTGGCATCTTGTCCTCAAGCTCCGCAATAAGTGTTCCAACATTCTCATTGAGGTTCTCTGTGTAGCTATACATATTCTGAGCATCCATGTATACAGACTCTGCATCCTCATAGTCCTGTACGATCTGCTCTATATCCTTGATAGAATCAATATCTCTGTTCACCTGGTCAAGCTTTGACTGAGCCTTGTTCTTAGCTATGAACGAGTACGCTGTAACACCACCTGCAACTATGACTGCTATGATGATAAATGCTATAACCAGTGGTGTTGTGTCAACACTGCTTGTACCGCCCTTGCTGCCAGTCTCACCAAGCTCGAAGCCCATAGGGTCAAAGGCAGCTCCGATAGGAACCATGAGATATACAGGATTATAAATCTTAAGATCAATCTTTGGGTCAAATTTGATGTTATACAATGTATCCATTACTCTGGTCGATACATTGAGCTGAACCTTGAACAGTCCATCGATTCCCTTGATAAGGGCTCCATCACCTGTGAGGAATACATCATCAATAGGCTTATCAGGATTCTTTGATGTGAAGAAGTCCATCACACGGCCGATATTGTTGATGAGATATCTGAATGCTCCTGTTATAGCATTGTCATCGAAATCAACTGTGAGGAGTCTCTCGTTCTGGAGAAGAGTCATAGCTGTAGTTGCATCCACGCCCTTCGCATCCATAACTTCGTTGACTACCACATTGGTACCGTACGGAACTGTTCTCTGAAGGAGAAGTGTATCTCCTTTTACGATGTTGAGCACTGTTGATTCACTGCCCAACTGGATTACCATAGTTGTCATTGCCTCTGTTGTCTGAGTCTTGATCAACTGAAGCATTGCATTACCAATATAATCAAGTGCTACTACTTTCAGTCCAGCCATAGCTGCGAGATCATAGTATGATCTTACCATGTTCTCTGGTGCAGCGACTGCAAGGACTCTGAGCTGCTTGTTATTCTCTTCATCAGTAACTGTCTCAAGCACTGTATGAGACACTACGTAATCCTCTATATTAACAGGGAAATACTCTGATGAGTTCGCATTAATAATTCCTTTAATTTTGTTCTCCTTAACGAAAGGTACAAGAACCTCTCTGTTAACGATTTTTGTAGAGGTAAGAACGAATATCGCGTTCTTGTTTGTTATTCCATTTGCTGAGAGCTGAGACTTGATCGCCTCTGCTATTCTCTCTTTGTCTCTGATCACGCCATCCTCATAGGCATCTTCCGGTGTCTCGAAGATGATAGCGTTGTGTATCGTTGACTGCTTCTTGTTTGAAGGTGTAACTTCAACGATAGTAATACTTTCATTTGTAATGTCGATTGTTAAGACTTTATTATTACTCGCCATTTTTATAGCCTCCCTCGCTAATCAGTAGTTTTGTATGGAAAATTCCACATTGCTTTGAGTACCAGCTTACCGCTGTTCACCCCATTCATATAATTGTTCCGGATAAGTGCTTTCCGGATAAAGGTCAACATTCTGTCACCCTTTTAATAGCTCATCTCATCCACATAATGACCCTTTTATATAGAAGAAACTCACTGAAAAATAAGTACCAGCTCTACCTAGGTAAGCCAGTTGCCGCCATAAGTCATGCTATGTGACATGTCACATATACAAAAAACCGCTGACTGCAAAGAAAGAGTGAGTATAAAGGATCAGACTATATAACACTCTATATAACATTCTTTCCTTCATATTCAGCTCTGTGTAAAGATATAGCAACCGGGGAAAATCCCCAGCTACTATAAATATAAATAGTAGATAATGTGTCAGCACCTGACGATGATCACACTCACTGCCTGTACGAGGTTGCAACAGGTATAATCACCGTCTGTGCTACACTTATGTAACATCAATCATGTTCTCATGAACAATCCGTAAGTTTACACAAGTCTGTCAGAATCTTACTTGTATTCTGCACATACGTCTGGGTAAAGCTCTGAACCATTAACTGTTACAGTGAAAGTAGACTTATCTGAGCTAAGTGTAAACATAAATGACTGATCCTTATCATACTTTGGCTTGTATGCAGCTGAACCAAGCTGTGATACAACCTCGCTTGTAAATGCAGCGCCAGTTCCATTTACTGCAACAGGCTTTGTTGTTGATAATGTATAATCACCAGCTTCTGCTGCATCGTAAGCTGTCTCTACTGAAAGTGCGTTTGTAACTGCTGTTGCGATTGTCTGTGCATTTGATACATCTGTTGATCTTCTTGACTTAGCGATGTACTTGATAAGTGCCGGTGCAAGAGCTCCAGCAAGGATTGCCATGATAGCAATAACGATAATTAACTCTACTAATGAGAAACCTTTGTTGTTTTTCTTCATAATATTACTCTCCTTTTTAGTTGTTTATTGTGTGTTGTTATGTGCTTTGCACTATATCAAACCGGCATCCTCGTTCTACCGGGTTTAACCTTTTTAGTTATCATGCAGGTCATACATGATATATCAAATAGCTACCAGACGTATGTTACTTGTAAGCATCACACACATCCGGATACAGCTCTGAGCTGTCCACCTTTACGGTGAATGTAGCCTTATCACTATTGACTGTGATAGTGAACTGCTTGTCCTTGTCATACTTTGGCTTGAATGTACTTGTCCCAAGCTGACTTGTGACTTCTGATGTGAACGCATTCGATGTGCCAAGCTGTGTGCCATCGGTATTCACCGGGTAATCACCAGGTGTGGCATCATCATATGCCTTCTCTACCGATAAGGCATTGGCGACTGCCGTCGCTATAGTCTGGGCGTTCGACACATCGGTCGATCTTCTTGACTTTGCTATGTACTTTATGAGCGCCGGTGCAAGTGCTCCGGCGAGAATAGCCATGATAGCTATGACTATGATAAGCTCCACCAGTGAAAAGCCTTTATTTCTATTCATCTAATTTCCTCTTTTGTTTATACATTATCCATAGCATCGTACATACTCATGATAGGTCCATATACCGCTGCAACTATCATGCCAACAACACCTGCAAGAAGAACCATAATCATAGGTTCCATAGCTGCTGTAAGCGCATTTGTTGCCGCCTCAACTTCTTCGTCATAGTAGTCAGCAACCTTGCTGAGCATCTCCTCTATATCTCCTGTCTCCTCACCAATCTTTGTCATGGCTGAGAGCATCGGTGGAAGCATCGTCATATCCTTAAGTGGTTTTGAAAGCGGTACACCCTTGGACACCTGAACCTTAGCATCCATCAGGCCGTCTCTGATAATCTTGTTATCCATCATCTTTGCAACCTGCTCAACAGCATCTATCATCGATATACCTGACGCCATCAATGTACTCATGGTTCTTGCAAATCTTGCACAGGCTGTCTTAACATTCAGATTTCCGAATATTGGAGCCTTAAGTCCTATGTTCGCAAAGAGCTGTTCGCCAAACGGTGTCTTCTTGAAGAACTTAACACCGAACACTATAGCTGCCACTATGATTATGAGCAGCCACCACTTATACATAACGAAATCTGCCGCCGCCATCATCATACGAGTTGCGAGTGGAAGCTGAGTTCCCATCTCTTCAAACATACTTGAGAAGTTTGGTATAACCGCTACCAACACTACTATGATAACTATAACCATAACACAGAGAACTACTATAGGATATGTCATGGCACCCTTGATCTTGGATGACAATGCATTGTCCTTCTCGAAATGCTCTACCAGTCTGTCCAAGCAAATCTCAAGATTACCAGACATCTCACCAGCCGACACCATGTTGATCATGATAGGCGGGAATACATCCGGGTTAACTCTGAGCGCATCCGCCAGAGTTCCACCTTTCTCTACATATGTACGCGCATCTGCTATGGCCTTTCTCAGTGTCTTGTTCTCAATCTGATCCCCCATCAGCTCCAGTGCGGATATGATGGTAACACCGGCCTTGATGACCGCCGAGAACTGTTTACAGAATACACCCAGGTCTCTTGACTTGACCTTCTTCTTAAATCCTATACCCCCGAGCGGGCTGCTCTGCTCCGTCAGACTCATGATCGAGTAGCCTTCTGACTTCAGCTTCTTCTCAGCACCGTCTCTGTTAGGGGCCTCGATGGTACCTTTTTTATTCTTACCATCTCTGTCAACAACCTTGTAATTAAATACTGCCATTGTCTCTCCTCCGACCCAATCTTAATATTCTTACGTTTTCATGTATCTGCACTTTAAAAGCGCAATAATGCAACATAAATTATATGTAAAATATCTTACTATACCACACAGATTTAATCAACATTTAATTATTTGCACGTTATTTTTTAGGCAATGTGCACAATGTGACTTGGTCATTATACCACATTTTTCCATATGGTAATCGATTATTCCATATATCTTACTGTCCGTTGATCTTCTTTCTCAGGTACTGCTGATCCTGTGCGTATGTCATGGCAACCTCTCTTGTGACGGTTCCTGAAGCATACAGATCATACAATGCATCGTCCATAGTGATCATACCTAAGGCTCTGCTTGTCTGGATAGTTGACTGGATCTGATGAGTCTTGGCTTCTCGTATCAGACTTCGTATAGCAGGTGACGCAAGCATTACCTCGAAGGCTGCAACTCGTCCGTTACCGCTCGCTATAGGAAGAAGTGACTGTGAGATAACTCCCTCAAGAACCATCGCGAGCTGAACTCTTACCTGCTGCTGCTGGTTTGTAGGGAAGATATCTATGATACGATCGATGGTTGATGCCGCACCGATTGTATGCAGTGTGGAGAATACCAAGTGTCCTGTCTCGGCAGCGGTTATGGCTGTGGAGATAGTCTCAAGATCTCGCATCTCTCCTACGAGGATGATATCAGGATCCTCACGGAGTGCTGCACGGAGTGCATTCGCATAGCTGAGTGTATCCATACCAACCTCTCGCTGGTTAACTATTGCCTTGTTGTGATGGTGAATGTACTCTATAGGATCCTCCAGTGTGATGATATGATCCGTAAGGTTCTCATTCGCCTTATTTATAATAGAAGCAAGTGTGGTCGACTTACCAGAACCTGTAGGTCCTGTTACGAGAACCAGACCTCTTTTTCTCTTGTAGAGCTCCACAACCTCCCTTGGAATACCAAGCTGGTCAGGTCTTGGGATCTGTGTCTCAACTCGTCTGTACGCTGCTGCCATGTTTCCTTTGTCCATGAATACATTGACACGGAAACGTCCGGTCTCAGGTGAGTCGAATGAGAAATCGACCTCTCCTCTGTCCTGAAGTATGGCCTTATGCCTATCCTTCATAGTAGATCCAATTGCCTCTGCCGCATCAGCAGGTGACAGTGCCGGAACCTCAACCTCGGTGAGCTTACCGTTGATTCTGAGCTTAGGTGGTATACCTACAGCTATATGAACATCTGACGCCTTTGCTTCTACAGAGAAGGCAAGTAATTCCTTCATGTCTAACATAACTTGTCCCTTCCTTTCCCTTTTGCATTAATAATTACAATTTATATATAATCTCATTATATATCTCTTATATCTTACAGCTCTCCCATGTCCACTCCCTCGGCCACGGTCACTGTACTGTGAACAATCTTGTTCATCTCTGCTATGGATGTGATACCATCAAGAACGTGCTTGGCAGCTCCCATCTTCAGTGTGAGCATTCCTTCCTTGAGGGCCTGCTTCTCAATGACATCCGCTGTAGCTCCGGAAGCGATAACAGCCTGAAGCTCTCTTGATACAGGCATCATCTCGTATACACCGATTCGTCCTGAATAGCCTGTGTCGTTACACAGTGGGCATCCCTGTGGCTCGTAGATGATGACATCCTCCTCGTCAGCCGGAACACCGAGCTGAACTCTCTCATCATCCTCCACAAGTCTTGGCTGCTTACATGTGGTACAAAGTCTTCGCACAAGTCTCTGTGCAATAACTCCAACAACAGCATCACCGGCGATGTATGACTCAATACCCATATCGATAAGACGGGTGATGGTCGAAGCCGCTGAGTTAGTATGCAGTGTCGATACAACCAAATGTCCTGTGATAGCGGCCTGTACGGCGATTCCTGCTGTCTCACCGTCTCGGATCTCTCCTATCATGATGATATCCGGATCCTGACGAAGGATAGATCTGAGGGCTGCCGCGAAAGTCATGTCCGCTTTGTTATTAACCTGCACCTGATTGATACCGTTGATGTTCGCCTCGACAGGGTCCTCAACGGTGATGATGTTAACATCCTCTGTGTTAAGCTCACTGAGTGATGTGTACAGTGTAGTTGATTTTCCTGATCCTGTAGGTCCCGTTACAAGGATGATACCATGTGGGTTGCTGAGGATATTATCGAAAACCTTCTCCTGCTCTGCATCGAAACCAAGGGCACTCTTCGGTTTTGTCAGACCGTCCTTGGATGTAAGTCTCATAACCGTCTTCTCTCCGAAAACTGTTGGAAGGATAGAAACACGGACATCAAACTCTCTTCTGTCAACCATGATGGTGATACGACCATCCTGTGGTTTTCTCTTCTCTGCTATATCCATACCGCCTATGATCTTGATACGGGCTGTGATACCTGCCAGTATGCTGAGGTCGTATGACATAACCTGCTTAAGTGCACCATCTATTCTGTATCTGACTCTGACGCTATTCTCCAGAGCCTCTATATGTATATCTGACGCTCTCTGTCTTACTCCGCCTTCGATGATCTGCTTAACCAGAAGTACGATAGGGGAATTATCGATTTCTTCGTTGCCCTCTTCCTCGTCGCCTCCGCCGAGCACATTCTGCTGCTCCTGTCTGTAGGCCTCAGCAGCCTCCATAGCCTGAGCGCTTCCGTAATACTTGTCTATGGCATTCCTGATTCCCTCCTCAGATGCGAGCATCGGCTCTACCTGAAGATTTGTCACAAGACCAATATCGTCCATGGCCATGATATCCATTGGATCTGCCATGGCTACCTTGAGGATGTTCGGGTTATCAGGATCTATCTCTATAGGTATGGCCTGATACTTGGTGACCATGTTCTCAGGCACCATGTGTATAACCTTCTCCTCGATCTTAGCTCCCTTGAGCTCTATGTAGTCAATTCCCAACTGGGTTGTAAGTACCGTAATCAGCATGTCGTTACTTATAAATCCCAGATCAACCAGGGCGTTACCAAGCTTTCTGCCGGTCTCCTTCTGCTTTGCAAGTCCTTCCTGAAGCTGTTCCTCCGTGATAGCCCCCGCTGCTACAAGGACATCTCCAATTCTGATCTTCTTACGTCCCACGCTTAATCGCATTCTCTAAATACCCTCCTCACGTCTCTCGCAATTCTACGCACAGGCAGAATTATCCAAATACCTAAAGCGTATTATATCACAGTATTTTCACATTTTAAACATTTTGTACATATTTTGATACATCTTTTTGCACTTTTATCAGATTTTTGCTTTTTTACAGGGTGGATAGGCACTATTTCTGCACAATAAACATATTATATAAGCAAGCTGACTGTACTAATTGTAAAATAGCCCGTCCATCATATGTACAGCCAGTACAATCAAATTACGGGAGCAGCTCATATATGGAAGCGTTTAAAAACCCACTAACTCCCGAAGAAGAGAAAAAATATATTGCGCTGTGCCTGTCCGGCGACAAGGCTGCCCGCAGCATTCTGATAGAGTACAATCTCCGTCTGGTCGCCCACATATCCAGAAAGTACAATTCCGCCGTGAGGGATCCCGAGGATCTTCTGTCCATAGGCACGATAGGTCTCATCAAAGCCATAGACAGCTACAGACCCGACAAAGGCTGCAAACTGTCAGGATACGCCGCCAAATGTATCGAAAACGAGCTTCTCATGACTCTCCGCCACGAGAAGAAGAAGGCGCGTGAGGTCTCGATCTACGATCCCATCGGCACTGATAAAGAGGGTAACGAGATCGTCATCCTTGACATCATAGGTTCGGAGAACGTCAACGTTCTGGACAAAATGATACAGGACGACCACCTGTGCCTGCTTCCCTCCTGCATATCATCGCTCCTCTCATCCAGGGAGAGGGAGATCATATGTATGCGCTACGGTCTTGACGGGCAGTCACCTCTCACCCAAAAGGAGGTAGCCAGGCTGCTCGGGATCTCCAGGTCATATGTATCGCGCATAGAGAAAAAAGCTCTTGGCAAATTAAGAGGATGCCTGGATTGACATCCAGACATCCTTATGATCACTCTTTTCTTCTCAGTATAATACCGGTCTCAAGCTCCTTATCAAGCTTCACCCTCAATTTCTGCTTTGGATGCGGCGCGGAGTCCATACTGTTTCCTTCCTCGTCGTATATCGCCTGAACCTCGCACTCTATATTTGTTCCATCAAAGCCCATGGCTTCAAGCTTCTCTCCCACCAGAAACTTATTCTTCTGCTCAAAGCATACACAGCCATCCGGGGTAACCTCTCTCACAGTTCCAATATACGTATAGTTTTTTACATATGTGTTATTATCATATATCTGTGATTCTGAGTCTGTCTTCCCGAAATAAAATCCCGTTGTGAACTGCCTGTATGTGCATTTGGCTATCTCTCTCTTGTAGTATTCCATGTTTGCTCTGTACTTCTCTTCTGACTCCATATAATCATCTATGGCTTTTCTGTAGGTTCTGGCAACGGTCGCCACATACAGAGCAGTCTTCATACGCCCCTCTATCTTGAAACTGTCTATTCCGGCTTCCATCATCTCCGGGATGTACTCTATCATGCACAGATCCTTGGAGTTAAATATATATGTTCCTCTGTCGTCCTCGTTGACAGTCATATACTCTCCCGGTCTGGTCTCCTCGACGATGGAATACTTCCATCTGCACGGATGGGTGCACGCACCATGATTCGCATCCCTGCCTGTGAAGTAGTTGCTGAGAAGGCATCTTCCTGAATATGATATGCACATAGCGCCATGGATAAATGACTCTATCTCCATATCGTCCGGTATGTTTGCTCTTATCTGTGATATCTCCGCAAGGGACAGTTCTCTGGCAGACACAACCCGCTTTATGCCGTGGTCATACCAGAACTTGTATGTCATGTAGTTCGTGTTGTTGGCCTGTGTGCTTATGTGTAATTCCATATCCGGCATAGTCTCCCGAGCTATGGTAAACACGCCCGGATCGGATACAAGAACAGCGTCCACACCTGTATCTTTCAGCTCGCCAAAATAAGCTCTTATTCCATCCAGATCATAGTTGTGTGCAAATATATTAGCTGTCACATACACCTTGGCATTATGTGCATGGGCATATTCCACGCCCTGTTTCATCTCTTCTATGGAAAAGTTGTCTGCTTTCGCTCTGAGGCCAAATGCCTGTCCGCCTATATACACTGCGTCAGCTCCATAGTCCACGGCCACCTTGAGCGTGTCCAGTCCGCCCGCCGGGACAAGAAGCTCCGGTTTCTTATCTCTCATATCGTTTCCTCCAACCATTTTTCGTTTATTTCCTGATACTGAGGCTCATTCCATCCCCTATATTGAGTATGGCCGTCTCCAAATGTTCATTGTGGGTGAGCTCGTACAGGTATTCTCTCATCCTTGAATGTATCGTTCTGTTTCTTCTGGTAACTGCAAATCTGCTCTCAAGGACATCTCCGTCCTGAAGCACGTTGTCGCAGAGCAATACCCCCTTTGGAGCAAGCAGCCGTATAGCCTCCGTGAAAAAATTGCCATACTGACCCTTAGCTGCATCCATGAACACCATGTCATAGCTTTCTGTCATCTCTGGTAATATCTCCAGTGCATCGCCCTCAAGCAGAGTAATCTTGTCTGAAGCCCCGGCTCTGACTATATTCTTCTTCGCCTCTTCTATTCTCGGCTGATAATTCTCTATAGTTGTTATATGTGCGTCATCATCCAGAAATCTACTCATAAAAATGGCAGAAAAGCCAATGGCTGAACCTATCTCAAGAATCTTCTTCGGCCTGTTCATAAGAATCAACATCTTGATGAACTCTCCAGCCTCTCGTCTTATGATAGGTACCCTGTTCTCTTCTGCCTCTCTTCTGATCGAGGTCACAACCTCATCGTAGTCTGTATTGAAGGAATTGATAAATGACGCAAGTCTTTCATCACATACCATAATTATCCTCTCTGTCTATTACTCGGCACTGTCCTCGCTGGAGGAGTCATCGCTGTCGTCTCCGCTGCTATCCCCCGAGGAACTCTTGCCATTTCCCGTTATGATCTCTATTATCTCCTGATTTGTATCGCTCGGTGCTATCTGATATGTACCAGGCTGGATATCATCTGCATATCCGCCTATTCTGACCTTCAGAATAAAAGCGTATTTGTCCTTGATGACCTCCGCCGTCTTAAGGGAATCCGCCACGTCAAGAAGCGGCTCGTCCTGAGTTATCTGTATAGTTGCCTTCCGGTTGCTGCCCGGATCCGCAGCCCTTGTGGCAAACACCTGATACGCAAAATCATACGAGTATGAGAAAGCCTTTACCAATATAAATAAAATACATACATTGATGAATAGTCCAAAAAGGAATCTCAGAATCTTCTTCATACTTCTAGCACTATCTAAAGCCATAATCGTTATTCTCCTTGTTCACAAATACATCTCAGCCAGCGCGAATCACCGGGCGTCCTCATCTATGATATCGAAATCAAGATCGTCCGCTATCTGTTCATATACAAGCTTCATCATTCTCACCAGCTTCTGCTCCGCCCTGATAAAGTCATTGACTATAGTATCATGGACTATGGAGTCATATTCCATGAATAGATTATTAACTTCATCATATGGATTGTCAAGCATTTCGTTATTCTGTATTTCATAATTTTTCTTACGAAATTCCATGAGCTGCTGAAGTTTTTCTGGTTTCTGTCTAAGTTTATCCTTGCAATACTGATAATTCTTGTAGACATCAGAATCCTTGATGCACGCATTCAATTGTCTGCTAAGTTCCAATGTATCTGTCATTTTCTCACCCTTCTACACCTCTGTGATTATAGGAAGGATCATAGGGCTTCTCTTTGTCCTCTTCCAGAGGAACTCTCCCATGTCATCCTTTATCACGGATTTGATCTTACCCCAGTCTGTCACGCCGCGGCTCAGGCATCTGTCGAGAGCCTCCTGACATGTGATCCTGCAGTCTTCCATAAGTGTCTCAGACTCCCTGACGTACACGAAGCCTCTTGACACTATATCCGGCCCTGCAACAAGCTGGTTGCTGTATCTGTCCAGGGTCACAACTATGATTATGAGGCCATTCTGTGACAGAAGCTGTCTGTCTCTGAGGACGATATTTCCAACATCTCCAACTCCAAGTCCATCCACAAATACTCCCTGTGCAGGAACCTTGCCGACAACGTCGAACTTCTCCTCACCGATCTCAAGAACATCGCCTGTGGTCATGATCTTGACATTCTCCTTAGGGATTCCCATCTCAACTGCAAGCTCTGCATGTCTCTTGAGGTGTCTATACTCACCGTGGACAGGTATTGCATATTTCGGTCTTGTGAGCGCATATATAAGCTTGAGCTCCTCACGGCAGGCATGGCCGGATACGTGTGTATCCTCAAATATAACGTGTGCACCCTTCGCCTCGAGCTCATTTATAACCTTGAATACCGCCTTTTCATTTCCCGGTATAGGATGTGAGCTGAAAATGACCACATCACCAGGCTTTATGGCTACTTTATTGTGTATGGATGCAGCTATACGTGACAGCGCAGCCATGTTCTCTCCCTGACTTCCCGTGGTGATGAGAACAACCTTCTCATCCGGGTAGTTCTTCATCTCGCTTATATCTATGAGTGTGTTATCCGGTATGTTGATATATCCAAGCTCGGACGCCGTGGTGATGATGTTCACCATGCTTCGTCCCTCTATGACAGCCTTTCTGCCATACTTGTAAGCTGAATTGATGATCTGCTGTACTCTGTCAACGTTGGATGCAAATGTCGCTATGATGATCCTGTGATCCTTGTTGTCGTTGAACAGGTTGTCAAATGTTCTTCCCACTGTCTTCTCTGACTGTGTGAAGCCCTCCTTCTCAGCATTTGTCGAGTCAGCCATGAGTGCAAGCACCCCCTTCTTGCCGAGCTCAGCAAATCTCTGAAGATCTATGGTTCCACCAAATACCGGTGTGTAGTCTATCTTGAAATCTCCGGTGTGGACAATAAGTCCGGCCGGTGTGTATATGGCAAGGGCCGCCGAATCTGCTATGGAGTGGTTTGTTCTGATGAATTCCACTCTGAATGCCCCAAGATTTATATTCTGACCATACTTTACAACCTTTCTTCTGGTGTTGTTCATAAGGTTGTGTTCCTTCAGTTTGTTCTCTATAAGACCCATGGTCAGCTTGGTCGCATAGATCGGCATGTTTAATTCTTTCTCAATGTACGGTATGGCTCCTATGTGATCCTCATGTCCATGGGTAACCACGAGTCCCCTGACCTTGTCCGCGTTTTCCTTGAGATAGGTGACATCAGGAATTACCAGATCGATTCCTAACATGTCGTCCTCAGGGAATGCCAGTCCGCAGTCAATGACTATGATAGAGTCCTCATACTCTATCGCAGTGATATTCATTCCAATCTGTTCCAGACCGCCCAAAGGAATGATCTTCACTGTCTCTTTATTATTCTTATTCAATTTTCTTATACCTCCAAATTTACGTCCTCAAGCAGTTCGTCAAATATCCTGATGACCGCCTCTAATTCATTTTCATCTTCCACAATATCGTATGCTGCCATCTCTTCCGTATCAGCTCCGTTGTTCTCGCGAAGGATAAGGAATGATTCATCATCCGCCTTGTCTATAACGAACAGATAATTCACGCCGCCAAGTGTGGTCTGCTCCACAACCGAGAATTCCACTTCTGTTCCATCTTCTGCTTCAAATATGATACTGTTGTCCGTCTTCCTGTTCTCTGCCATATAAACCTCTTAATACTTCTTCAGGCGTACACAAAACAAAGGCAGAAGGTCTGTGTCTATCACAGACTGCTGCACTTCGCATCAAGATAGTTCTGCAGTATGACCGCAGCCGCCATCTTGTCTATGTACGTCTTCCTGTTCTCTCTTCTCACTCCGCTGTCCATAAGGATCCGCTCTGCCTCCACAGTGGTAAGGCGCTCATCCCACAGAACAACCTCAAGTCCTGTTCTGCGCTCAAGATCCTCCTTGAATGCCTGGGTGGCCTCGCATCTGTCTCCCTCTGAATTGTTCATGTTCTTCGGGTAGCCAAGCACCATCAGCTCTATGCGGTCGCGCTCTCCTGCCGCTCCATACTCTTCAAGTATGGCCTCTATGCGGGCAAGTGTCTGTCTCAGCTTGTTCGCCGACTTTCTCTCTATCGTCTCCAGCGGCTGGGCAGTCATCTTGAGCGGATCGCTCACGGCAACTCCCACCGTCTTGGTTCCATAGTCAAGTCCCAATATTCTCATACTATTCTTTTCCTTTACACGAGGTTATTCTTGATGTAGTCCTCAAGTAAAACCTCAATGATCTCGTCTCTCTCCACCTTCATGATCAGGCTTCGCGCATTCTTGTAGCTTGTGATATATGTCGGGTCACCGCTCATTATGTACCCAACAACCTGGCTTACCGGATTATATCCTTTCTCGGTAAGTGCATCGTATACTTCTCCAATTATCTCGCGTACGTCCACTGTCGCGTCCTTGATTGGAACAATATTCTGTGTACTTTCGTTATTCATCAAATCACGTCCTCATCTTGTTATTATCTCATGAGCCAATTAACATTCCTATTCTAATATAAAAAACTACAAAAGTAAAGGAAGGTTTCCCCCATTTTGGGTATATGTCACATACACAAAGCTGTTCACAAAACTCTCCGGCATGGATATGTCGCCCACATCTATGAGTATATCCATGTATCTCTCCGTATGTCCTCTGAGATATGTCTTATTGTCCTTCTTTACAACCTCTTCCACCAGGACTTCAAGCTCACAACCCTCAAACTGGGCTTCATATGCGGTCTTGTTGTCATGGGCAAGCTTAAGCAGCACATCGCTTCGCTCATTCTTTATCTTAGGAGCAACCTGCTCTTTCATAGCGGCAGCGACTGTTCCCTTTCTCGGAGAATACTTGAATATATGCATCTCATACAGATTGAGCTCCGTCAGATATCTGACAGTCTCTGCAAATTCTTCCTCAGTCTCTCCCGGGAAGCCCACTATCACATCCGTGGTGAGCGCAGGGGACTTATACGCCTTTCTCAGCATGTCACATTTTTCAAAGTATTGCTTGCAAGTGTACTTTCTGTTCATTCTCTTGAGCACTGAATCACAGCCGCTCTGCAGGCTCAGATGGAAGTGTGGACATACTTTCGAATTGGATGAAATCCTCTCCACAAACTCCTCTGTTATTATCCCCGGCTCAAGTGAACCAAGCCTTATTCTCTTGATTCCTTTGATTTTTGAGATAGCCTCTATAAGCTCTATAAGTGCTCCCTCATTATTCTTATCTTTGCCATATGACGATATGTGTATACCGGTAAGCACAACTTCTTTTATTCCTGCCTCCGCAAGCTCTGATACTTCTGCAAGGATCGTCTCCTGGCTTCTGCTTCTTATCCTTCCTCTTACATACGGGATTATACAGTATGAGCAGAACTGATTGCAGCCGTCCTGGATCTTGACATATGCCCTTGTGTGTCCCACAGGGACATGGCCGCCCATCTCCTCGTACTCAGTCTCTCTGGATATATCCACGAAGTATTCCATGGCTTCATGATCTTTACCCGGGGCATTTTTTCCATTGTTTCTCACATTAATATAATCATTAACTATTTCTGTGATACTTTTCTTCTTATTGTTGCTTATTACTATATCTATAGCTTCATCCTGCTCGAGAATCTCTCTGGCTGACTGCACATAGCATCCTGCGGCTATCACTATTCCATCAGGATTCATCTTTCTGGCTCTGTGAAGCATCTGCCTTGATTTTTTGTCCGCAATATTGGTCACAGAACAGGTATTTACTATATATATATCTGCTTTTTCGTCAAATTCCACTATATTTGCACCGGCAGCCTTCAGCATGTCGAGCATGCTGTCAGTCTCCGCCTGATTGACTTTGCAGCCAAGTGTTGTGGCAGCCACAGACATTCCTTTTAGCATGTATTTTACACTCCTTATATTGACTTTTGTATTCTATAAAAATATAATAATGACAGTACATAAAAAACTTACAAGGGTTAGGAGGACTATTTATGACAGCAGTTAAGATTTCTTTAAACTCAATCGATAAGGTCAAGAGCTTTTGCAATGACATTGCGAAATTTGATGCAGAATTCGACCTCGTATCAGGACGTTACGTAATTGATGCAAAGTCAATCATGGGTATTTTCAGTCTTGATATCTCAAAGCCTATCGAACTTAACATTCATGCAGAGAGCGGTATCGATGAGATTATGGCTACTCTGAAGCCATACCTTGCAGAATAATCATTATTCTGCCCCGTATGTTATATGGATCTGATAATCAAAGAGATGCTTATTATGAAGCATCTCTTTTTTGTTGTCTTTTATCACTGTTTTATATTGTATTACTGCTTTGCGCGACACATAACGACCTCTGCCGTATCTACAGCCTTGCGGTACAATGGCTCGATGATTCCTGTGAGCTTTGCCTCCGACTTCTCTATCGCAGAGAGAACCGGATGTGTAACCGGATGCTTTGCAACAAATGTCGTACAGCAATCCTCGTATGGCAGTATAGATGTCTCGTATGTTCCGATTTTCTCTGATATGTCTACTATCTCCTGCTTATCCATACCTATACATGGTCTGAACACCGGCATGGTGCTGACCTGGTTGATAACGTTCAGGCTGAACACAGTCTGGCTTGAAACCTGGCCTATGCTCTCTCCTGTTATCGTACACTGACAGTCATTCTTCTCAGCCAGCTCCTCCGCTATCTTGATCATGTATCTCTTCATGATGATCGTGAGCTCCTCATGAGGACAGTTGTCGTATATTGCCATCTGTACATCGGCAAAGTTGACAACATGGAGTCTGATGGCTCCTGAGTAGTCGGCCACAAGACATGCCAGATCTATAACCTTCTGCTTTGCTCTCTCGCTTGTGAACGGAGGTGCATGGAAGTATACCGCCTCCACAACAACTCCTCTCTTGGCTATCATATATGCCGCAACAGGGCTGTCTATACCGCCTGACAGAAGTGCCATTCCTCTGCCGTTCGTTCCAACCGGCAGTCCTCCCGGGCCAGGTATTGTGATCGAATAGATATACGCTACCTTTCTGATCTCCACATTGATTATCTCCTGAGGTGAGTGCACATCCACTGCAAGATCAGGGAACGCCTCAAGGAGGAAATGTCCAAGCTCGGCGCTTACATCCATTGAAGTCATAGGATATGTCTTGTCATTTCTTCTGGTGAACACCTTGAATGTGAAGTTCTTTCTGTCGTATGCCTTTTCAACATAATCTATTACCTTCTGCTTGAGGTTCTCAAACTCTGTGTTCTCCTCAACCACAACAGGACATATTCCAACGATACCAAATACCTTTCCAAGGGCATTTACCACATCCTCATAGTCGTAATCCGACTTGCACTCAACGAATATTCTTCCCTGCTCCTTGCGGATATAGAAATCTCCGTAAGGCTTCAGCTTTCTGTTGATGTTCTTGCAGAGTATATCTTCAAATATATATCTGTTCTTTCCCTTTGTGCCTATCTCGGCATACTTTATCATAAATGCCTTGTACTGCATATTTCCTCCTATTTCTTCCTCACATATCTTCTGAGTATCGGTAAAAGTTCCTTGCAGCACTCGACTGCATAATCTATCTGTTCCATTGTATTCTCCGGTGAAAAACTGAATCTCAGTGTGGACTCAAGCTTCTCAGGTGACAGACCTATGGCCTTCAGCGTGCTGCTTGTGGAATGTTTATTCGACGAACATGCTGAACCGGATGAGACATATATGCCCTTCTCTTCCAGAGCATGAAGCATGACCTCACTTCGCACTCCCTTGAAGGTTATGCTGGCTATATGGGGCGCATCCCCGGAATTACTGTACACATCGTCTATCTGTGTGAGTTCATCTATAAGATGTTCCTTGAGTTCTCTCATGTGCGCTACATTTGCATCGAGATCTCTGTAGGTCATCTCGGCAGCCAGTGCCATTCCGGCTATTCCCGGTACATTCTCTGTTCCTGACCGCATTCCGCCCTGCTGGCCTCCACCGTATATCACAGGCTTGACCTTGACTCTGTCCTTTATGAACAGTGCTCCAACGCCCTTTGGTCCGTGGAATTTATGGCTGCTTATGGACATCATGTCTATTCCCATACGCTTCGGGTATATCACATATTTGCCAAATGCCTGTATGGCATCCACATGGAAGAGTACATTCGGATTCTTCTCCTTTATGCGTCTGGCAATATCCTCCACCGGCATGACAGCACCTATCTCATTGTTGACGTACATGACTGACACTATGATCGTATCGTCATCTACCTCATCTACCAACCGGTCAACATCTACCACGCCATCACTTCCGGTCGGGATCCTGACAACATCAAAGCCCATATCCTCAAGGAATGTCAGCGGACTGCCGACTGAGGCATGCTCAACTGCTGTTGTTATGATCTTGTTGCCCGCTCTCCTGTTGGCAAGTGCGCCTCCTATCAGAGCCATGTTGTTGGATTCTGTTCCTCCCGATGTGAACACGATCTCCTTCGCCTGAACCTTGAGCAGCCTGGCTATCTTATCCCTGGCATCGCTCACGTATCTGGCCGCATCCACACCCTTCTGGTGCAGTGATGACGGATTGCCATAGTCCTGTTCCATTAACTTTACCACAAGATCTCTCACCTCTGGATAAACCGGGGTGGTCGCTGAATTGTCAAAATATGCTTCCATGTTGTCTTCCACCATTCCGAAACCGATATACGTCCGGCTTCAAGCTTCTTTCTTTCACTAATCTCTACAATATTGTTCTAATTGTCCCTGTCGGCACTGAACATGATGATCGACATAACCGCCAGTCCGGCCGTCTCAGTGCGCAGTATCCTGTGTCCAAGAGTTATACATTCCGCCCCGGCCGCCATTGCCTGTTCCACTTCTTCCCTGGCAAAGCCACCCTCCGGGCCTATGAATACCCCCAGACTTCTGCGGGCAGAGGACGGTGCTGTCACATCAGCGATGATCTGTCTGGACTTTGCAAGTCCCTCCGCCTCCTCATATGGAATTATATTCATATCAAGAGTCTTCGCCATCTCTATCGCCTGTGCAAATGTTACCGGCTCCGTGATCTCAGGGACGATTCCCCTTCCGGACTGTTTTGCAGCAGCTTCCGCTATGATCCGGCATCTCTCGGTCTTCTTTGCAGCCTTCTTCGCATCAAGCTTCACTATGGTGCGCGCAGTGAATACCGGAACTATCCGGCAAACACCGAGCTCCACCATCTTCTGTACTATAAGATCCATCTTATCCGACTTTGGATATCCCTGAAACAGGGTAACCTCCACCGGAAGCTCTGCAAAGTTATCATTCACATCCTCGACGCGGCACAGAACCTCGTCTCTGCCAAGCTCCGATATACTGCACGTATAATCTCTTCCTCTGCCGTTACTGACAGTTATCTCATGACCCACTTTAAGGCGGAGAACGTTCTTTATATGGTTAACGTCTCCGCCTGTTATGCTTATATCTGTTCCTATATCTCTGCCATCTACGTCTACAAAGAATCTGTTCATATTTGATTATTTCCTCTCACACGCTGGTTCATACATGCTTTTTTGCGACAAAGCTTACCCAGTCATTCATGTAGACAGTATCTACGATATCGAAGTTATTGTCAAGAAGAGCCTGTCTGACCTCATCCTCTTTTATGTTTATAATGCCCGATGATATAAAAATACCATCATCCTTCATAAACTTCTGAACTACAGCCGACATTGGAATTATAACGTCTGCAAGGATATTTGCAACTACTATATCATAATTTGCGCCTATTGACTCTACCAGTTTCTGGTCCTCAAGGACATTTCCGCACTTGAATTCCACAGCCTCGGCAGGAATATGGTTCACATCTCTGTTCTCTCCCGCCACATCAACAGCGATCGGATCTATGTCTATACCGAGAACATGCTTTGCACCTAGCTTATTGCAAACAAATGACAGGATACCGCTTCCGCTTCCGGCATCGAGTATCTCATCTCCATCCTTCATGTACTTCTTGAGCTGGCCTATGCACAGTCTCGTCGTCTCATGGGAACCTGTTCCAAATGCTGTTCCGGGATCTATCTCAATAACTATATCCTCGTCCGTTGCATCCTCCGGCACTTCCTCCCAGGTTGGCTTGATGATGATATTGTCATACAGTCTGAATGGCTTGAAGTAGGCCTTCCAGTTGTCTCTCCAGTCCTCTTCCTTCGTCTCACTCTCGGTTATCTCGCCTGTTCCGACAGGAAGAAACTCTGACAGTCTCCTGATCTCTGCAGCCACCTTATCCTTTATCTCCTGCACGTCAAATGTATCGTCAAGGAAACAGGACACCTTTGCAGTTCCATCATTTTCCGGCATATCATCCGGCAGGAGATCGACAAACATCGTCTCCATCTCCTCCTCAGTGAGGGGAATATTATCTTCTATCTGAACACCCAAAACGCCTTCCTCTTCGAGGAAGGCGCTTATGAGGTCTTCAGCTTCACATGTTGTATCTATTGTGAGCTTCGTCCATTTCATATATTTTATACCTACTTTTTCTTTCTTCTCTTGTGATCGCCAAATGTAAATGGTCCTGCTGAATCTGTTGCAGGTCTTGTCTCTACAAGTGTTGCCTGCTCATACTGGTTTAGGATCTTCTTCTGCTCCTCTGTGAGCTTCTCCGGCACCTGTACAACAAGTGTTACATAGTGATCGCCTCGCTGAGTTGGGTTCTTGAGGTTAGGTACTCCTTTGCCCTTCAGCTTTATACGTGTATCTGTCTGTGTTCCTGGTGGTATGGTGTAATCAACCTCTCCTTCGATGGTGTTGATCTTGATAACTCCACCAAGTGCTGCCTGTGTAAATGTGATAGGCTCTGATGAATACAGATTGTACTCCTGTCTCTGGAAGTTTGGATGACGATCAACAAGTATGGTAACTGTAAGATCTCCTCTCTCACCACCGTTGATACCAGGCTCACCCTTTCCTTTGATTCGGATGTTAGTACCATTGTCTACTCCTGGTGGAATAGCTATCTGTATCTTCTTTCTGCTCTTTACATATCCTGTTCCTGCACAGTTGCTGCACTTGTATCTGATGATCTTACCAGATCCACTACAATCAGGACATGTCTGAACATTACGTACAACTCCAAAAAGTGACTGCTGTGTTGTCACTATCTGGCCCTTACCGCCGCACTTGCCGCAGACCTCCGGCTGGTGTCCCGGCTGTGAACCGGTTCCCTTACATACATCACACTCATCCTTCAGTGGGAGCTCAAGCTCCTTCTGGGTTCCGAATATAGCCTCCTCAAAGGCTACTCTGATGGTGGTCTTGATGTTTGCGCCCTTCATAGGGCCATTTGTATTTCTCTGACGGCTTGCGCCACCGAACATATCTCCGAATATATCTCCAAAGATATCTCCCATGTCTGCGAAGTCAAATCCACCAAATCCGTCGGCACCGCCGCCGTTCTGGTCGAATGCTGCATGGCCAAACTGATCATACTTTGCACGTTTCTCAGGGTCACTGAGGACTGAATAAGCTTCAGCTGCTTCTTTGAATTTCTCTGCAGCCTCTTCATCACCAGGGTTCATATCCGGGTGGTATTTTTTTGCTACCACTCGGTATGCCCTTTTGATCTCGGCTTCAGAGGCTCCCTTGGTTACACCAAGGACTTCATAATAATCGGTCTTTGTCTCTGCCATAGCCTTTACCTTTCATCCTCTATATATTAAACCTCTGTGAAATCTCCATCTACAACATCGCCATCTGAGTAATCAGGTGTGCCTGCACCTGTTCCTGCGTTTGCTCCAGGACCGTTCTGCTCATAGAGCTTTGAGAACAGGTTCTGTGCGCTCTCCATCAGCTTATCCTTTGCAGCCTTGATCTTATCTACATCTGCATCGCTCATATTCTCTGCATCTGTGCTGTCTATTGCTGCTCTTAAGGAGTCAAGATCTGCCTTTACGCCAGCCTTGTCAGAATCTGAAAGCTTATCTCCTACCTCGCCGAGTGCCTTCTCTGTCTGGAATGCAAGTGCATCTGCCTCATTTCTTGCCTCGATGCCTTCCTTACGCTTCTTATCCTGAGCCTCGTACTCTGCTGCTTCCTTAACTGCTCTATCGATATCATCATCTGAAAGTGATGTTCCTGATGTGATAGTAATGTGCTGCTCTCTTCCTGTTCCGAGATCCTTTGCTGATACATTTACGATACCATTTGCATCGATATCGAATGTAACCTCGATCTGTGGAACTCCACGTCTTGCTGGAGCGATACCATCAAGTCTGAATCTGCCAAGACTCTTGTTGTCCTTTGCGAACTGTCTCTCACCCTGTACTACGTTGATATCAACGGCATCCTGATTATCCTGTGCTGTTGAGAAGATCTGGCTCTTCTTTGTAGGGATTGTTGTATTTCTCTCGATAAGGTGAGTAGCTATACCACCCATTGTCTCGATTGAAAGTGTAAGTGGTGTAACATCCAGAAGAAGGATCTCGCCTGCACCGGCATCTCCGGCAAGCTTACCACCCTGGATACAAGCACCGATAGCAACACACTCATCAGGGTTGATTCCCTTGAATGGCTCCTTACCTGTAAGTCTCTTAACCTCTTCCTGTACTGCTATGATACGGGTTGAACCACCGACAAGAAGTACCTTGTCAAGGTCTGCTGCTGTAAGTCCTGCATCAGCAAGTGCTGTGTTAACAGGGCCCTTTGTTCTGTCTACAAGATCTGCTGTAAGCTCATCGAACTTAGCTCTTGTAAGGTTCATATCGAAATGCTTTGGTCCATCCTGGTTTGCTGTGATGAAAGGAAGGTTGATGTTGGTTGTTGTAGCTGATGACAGCTCCTTCTTTGCCTTCTCTGCTGCTTCCTTTAATCTCTGCATAGCCATCTTATCGCCTGAAAGGTCGATGCCCTCTGCCTTCTTGAATTCATCAAGCATATACTGTGTAATTGCGTTATCGAAGTCATCACCACCGAGCTTGTTATCGCCGGCTGTTGCAAGAACCTCGATGACACCCTCACCGATCTCAATGATAGATACATCGAATGTACCACCACCTAAATCGTAAACCATGATTCTCTGCTCCTGCTCGTTGTCAAGACCATATGAAAGAGCTGCTGCTGTAGGCTCGTTGATGATACGCTTTACATCAAGACCTGCGATCTTACCGGCATCCTTTGTTGCCTGTCTCTGTCCATCTGAGAAGTAAGCAGGAACTGTGATAACTGCCTCTGTAACCTTCTCTCCTAAGTATCCCTCTGCATCTGACTTCAGCTTCTGAAGGATCATTGCTGAAATCTCCTGTGGTGAATACTTCTTGCCATCTATCTCTACTCTGTAATCTGATCCCATGTGACGCTTGATAGATGAAATTGTCTTATCTGCGTTTGTAACTGCCTGACGCTTTGCAGGCTCACCTACTACTCTCTCTCCTGTCTTCAGGAAACCTACTACTGAAGGTGTTGTTCTCATACCCTCTGAGTTAGCTATAACTACAGGCTTACCACCTTCCATAACTGCTACACATGAATTTGTTGTACCTAAGTCAATACCTATAATCTTACCCATTGTCTTTTCCTCCTAGAAAAAAAATTTACAATATTAAGAAATCTCCCACTCCGTGGGTCCTTCTTATGAAGTTTAATTTGCTACCTTTACCATGCTAAATCTGAGCACCTGATCCTTGTACATGTAACCCTTCTGCATCTCTTCAACGATTACATTCTCTTCGTAGTTGTCATCCTCTACATGCATCACTGCATTGTGGAATGTAGGATCAAACTGTTCCCCGGCGCAATCCATAGGCTTTACACCTATGCTTTCCAATGACGTCATAAGCTGCTTATATATATTTGCAACTCCCGACTCGAATGGTCTGTCCTTATCCTCATCAGGAATGGCTGCCATTGCTCTCTCAAAATTGTCTACCACAGGAAGGAGCTTCTCAAGAACTCCCTTTGCACCTATGTCGTACAATTTGCCTGACTCTTTTTCATTTCTCTGGCGGATGTTCTCACACTCCGCAAGAAGTCTTGTGTACTTTGTCTCTGCATCCTTGCAGCGTTCCTTGAGCTTCTCGTTCTCCTCACGGAGAGCCTTGCCTCCACGTCTGTTCTCCTTTGCAACATGCTGTGGCTTTGCAGCCTCTGCCTGCTCCTCCGGAACGTCAACGGTCTCATCGACCTTGACTTCTGACTCAACGCCATCCTTTATCTCTGCTGAAGCATCTCCAACTATGGTCTCGGCTGCTGTCTGCTCTGTCTTAACCTTCTTGTCGGATGCAGTACTGTTATTGCTATCAGCCATTACATATCCTCCTATTCATCGTTATAATCTTATCTGTCTATCCATTGTTGTTAAATATGTCATCAAGCTCTCCGGTGAGTTCCTTGAGCATGCTCACAACTTTCTTGTAATCCATCCTCTTCGGTCCGATTATTCCTATCGTTCCTTTTGCGCCCTCCGGCATCTTGTATGTTGCTGTTACAAGGGAGCAGTCCTTCAGGTTTTCATCGCTGTTCTCCTGTCCTATCAGGATCTGTATGTCGCTGTCCTGCTGGATCACATCCTCCACATGTTTTGCAAATTCTTCTTTGTCCTCTATGTCTTCCAGTGTTCCGAGCAGCTTCTCTGCGGATGACGTGTTCGCCAGCTCAGGGTACTTGAGTACATTCGTTGCTCCACTGGTATAAACCTTGAGATCATCGGCCTCATGGATCGCCTCCATGATTCCCTGGAATATCGTCTCAAGGATCTCTGCATATTCACCTGCCTGAACCTTCATGGTCTGTATAAGTTCAAGATTGATATCCTGAAGTGCCGCGCCCTGAAGGAAGGTATTTAGCAGAATATTAAATTTTAAAATATCTTCATTCTTCAGGCTGTACGTCGTCTTGATCAGCTTATTCTTGACTATATTGCCATCAACCATGATGACCGCCAGCAATGTGGTCTCATCAACCTGTGACAACTGGATGAACTTTACTGTGTTGTTGTACTGTGGCATCGTAACCAGTGTTGCGTACTGAGTGTTAGTCGCAAGCACCTTTGCCACCTGCTTGAGAAGCTTCTCGAGCTTATCAACTCTATTCAGCAGATTCTCTCGCTCTGTCTGATCCTCTGCTTTCTCTTCATCCCTGTCTGCCATGATGCTGTCAACATAAAACCTGTAACCTGCATCTGTTGGAACTCTTCCTGCCGATGCATGTGGCTGGCATATATAACCCATATCCTCAAGATCTGACATCTCATTTCTTATGGTAGCCGGGCTGACATTCATGTCGGCCAGCTTGGAAATGGTTCTCGATCCAACGGGCTCTCCAGTCTCCAGGTAATTCGAAACGATCGCTTTTAGAATTCTGACTTTTCTCTCGTCAAGTTCCATACTCTCATTCCTTTTTGCTTTTAGTCTTATTAGCACTCAACATATTCGAGTGCTAACCACTAAACATAATCTAACACTGCCGCCCCCTTTTGTCAACAAAATAACGAATGTTTTTGTGTTTTTTTTATGTTTTGAAGGACGGTCGTGCCAGTATTATTCTATTAAGAAGTCCGCCAGAATCGTGTTGCTTACGTCGATGCCTTTTTTTGTGAGGCGGATCAGGCCGTGGTCATCTTCGAGGTGGCCGGTGGACTTGTATTTATCTATGACGGGGCCGTATATGTCGTAGATGGAGTGTCCAAAGTAGTCGTTGAATTTTTCTGCACTCACACCGGATATCATACGCAGGCCGAGGAACATATATTCCTCCATCAGCCTGTCTGCGTCAAGTTCTTCTTCCACATTGCGCATGTGTTCTATTATATCTCTTGCCTTACCCAAATTTGCGACGGGATCTCCGAATGTCATGAGCTCCCTGTGTCTTGCCATGCCGTCTATGTAGTCTTCCAGACTGGATGTGTTGGTGTAGCGTCTGCCGTACAGGAAGGACGCTGCTCCGATTCCGATTCCTATGTATTCCCCGAGGGTCCAGTAGACTATGTTATGTCTGCACTCGTAGCCAGCTTTGGCGTAATTGGATATCTCGTATCTGTGGTAGCCGCCGGTGCCTAAGAGCTTATTTGTTATGTCGTACATCTGCCTGTCCACGTCCTCATCCGGGATCTGTGACAGCAGGTTCTCATCTGCTGCCAGAGGAGTTCCGTCCTCCACTATGAGGCTGTAGGACGATATGTGCTCCGGCTTACACCTTAATACCTTGTCAAGGGTGTCCAGATATGACCTCATGGTCTGTCCCGGTATGTCTGACATCAGGTCTATATTTATATTGCGAAATCCGGCCTCCCTAGCCATGTCAAATGCGGCGAGGAACTGGTCATAATTGTGTATCCTGCCCAGCGCTTCCAGCTCATTTTTCTGTGCGGACTGAAGGCCTATGCTCATCCTGTTTATTCCATTTGCTATATACTCTGCTGCCTTACGGCTGGTCAGGGTGCCCGGATTTACCTCTATGCTTATCTCCGCATCCTCTGCGACATCGAACAGCTTCCTCACCGTCGTCATTACAAGTGTGATCTCGTCCGGCTCCAGTATGGATGGGGTTCCGCCTCCTATGTATATTGTCCTGACCTTGTGGGTCTCCGCCAAATACGAGTAGCTTTTCAGCTCCTCGCACAGGGCTTCGATGTATTTCTCACGGTACACTCCATATCCCGACATGCAGGCTGCCCCCACCGGAAATGACAGGAAGTCGCAGTATGCACATTTCTTCACACAGAATGGGATATGTATGTATATGCTGAGCGGCTTCTTCTCATATGACTCTAAAACTTCGTCATTATTTGCATCGCCGAAATCCCGATCTGAATTTTCGGTATTTATTATATCTATCATTAGTATCCTTCCTTTTTATTTCAAATATCATCACCGCATGAAAAAAGCCGCTACTAAGAATGCTCCTGTCAGAATGCTCTCATTAACGGCTTTTCTACGATTCTATTATTTCTTATTTGATATAACCGTGTCACTGTGTTCCCGGTCTTTTCTATTCCTCATCAAGCTTCAGGACAGACATAAATGCCTTCTGTGGTATCTCCACATTGCCCACCTGTCTCATTCGCTTCTTTCCTTCCTTCTGCTTTTCAAGGAGCTTTCTCTTTCTGGATATATCTCCGCCGTAGCACTTGGCAAGGACATCCTTTCTCATGGCCTTGACTGTCTCGCGGGCTATTACCTTGCCGCCTATGGCCGCCTGGATCGGGATCTCGAACAGATGTCTCGGGATCTCGTCCTTGAGCTTCTCGCACATCTTTCTGCCCCTTTCATACGCTGTATCCTTGTGTATGATAAATGAGAGTGCATCGACCTCTTCCTTATTGATAAGGATGTCCAGCTTCACAAGCTCTGAGCGGACATAGCCCTTCATCTCATAGTCAAATGAAGCATAGCCCCTTGAACGCGACTTAAGTGCATCAAAGAAATCGTATATGATCTCGTTCAGTGGGAGGTCGTACTTGAGAAGCGCTCTTGTCTCCTCCATGTACTCCATGCTCTTGTACACGCCTCGTCTCTCCTGGCAGAGCTGCATGATGGCACCCACATACTCTGTTGTGACCATGATCTCCGCATCGACAAATGGCTCCTCCATGTACTCTATGGTGGATGGATCCGGCAGATTCGACGGATTGGTGAGCTCTATCACATTCCCATCTGTGGTATGTACCTTATATACAACGCCTGGCGCTGTGGTTACCAGATCAAGATTGAACTCCCTCTCCAGTCGCTCCTGAACTATCTCAAGGTGAAGCAGTCCAAGGAAACCACATCGGAAACCAAAGCCCAGTGCTATGGATGTCTCCGGCTCAAAGCTGAGCGCCGCATCATTTAACTGAAGTTTCTCAAGGGCATCCCTGAGATCCGGATACTTTGCTCCATCCGCAGGATAGAGTCCGCAGTATACCATAGGCTGTGCCTTCTTGTATCCAGGAAGTGCCTCGTCACATGGCCTGTCCGCCTGTGTGACTGTATCTCCCACTGTGGTATCCTGTACATTCTTAAGGCTGGCTGTTATGTAACCAACCATACCGGCTGACAGCTCATCACATGGGACAAATCTTCCCGCTCCAAATATTCCGACCTCAACCACCTCAGCCTCAGCTCCGGTGGCCATCATCCTTATGGTGGTTCCCTTCTTCACGCAGCCGTCAAATAATCGGCAGAATATGATAACTCCCTTGTATGAGTCATACAGACTGTCGAATATAAGTGCCTTGAGTGGAGCCTCAGGGTCACCGTGCGGTGCCGGCACCTTCTTCACGATCTGTTCAAGCACTTCTTCTATATTAATTCCATTCTTTGCCGATATCCTTGGGGCATCCTGTGCCTCTATTCCAATTACATCCTCGATCTCGTTCACGACCCTCTCCGGATCTGCTGACGGGAGGTCTATCTTGTTGATGACTGGCATGACATCAAGGTCATGATCCAGCGCCAGGTATACATTCGCCAGGGTCTGCGCTTCTATGCCCTGTGCGGCATCAACCACAAGTATGGCTCCCTCACAGGCTGCCAGACTTCGAGATACCTCATAATTGAAATCCACATGTCCCGGAGTGTCTATGAGATTGAATATGTACTCCTGTCCATCATTGGCATTGTACACGATCCTGACACACTGTGCCTTGATGGTGATTCCACGCTCCCTCTCAAGATCCATATTGTCAAGAACCTGATTCTGCATCTCCCTGCTGGTCAGAGTTCCGGTCTTCTCTATGATCCTGTCGGCAAGTGTTGATTTACCGTGATCTATATGCGCTATTATACAGAAATTTCTTATCTTTGACTGGTCTAAATGCTCCATGTTTTCACATCCTTATCTATGTCCCGCGCCTTGTATGTGCAGGCTCTTTTATTCTTATACTTGTCTTACTCGCATTTGACGTTAATATAACATGTCTGAGCATATAACTGCAAGTGCCAATATGCCACTTAATCCTCACTTCAGGAGCACCTTTGCAAGCATTGCGGCAAATGGTTCGATGGCGTTGTATTCCTCCTCCACCGTGTTAGTCTGTGCGCCTATCTCAGCCAGCATGGCGTGCGGCATGAGATCCATGTTGTACCGGCTCGTGCTTATGTATATCTTGCGCATCATGTCGCCGTAATTTGCCCTGCCCGCCAGATAAGTCTGAAGTGCAAATGCCATGTTGTCGACCTTGTTGTCATTGCTCCAATAGTCCACATCGTTGCCTTCCTCGTCACGGCACATGCCATTTAACAGCATGATCTGTGCTGTGGGCTTTCCATCCACATCTGTAACCAGATGTGTGTCATCCGGCACACCATCCCTGTGGAGATCTATGATGACCTCTATCTCAGGATTGTCTTTAAGTATCTGTGACACACCTTCCCTCGAATAATCATAGGAAGCGTTCCTGTCAAGAACCCCTGTCATCATGTCATATGCCGTGGTGTCGTGGTACACCGGTATGCCATATGTATCCGTGAGTATCTCCGCCAGGCGGTTGCCAAGTCCTATCACCGTGTCGTCCACCTCGCCCGGTCTTGAGTCCGCAAATGCCTCAGAGCCGTGGGTGTGATATATCAGAACTTTGTATCCGCCCGTGTCCATATCCAGCGACAGATCTTTGCCGAGCAGATTTTCCGCATCCAGCTCGTCTTTTTTGACGCACTTAGGGTATGTGGCGTTATAACAATATGAAAGGAGTGTATCTGCGTCCATACCTATATAAGAGCTCTTTATATCCGCCATGGCCGACACAGTCCTGGCATCAGCGGATCTCTGCGCAGCTTCTGTGGTCTCAGTGCTGGCAGGCGCAGAAGTCTCTGAAGTCTCCGCCTGCGATGATGCCTCGCCTTCTGAATCCGCATCCTCCGTCTGGTATGTCCTGCCCTCCTCGCACACCTCCCTGACCTGGGATTCCCAATAATCCATGTAACAGTACACATCCGGCTCAGCCGCACCGGGGCTGTATATGCTCCCGCCTGCATCTCCTGAAGAGCTGCCATATATCCCACGGTACACCAGCTTCCACACATCATCAGCTATCCCTGTCCTTATCAGTATACCCGCACACACCAGAATCACCCACGCCAGTATATACACAGTCTTCACATGAAGTTTTCTGTCTGACATACATTTCCACCCCTTTTGAATATGCTATGGCCTCTGTTATCCATTATTCAAATATATGAGTGTACGTGCCAAATGATTCCCTGTATTTTTCTCTACATCGCTATGGCATTTATCGCCTCAGATATCGTAAAGCTGATGCGGCGCACTAGCTCGTCTATATTTTTCGGGGTCACAAACATATCCGCCATATCCTCGTCCAGGAGATTGCACGCTATCTGGTATCTCTGCTTCTCCGTGAACTCCCTCATGATCCTGCGCCCGTAGGTCTCGTTAAATGCATCAGCCACCTCATCCAGCGAATCGTCTATGATGGATGGAACGGAGATGACTGTCGGAACACCGACTGCGATCACGCGTCTGCCAAGGTTGTCTGAGCTCAGTGTCTTTCTGTTGTTGCCGACACCGGAGCCGGGGCTTATACCTGTATCCGTGAGCTGGATGGTGCATCCTAGTCTCTTGCTGCTTCTGGCCGCCAGAGCGTCTATTGCAACCACGATCTCCACGTCTATCTCATCGCATATTCCCCTGACTATATCCACAGTCTCTATTCCGGTCTGTGCCATGACTCCCGGACATATGGCACTCATGACCAGATCTGGCTTTCCCGGAGTGTCCAGGTGCCTTGTCACATACAGATTGTCTATGACCAGCGGGCCTATGGAATCCGGGGTGACCTGCCTGTTGCCAAGTCCGACCACCAGTATATTTCCCGCATGCCCCATGAGCTCCCTGAGTCTGCCCTCAAGCTCCGCCCTCAGAGGTTCATGTATGGACTCCTCATATTCCTTAAGCTTGGAACACTCTATCGTTATATATTGTCCCTTTGCCTTTCCAAGATTTTTCTCCCCTATCTCATCCAGCACATTTATGGTGGTAGTCTTGATGCTCCTGTCCTCATTCACCACCGTCTTCACCTTTACCCCAGGCATATTTCTCCTGTCGGCTACATTTTCTCTGAGCTCTATCGCAAGATCCGTACGTATCTCCCTGTTCATATGCGTCCTCCTTACATAACCCATTACATGTATAATAAAATACCCCGGCGGATGCATTTTTATGTATCCGCCGGGGCATTCCATGGTAAATCTTACATTACCTTGCCAAGTATTCTGTTGATCACTTCAGGATATCCGCACACCCTGAGGACAGGTGGCTCCCACTCCAGGGATGCCGTCTGATAAAAGCATGTCGACACACCGACTTCTATTCCGCCCTCCATCTCTGATGATCTTACGATCCTTCCAAATTTCTTCTTGTCCTTAACAAGTCCCCAGGCGGCTTTGTTGATGGTAAATTCCACCACCGGGTATCCTCCCACATATCCTGTCACCTTTGCGTCGTCCACATATGACAGCTCGTCCTTCCAGTATTCAACCGCTTCGTCTATTGATGCAAACATATATCTTCTCCTGTTTATTCTGCACTTTTTTATATTTATTATGCTTTTGAATCATACCGTTGTCAATTTACTCTTTCTGATTTTTTCGTTCACGTTTATTAATTTTTGTTTTGTTGCAATATTTTTTTCTTTATTATTATACTGTTATTTGATATACTGATTTGAAGTGTATATTAACGGCAGTAGTCTGCCCTTATTTAGAATTTACTTTTACAATTAAATAGCGGGGATCTATCCCCCAAGTTTTAAGGAGGTCTTTTTATGGATTTTACTAAGAAGGGAGCGGTGAAAGCTCAGAAGGAGCTCGTATCCAAGCTTCCAAGAAACCGGCGTAAGCTTAACATTTCTGTGTTTAAGACTATACTGGTGCTGGTGCTCGCCATTGTGATAGTCGGTGTCGGAGCCGGATTTGGAGCCCTCAAGGGTATTCTGGATGACACACCGAACATCAACGCTGACGCTCTCATACCTAAGGGATACAAGACAACTCTTGTATACCAGAATGGAAAGGAGATCACGACACTTGCCAATTCCAACTCCAACCGAGAGTATGTGTATTACGACTCTATTCCTGAGGATCTTGTGAATGCATTTGTCGCTATAGAGGACAGACGTTTCTGGGAGCACAACGGAATCGATGTACAGGGTATCGCCAGAGCATTTATAAAGGGTCTCAAAAGCAGAGACTTCGATGAGGGTGCTTCCACTCTTACACAGCAGCTTATCAAGAACAACGTGTTCAATGTTGGTCTTGATGAGACAACTTTCCTTGACAGGCTTGAGCGTAAGGTTCAAGAGCAGTATCTTGCAGTTGATATGGAGAAAAAGATCGACAAGAAGTCAATCGTTGAGTATTACCTGAACACCATATATCTCGGTCAGGGATGTTATGGAGTTGAGACCGCAGCCCAGACTTACTTCGGTAAGGAGCTCAGTCAGCTGACAGTTTCAGAGTGCGCTGTGCTCGCAGCAATTCCTCAGAACCCTACGAAATTTGATCCTCTTGTCTATCCTGACGACAACAAGACCAGAAGGGCCCAGGTTCTCAAATACATGCTGGATCTTGAGTATATAACACAGGCCCAGTATGACGAGGCTATAAACGATAACGTTTACAAGCGTATCGCTTCCGTATCTAAGAAGGAAGAAAAGCAGCAGAAGACAGAGGTCAACTCCTACTACACTGATGAGGTTATCAATCAGCTTCAGTCCGATCTCGTCGCCAAGGGTTACTCTGAGGACGAAGCCGAGGCCATGATCTGGTCAGGCGGACTCAAGGTCATCGTATGTCAGGATCCTGAGATCCAGGAGATTGCGGATTCTGTTGTCAACAATGCAGATTACTGGCCTGAGCCTGTATATCAGCTCAACTACGCTCTCACTCTTGCTGACAAGGAGACAAAGGTCCAGACAAACTACAGTGTAGAGAATCTCGAGAGCTGGTTTGCTGAACAGCAGGGCTACGATTATAGTGCAAGATATTACAGTGAGGATGAAGCCCGTGCAGCGGCTGACGAGTTCAAGGATGCCATGGTTGCCGAGACCGGCGACGAAGTCTTCATGGAGACATTCAAGCTTGTCATCCAGCCACAGGTATCATTCACTCTCATGGACCAGAACACCGGTCAGGTCAAGGCACTTGTCGGAGGCCGTGGAGAGAAAACTGAGAACAGATCATTCAACCGTGCAACTGAGGCGACCAGACAGCCTGGTTCATGCTTCAAGATAGTTGCCACATACCTTCCTGCACTGGAAGCGTGCAACATGTCTCTTGCCACCGTATACGATGATGCACCTTACTACTATGAGAATGGTAATCAGGTATTTAACTGGTACGGCGGATACTGGGGACCTAAAACTATAAGATATGCTATCATGGAGTCTATGAATATCATAGCTGTAAAGTGTATCACAGACGTAACTCCGCAGCTCGCATATGACTATCTGCTGAAGCTTGGATTTACAACTCTTGTTGAGAGAAAGACAGACAGCGATGGTCTCATCCTGTCAGATATCAACCAGTCACTTGCACTTGGTGGTCTGACAAATGGTATTACCAACCTGGAGATCACAGCTGCATATGCAACCATCGCCAACGGTGGTAATTATATAAAGCCTGTGTTCTACTCAGAAGTTTACGACCATGAAGGCAATCTTCTGATAGACAACAGGAAGCCTGAGAAGACACGTGTCATATCAGAGCAGACAGCATGGCTTCTCACAAGTGCCATGCACGACGTTGTAACAGGAGGTACCGGTTCAGGTGCCAATTCTTACACAGGTATGTATACAGCAGGTAAGACGGGTACCACATCAGGAGACTTTGATAACTGGTTCTGTGGTTATAACCCATACTACACAGCTTCTATATGGCTTGGAAATGATGCGAACATCACATACAGCCCTGGTTCTATCAAGTGCTATATGTGGAGAGATATCATGGATCAGGTCATCGAGAAGAAGGGACTTGACACATCGGCTACATTTGAGATGCCGGACGGAATCGTTCAGGCAACTGTATGTTCAGATACCGGACTTCTTCCATCGAACGGATGTCCAACAGTTACGGATTACTTCGATGCGACAAAGATACCTACAAAGTATTGTCCAGGTGTCAAGAAGGTAGTGGTATGTAACGAATCACACATGCTTGCCAACAAGGAATGTCCTGAGACAACAACCTTCATCTACAAGCTGAACGATAACGGTGAGTATGTCCTTGAGGGATACACCTGGGATGAATCGCTTCTGAAGGAGCATTGTAACATCCACGGCAAGAAGAAGAATACAAAGAAGACTACCAAAGCAACCACGACAACCGAAGATACATCGGAGGATACATCAGAAGATACAACAACCGAGGAGCCTACAACGACTGAGGAACCTACAACTGAGGAACCTACGTCAGAGGAACCTACCTCTTCAACGGAGATAACCACAACCGAGGAACCAAGCTCGGATGATTCAACCGATACAACTCAATGACGGAAAGCCCCATCATACAATTCAATGTATGATGGGGCTTTTTATATCCTGCCTGTCTTCTAATTTCTATTTTGTCATCTTCGGCTTGAATATCAACGATGCAAGATATCCAAATATCAGTGCGGCCGAGCTTCCAACCGCCGCCATCTGGAAGCCTCCGCGGAACAGTCCGATAAATCCATCCTTATCAACCGCCTCAGTTATGCCCTTCCACAGATTATATCCAAATCCCGTGAGCGGCACCGACGCTCCGCACTGCGCGAAGTCCAGAAGCGGCTTATATATTCCAAGCGCTCCAAGTACAACACCTGTGCATACAAGTATGACCATTATTCTTCCCGGAAGAAGCTTTGTCTTGTCCATCAATATCTGGGCAAGAACACATATTATTCCGCCAACCACAAACGCTTTTACATAATCCATTT
This sequence comes from Coprococcus sp. OM06-34AC, assembly GCF_003462545.1. NCBI lineage: Bacteria > Bacillati > Bacillota > Clostridia > Lachnospirales > Lachnospiraceae > Coprococcus > Coprococcus sp. OM06-34AC. Next base: position 460,709 of record NZ_QTZF01000001.1, read on the forward strand.
ACATCTACTCTCCTTTCCTGCCATGATGCTCTATCATGACCGCATGGGCGATTCCGGGTATGGTCTGCCCCTCGTTGTAGCTCACAGTTGATAGCAGCGCTCCCGTTGGAACAAACAGCACTCTCTTCCACTCTCCAGAGCTGACCTTCTTCAATATATATCCGGCAAGAACAGTTGCTGAACAGCCACAGCCCGAACCGCCAGAGTGGGTATCCTGCTCCTCATTGTCAAATATCTCTATACCGCAGTCCATATGATTTGCGGATATATCCACATTGTTCATGCCCAGCAGATCCTCCAGTATCTTCTTGCCTACCTTGCCAAGATCACCGGTTATTATCCTGTCATAGTATGATGGCTTTATGCCAAAGTCCTGAAGATTCTGATATATGACAGCAGCCGCAGCGGGTGCCATACACGCTCCCATATTGAGAGAATCCTTCACTCCGTAATCTACTATCTGCCCTGTGGTGACTCCATGAATACATACATCCGACTCTCTGTCCGACACCACAAAGGCACCACTTCCCGTAACCGTCCAGGTAGCCGACAGGGGACGCTGATTTCCATATTCCAAGGGAAAACGGAACTGCTTCTCCGCACTTCCATAGTGGCTTGACGCCTCCGCAATGACGTTGTCCGCATACCCCGCCGCCACAGTCATGGATGCAAGCGACAGTGCCTCCCCGCACGTCGAGCACGCACCGTACAGTCCAAACACCGGGATCTCCATATCCTTGATTCCAAATGTCGACGCTATGAGCTGTCCCAGCAGATCCCCGGCAAATATATACCTTATATCCTGCTTGACTATTCCCGCCTTCTGTATGGCAAGGGTCACCGCCTGACGCACCATCTCGCTCTCGCCTTCCTCCCAGGAATCCTTGCCAAAGGTTGCATCCTCACTCACTCTGTCAAAATATCTCGCCATGGGGCCGTCTATCTCCTTCGGCCCCGCCACCGCTGCTGCCCCCAGTATATATGGGGGATTGCCAAATTTTATGCTCTGTTTTCCTTTTTTCTCATTCATATCATGCAACTCCCTTATATGGATAAATGTAACTGTTACTATAATTCCCTTATGCACCGCAGATTATAATGGTAGTATTTGTTAACATCAGCACTGGACAAATTCATTTATTTGCTTTAACATTACTAAAGTTGCTTTACAAAGAAAAAGGAATGGAGAATCGCCGTGGAATTTACAAAGGAATACTGGGTAAACTGTTTTAGCAGATGTGTCAGATATGCTACGACTTTTTTCAAATGGATAGTTTTTTCACTGATAATGGGAACGATATGCGGGCTTGTCGGAACAGCCTTTCATATATGCGTAGAGTACGCCACCGGCTTCCGTGAGAACAATCATATGATAATATATTTTCTGCCGCTTGCGGGAATCGTGATCGTATTTATATACAGGATCTGCGGAATAAGACATTCCAAGGGAACCAACCTTGTCATCGGTTCCATAAGAAGCGTGGAGGATGAGATTCCCTCCCGTATGGCACCACTGATCTTTATATCGACGGTCATCACACATCTCTTCGGAGGTTCCTCAGGAAGGGAGGGTGCAGCCCTTCAGATAGGTGGAAGCATCGGTGTGTCCATAGGCAAGCTGTTCAAGCTTGACGACAGCGACAAGCATATACTCACACTTTGCGGCATGAGCGCTGTCTTCTCAGCACTGTTTGGAACCCCAATTACTGCCGCGCTGTTCAGTATGGAGGTCATAAGCATCGGTATCCTCTACTACTGCGCATTTGTGCCTTGTCTGTTCTCGTCAGTCATCGCATACGCAATAACGAAAAAGCTTCACGTTGTACACGACCACTACAATATAGCCGGCATGCCGACATCCGTGGATGTGCCTTTGGTGATCAAGGTCATCGGTCTGGCTATCCTGTGCGCAGTGCTCAGCAGTCTGTTCTGTATATTCATGAACGTTGTGCACAAGCTTTTCCGCAAATATTTCAAGAACCAGTATGTGCGCGTATTCGCAGGAGGCGTGATGCTCGTCCTGCTCAACATAATACTCAACACCACCGACTACAACGGAACCGGTATGAACATCATCGCCCAGGCGCTCAACGGAGAGGCAAAACCAACGGCTTTCCTTCTCAAGGCGCTGTTCACCGCCATAACAATAGGCTGTGGATTCCGAGGCGGTGAGATCGTTCCATCGTTCTTCGTCGGTGCCACATTTGGATGCGTCATGGGTGGACTCATGGGACTCGACCCGGGCTTTGCCGCTGCCCTCGGAATGGTGTGCTTCTTCTGTGGCGTGGTAAACTGTCCTCTTACATCTCTGTTCCTGAGCATAGAGCTGTTCGGAGCGCACGGAATACTTCTGTTCACCATAGGATGTGCCGTCAGCTACATGCTGTCCGGCTATTACAGCCTGTACAACGAGCAGAAGATCATCTACTCCAAGCTCCGCCCTCACTATGTCAATCTCTACACCAACCAGGAGATAAAGACCAAGGAACCGGGATTCCTGGAAGGCCTTATAAGGATCAGGGAGGACGACTCAGACGACATTGAGGAGTAGCCGGCAGGCTACTCTTCCTGAGTATCTTACTCAGACTCAGTCGTCTTCTTATCTGTGTCTGAGCTGTCACTCTTATCTTTGTTCTGATCCTTATCTTTGTCTTTATCCTTGTCCTTTGGAAGCTTTCCTACCTTGTACACCTCGTCACGCTTAGAGTACACGCTTATCGCCTCAGGATTGTCCGATATGACATTTCCATCGCCGTCATACACTCTTCTGTAGGACTGCACTGTAAGGCCCTCTATTCCCACTGTGTCAAGCACCTGCTCATCCTTGCCAAGACTCTTGTCCAGCTCATACTTGGTCTCATATGGCTCTGTCTCAACGGTCTCCGTGTAGAGCTCCACGCTGAACGGCTCCGTGATGGTGCCCCATATCGTACATGATGTGGAATATCCATCGTAGCTTGTGCTTATCTTTATCGGGTAATCCGTGTCATTTGTAAATACAAAGTCACATCCGCCCCACGCTACAGTGGCGTCAAGTCCCGCAGGAACATACGATGAAGGGTATGGATGACAATGTCTCTCATCTATCTCGAGATTCGCATACAGGCACGCCATGTACATGGTGGATGACACCTGACATATTCCACCGCCCATGTCCATGACTGACTGTCCGTCAGCATATGATGGGCCCGGAAGGAAGCCTCTCTCCTCGGTGAGCTCTCCGACTCCGAGGTTATATGAAAATGACTCTCCCGGCATGAGTATGGTTCCATCGCAATACTGCGCTGCCAGCTTGACATTTGTCTTTCTGTTCTCCGAACCCTCAACCTCTGTGCTGTATGAACTCATCTCGTCTCTGAACAGCATCTTCCTGTATTCTTCCGTACTCATATCCGCCGGGGTGTATGTGAGCGGGATGCTCACATCCGTTCCCTTCTTGGCAGATTCAAGGCTCTTCTTTGCCGCCTCCAGATCAAAGTCCACACCGTCCTTGGCCTCAACTACCTCGTAGTTCTTGTCCGGGTCAAGCGTTGGATTCTGCGGCTCACAATGTACCTTTTTGTATACCTCGTCCAGATCCACGTCAGCAGACACGACAGGACATTCCACCACAGTGCCATAGTCTCCTTTTGCTATCTGCTTCTTTATGCGGGTTACCAGCTTGTCTGTGTCTATCCTGTAGCTGCCCTTTCCCTTTGTCACAATGAGGTTCTTGTCCTCTATCCTGTATCCATCCTCTATATCCAGATCAACCTTCATCATATCACTGCTCTCGATGGCGGTCGTTATGATGCCGCTGTCGCCTATATATGGATAAATATCATAGCTGCTTCCAAGTGTCCATGATTCCAGAAGCCCATAGCCTCTTCTCCAGAAGCTGTGTGAGTCATCCTGTATCTTCTGCACAGACTTCTCAGAATCCATATCCAGCGCCGCCGACACATCCAGGGTGTAAGTCTTATCATCCAGCTTCACCTGTATGCCCACACTGCTGTAATCGCGTCTGAACTGGTCATTTATGCTCTTTGCCGCCTCCGCAGTTTTCATTCCGCCAACTTCTAATCCGTTTATGGTGGTCTTTTTGTACAGCTTTCTGTTACCCACACACGCACATATTAGCGCATAAAATATCACCATGAACACCGCCGTGAGTATCCAGCTTATCACTCTGTATCGCTGCTGTCTCTTCCCACGCTGCTCAGATGCACGCCGTCCTGAACGTCCTGAAGCTCTCTGCCTGTTCTGCGCAAGTCTCTTTTCAGTTGTATGTCCGTTTCTTCTTTCGTCTGCCATCTACATTCCCCTCATCCTGTAGAATAGATATTCCTTTGCAAGCTCCGAGTATAGCTGCTGTACAGTCCACTCCCTGTTGCTCCGTGTCACGACCGACTTCAGCCTTACTGCCGGAAGCCCGGTCTTCTTATACCTTTCAAGAAATATATCAAGTTCTTTGCTGCTCACTCCGTCAAATATGAGCATATCCATACTGAGATCTTCCGTCTGTCCGGTCTCATCTCCACAGCCCGATATGTCAGCCGTGTCGCACAGACTTCCGACCTTCATACCATAATGCTTTCTCTGAATGTCAACGCACTCCGCACCTATGGCACTACATATATCCTGTACTGCACTCTTCTGCTCAGGTGCCAGATTGACTGTCATTAGCCTCTTCATGTCAGCATTTCTCCTGTCTTTCTTCTTTTGTCCAAATCTATACCCATTATGTTATTTTTTCAAATATTGTCAACCGCTGTGGGGAAAATATGTTGATTTTTAATTTAATAAACCCCATTTCACCATATTGAGACTATCCAATATATAACACCGAGCAGCCAGCTTGTAAATATACCGTACAGTATAACAGGCCCCGCTATGGTGAACGCCTTCACGCCCTTTCCGAACACTTCACCCTCAGTCTGGAATTCCACTATGGGCGCACACACACCATTTGCAAATCCTGTGATCGGCACAAGTGCTCCGGCACCGCCGTACTTTGCTATCTTCTTGTAGAGATTCAGACTTGTGAGGATAACACTTGCGAGGACGAGTATCAGCGATACATACGCATACGCCTCGTCTTCCTTCACATCGAAGTGTACCAGCAGGTCAAATATCCCCTGCCCTATCGTACAGATCACGCCTCCCACAAGAAACGCCCACAGGCAGTTTCTCGGAACGCTTGATGTGGGTGTCACAAGCTCCACATATTCATTGTAATCACTCTCTGTAGGTTCAAACTTCATAACAAATACCTCCATTTCACACAAAATAATTTTGACTTTATCACATGCCCAGAACGACACTCAGCACCGAGCCCACCAGTTTTCCCGCGGCAAGGCCGTATATGACATAAGGGAGATTTCTTCTCACACTGAATCTTCTGGCCGCGATCGGTATGACATTCAACACCTCCGTAAGCGCCCCCGCCAGGCATCCCACAAATATCCCTCCGAACAGACATATGATGGTATATCCCACCCATGTCACCGGAACCGATATTTTGAATACATATATCAGATTTGCCAGAGCCGCACCATATGCCAGCAGACACTCTATGAGCAGATAATACCTTGCCCCCTTTACCTTCTCAAGGAGCTTGGGGAATATTCCTATCATGGATATAAATGCAAAATACCCGCCCGATATGGCCACACCGCTGGCAAAGCAGGCTATGGCAAGCATAGCGTATCTAATCAGCATCTCTCTCCGCCTTCTTTCTGGAGGCATCCGTTATGACTGTCTGGTTGACCTCCTGTTCATACTGTCTCATCTGAACCTGAAGCGGTGTAGGATCATCAGAGAATTTTTTCTTTGCACCGTGATTGAAAAATACGATTATACCGATGAAGAGCCCCAGGGAATATGCTATTCCCGCCACAGGATAGGCATCCCTGCCCTGCCCCACAAATATGTTGTGCATGACGTCAAGCTGTCCAACCATATTGACATCCGAGTTGTACGACATGATGGAAAAGCCTGCTCCGAAAAATGCGATGAAGCATATCATCAGGAATTTGAAGAACTGCTTTACTTTGTCGCTGGTGTCATATGTCCTGTAATACACAACCACGTCCGTTGCCCCTATGGTCTGTGTCTGGCAGTCCGGGTAGTGCTCCTGTATCACCTGCAGAATGTACATCACCGATATGACCTGCTGCTCCTTGCTTCCGGAAAAGCTCATGAGCTCCAGCTTCTCAACACCGTATTTTATATCGGGATTCGGGCTCAGCACCGTCGCCACATCTTTTATTTTGACTTTTCGCTTCTCCGCCAGACAGCTCTCCGACAGTTTCAAATACAAAAGTTCAGCCATATACATGTCCCCTGTTCTTATATTCTAAGAATAGTCTGTCCATGTATATGGCTGATATTACTCCAATATTTTCCATCTGAGTCTTCCGAGTATCTTTTTCTCAAGCCGGCTCACCTGCACCTGGCTCATGCCAAGGATCTGCCCTGTCTGTCCCTGCGTCTTGTCCTGAAAATACCTCAGCACCACAAGTTTTCTCTCATCCGGCGTGAGCGTGTCCAGAAGCTGCGATACACACAGCCTGTCCACGATGCGGTCTCCATCTTCCGTGCCGCACATCTCCGCGTGAAGATCATCTATGCATGTCACATCCGATGCCGCGTCCATCGCCATCACAAGCTCTTCAGGAGTCGCTCCTATAGCCTCACATATCTCCTCCATTCCCGGCTCAGTCCCTCTGTTTTTTTCGACCTCGTGTCTGTATCTGTCTGCCCTGTAGTATATCGTTTTAAGATTTCTGCTGACCTTCACCATTCCGTCATCCCTGAGAAAGCGTCTAATCTCCCCCTGAATGAGTGGAACCGCATACGTGGACAGTTTTACCTCATAGTCCATATCAAACCTGTCTATGGCCTTTACAAGGCCTATAAGCCCTATCTGTATAAGATCCTCAAGTTCCTGTCCTCTCCCCACATATCTTCTGGCAACGCTAACCACCAGTCCCATATTGTCCGTCACAAGTTTATCTCTGGCATCTCTGTCTCCATCTTTTGCAAGTTCAAGCAAACGATGATTATCCGCCATCAATATATCTCCTGACTTTTTCCTATTATCTTCTTCATATTTACCACGGTTCCCTCACCCACGCGGGATTCTACCTTTAGCTCATCCATGAAAGCCTCCATAAATGAAAATCCCATGCCCGATCTGCTTCCGTCCGTGACAGTGGTGTAAAGCGGCTCCATTGCCCTGTCGACATTCTCTATGCCGCAGCCGTGATCTGTGATCGTTATGTACAGGGTGCGCTCCTCTATGTATGCCTCCAGGATTATGCTTCCCTCCCCGGATCCATATCCGTGTATTATCGAATTCGTGACAGCCTCCGACACCGCCGTCTTGACATCCTCCACCTCACTGAGTGTCGGATTTGTCCTCGTCAGCATAGCCGCCACCACGACTCTCGCCACAGCCTCATTCCGGGCATCACAGCCAAATTCCATGATCAATCTGTTCTTATCCATACCATTCTCCTCGTTATCTATATTTTATCTGTCCAATCCTCAGCCTCATCCCGGACACCGCTGTCCAGCCTTGTCGCGATCCTGTATATACCGGACATGAGCAGTATCCTGTCCATTCTCGCATTTACATTTATCACCCCAACGCTTCCCCCTCTGTCGTGGAGCTGTCTGTACCTTCTCGTTATGAGTCCTATCCCCGAGCTGTCCATGAACGTTGTCCTGCCAAAATCAAATATGGCATGTCTCACCACCTCCTCGGCAAATACTCCGTCTATCCCTGCGGTCATCTTCACCGCCGCATAATCATCCACCTCTCTGGGCATATATACGATTATAGTATCCCCCATTTTCTCGTAGATATTCATCTTCAATCCCCCTGTCACAAAATAAAAGGCACAAAAGAAACGGTTAATCCTTATCCGTCTCTTTTGTGCCTTCTATAAATTATAATCTTTTTATATGTCTTTCGTTACTGTCCGTCAGTTGTATCTGTTCCATCGCCTGTATACGAACTGTCGGTCGTGTCTATTCCGTCACCTGTATACGTATTGTCGATGGTGCCTGTTCCATCATCCGTATACGTGTTGTCGGTCGTATCCGTTCCATCACCTGTATACGAGCTGTCGGTTGTATCCGTTCCGTCACCTGTGTCCGTGCTGTCGGTCGTACCTGTTTCGTCACCTGTGCTTGCGCTGTCGGTTGTATCTGTTCCGTCGCCCGTGTTCGTGCTGGCTGTACTTGCAGAATTTTTCTTTTCAAGTCCCGCCTGTATGGCATCTTCATCCGCATAATCACACGCAACCGTGTAGTATACGGAGTTCGGACAGTTCTCAACAAGCTGGTTAAATACCAGTGTGGCATTGTTATCATCAGAAAGCTTCAGATAACACATCGCCTTGTAGAACAGTGCCACATCGCTGTTAGGTGTATCCTGAAGGACTCTGTTCAGATCATCTATGGCAGCCTCATATGTCATGGCCTCGTACTTATAGATCGCTGACTGTACCCTTGCCTTATTGTCATCCGACAGAACCTGTGAAGCGTAATCGCCATACTTATCTATCTGTGTCTGAAGGTTCTTCGCCTCAGTCTCAGCATTTGTGAGCTTGGTGGTCATGCTGTCCACCTGTGACTGGAGCTCCGATATGGCCACATTCTTATCCGCTATCTCCTGACTGAATGTAACCTTCAGGTCTCTCTCTGAATTGTCAGCCACCTTATCCCTGTGCGGGATGATGAGCGTCCACATAGCCGCAAGTCCCAGAACAACTCCCGCTATGATATAAGCGATGGAATATTTGTAGAAATTGATGTCCTTGTATCTTCCAACCGGAATCGGATCCCCATCAAAATCCACCTCGCTGTTGCCGGCTATGAGCTTCTTCTGGTCATCCACGAACAGAGAATCCACATCGTAGTCCTCCTGCGGATAATCCCTGAAGTTCATGATCTCCTCATCAGTGTGGCCCATCTCATTGAAATATCTGACCGCCACTGGATTTGTCCTGTCTATCTTGATGACACGCTTGAGTGCCTTGCGAGCCTTGTCATATCTTCCCTCGTCGATGAACAGAAGTGCAAGGAGCAGGTATCCCTGTATAAATCTGCTGTTGTCGGAAAGTACCTTTCTGAGCTGTATAAAGGCAAGATCCTTGCTGCCCTGCTTCGCATATACCAGCGCCTGATTATACTTTCTGGTTACATTGTTCACCGCCTCCAGCCTGTGTGGGTTGGATTTTATCTCCTTGATGTATCTCTTGGCGACATTCTTGCCGTCAAAATAATTCACACTCACTACCCAGTGGCTGAGCGCCTGAACTATCTCTCCGGTCTCATAGTACACCAGTCCAAGAAGGTTCCGGGCATCTATATTCATCTTGTCATACTTCAGAGACAGCTTGAGCGCCTCCTCCGCACCTGACATATCCCTGACCCTCGCCTTATCAAGCCCTATGTTGTAATAGTACTTTGACGAGTTGAGAGCCTTGTTCACGTAATCTATCTTCAGTCCGCACCTGGTACAGTAGCCTGTGACGGCTATCGCTCCACCGCAGTGCTTACAATTCAGTACATCTGCCATATCTTAATCTCCCGACCAATCTGTGTTCTTTACTTCTCTGCTTCCTTTGCAACCCTCATCATCTCCTGCATGACATCCATGATGTCCTTGAGATCATTGTTGTATATTGCATCCTCTGCCTGGTCAAGTTCAAGTGCCGGCTTAAACCTCTTTATCTCTTCATCAAAATTGATCATGTCTGTTCCTCCATCTCTTGACACCGCCCACCAGATACAGGGAACCAACGCAGTATATGTTGGTATTCTCTCTGTCTCCTCTGAGCTCCACTGCCATATCCATGGCATCGTCAATCTCATCGCTGACCATGACCGGAGTATCCGTACACGCCGAGAATATCTCCGCCAGCTTTGCGGAATCCGCCTTTCTGCTGCTGTCAACGCTTGTGACTATTATCCTGCCAAACGTAATATTTCCGGCAAGCAAATGTATCATGGAGTCATACTCCTTATCCTTCACCGCCGCAAATACCAGTATCTTGTCATATTCCCCATGAAGCCTGTTCATGGTCTCTATATATGCATTTACAGCCTCCACATTGTGGGCACCATCCACATATATATGGGGAGCTATCTCCTCCATCCTGCCCTCCCAGTAGAACTGCAGGAGTGCATTCCTCACGGTCTTCTCTATATCCTGTTCCGGTACATTCCGCCTCTCCATGAGCATCCTGAATGCTGTCACGGCAAGGCTGACATTCTCCACCTGGTACAGTGATGTCTTCTGTATCTGTAAATTGCAATAACTATAATACCGATTATGCAATGAAAAATCAATGGTTTTGTTCCCCAAATGATTTATTATATAATCTGATTTTTCGACCGGAATTATGTCCGCTCCACGCTCTTTGGCAGTATCTTCTATGACCCGCGCAGCCGCCTCATCCCGCCTGAAATATATCACCGGAACACCCGGCTTGATGATGCCTGCCTTCTCATAAGCTATCTTCTCTATCGTGTCGCCAAGATACTCCATGTGATCCATTCCCACCGACGTGATGATCGTAAGCTCCGGCGTCAGGACATTTGTCGCATCCAGTCTTCCGCCCATTCCTGTCTCGTATACGGCAAAGTCACACTTCTGCTGTCTGAAATACACCGCCGCCATGGCAAACATGACCTCGAAGAACGAAGGGTGCTCCATGAACTGCCCCTTTACGGTCTCAAATGCCGACACAAAATCGTCATCGGATATATTTGTACCATTTATCTGTATTCTCTCGTTTATGGACACGAGATGGGGTGATATGAACAATCCCACTCTGTATCCCCGGGCTGCAAGCATCTGCGCCAGAGCGCGGCATGTGCTGCCCTTGCCGTTGGTTCCCGCCACATGTATCGCAGGAACATCCTTCTCAGGGTTCCCCAAACGGCACAAAAGACTGGAAAGGTTCTCCTTGCCAATCTTCTGTGCAAAAAGCGGAATACCCAATATATAATCCACAGTCTCTCTGTAATCCGCCATTATGATTCTCCTATCTATCCGTCCGTGCGTGCTGCTCAGACCCAATTATCTATTGTCAACTTTCTCAGGGTAGAGGTCGTGGTTTGCCAGACGGTTCCAGGCAACCTCCTCCCACTTTGTTCCCGGTCTGCCGTAATTGCAGTACGGGTCTATGGAGATTCCTCCCCTCGGTGTGAACTTGCCCCACACCTCGATGTACTTTGGATCCATCAGTTTTATGAGGTCCTTCATGATAATGTTCATACAGTCCTCATGGAAGTCTCCGTGATTTCTGAAGCTGAACAGATACAGTTTCAGCGACTTGCTCTCCACCATCTTCTCCCCCGGCACATATGATATATACACAGTTGCGAAATCAGGCTGTCCGGTGATCGGACAGAGGCTTGTGAACTCAGGGCAGTTGAACTTTACAAAGTAGTCGTTGTCCGGATGCTTGTTGTCAAATGTCTGGAGCATCTCAGGTGCATAGTCCATGCTGTACTTTACGTCTTTATTTCCAAGGAGAGTCACACCCTCCATCTCTTCTTTACTTCTTCCCATTATAGTCTCCTATATTACTTTTATGATTCATGCTTATTCTGCTATATGATCACGCTGTATTACTGCTCCTGCAGTGCTTCTGTCACAGACTTGATGAGCAGCTTAACAGCCTCGTCACAGTGCTCCTTCTTAACGATAAGTGGAGGTGCGATCCTTATGATGCTGTCTCTTACCGCTGTTATGAGGAGCTTGTTCTCAAGCGCTCTGTGCTTTACTTCAAATGCGATAGGCTTGTTGAACTCAACGCCTATAAGAAGACCACGTCCTCTGATCTCCTTGACACAAGGAAGTGCCTTGAGTTCCTCCATGAAGTATGCTCCTACTTCCTTTGCATTCTCGTAGAGCTTGTTATCCAGTATCTCATCTATCTCTGCAAGCGCCGCTGCACAACACACAGGGTTGGCTGCGTATGTTGAACCGTGGGCACCAGGTGTAAATGCTGCTGCTATCTTGGTGCTTGTACACATCGCGCCTATAGGCATACCGCCCCCGATGGCCTTTGCCATGGATACCATGTCAGGCTTTACGCCATATGTCATATATGCCATGATGTCTCCGGTTCTTCCCCATCCGGTCTGAACCTCGTCGAACATGAGGAGCATGTTCTTCTCATCACAGAACTCACGAAGTCCTTTAAGGAACTCAGGGTCTGCAGGGTATACACCACCCTCGCCCTGTACAGGCTCTACCATGATTCCTATGGTGTTCTCATCGCATTTGCTCTTGAAGTCCTCAAGGTTGTTATACTCTGCATATGTGAATCCCGGAAGGAGTGGTGCAAATCCCTTGTGGCAGGCCGAATCAGGCTGGCCTGTTGCCGACAGTGCACCGTATGTTCTTCCGTGGAAGCTGTTCTTCGCTGTCACGATCTTATATCTGTCCGGTCCGTAATTGTCCACGCCGTACTTTCTAGCCATCTTGATCATGGCTTCATTTGCCTCTGTTCCTGAGTTCTGGAACACGATCTTCTCCATGCCTATGGTGTCACACACCTTCTTTGCAAGGAGTATCATTGGAAGTGTATATGCATAGTTGGATGCATGTATTACATTTGCAGCCTGGTCAGCTATGGCCTTTGCAACCTTCTTGTTGGCATTTCCCGCGCTGCTTACCGCTATTCCTGCGAAGAAGTCGAGGTATCTGTCGCCGTTCTCAGCGTACACATACATGCCATCGCCCTTCTCCTCTATGAATTCCCATCTTCTGGACTGCTCTGCCAGATATGTATCTACTATCTCTAAAAGTTCTTCTCTTGTATAACCTGATTCACTAACCTTCATCTTTCTCTCCTTTTGCCTTTATCTACTTTATAGGCAATTGCGAAACATGATTACATATGCAGAGGTGCTTTAGCATACCAATCAGGGGTCGTTTCCACTTAACTCAGTCTGCAGCGGTACTAAAGATGCCGCTGACGCGCCATCTAAGTACCGGCGACTTCGTATTCCCCTGATCTGGTACGGCTAAACACCTCTTGCATGTTCAATTCTTGAATTTCGCAATTGCCTATAATCTACTTCACTGAGTATCGCATCTCGCACGCATACATTATATACACAAAGCCCGCCACTGGCAAGCGTTCGTGAAATATAACAGATAAATGCTTTAACCACCGTTAAAAAGGACTGTACCGTGAGGTATACCTCAAAGCACAGCCCTTTTATATTTATGCATTTCTCTGTATTATCTTGCAAACTGGGAATTGTACAGATTCGTGTAGAAGCCGCCCTTTGCAAGCAGTGTCTCGTGATTTCCCTGTTCGATGATGTGCCCGTCCTTCATGACTAGGATGACATCTGACTCCTTGATGGTTGACAGTCTGTGTGCAACCACGAAGCTTGTTCTGCCCTTCATCATCTTAGCAAATGCTCTCTGTATCCTTATCTCAGTTCTTGTATCTATGGATGATGTTGCCTCATCCAGTATGAGCATAGGTGGAAGATCCAGCATTACTCTGGTTATACAGAGGAGCTGCTTCTGTCCCTGTGACAGGTTTCCTCCGTCCTCGGTTATATATGTGTTGTAGCCGTCAGGAAGTCGCTTGATGAAGCTGTGAGCATGAGACTGCTTTGCAGCTTCGATGATCTCCTCGTCTGTGGCATCAGGTCTTCCGTATGCTATGTTGTCCCTTATCGTGCCACTCTTAAGCCAGGTCTCCTGAAGTACCATTCCATAATTGCCGCGGAGGCTCTTTCTTGTGACCTCTCTTATGTCATATCCATCCACGGATATGCTTCCGGCATCCACATCGTAGAATCTCATGAGCAGGTTGATGACTGTACTCTTACCACAGCCTGTAGGTCCCACTATTGCTATTCTCTGTCCGTTCTTCACGTTCAGATTGAGGTTCTTGATGAGCTCCACATCTTTGTTGTATGAGAAGTCAACATTCTTAAGGTCCACCTCACCGTGAACGTCTGTGAGCTCGTGTGCGCCAGCAGGCTCTGCAGCCTCTGAGTCCTCGTCTATAAGCTCAAATACTCTGGCAGCGGATGCCAGCGCGTTCTGAAGCTCTGTGACAACGCCTGATATCTCATTGAACGGCTTTGTATACTGATTTGCATAGCTCAGGAAACTTGTGAGCTGTCCAACTGATATAAAGCCCTTTATAGCTGTTATGGCACCTATGATTCCAACGCCTGTGTACACAAGGCTGTTGACAAATCTTGTACTAGGATTTGTTATCGATGAGAAGAATGTAGCCTGAAGTCCTGCCACATTAAGTCTTCCATTGACCTCCTGAAATCTGTCGCAGGTCTCATCCTCCATGGAGAAGGCTGTGACTACCTTCTGGTTCTCAACCATCTCATTTACAAGGGATGTGAGCTCACCCTTGATCTCAGCCTGCTTCCTGAACATACTGTATGTTCTCTTTGCTATGAATGACGCAACAAAGAGTGATACCGGAGTGATACATACGACCACAATGGCTATGATCCAGTTGATCGACAGCATGAAGCACAGTGTTCCTACTATAGTCATAACTCCTGTGAATAGCTGTGTAAATCCCATCAAAAGTCCGTCTGAGAACTGGTCTACGTCAGCTATGATCCTGCTGACTATGTCTCCGTGTGTATGTGAATCCACATATGAGAGCGGCAGGCTGCCAAGCTTCTCATATGCCTTTGTTCTTACATCATTAACCACCCTGTATGTGATCATGTTGTTGAGCACGTTCATGACCCACTGTGCAACAGCCGTTATAACGACCACAATCACAAGCTTTGCAAGCATTCCTTTAAGTCCTGTAAAATCTACTTTTCCCGGTCCAACGACCCTGTCAACTGCATGTCCCATGATGATAGGTGCATACAGTGTGAGCACGACCGATATGGCTGCACATATGAGAGACAGAACCACGAGGAACCTGTATCTCTTGATATACTTCAGTATTCTGAGTATCGTCTTTTTATTTACTGATTTATTCCCTTTATCTTTACTCATGAGACAGTTCCTCCTCCGAAAGCTGTGACTGACATATCTCCCTGTATATCTCACAGTTAGAAAGCAGCTGTCTGTGGGTTCCTATCCCAGCTATCTGACCATCATCCATGACGATGATCTTATCCGAATTCATGATGGTCGACGCTCTCTGTGACACAAGGAATACAGTCATGCCCTTTGTCTTCTCCCTGATTGCTTTTCTGAGAGCCGCATCAGTTGCAAAATCTAGCGCCGATGCGCTGTCATCCAGTATCAGTATCTCAGGCTTTCTGACGACCGCTCTGGCTATGGTAAGCCTCTGCTTCTGTCCACCCGACAGGTTCTTGCCCCCCTGGGTGATCTTGAAGTATATTCCATTCTCCTTGCCGTCTACAAACTCCTTGGCCTGGGCTATCTCAAGCGCCTCGTCTATCTCTGCTTCAGTCGCATCCTGCTTGCCCCACCTGATATTGTCTGCTATTGTTCCGGCAAACAATACAGCCTTCTGCGGTACCACTCCGACCTTATGCCTGAGCTCGTCCAGGGTGTAGTCCTTTACGTCAACTCCGTCTATGCACACGCTTCCCTGGCTGGCATCGTAAAATCTTGGGATCATGTTTACAAGAGAACTCTTTCCTGAACCCGTACCGCCTATGATTCCCACAGTCTCGCCCGGTGCCACGTCAAATGTTATATCTGACAGGGAATCTGCTCCGGCCCCAGCATATCTGAGATTTGCATCCCTAAAGCTTACCTTTACAGTATTTGCCGGTGATCCCGCTGCCTTGCCTGTTCCGTCTGTTATCGATGGTTGCTGATCCATGACCGCATTTATTCTCTTTGCGCAGGCAACAGCCTTGGTGATCGTCACGATAAGGTTTGCGAGCTTGATGAGCTCGACGAGTATCTGTGACATATAGTTGACAAGTGCGACGACCTTTCCCTGTGTGATGATTCCCGCATCTGTCTGTCCCGCTGCGATCCAGATTATAGCTGCGGTTGAGAGATTGATTATCACATAAGTGACAGGATTCATGAACGCTGATATACGTCCTGCAAGGAGCTGGAACTTCATCAGGTCATCCGTGGACTTGTCAAACTCCTCAAATTCCTTGTCCTGTCTGTTGAAGGCTCTGATAACTCTCGCGCCCTCAAGTCCCTCACGGGTGAGCAGTGTGACTCTGTCCAGTCTGTTCTGCACCTTCTTGAACAGAGGTATGCTGAGTGCCATAACACCGAACACAACAATTGAAAGTGCCGGTATGGTCACCACAAATGTCATGGCCGACTTCACGTCGATGGTGAATGACATGATCATGGCACCGAACACTATGAACGGTGAACGGAGGAACAGTCTGAGCACCATGTTGACTCCTGTCTGTACCTGGTTCGTGTCACTGGTCATTCTCGTGAGCAGTGTGGATGTTCCTATGCTGTCGATCTCTGTGTATGAAAGTGATGTAATATGCCTGAACAGATCATTTCGAAGTGCTGTTCCAAATCCTGTAGCAGCCTTTGCCGAAAAATACTGGGCGGTGATAGAACACACCAGACCGATAATTCCCAAAAGTATCATGACGAGACACATCTTCACAACGTAGCTTATGTCACGCCCTGCTATACCGACATCGATTACATTTGCCATGACGATCGGGATAAGCAATTCAAATGTTGCCTCCAACATCTTAAAAAGCGGGGCAAGTATGGACTCTTTCTTATAGTCCTTAAGATATCTAAGTATTCCCTTCATCTCTTCTCCTAACAATACTCATTCCGTATATAACAGACACAGATACCATCCATGTCGTCATTACTCAAATAGAACTTCCACACCATATATAAGGTGCGGAAGTTCTATTTCAAGCTATGCTGCAATGGCGCTGATTATCTGAGTAATTGTCTGTTACCAATGTTATCATATCCCTTGCAATTATATATCAGTCCTCATCGTCCTCTTCCGGAAGATTTGCATTGTGATATACTGCCTGAACGTCATCGTCCTCCTCAAGCATATCTATAATCCTTGTGAACTTCTTGACAACCTCAGGATCGTCTATATCAACATAGTTCTGAGGTATCATTGTGAGCTCAGCCTCAGCCATCTTTATGCCTTCCTTCTCAAGGCTCTCTCTTACCTGCGAGAAATCCTCAGGTGCTGTGATGATCTCGTAGCTGTCATCCTCGTCTGAGAAATCCTCAGCTCCTGCATCCAGTGCCATCATCATGAGGTCGTCTGCATCTATATCACAGTCTTCCTTTGCAATGATGATCTGTCCCTTGTGATCAAACATATATGATACACAGCCTGTTGTACCTACGTTACCGCCACCCTTTGTGAAGCAGTTACGCACATTGGCTGCTGTTCTGTTCTTATTGTCCGTAAGAGTGTCTACTATGATGGCGGTACCGTTAGGACCGTAGCCTTCATATGTATTCACTACATAGTTTACTGAGTTTGCATCTCCTGCCGCTCTCTCGATACCACGCTTGATAGTATCGTTAGGCATGTTGTTCGCCTTTGCCTTGGCGATTACATCACGAAGCTTGCTGTTGTTCTCAGGATTTGCTCCGCCTTCCTTTACTGCTACCACGATCTCCTTACCAATGATTGTGAAGATCTTACCCTTTGCTGCATCGTTCTTTTCCTTCTTGTGCTTGATGTTCGCAAATTTTGAATGTCCTGACATCGTTAATTCTCCTCTTTCTCTTGATTACTAGTTACGTATATTATCACTATTGCGGTGTTTTTTCAACCTTTGTGATCTTTACCTCATCGATCATGTTGTTATTTACCGACAGGGAAGTGAATCTGTAGTTCTGATACACTATCTCTATCTCCTCATCCGCATATGGAAGTCTCCCCAGCTCATACAGCAGAAATCCGTTCAGCGTCTGGAAGTCCTCGTCCGGGAATTCTATCCCCAGAACGTCACTCAGCTCATCCAGTTCAGCCTTACCACTGACTATGTACATATCGCCACGCTTCTTGATATCCTCGCTGGCGTCATCGTACTCGTCAAGTATGTTGCCGACTATCTCTTCCAGAATATCCTCCATGGTCACAATTCCCTCTGTCTGACCATACTCATCCACAACTATGACCATATGTATCTTTGCTGTCTGCATCCTGCGGAACAATTTTGCTATGTTGTACGTAGGATGTACAAATGTAGCCTCAACCATGATCTCAGCCAGTGATTTCGTCTTATCGCGCAGATATTCCTTCACAAAATCCTTGAAATAGATTATTCCAACTACGTTGTCAAGATCACCGTCATACACCGGATATCTTGAATAGTTATTCTCTATCATTATCTCCATGACTTCGTCCAGATCAGAGTTCTTGTCTATAGCCATGACGTTCAATCTGGCCGTCATCACATCTCTGCTCTCCTTGTCAGTGAACTCAAATATGTTTGTAATAAACTGGGCCTCAGAGTCCTCTATAAGTCCCTGCTCATTTCCCTCGTTCACCATGGATATGATCTCTTCTTCTACCTTTTCCTCTTCTGATTTTTTGTTAAAAATCTTCATATAATTGTCTGTATCACCTCATATATTATTTTATGCCAGTTCAAGACTTATCTTCAGAGCTTCATCAACGCGCCTCAGCACATCAGCGTCAACGTGACACACCTTTTCTTTCAGGCGCTGTTTGTCTATAGTCCTGAGCTGTTCCAACAATATGACGGAATCCTTCGCTATATCACAGCTTGAAGAATCAAGCATGATATGTGTTGGAAGTTTTGGCCTCTTCATCTTGCTGGTTATCGCAGCTATTATGACCGTGGAACTGTGTCTGTTCCCAGCCTCATTCTGAACTACTATAACAGGTCGTATGCCTCCCTGCTCCGATCCAACCACCGGTCTTAGATCCGCGTAATAAATATCCCCACGTCTGATCACCAATTCTGTTCACCCCACAAATACTTTCATTGAATGTGGCTATATACTTATATAGTATGTATTCCACTCTAAAAAAAGTATTGCCCATGACAGTACCGGTTATTCGTTAATCCAGAAGATAGTTTACCTGTCCAAGCTCTCTGCCGTCCCTTATGTATGTTCTCGGAACTCGTCTTGATATGTTACATACCAGCTCGTAATTAAAGCTGTTGGCAGGCGCTGCCACCTCCTCGACAGTTACCTCTCTGTCTCCATCCTGTCCGATGAGAGTTACGTCATCTCTTACTTTTACACCATCAATGTGGCTCACGTCAACCATGAACTGATCCATGCACACCCTTCCGATGATCGGAGCATACTCTCCATGGATGATAACTCGGCCTATATTGGACTGTGCTCTTGGGTATCCATCGGCATATCCTGCCGACACCGTCGCAACCTTTATATCATGATCCGCTATATAGGACCATCCATATCCTATACCTGTTCCGGCTTTTACGTCCTTCACAAATATAACCTTGGACATAAGTCTCATAGCAGGTTTCAAAGCCGCTATATTCTTATCTACTTCATCTGATGGATAAAGTCCGTATGTGACTATTCCCGATCTGACCATATCAAAATCCGAATTGTCCATCTCCATGATACCCGCACTGTTAGATATATGCCTTACAGGTATGTGTATTCCAAGTGCCTCAAGCTGGCTGTTTATCCACCTGAACTTCTCAAGCTGACCATTTGCAGCGGTCTTGTCGAGTTCATCAGCCTTTGCGTAATGGGTAAATATCCCCTCTATCTCTATGCCCGGCATCTGACTGATCTTTTCTATGTTCTTCACGCCATCTTCATCACATGTGAATCCGATTCTTCCCATGCCTGTATCGACCTTGATATGGATCTTTGCCTTTGTATTCATGCTCACCGCCAAATCCGAGAGCTTCTGTGCATCGTCCACCTCATACATGGCAGGTCTAACATCATATCTGATAATCAGTTCGTAATCCGAGGGATCTGTGTAGCCCAGTATCAATATGGGCTTATCTATATTTGCTCTTCTGAGCTCCAAAGCCTCATCGATGAATGCCACTGCAAAGAAATCCACCAGATCATCAAGTGCCTCTGCCACCTCGACAGCGCCGTGTCCATAGGCGTCTGCCTTTATGACCGCCAGCATCTTCTTATCACCGTCTATAAGCCTTTTCATAGCCGTGATATTATCCCTTATATTGTCAAGATTTATCACAGCCTGCACTCTGTTAAAGTTACTGTTGTCCATCATGTTCTGCTCCTTTTATAACCTCCGATATAGCGCTCACTATATCCCTGGCTATCATTGCATTTCTTCCTCTGTGCTCTGCCGCCATATCTCCTGCCAACCCATGTATATATACTCCCAGCTTCGCAGCCTCATACGCACCAAGTCCGGTGCAGACAAGCCCAGCTATTATCCCGGCAAGCACATCCCCTGCCCCCGCAGTTGACATACCGTTATTACCGGATGTGTTTATGTACACATCCCTGCCGTCACTTACGCATGTTCTGGCATCTTTCAGCGCACTTACAACATTATACTCCATCGAAAAGTCTTTGCACACCTCTAATATATTCTTTTTTATATCCGGTATGGCGACGCCTGTAAGTCTTGACATCTCTCCTATATGTGGTGTTACGATCACCGGTCCTCTGTGTCTTCCAAGAATATCGGGCTTTTCGGATATTATGTTCAAGGCATCCGCATCCGCGATCACGGTCTGCACGGCCTCGCACATAATATATTCCACCATGCTCCTTGCCGCATCGCCTTTTCCTATACCAGGACCGATCAGTATGGCATCCGACCACTCCACGGCATCCCTTGCACACTGCTCCGCTTCATCTTTGTTGCTATAGCACATAAGCACTGCCTCAGGAATTCTTACTCCTGCTATCTCCTTGTTGTCGATATGTGTGTATATCTTCACAAGCCCTGTTCCCATCCTGTATGCAGCCTCCGCCGCAAATGTCATGGCACCGGACATGTCTCTGCTTCCAGCTATCACCGCAAGCTTTCCATATGTTCCCTTATTTGATGAATCACTCCGTCCCGGAAGCATGCACAGATCGTCTCTGTTGTAGGAATATGCCACCGGGTGTACTCTGTCCACTTCAGCCTGTGCAAATCCTATGTCTCTCACAACGACCTCTCCGCTTATCTCGCAGCCGGGATAAAATATCAGCCCTCTTTTATTCAGTCCAAATGTGACCGTCATGCCTGCCCTGAATGCACATCCCATGATCTGCCCCGTGCTGGCATCCACACCTGACGGGGTATCTATGGCAACCTTAAAGCCGACAAGTCCGTTCATCGTCTCTATGGTCTCTCTCCATATTCCCGCCACATCACGCTTGAGTCCGACGCCAAATATTCCGTCCACAACCACATCGTAATCATTGTCAATGATGTGATCCGTCACCTGTATGCCGATTTTTTTCGCTATTTCAAGCTGATATGAAAAGCTGTCGCTTACTCTCGATATTCCATTTATATAACAGACATGGACAATATCTCCCTGCTGGTACAGAAGTCTCGCAAGAGCCAGTCCGTCCCCGCCGTTATTGCCGCCTTCAACAACCACAAGGCACTTTAATTTTCTGTCCGCGTTTATAGACTTCAGTCTGGAATTTATCTCCTCCAGCACGGTGATCGCAGCTCTCTCCATAAGCAGGATCCCTGGCACACCCTTTTCCTCTATGGTCAGCCTGTCTATCTCCTGCATCTCTGTTCGGTCTGCAACATAAAACATATTTCTGCCTCCTTATTGAAGAAAACGGATAATTTCTCTCGAAATTACCCGTTTTATACTTACCTATAAAAATCTTCCGATCTCTTCCTTATCTCTTCTTGAGGAAATCAGGAATCTTGATACTCTCTGTCTTTGGTCTTGACACATGTGCCGGCTCAACTGGTGTTGATGTTACAGGTGTCTGCTGTGCTGGTGTCACAGGTGCTGTGTATGCTGGCTTTGCTGCCGGAGCAGTCTCAGTTGTCTGACCGCCGAGGAACGATGGTCTTGTGCTTGTCTGAGTGCTGTGTGTTCCAAGGCTCTGGCCTGCATATGTAGCAGTCTTTGGCTCTGCAGCAGGTGTTGTTGTAACTGCTGGCTTAGGTGTGGTCATTGTTCCCATAGGAGATGCAGTACCTGCATATCTTGCGGTGACATCGCTCTCGCCTGATCTCTCAAGACCTGTAGCAATGATCGTGATGCTTATATCCTCACCCATGTTGTCATTGTCAACTGTACCGAAGATGATGTTGACTCCATCTCCAGCCTGCTCTGTAAGATATGTAACAGCATCATAAGCCTCAACGATACCAATGTTACCTGAGAAGTTTACGATGATATCTGTTGCACCCGAAACGGTTGTCTCAAGAAGTGGTGAATCCATAGCCTCCTTGATGGCGTCAACAGCCTTGTTCTCTCCGCTTGCTGAACCTATACCGATATGAGCGATACCCTTATCTCTCATAACTGTCTGTATATCTGCAAAGTCAAGGTTGATAAGCCCCGGCTTATTGATAAGGTCTGTAACACCCTGAACACCCTGCTGAAGTACCTGATCTGCCTTCTTCAGCGCATCAGGAATACTTGTTCTCTTATCACAGATCTGAAGGAGCTTGTCGTTAGGGATAACAATAAGTGTATCCACATTCTCCTTAAGTCTCTCTATACCTTCGATTGCGTTTCTCATACGAGGCTTGCCCTCAAAACCAAATGGCTTTGTGACAACTCCGACTGTGAGGATACCAAGGTTACGTGCCATCTCTGCAACGACAGGGGCAGCGCCTGTTCCTGTTCCACCACCCATACCACATGTTACGAATACCATGTTGGCGTCCTTGATGATGTCTACGATCTCTTCTCTATTCTCCTCTACAGCGCTGGCACCGATCTCAGGCTTTGCACCAGCACCAAGACCCTTGGTAAGTTTCTCACCTATCTGGATCTTTGTTGTAGCTCTGCTGAGTGAAAGAGCCTGCTTATCTGTATTGATAGCGATAAGTTCCACTCCCTCAACATTCTCATCGATCATTCTGTTAACAGCATTGTTACCTGCACCGCCGACACCAATTACAAGAATCCTTGCCGGTGTTCTCTCGTCATTTGATTTTATCTCAAGCACGGTTGCATCCTCCTTATATACTTATTCTTTATCCATCAATCATTGTCATCTGCTCAAAAGCTGACCGTTTTATCGCATTAGTACCTATATAATACGATTTTTTATATCATTACGCAAGAAATTTTTTATTTATTTTCTTTAAAGATAACGTTCCTCTGCGATTCACTGTAATTCGACATATCAAGAGTTCCCTTTTTACCCTTCACGCTCTCAAGTATGCTCTCAAGATTCATGAATTTCGTCTCCAGGTTTTCACCGTCGCCGATCCTGATCTTTATTCCATCCTTGTGAAGTATGAGATTCTGATCTGTGTCATAAGTAATCTTGTCTATCTGTATTCCGCTCTTGTAAATGAGCTGTGTCATAGTCAGTATCTCCTGGAAGAATCCCGAATCACCGACATCAAGCTTCTTTCCCTGCTCCACGCTGTCACTTGTAAGTCCCTCTATACAAGGAACATCATCAAGCTTTGCATCGGATATCTCGAGCACGATACCATCGCCATCAAAATATGCATACTGATCGTTGTACTTTATGCAGCCCGCCATGGCCTTCTCGTACACCGTGATCTCTACTGAATTCCTGTTCACATATGTGACGTCTATCTTATCTATAAAGGTTACATCCTGGGCAGGATTCAGTCTGCTCTCAAGTATAAACAGCAGCGTATTGCCATAATCCTTACCGCCGGTCACGATATCGACCATCTGTTGGTCAGTGTAGTGATCAGTTCCGGTCACTTTTATGGACTTCAATTTATAACATGTACGTATGTATACAAACGCTATAGCACACAGCACCACCAGAATGAGAAGTATCTTGAGAACTATCTTGAATATCCTTGCCGCCTTCTCACGTCTCGCCTTTCTTCTGGCAAGTTTCTCCGCCTGCAGCTTCTTCTTTCTCTCTATCTCCTCCGGGGTAAGCTTTCTGCGCTCTTTTTTGCGTTTTTTCTTGTTCTTCTTTTTTGCAGCAACCGCCTGATCTTGCTTACGCCTGCGTCTCTCCTCGGATCTGCGGTTTTCTGCATCCTCTCTGCGCATCCGGTCATCCGGTCTGCGACGCTCTCCATCCTGTCTCCTGCGCACCTGCTCATCAGATCTACGACGCTCTCCATCTGGTCTCCTGCGCACCTGCTCATCAGATCTGCGGTGCTCTCCATCTGGTCTCCTGCGCACCTGTTTGTCAGATCTGCGGCGCTCTCCGTCTGGTCTCCTGCGCACCTGTTCGTCAGATCTGCGGCGCTCTCCGTCTGGTCTTCTGCGCACCTGCTCGTCAGATCTGCGACGCTCTCCGTCTGGTCTTCTGCGCGCCTGTTCGCCTGTTCTGCGGTGCTCCCCATCAGGCCTTCTTCGTGTCTGCTCATCCGTCCTGCGGCGCATATCTCCGTCTGCTCTCCGCTGTCCATTGCGGCTGTCTGTCTGCTGTCTTCTCTTATCAACCGGAACCTTCACCCTTCCGTCGAGGCGTTTTCCGGTCATGACATCCACATAGCCGCTTTCACGTCTGGTCTGCGCAACATCAACATTTCTGCTCATTCTATTTTTATTAACATTTCGTCTATTGTTGTTTTCCATTCAAATCTTCCTTTAAAGGATCTGTCATATGTCTGTTTCGTCATACGAAATTCCTCTGGATACGGACATCACTATCCCCATCTCCATCAGAATGAAAATTATCGAACTTCCGCCATAACTGACAAATGGCATCGGCACACCTGTCGGCGGAATGGTATTCGTGACAACACTCACATTTATCAGCAGTTGGACCGCCACATGTGCCATCACTCCCGCTGTGAGCATGCTTCCAAATCTGTCTCTGGCATTCATGGCCGTCACAGCCATCCGCCTAAGTAATATAAGAAAAACGATAAGTATAAATGCCGCTCCGACAATTCCGAGCTCCTCACACACGACTGAGAATATCATATCATTATGTGACTCCGGAATAAACCCCATCTTTTGGACACTTCTCCCAAAGCCCACTCCAAACAGTCCACCGGAACCAACGGCATATAACGACTGAACCGTCTGATAGCCATCTGCGTAATTCTCAGGATCAAGCCATATCTTGACTCTGTTCGCCCTGTAGCCTGCGAACATTATGAAAAGCACACTCCCGACAACACCAAATATACCGATCAGAACAAAATGTCTGACCCTGGGGCTTCCCACAAACAATATTACAAAAAGGATTGCAAAACAGATTATAGCCGTGCTGAGATTCTCCACACCGATCAGGGCTATGGTGATCACGGGCAGGATCATTACCTTTATAAGGCAGCCCGGTCTGCACAGATTTTTGCTCTCCACGGCAGTCCTCGCCGAGGTGTAGATTATGATCGCCGTCTTGGCATATTCTGATGGCTGAAATCCTATAGGTCCAATATATATCCATCTTGCTGACCCATGGCTGGCCGTTCCTATTATCAGCACCACCACCTGAAGAACAAGTGATGACAGCAAAATGACCGCAGACAGCCTGAGCAGTCGCCTGTAGTCATATCTTGACACTATGTACATGGCGAGGATCGCCAGCAACATATAAAGTGCCTGTCTTTTAAAAAAGTACATCTGATCTCCGTACAGGTCGTACGCCCTGTAACTGCTCGTACTGTATATCATGGCAAGCCCAAATATCAGAATCATCCCCAGCGCCAGGAGCATGGTCACATCCACATATCCTCCCGGACACCGTTTTCGTGCATCTCTCACTCTATCTTCTGAAACCTCAGGACCTCCATGCAATCAGATCACTCCTTATAGCTTCTTACATACTCCTTGAACATATCGCCTCTCTGCTCGTAGTTGTCAAACTGTCCCCAGCTTGCACATGCAGGTGAGAGAAGCACCGCATCTCCGTCAACCGCATTCTCATGGCAATATGCTACCGCATCCTGAAGATTCTCCTCAAATATAATTGAGTTAAATCCATGTCTCTTTGCACAGTCAGCTATCTTCTGCGCAGTCTGGCCTATGAGAACAAGCCACTTTACCTTGCCGTCAAACGCCTCTATCCACTCGTCGTACTCAGAACCCTTGTCGTAGCCTCCACCTATGAGGAATGTAGGAGCCACCATGGCCTGTATTCCCTTTATGGCTGCATCAGGGTTTGTTCCCTTTGAATCATTGTAGTATGCAACACCATCGACGGTGTCAACATATTCTATTCTATGAGCAACAGCCTTGAATGATGTTGCAACATCTCTGATAACATCAACAGGGACTCCCATATAATATGATATTCCAACTGCTGCCAGAACATTCTCAACATTGTGAGCTCCCATGAGCTTAAGATCCTTAATGGCAAGTACATTGATCTTCTTATCGCCATCCTCGAGGATGATATCTCCATCCTCTACATATACTCCACCGGCCGGCTTCTCCAGTCTGCTGAAATATACTACATGGCAATGATCCTTTGCCTTCTCTCCCATGGCGCGTGTATGCTCATCATCATAGTTGAGGACTGTCACATCATCCATGGTCTGATTCTTTGTTATTGAAAACTTTACATTTCCATAATTCTCAAATGTATAGTGCCTGTTCAGATGATCCGGAGTCAGGTTGAGTATTGCACTGACATTCGGATGAAAATCTATAACCGTCTCAAGCTGGAAACTGCTTATCTCTGCAACTGTATCTGAATCATCGTCTGTTGTGTCGCACAGCTCTGTGTAAGGTATTCCAATATTTCCCACAACGATGGTCTTGGCATTGTGTGCCTTGACTATATCTCCCACAAGGGCTGTAGTTGTAGTCTTGCCGTTTGTTCCTGTTATGGCTGCTATCTTACCCTTACCATAATGGTATGCCAGCTCTATCTCACTCCAGATAGGTATTCCCGCATTTCTCACCACATCTGTAAATGGCGCATCAACAGGGATTCCCGGACTGATGACCATGAGCTGTGATGATGAGAGGGCATCCTCTCCAAGCTCACCGAGTTCTATCTGAACAAGCTCTGAATCGCCTGTCTTCTCCTTTATCGCCTCTATATCTCTGTCCTTGTTCTCATCGAACAGATAAACCTTTACTCCATGATTTACCAGAAGCTTGGTTGCACTGATTCCACTCTTTCCTGTTCCTGCTACTATCGCTGTATTGATCTCCATATCATTTCACCATGGTGCACCACTGCACCATTTTCTCCTTTCTACATTACAGAGCCAGTAAACCTACCACACAGAGGACTGCAGTCACTATAGAAAATATAGCAACGACCTTTGACTCAGGCCATCCACCGAGCTCAAAATGATGATGTATAGGTGCCATTCTGAACACTCTCTTGCCTGTAAGCTTGAATGAAACAACCTGTATTATAACTGATAATACTTCAATGAAGTATATGAAAGCTATTATAACTATGAATATAGGCATCTTGAGCATATACGCTGTTGATGCAACAAATCCACCGAGCGCCAGAGAACCTGTATCTCCCATGAATACCTTTGCAGGGTACACATTGTACACAAGGAAGCCAAGAAGACATCCAACCGCTGCGCAGGCAACCGGAGCAACACCTGAGCCTGTTCCCACTGCTACAACCGCAAAGAATGTGGCTATGAGAACCGTGACTGATGACGCAAGTCCGTCAAGTCCATCTGTGAAGTTCGCACCATTAACTGTTCCAAGCACGATGAAGAACAACAGTATCACATAGAGTGTGCTGTTGAGCTGAACCGTCTTGCCAAGGAATGGTATTATAAGCTCATTGTTGATATCTGAATACTTCTCTACATAATATGCAAATACTCCCGTAACGACAATCTGTCCGAGCATCTTCTGCCATGCGTGAAGTCCCATTGATCTCTTCATAACAACTTTGATGTAATCATCGATAAATCCGATAAGTCCAAATCCAAGTGTCACAAAAAGCACCGGAAGGACATCCGGATATTTCTTCATATAGATAAGCGTCGTGATCGTAAGTGACAGAAGGATTATAAGTCCACCCATGGTTGGTGTTCCGGCCTTCTTCAAATGTGCCTGTGGGCCGTCATCCCTGACAAACTGACCGAACTTGAGCTTCTTCAGGAACGGTATAACTATAGGGCACAGCACCACGCTGATACAGAATGCTATCACTACCGGTAAAACAATCTTTAAATCTAAATTCATTTTGTACTCCTTACCTGCCCGCACACCGCGGACTATGTATTTCTTAAACTGTTTTCAGACTGAGATAAATTTAATACTCATTTGTGGCTTTGTCAATTCCCAAATAGGGAAGAATATTCAAAAAAATATCTCTCACAACAGGGGCCGCTATGGTTCCTCCATAATATGTGCCCTCGGGCTCATCTATTAGCACGACCGTCAGGACTTGAGGATCATCCGCCGGCGCAAATCCTATAAAAGAAGATATGTATCTGCCTGTTCCTCTGGGAAGTTTCTCGCTCGTGGCGGTCTTTCCGCCTATCCTGCAGCCCTCTATGGCACACTTTGATCCGCCGCCCTCGGCAACGACTGCCTCAAGCATCTCCCGCATCTTCTGTGATGTCCCCTCATCTATAACCTGTCTCTGCTCGTCAAATTCAATGGCTGTAATAGTTTCTTTACTGCTGTCTATTATCCTTTTTCCCAAATGTGGAGTTACCGTATGCCCTCCATTCACAACCGTGCACACTGCAGATATGAACTGTATCGGAGTCACCTGGAATGACTGTCCAAACGACATGGTGGCAAGCTCTACCGGCCCGACATTTTCCTTCTTATGCATGATGGAGTTTGCCTCTCCGGGAAGGTCTATTCCGCTCTGACTGAACAATCCCAGCTTGTGATAATACTCGTACATGCCATCCACACCTGTTCTCTCTCCTATCTCCATAAACGCCGGATTGCAGGAATTCATGAGCGCCTCCTTAAGGCTCTGGCTTCCATGGCCCGTGGTCTTGCTGCACCTTATCCTTCTGTCCTCAACTATCTTATATCCCGGGCAGAAAAAGTTTGAGTTGCTGTCGACCGCTCCTTTCTCGAGTGCTGCCGTCAGTGTTATTATCTTGGCGGTTGATCCCGGCTCATATGTGTCGCTTATCAGATAATTTCTCCACATATTGTTCAGCTCATCCATATTACCGGCTGTAGGCAGCAACATGGATGTCCCGGATGCGCTGTTATTTCTCTCTGCATCTTCCCTTGTGTCTGTCTCTCCACCGTTCTCTGGCTTAACCAGTTTGAACGGTTCGTTCAGATTGTATTCCGGCACATCCACCATGGCATATATCTCGCCATTTTGGGGATTGATCGTTATTGCACACACCCTGTTTGCTTTTTTCTCGATCAGGACTTTCTCTGCAGCCTGTGTCACATATCTCTGTATATTGAGATCCAGTGTTGTCACGAGATCATTTCCGGAAATGGGCTCTGTCCTGGTTTCTGAATATTCCGCAAGCTCTATTCCCCTTGCATCCGTGACCGCATTTATGCTTCCATTTGTCCCTGTGAGCACACTGTCATATGTCACCTCAAGGCCCAGTATTCCCTGATTGTCAGCACCGGTGAAGCCTATAACCTTCGATGCAAGGGTATCATATGGATAGCTGCGCTTGTAATCCTCGTCCACCTTGATCCCCGGAACAGCAGCCGCCTTGATCTTTTTTCCGGTCTCCTTGTCTACATTTGTCGCTATGAGCTCCCTTGAGGATACCTTCTCCACCTTCTTCCTGATGTCTGCCGGATCCTTATCCAGATATCTTGTAAGAAGCTCTGTGACCTCCGCCTCATCCTCTATCTGGCTGTGTATCACGGATATTGAACACACCGCCTTGTTGTCCGCTATGATATTGCCATTTCTGTCGTATATCCTTCCCCTGGGAGCTTTTATGCTTCTCTCCCTCTCATGCAGGGAATCTGCTTTCTCACTATAGTATTCTCCCCTGTAGAGCATTATGTATGCAAGACGGCCAACTATAACTCCCAGCGCTAGGGCCGCCATAACGAACACAAACTTTATCCTCCGCCTGTTATAACTGTATACCTTCAACTCTTGATCCCGGACTTTTTTATTATCATATTAGCCGGATGCCTCATGTATTCGCCTATTCGTGTACAAATCTATCTCTGCATTAAAAAAGCACCGGAGGTGTATCTGCACCTTCGATGCTTTGGTTTACTGTGTAAATTATCATTCGCCGGAATAGTCCTCGTCACCGCTCCACGTATCCGTGTCATCGCCTGTTCCGCTGTCATCCTCCCATGTATCGTCCGCCGTATAACTGTCGTCTGCCGTATCGTCATACGACGTGTCATCCGCCGATGTGTCGTCGGTCGATGTATCATCCGCTGATGTATCTTCCGCTGATGTGTCCTCAGCAGCCGCATCCTCTGTTGCCGCCTCTGTATCTGCAGTCTCTGTATCCGTGTCAAATGCTGATGATAGCGGTTCCTCCGTTCCGTCATAAGCCACATCATCTCCGTTTGTTGAGTATACATTCAGGTATGGAAGGAGATCCTGCATAACCTGATTGAACAGCTTTGCTCCTGCTCCTGATCCTGACTGATCCTCAACATGAGGCTCATCAACTACAACGTAAAGCATGATCTGAGGATTCTCAACAGGGGTGAATCCTATGAATGACAGTACATATTTTCCATTTCCTCGAGGAAGCTTCTCGGCTGTACCTGTCTTACCACCGATGGTGTAGCCCTCTATTCCAGCCGCATATCCTGTACCTTCCTCAACAACCGCCTGGAGGTATGTCTTCATGTAATCCGACACTTCCTTGGATATGGTCTTTCTGACAAGCACCGGATCCATATTCTCAACCACATTTCCGTCTGAATCCAGAAGTCTCTTGACAACATGTGGCACATAATAATTTCCGCCGTTTATTACAGAACAGAATCCCGTTGCCATCTGGATCATGGATGTTGTAACACCCTGTCCAAATGAAGATGTCGCAAGCTCTGTAGGATTAAGATTCTCCACATCGTACTTAATACCTGTCGTCTCACCTTCGAGATCTATTCCTGTCTTGGAACCAATGTTAAATATCACCTGATATTTGTCAAATGTCTCTGGTCCCTCCTTGTCCGCTATCTGCATCAATGCATCATTACATGAAACAGCCAGAGCTCTCTTGACGTCTACCATTCCGTGTCCTGCTCTGTAACTACAGTAAATAGGGCTCTCTCCCTCGACTACGACCTGTGAACCATCACAGAGGAATTCATCTCCGTCTGAGATTACTCCATCCTCCATGGCTCCCGCTATGGTAAATGCCTTGTATGTTGAACCCGGCTCAAACACATCACTTATACAGTAATTCTGCCATACATAGTTGAGTGCCTCATATAACTGGTCTGATGTAAATCCATCTATCGTGCTATGGAACTCTTCATCCGACATCTTTGAGAAATCGTATTCCACTTCCTCAGTCTTTACATTCTTCTGTTCGGTGGTCGCTTCTGTGGATGATTCTGTGGTAGTGCCATCCTCGCTGCTCTCCGTTGTTGCTGTTGTATTTTTCTTTGCACTCTCAACGCTTATCAGGCTGTCCGCATTCTCATCTGCACCCTCGATCTCAACCTCCTGGGTTACGGTGACTGTCATGTTCCTGAGCGCCTGTGTGTTCATCGGGTCATTTGGATCGTAGGTACGTGAGCTTGCCATTCCAAGTATCTCGCCATTGTTTGGATCCATTGCTATGATACCTATCTGCTTAGCACCTGTATTCTGCATATACTCAGTGATGTTGTCCTCTATAATCTTCTGTATGTTCATATCTATGGTGGATACTACTGTCTCACCATTCTGGGCTGCCACAGTCTCCGAGTCAACGCCGCCTAATCCCGACATATATCTGTAAGTCTTGCCATCCACACCGTTTAAGTAGTCATTATAATAGCCCTCAATACCACCCTGTCCAACATTTCCGCTGGCGGTGTATCCGAGCAGGTGACACGCCAGAGATCCATTTGGGTAATTTCTCTTATACACCGTCTCGAATCTCACTCCTATGACATCTGCGCCCTCATCGGTCTTACAGTAATCCTCAAATGCCTTAACCTTTGTATATGGAAGATCCTTGAGGACTACCTCATAATAAGAATCCTCATTTGCAATGTGCTTGTCAAAATCGTCTCCTGACACATCGAAATACTCCAGCACCGCAGCTCTTGTTGCCGCCTTTCCCTTCTCCGTGATCAGAATATTCACAGGCTCAAGTATCAGGCTGTAGGTCTTCTCACTGTTTGCAAGGACATTTCCATTTCTGTCCAGTATCTCGCCTCTCTCATACGGAATATCCGTGGAATTGTAGTCCATCTGCAGAACCACCGCCTCCGAATACTCCTTTCCATTTGCCACGTTGATATACACAACTCTTATGGTGAGTGCCACCAGAACTCCCACCACCAGCAAATATGCGATCTTGGTCTTTCTTCTCATTCCTTTTAAAAATAGCTTTGATCTCTTTGACATTTTATCTTTCCACCTTAAAAATTAAATATCCCTAAGACTACTTGGCCTTAGGGACATCCTTGTACTGTACTACGTAATCATCATTATTCTGTGAATAGTATAATGTTTGTCCCGGCTGTGAGTATACCATGCCGAGCTTAGTAGTTGCAATATTATATATCTCATCCAGATCTGTCATGGAATCAAGTCCTGCGCTGTAGCTTGCATTCTCGTCAAGCTGTGTTGCCACCTGGCTCTTCAGCGTTGCCACTGACTCCTTCTGTGACTTGACATCTGATGTAAGTTTCAGAAGATAACAGCACAGCGCCACCGCAACGATTATCGCAGCAACCATGCCCGCCGTATATCTTATTTGTGCGTTTGTAACTGCCTTTCTCTGTGCCTTTCTGGCTGCAAGCTCTCGTCTCTCTCTGTCAGTCAGATGAGATGATCCCTGTTTCTTTCTTCGCGCCGGCTGTGGAGCTCTCTCAGGTCTAACTGAAGGCTGTGGTCTTCTCGCCGGAGCGGCTGAGCCTCTGACTACAGCTTCGCGGGATCTGTTACGTCCAGCCCGGTCATCATAATTCAGTTGTCTTGCAGAACTACCCTCTGTGTAGTATCTTCTATCTGCCATCTATATCGCCTCTTTCATTTATATCTGTCAAATTGCCTCAAACACTCTGAGCTTTGAGCTCTTTGATCTGGAATTCTCCTCAAGCTCCCTTTCTCCCGGTATGATCGGTTTCCTCGTTATCACCTTGCCGAGAGGCTTTCTTCCGCATGTGCACACCGGAAAGTTCGGTGGACAAATGCATGGATTTTCATTTTTCCTGAATGCTAGCTTCACTATCCGGTCCTCAAGGGAATGAAATGTGATGATACACAATCTTCCTCCCGGATTCAGGCTTGCTATCATGCCGTCTATTGAATCCCTGAGCACATCAAGCTCTCTGTTAAGCTCTATCCTGATCGCCTGAAATGTCTGCTTGGACGGATGTCCCTGTCCATTCCTCGCCTTTGCCGGTATGGAGCCACGGATTATATCATTGAGCTCTTCGGTGGTCTCTATCACCTTGTTCTCACGGTACTTGCAAATGTGGTATGCAATACTCTTTGCATATCTCTCCTCTCCATAATCCTTAAGTATACGGAACAGCTCAGCCTCGGAATAATCATTGACTATATCCTTTGCAGTCTTTGTCTGCCTGTTGTCCATCCTCATATCCAGTGGAGCATCAACCCGATATGTGAATCCTCTATCCGCATTATCGAGTTGATATGAAGACACTCCCAGATCAAGGAGTATCCCGTCCACCTTCTGTATGTTCAGTTCATCCAATATCCTTCTGAAATTCTGGTAATTATCCCTGACTATGGTCACCTTATCTCCATACGGCTCAAGTCTCTTCGACGCTGCAGCTATGGCATCCTCATCCTGGTCGATACCTATAAGCCTGCCGCCCTCACCAAGCCTCTTCACAATCTGCTCTGAGTGTCCGGCTCCCCCTAATGTGCCATCCACGTAGATGCCATCCGGCTTGATATTCAGGTTGTCGATGGTCTCCTCAAGCAAGACCGACTTGTGCGCAAATTCCATAATCAATTACCATTCTCTTCTAAAAACTAAAATCAAGTGCATCAAGCTCATCTGCAAGCTCGTCCATGCTGGCCTGATTATCACTCATGTTCTCAGGGCCATCCCACTCTTCCTTGCTCCAGATCTCCGCTTTCTCACCGTTACCGATGACATACACATCCTTGTCTATATGAGCATATTCTCTCTGCTTCGGAGATAGAAGTATTCTTCCCTGTGCATCCGGCTCACACTTGACCGCTCCGGCAAGGAAACCTCTCTTGAAGGCTCTGGCCGTTCTGTTGGTCATAGGAAGCTTGTTCAGCTTCTCAACGAACTCCTCCCACTCTGTCATTCCATATACATAGAGACAGCAGTCTATTCCTTTGGTTACCATGAATGACTCCCCGAGTTCCGAACGAAGTTTTAATGGCATGATCAGTCTTCCTTTTGCATCAAGCTTATGTTCATATTCACCTGATAAGCATCTGGACATCCCGATCTCCTCCTTTCGTATAACTCCGGTTCAATCACCACTTTCCACCACTTAGTTGCACAATAATGCCACTTGTAACCACTATTCTATACTATAGCCCCCCAAATTGCAACCCTGTTATATGAAAAAAGTGTGTGCAAATACGCAAAAAAGCCTGTAGATCTAACAGTTTTCACTGTCAAACCTACAGGCTTTTTGTGGTGGGGACAAATCCCAGTTTTTTCCCATTTCGTGGGGGATATCTCCACCTTGTGGGTATTTATCTGTATTGTCTCCCTGTTATATTATTTTTATTGCCACTTTTTCTGCGCTGAAATGCTATTTTGTGGCATCTTTGTCATCTTTCTTTTTTTCTCCAGCGTCATCTGATCCACCACTGGTCTCCACTTCTGTACCGGCAGCGTCTGCTTCACCACTGGTCTCCACTTCTGTATCCGCAGGATCACATTCGCCACTAATCTTCACTTCTGTGCCAGCGGCGTCTCCCATCACTGCAGCAGGCCAGCCACGCTTGGCACATCTTACATAATTTATGACAAGCAGTACCACGGCAGTTACAAAGCATACAAGTGCAAGCGCCTGGGATACCTTGATCCCTGTATTGCCGATCATCAGGGAATCACTTCTGAGACCTTCGACGATAAATCTTCCGAGTCCGTATCCTCCCACATATATAAGAGCGAACTCTCCTTTGAATTTCTTGTGCTTTCTATATATAAATAAGAACACAAGCAGCATAAGATTCCATAAGGACTCATACAGGAATGTCGGATGGACCGTTATGCAATCCATGCCGTCTATATTCACCACATTATCCAGCATCTTCTGTGTGATGACACCGGTTCTCTCCAGATAATCAAGATTGCCCTCTGATCTGTAGTAATCAAGCGGAATCGCCATGGCCATCTTACTGTTCGTATATGCGCCAAATGCTTCTCTGTTGAAGAAGTTTCCAAATCTTCCAAGTATCTGTCCGATCAGTATTCCGAATGTGGCTGTATCCGCCATGAGCACAAAGCTTACTTTTCTCACCTTGCAGAAGATTACCGCTGTGATGACTCCTGCGATGATTCCACCGTATATGGCAAGTCCGCCGCCTCTGATATTCAGCATGGCTTTGAGTGTAGCTCCCACATCGCCCTGCACTATATACTGGTCAAGTCTGAACAGGATATAGTAGAGTCTTGCTCCAAGTATGGCCGGGATGATAAGTATAAGTATGAAATCCAGATACATTTCAGGATTCTGTTTTGTTCTCTTTGCCTCGTTGGTGACAAGTACATATGCCAGCAGGAATCCTATCATGATGATGATCCCGTAGAACCTCACCTCAAAGCTTCCTATATTGATATGGTCACCTATATTTCTGAGGGTTATCCCAAGATTCGGAAAGAATATGCTTCTAAAATATTCTGATATCTGAGACATATCGTT
Organism: Coprococcus sp. OM06-34AC; assembly: GCF_003462545.1. NCBI lineage: Bacteria > Bacillati > Bacillota > Clostridia > Lachnospirales > Lachnospiraceae > Coprococcus > Coprococcus sp. OM06-34AC. The sequence continues at coordinate 496,676 of NZ_QTZF01000001.1, forward strand.
ACATCCTCCTAGATTCATTTACACGTTGAACTTGAAGAGAATAACATCTCCATCCTCAACCACATATTCCTTGCCTTCCTGTCTCACAAGACCCTTTTCCTTTGCAGCAAGCATGCTTCCGCAGTCCATGAGATCCTTGTAGCTGACAACCTCAGCCTTGATGAAACCTCTCTCAAAATCTGAATGGATCTTGCCGGCTGCCCCGGGTGCCTTTGTACCCTTCTTGATGGTCCATGCCCTTGACTCTGTCTCTCCGGCTGTCAGATAACTGATAAGACCGAGAAGTGAGTAGCTTGCCTTGATAAGCTTGTCAAGGCCTGACTCCTTAACTCCAAGATCCTCGAGGAACATCTTCTTCTCCTCATCGTCAAGCTCTGCCAGCTCCTGCTCTATCTGTGCACATACTACAAATACCTCTGCATCAAAGTCCTTTGCGTATTCCTTTACCTTCTGTACATTCTCATTTGAAGCGCCATCGTCCGCAATGTCTTCCTCGCCTACATTTGCGGCAAATATTACAGGCTTCCATGTGAGAAGGTTATATTCCTCTATCCACGCCTGCTCGTCCTCATCTGCAACCTCTATGGTCTTGGCAAGCTTGCCATCCTCAAGGTGAGCCTTGATCCTCTGCTGGAAGTCAAGCTCCTTCGCAAGCATCTTGTCATTTCTTGCACCTCTGATCGTCTTGGCGATCCTTCTGTCGAGCACCTCTATATCTGAGAAGATCAGTTCCAGATTGATGGTCTCTATATCTCTGATTGGGTCTACGGAACCGTCAACGTGGATGACATTTGTATCCTCAAAGCATCTTACAACGTGAACTATGGCATCAACCTCTCTGATATTTGCAAGGAACTGGTTTCCAAGTCCTTCACCCTTTGATGCACCCTTTACAAGGCCCGCTATATCTACAAATTCTATAACAGCAGGTGTTGTCTTGGCTGAGTTGTACATCTCTGTGAGCTTGTCCAGTCTCTCATCTGGCACTGCAACGATTCCTACATTTGGATCTATTGTACAGAACGGATAGTTAGCTGATTCCGCTCCTGCCTTTGTAAGTGAATTGAAAAGTGTACTTTTTCCCACGTTTGGGAGTCCTACGATACCTAATTTCATTTTTTCTATTTTCCTTTCTTAAAGCCTTGATTTTGCTTGATATTCTGACTTTGCCGATTATATGGTGTACCATTTAGTGTACCATCTGTTTTCAGGGCGCAAAAAGCCCCAATAGCACGGTAATTGTACTACACCCGTGGCTTAATTTCAATGTTTATAATTATTATCGGAATCCCATAACTATTTTTTACCCAGTGCCTCCTTCAAAACTACAACAGCCAGCCGGGGTTCACCCCCGGCTGGCTGCTACATTTTATCAGTTCAGATATTTCTCCATCACTGTGTTCAATTTTTCAAAATCAAGCGGTTTCGCTATGTGTTCATCCATCCCCGTGTTCTTTGCAAGCTGCACATCCTCAGCAAATGCATTTGCGGTCATGGCTATGATAGGAATCTGGCCTCTTCTTCCAGGCAGTGCTCTTATAGCGGCGGTGGCCTCATACCCATTCATGACCGGCATCTGAACATCCATAAACACTATGTCATACCAGTTCTCGGAGGCATTCTCTATCCTCTCCACAGCCTCCCTGCCATTCTCAACGATCTCCACACTGGCTCCCGTCATTCCTATGATCTCCGATGCGATCTCACTGTTCAGATCATTGTCCTCCACAAGAAGGACTCTCCTGTCCGAATAATCAGATCTTTTGATATTCTTCAGGTAATCCCTGGCGGAACCATCCGTTTTCTCATTCACTATGCGAACCAGTGTTGCCGTAAGACGTGAACGGAACAACGGCTTTGCAATAAATGCATCCACACCTGCTGCCCTTGCCTCATCCTCTATCTCACTGTAATCATATGAAGTGAGCACTATGATGGTCACATCCCTGCCAATACGCTCTCTTATACGTCTCGTTGCCTCAATGCCGTCCATCTTTGGCATCTTCCAGTCCATAATGATCGCAAAGTAATCATCATTTCTCTCATGCCTTGCATATGCTCTGGCGACAGCCTCCTCACCCGAGGTTACCCACTCTCCGGCAATTCCTATCTCACCCAGAGTCTGAACCGTACTCTCACAGCATAACTCATCATCATCCACCACCAGCACAGGCAGATCTGCCAGCTCCTTTATCTGGTCGATCTCCCTCTCCTTAAGCCTTAGGAATATGGTGACTGTGATCTTCGTGCCCCTGTTCAGGACACTGTCAACCTGAATATTGCCATTCATCATGTTTACTATATTCTGTGTGATCGCCATTCCAAGACCTGTGCCCTGGATCTTCGTAGTCCTGTTATCATCAGCACGGGTAAATGGCTGGAACATGATCTTCTGGAAATCCTCATCCATGCCAATGCCATCATCCTCTATGCTGAACACATAACATCCAAGCTCCGACTGGCCGTTTGGCCGCTCCTCGATGGAGAATACTATATGTCCTCCATCCGGGGTATATTTGACGGAGTTGCTCATAAGGTTCATAAACACCTGCTGTATCCTCAGTGTGTCGACATATACGTCCTCATGCTCGATGTTTTTTATATTCACCTCAAGGCTGTGATGGTGCTCATCCATCTCTGATTTCGCCATGGAGATGAGATTGTCCACAAGCTCTGAGAGATTAAACTCCTCCTCGGCCAGGGATATTCTCCCGCTCTCTATACGTGCCATATCGAGGACTTCATTGACCAATCCCAACAAATGTCTGCTGGCTCTGGTTGTCTTGCCCAGGCATTCAAGCACCTTATCCGGACGATCTATGTTGGCTCCCGCAATAGCCGTCAGGCCAACTATCGCATTCATAGGTGTTCTTATGTCATGCGACATATTCGTGAGGAATTCGGTCTTCGCTCTGTTCGCCCTCTCCGCGGCCTGATACGCGTCCTTAAGAGCCTTGCGTCCCTTAATTTCCTGCTTCTTCTCCTGAGTTATATCCATGGATGCCCACAGCACTCTGGTAAGTACACCTTTCTTCCACTCGATAGGCACAAATGACGCACTCCTGTAGCATTCCTCTTCCATATTGCAATACTCAAACTTATACACATCCGATGCCTTTGTGAGGTTATTTCTCAGATTCTCAGGCTTCAGCAGATCTGTCAGTGAATCAGCAGGAGGCAGTGTCTTATATCTGCTCTCTACACGCCTTATCAGATCACTATAACGTCCCTCTGGCGGATAATCCGATTTTATATTTATCATGAAATATTCATATGTGTCATTTTCCAGATCGCATATAGCGAAATGATCCACCAGTCTTGTGACACTCTGAAGGAGATGCCCCATAGCTTCATTGTCCGCAGACATCTGCCTGTGTATCTCAGCCTCCCGTTTTGCCGCGGTGATATCCCTCAGGAATATGATCGCATACTGCGATTGCTCACGATCTCCACGGAGAATGACATTCCTCGTCCAGTGCTTCTCTCCATGTATAGTGATGCCACATTCCAGACTCAGCTCCCCGTCACACTCACCAAGCCTTCTGGCTATATATCTTCTGTCGTAGAACCTGGCAACCTCATGCCTGAACTCCTCGCACACGTAATTGTCTATAAATGCCGATATAAGTTCATCCCATGTATCGCTGCTCTCAAAGATGGTCATAAGCGACGGCTCAACCTTCATGGAGTCAAATGTATTCTCCTCAAGATTCACGTAATACTCACACAGATTGGTCTTCGTAAAGGCATTGTGGAAAGCAGCTGCCCTCTTCTGCTGCATCTCCAGATCCTTCTCCACGTTAATATTTATAAATGTACCTGTTATCCTGCGGGCTGTGCCATCTGTACGCCTTATCACCTCTGCCTTTGCACGGAACCACTGATAATCTCCATCCAGCATCCGCAGCCTGTACTCCACATCGTATTTATATGCATTTGTCTTATCAGTGACCACAGCCTTCAGGCTGTCCAATACCCGGTCCTTATCGGCCGGATGAAGCAGTCTTGTCCATGAAGATATGTCATTCGGGAAATCTATGATGTCGTGATATCCCAGCATAGTTCTGAACGCATGGCTCCAATATACTTCCTGCAGATCTCCAGTCTCATCAAAATCAAAGTACCACATACCTGACTTCATTGCGCCATTGATGAGAGTCACATTCTCATGCTCCCAGTCAAGCCTTGCGGACATTATCCATACAGGCGTTCCATCCCTGTCCACGGAATCCTCCTTGAATATCCTGACAGTCACCGGGGTTCCGTCACTTGTCAGCATCTCCCCCTCTCCAAGTCCTCTAATCTGGCGTAAATGATCTGCGTCCAGAAAACTTGTATTCTCTCCATAGAACACAGACCTGAGTGATCCTCCTGTACATCGCTGGAATTCCTCATAGCTGTAACCAAGGTTATACAGCATGAAATCACTGACCGACAGTATCGTCAGTTCGTCATCATAATAGCCGATGATCGTTCCAACGGCATTGTTGTTATTTATCGTTCTCTGTATTGTCCGCGAAGCCTCTTCTCCGATCATGGATGCATTACCCAGGCCCCCAGCCTCACCATACACTCTCTCATCATTCATTCTAACTACACGCTTTCCTCTCTGATAACATGATAAATACATTTCAGTTAACACATCTTAAGCGCTCGGATCACACAAAAAGCGACTGTCAAAGAATACACTCCGACAGTCGCTTTTAATAAATATAATTATACTCCTCTTTATACATACTAGTTCCAACAGGGAAATTATACTGCAACCGGCTGTCATAGTCCGAAACAGTTCTCTGTTTTCAGACCTTAGACCCATATGGCTTTGTGTCACCGCTTTTCAACGGGTTTACTAAATATTTATTTTTCAAATTCTTTTCATATAGATTACAATTTTCTGATTAAAGTATTATAATCATTTGTTTTATTTGTCAAGCATTTATTTAATTATTTTCAGGTCTTTTCCGTTTTCCACTTCTTTGACATAACGATGTAGAATATGACGTTGAGCACGATGCCGACACATGTGGCTATCGGCGCTGCAAGTCCTATATTTGTAAGGCTCGCATCCGGCTGTATACTCATGTAATAGGCAAGAGGCAGTCTAACGACCAATGTCTGGATAAGTCCCTGTATCATGACCCACAGTGACTTCTCATGTCCATTGAAATATCCTATCATGCTGAACAGCACCGCGGTGAGTATAGTCTCAGGTGCAAAGCCCCTCAGGTACTCGAAGCCCCTCTGTATAACAGCCGCGTCAGTGGTAAAGATCGATGTCAATTTGTCACCAAAGAACCACACGCCAATGAATACCACCACGCCTACAGATAGTCCTATGCCCATACCGGTAAGCATCGCTTTTCTCGCTCTGTCCTCTTTTCCAGCTCCAACATTCTGCGATACAAATGAAGCCATGGACTGCATAAGCGAGCTTGGTACCAGCATGGCAAAGCTGACTATCTTGCAGGCAACGCCATATCCTGATGATGCCTCCAGGCCAAGTCTGTTGATAAATGCACACAGCGCCAGAAATGACATCTGCGTGAGAAATTCCTGCATCGCCAGCGGAAGCCCAACTGAGAGCAATCTTCTGCACTGTCTGTTTAATCTGAAATCTTTTCTTGATATCTTAAATGGAAGCTTTTTCTTCTTCAGCAGCACAAGCGCTAGGACAACACTAACCGCCTGGGCAACCACTGTTGCTATGGCTGCACCCGCAGCGTCAAGATGACATCCCGCAACCAGGATAAGGTCACCGATAACATTTACTATACATGCCACAAACACAAATATAAGAGGTGATTTGCTGTCTCCAAAACCTCTGAATATCGCGGTGAGCACATTGTAGGCCATAATGAAAAATATTCCGCCTCCGCATATCCTCACATACGACGATGTAAGAGTGACCGCCTCAGCCGGTGCCTGCATCAACACTGACAAAGGTCTTGCAAACGTCACCATGACAACTGCCAGCACCACCGCAAGTATTGCAAATATGGTCGTGGCACCTCCGAGAAGCTCTCCTATCTGATCCGTGTTCTTCTCGCCTATATATCTGGCAATAAGCACTGTGACACCCATAGCAAGTGCTATTATCACAAATGTAACCAGATTGAGGACCTGGCTGCCTGTAGATACGGCTGAAAGTCCCGCCGTCGAACCGAATCTTCCAACCACCAGCAGATCAACCGCACCATATGCAGCCTGAAGTATCAGTGCTCCAAGAATCGGTCCCATGAATGGGAGCATTTTTCTAATTATACTTCCCTGTGTAAAATCTGTTTTATCCTGTACACTCATCTTATGTCTTGACTCCTTTTGCTCATAACATCATAAATTTTTTCAATGGTCGCTATCATAATATCTGCATCTTCATCTGTGATATCGGTAAGAGACTCCCCCAGTCCTGTGAAATACTCATCAACATATTTGCAAACCAGATCTCTGCCAGCCTGAGTGCTCCTGATATACACAAAACGTCCATCCGCCTCTGAAGCCTTCTTTTCAACAAATCCCAAGCGTTCCATATCCTTTATCGTCTTTGTCACGCCCGGTCTTGGGAGCCCCAGCTCATCACTTATATCACTGACCTTTACCTCAGTCTCAGACCTCTCAAATCTCGTTATCACATCAAGATAATGTATATGAGTCGGTGTGACTCCATTTGGCAGCTTTGGCATCATATCTCTGACTCTCTTAGCTTGATAGCAGGCATCCATCACCTGTTTTATCTTTTCCTTTGTCATAGCATTCCTTCCTGTAAATTTATCAAATATTATTTTATTGTTATTTCTTATAATTACTTTAGGTAATTATCGTCGGTAAGTATATTCATATTTTCTCTTTTTGTCAAGGGATAGGATATATAAACTATTCATATGCCTGCGTAATCCATTAGCCACCATGCATAAAAAATGCTCCACCTGATTCTCTCACAGATGAAGCATTTAATTATTCAATCCTTTTTACTAACTACCTTTACTATCCCTATAACCGATTCGATCAATACCACCGCCACAAATGGTATTCCCGCCAGAGTCATTGAAAACATCATATATTCGATCCCATTCAGCAGATGCTCCCATCCTCCTGTAGCCTGCGGCACTATCCACATTTCATTGTTGACCAATACACTGATTCCAAGTCCAAATATCAGCCCGAAGATCAACCACGCCACACATATTATGGCGACGTCTTTCAGCCTCACTCTCTGATTATCGTATATCCATCTCCTGAATATAATATACAAAACTACACATACAGACGGAACCACAAATACAACGAACAGGTTATTGCTGTCATTATTCATCTCTTCCATGTAATCAGACAGCGTCATAATGCTCCAGCATATAAGCTGTACTACCAGACATATCAATATTTTCTTCTTCATATGCAAACTCCCCACCACATCTACTTTTTACATACTATAATAAAGTTCTTCACATTACAATTTAATTAAAATTATAATATGCTTTCACTCATATCAGATATCTGCCAGCAAGCCCCACGATCACCTGCATCCCGCCGGAAAGCAGCATCACCCACACAGGATTCAGTTTGAATTTTCTAAGCAGAACAACACTCACCGCAAATATCACCACGAGATTCCACTTAGTTCCAGCGATACTTATCATGTCAATCCCAGACCAGACCGCCGTGACAAATATCGAAACACCCGCTGATGCGATCATCGCCACAACCGCAGGTCTTATTCCTCCGAGCAGTTCCTGAAGGATGTCCTGTTTGCGGTATTTCAGATAAAGTCTTACTATGACTGTGACTATGATACATGAAGGAAGTATACATCCGAGCGTGGCAACCACCGCGCCGACATATCCAGCCACCCGGAGTCCCACAAATGTCGCCGAATTGACCGCTATAGGGCCTGGAGTCATCTGGGATATAGTGATCAAATCCGTGAACTCCGACATGGTCATCCACCCATGTATCTTCACTACCTGTCCCTGTATAAGCGGCATGGCGGCATAACCTCCGCCGAAACTGAAGAGTCCTATCTGGAAGAAACTTAGGAACAACTGCAAATAGATCATTATTCCATCCCCCCTTTGTCGGGATGGTTTTCAGGATTTCCGTCAGAAGTATCCTCTGTCTTTTTATGCCCATGCCCTCTTCTTTTCTCCAGCTGTCCTCTGCAAACGCCGACAAGTCCACAGACAATTACTATGAACACGACATTTATCTCCAATATGTAGGATGCAACAAATGCAGCTATCATAAACAATATCCCCAGATCATCCTTCTGCTTTACTATGTCTGCTCCCATATCATATGTCACTGATGCAATGACCGCAGCTACACCGGCCTGCATTCCCTCCAGCATCTCACTGATCACCCAGTTAGTCCTGAACGCGCTGTAACAGTAAGATATGATGGATATGATGACAAATGGCGGTATGATCGTTCCGATTATGGCCACCAGTGCCCCTGCCATGCCGCACAGTTTATAGCCCACCGCTATCGCTCCATTTACTGCGATAGGTCCCGGCGACGATTGGGATATAGCCACAAGATCCAGCATCTCGTCCTGCTCTATCCAATGGTTTTCATCCACAAACTTTTTCTTCATAAGTGAAACGATGACGTATCCACCCCCGAAGGTAAAGACGCTCAGATATAATGTTGTTATGAATATCTTCAGAAGAGTCCTACTCTTTTTTCCTCTTTCCATAATATACCTTTCTCGTGAAAACGTTTTCACGTTCCAGATACAAGTATATTCCTATTCGAGAAATTTTGGAAACATTTTTTATATAAAAGGGGCAGACACCTTAAAGTGCCTGCCCTGATCTGTATACATACATTTTATTTTATCAGTCTGAACTTCTTCGCAAACCTCACAATAAGACCTCCCTTAGGCATATTGAGAAGTTCCTCCTCCGTATATCCTCCGGCTTTGAGTATAGCCACCGCATAGAATATGATCGCCACAAATACTGCAACAAACATCGCGATCACCCAGTTGCCGAGAAGCTTCCTGCAGCCCTCATATACAATGATCGTAACAACACCCATGAAGATAGATGCTATAGTAGGTGCAACGTATATTCGCCTGTTGTCCATCTTGCCGGTCTTGTACTTTGTGAGCGAACGCTGGTTGAATATACATATGAGCAGTGAGTTCACTATCGAACCAAATACCAGTGCATAAAGTGCCCAGTCTGTGCAGTACAGCATAACCACAAGAACCACCACATGTATCACCAGTGCAAGGGTGGCATTGATAACCGGTGCCATCACCTTACCCATGGCCTGAAGCACACTGTTGGTTACAGTTGACTGTGCAAAGAACACTATGGATATGAATCCAAGATACATACATTTGGCTGCCATCGGATCCGCACCTGAGAACAGGAGCTGTATTATAGGCTTAGCCAGGACTCCCATTCCAACCGCACATGGTATGGTGACCAGCATGGACATGCTGAGCGCCTGATTCAGGAGTTTATTGGTTTTCTGCATGTCATTTCTTGCATACGCACCGGATATTCCCGGAATATATGCGATTCCAACTGAAGCTGCTATGGCAAGCGGAAGGTTCGTGAGAACTGTATACTGTCCTGAGTAAATTCCATACAGCTTTGCCATCTCCAGGGAATCCATGCCCTTCATCTTCATGACCACATAGAATACCTTCATGTCTATAGGTGTGAGCACGTTATACACCACTGCTGCCACCACGATAGGTGTGACTGTGGCGATGATTATTCTGAACAGCTTTCCATAGGATTCCGTGTCAGGACTTGTATCGTTCTTCACAGACTCCATGATACCCTTTCTTCTTCTCGCATAAGCGAACAGTATGAATATCAATCCTCCAAGGACTCCGGCACCTGTACCCATGGCACTTCCGGCAGAACCATACTTTGCATGCTCGGTTGTTCCAGCGGCAAATGGCTTTGCAAGCATATACGCAGCGACGATACTGACTACTGCATTTGCAAGCTGCTCTATGATCTGTGATATAGATGTAGGCACCATCGTGTTGTACGCCTGCAGATATCCTCTGAATATTGCAAGAAAGCCCGATATAAATATAGTAGGGGCAAGTATCTTAAGACTTAAGACTGCATTTGGCTGGTCACTTACAAACCATTCGGCTCCAAAGTACGTGATCAGTGCCGCCACAGCACCCGCTATGACTACATATATAAATGTACAGTAGTATATACGTCTGGCACTCTTGTACTGTCCCATAGCTATCTTACCGGCAACAAGCTTCGACACTGCTGTAGGAATACTGTATGTGGCGATCATTATGACCATGGCGTATATTGCATACGCTGAACCATAATATCCATTTCCCTCATCTCCAAGTATCTGATACAGAGGTGATCTGTACAGAAGGCCGATGATCCTCGACACGATTCCGGCTCCCGCCAGGATTCCTGCCTGAAGCGCCAGATTACTTCCCTTTCCTGATAGCTTTCCTTTCTTTGCCGTACCGGTATTTGTACTCATATCTAACTCCTTATTGCCATTTCTAAATCACTGTTGTAAAATTCAATTTGTATCTTTGATATATATCACAAACTATATATATACCAATTTTATGCAGTTAATTCAACCATAATATTTATAAACACGATGCATATTATGACCAAATATACCACAAGGAGGAACTTTAACAATGGAATACTCTTCACTTCCAAAGGATCCTATGGTGCTTCTCAGCTTCATCAACACGAAGCTCAGAGATGACTATCCAAGTCTTGACGAGCTCTGCAGCTCACTATGTGTAAATGCAGATGATATCAAGAGTAAGCTCGCATCCATCGACTATTCATACGATGCAGAAAAGAACAGATTTGTGTAAAAGCAAATCTGTTCTTTTCTCTTTTGTCAGACAGGGACAGCATCTGCTTTCCCCGTGCTGATATTATGTTTTATTTCTCCTGATTCCCGGAAATTTTTTTATCACTCTCCGGTTTTGCCTGACCATTTCCAACTTCTTCAGCGTCATCTTTGCTGTCAGCTTCCTTATCAGGCTCTGCATCACTTCCTACTATATTATTTGCAAGCTTTTCAGCGTCCGCCCTGCTGGCCACGCTCTTCATAACATGCATGAATTTATCAAATATACTGATAGGATCATCATCTGAATCATCGTCATCCTGAGACTGATCATCTGCATGCGCAGTGCCAGACTTCACATATTCATCATCTGGAAGATCTGATGGGTACTGAAGCATATGCTGCTTCTGCTTGAGCTTCCTTTTGTTCTCACGCTCTGCAAGCTTCTGCTCCGGCGTCTTCTTCTTGAACCTTATATCCTCTTCTTCCTCAGTTATATATATCGGCTCTCCCGTCTCCTCATCTATCCTGCGGATCTTCTCATACTCGGATGTCTTGAACGCAAGATTCTTCTCCTGCAGCTTTGCAGTGCATGTCCTGTTGATGTACATGTAACAGCAGGCAAATACAGGAACTCCGAGAAGCATTCCAAAGAATCCGAACAAACCGCCGCCAACTATGACCGCTGTGAGCACCCAGAAGCTTGAAAGTCCTGTGGTATCTCCGATGATCTTCGGTCCGAGGATATTTCCATCAAACTGCTGCAGTACAAGTATAACAATGAGCAGCACAAGACTCTTTATAGGATCTGCAATGAGCACGATGAAGAAACATGGTACAGCTCCTATGATAGGTCCGAAGAACGGTATGACATTTGTCACTCCGACGATAACACTTATCAGAACCGCATATGGCAGATTGAGTATCGTTGAAACTATGAACATGATCATTCCAATGATAATTGAATCAAGTATCTTACCATTAATAAACTGACCAAATATCCTGTTCATCTCTAAAAGTCCGTCAAGGATAGTATTTGCATTCTTCACCTTGAATACCGCATATATGATCTTCTTTCCCCTAGATGCAAGATATTCCTTGTTTGCCATCACATATATCGAAGCGATAATACCGATGAGGAAATTGTATAGGAACTTAAGACCTGAGAACACTCCACTTCCTATATTCACCACGATCTTGTCCACATTTGGCATGATCTTGGTATTCAGCATATCCTGAACCTTGAGATATGCATTGTTCATATACTTGTTGATCTGATCCTCAGGTATATTGAGCTTCTGGAACTTCTCATTTATATTCTCCACCATCGTCTGAAGGTTGGAATAATAGGTATCCATGTTGCCCACAAGCTGCTTGATACTGTCGTAGAGCTGAGGAACCACCAGCCACACTATTCCGGTTATGATTCCAAGGAACACTATGGTAGTTAAAATAACCGACAAAGTTCTCGAAACCTTGAACAATTTTTTCTTATCCGATATGACTCTCTCCTGGAATATCGTATGAAATAATCTGTCGAAAAAAACAAGTATCGGGTTCATGAGAAACGCAATGACTGCGCCCACTATGATCGGTGCAAATGCACTCGATATCTTGTCAAGTATCGCACGAAATCCCGACCATTGCTCCAGTATCTTATTAAAAAGGAGTCCGACAACGATTATTCCTATGACCGCCAGACTTATGTTGAGAATTCTTTTCTTCTTATTATTAACAGCCAACTTCTTCTCTCCCATTCTTTAGCATGTGTTTATTATATTAGTTTTTCCAAACCTGTTCAATACAGCTTACGCAAAATTAACCATACATTTATCAATTAATCTCATAAATTTTATAATTCGTGCATATAATGCACTTTAGGGGATAGTATGTTCAGAAAATTTATGTTGTTTACCCTACTGTTTTTTAGTAAAATGAGAGCTAGCCAAGGGCAAATGCGAAAACTATCGCATAACAGGATTTCCTATACGAGGGAGGTGTTCTATATGAATTGGGAGATTGCAACCTGGCTTATCATATTTGCCGTATGTCTCATTGCTGAGATCATATCGCTTGGACTTACAACCATCTGGGCATGTGGAGGAGCCCTGGTGGCAATGATCATCGCTTTTTTCAGCGGATCGCTGCCACTACAGATCGTTGCATTTCTTGTTGTCACCACTATTCTTTTCTTCACGACAAGACCGATTGCCAAGAAGCATCTTGACAACCAACTGGTAAAGACAAACGTAGAAAGTCTTATCGGCAAACACGTTATCGTATCTGCTGACATAGACAATCTCAAGTCCACCGGTCAGGTCTTGATCAACGGAGTTGAGTGGACAGCAAGATCCAAACATGGCGATACCATTGAAACCGGAACCGAGGTCGTGATCGACGAGATATCCGGAGTCAAAGCAATCGTAGAAAAGGCAGGAAAGCCGGCAATATAAAGCTAAGGGCTTATCAGCTTAAGACACACACATTTTTAATTAAGGAGATTATTATGGACGGAGCAGGAATTTCACTTATTATCATTTTATGTCTGATCGTAATCGTTATTATTTGCAGTACGATCAAGATCGTGCCACAGGCACACGCTTATGTAATTGAGAGACTTGGAACATATCAGGCAACATGGTCTGTTGGACTTCACATGAAGATGCCTGTTATCGATAAGGTAGCCAAGAAGGTTACACTCAAGGAGCAGGTTGTTGACTTCGCTCCACAGCCGGTTATCACAAAGGATAACGTAACAATGAGGATCGACACAGTCGTATTCTTCCAGATCACAGATCCTAAGCTTTTCAGCTACGGAGTTGAGAATCCTATCATGGCCATCGAGAACCTGACAGCTACCACACTTCGTAACATCATCGGTGATCTCGAGCTTGACCAGACACTTACATCAAGAGAGACCATCAACACCAAGATGAGAGCAACACTTGACGAGGCTACTGATCCTTGGGGAATCAAGGTCAACAGAGTAGAGCTCAAGAACATCATCCCTCCTGCAGCTATTCAGGATGCCATGGAGAAGCAGATGAAGGCAGAGCGTGAGAGACGTGAGCAGATCCTCCGTGCTGAAGGTGAGAAGAAGTCAGCCATCCTCATCGCAGAAGGTAACAAGCAGTCAGTCATCCTTGAGGCCGAGGCTGAGAAGGCTTCTCAGATCCTCCGTGCTGAGGCTAAGAAGGAAGCAACTATCAAGGAAGCCGAAGGTCAGGCACAGGCTATCCTCGCTGTACAGCAGGCAAATGCAGATGGTATCAGAGCACTGAATGAGTCAATGCCTACAAATCAGGTCATCACTCTAAAGAGCCTGGAAGCATTTACAAAGGCTGCAGACGGCAAGGCTACCAAGATCATCATCCCATCAGAGATACAGGGAATCGCAGGTCTCACCTCTTCTATCGTAGAGGTTGCCAAGAGCACTGAAGCTGCTGCCATATCAAAGCAGTAACATATCAGACTATTACAAATAAATAAGACAGCTATTAAAAGACGTGCATGAAAGTTCTTTTTGAAGAATCTTTCGTGCACGTCTTTGTAATTACTATTTGTATTTTTCTGTCATCATGATCACTGCGGAAGTTCTATCCACACAGATTTGATATTCTCTCCTGACTCAACATCATTCAACTGATATACGATCTGCACCTTTCCAGTCCTGCCCTTTTCTACCGATACGATCATATAGCTGTTCACCATAGACATTGGAGCCAGCGAGCCCTCGCAGCTTCCACCTTCTATATGTACCCTCCATCCTCAACTGAATATACCTCATCAGTCATTCTTGCTCACATTGTTATACTGGAAGAAGTCTATCCTGTGATCTTTGAAATAGTACTTTGCGTCACGCTCATTTACCTCTCGAAGAACCTTACACGGGTTTCCGACAGCCACTACATTTGATGGTATATCCGTTGCGACCATACTTCCAGCTCCTATGACGGTGTTATCGCCTATCGTAACTCCCGGAAGTATTGTTACACCCGCACCTATCCAGCAGTTCTTTCCTATAGTTATAGGTGCATTGTACTGATAGCCCTGTTTTCTGAGCTCAGGATTTATTGGATGTCCCGCTGTTGCCAGAGTTACATTTGGTCCAAACATGGTGTAGTCACCAACGTAAATATGTGTGTCATCCACCATTGTAAGGTTGAAATTCGCATATATATTGCTGCCCCAGTGAACAAATTTGCCGCCCCAGTTTGCATGGAGTGGTGGCTCTATATAGCAGTTGTCTCCTATCTCCTCAAACATCTCCTTGAGCATCTGCTGACGCTTGACCATCTCTGTTGGTCTGGTCATATTGAAGTCATATAATCTGTCCAGACACTTTATCTGCTCTCTGGCGATATCCTCATCGCCCGGAAGATAAAGCTCACATGTGTGCATCTTTTCCAGCTCTGATTTTCCCATTGTTAATACCTCCTGTATTTTATTTTTGTCTTCATAAACCCGCCATGTTGTAAATCCGTTTCTTTTTGACATCGTGGATTATCACATCATGATCACACTGGCTATATGAAAGCAACAGGCACCACCAAGCCGCACTAAAGCGCCCATGATGATGCCTGTTATATCGTCGTATATACATTATATTCAAATGTACATACATGGCGCACTCGGCACCATATATATCATTTAGTTGTACTTGTAGTAATTGATGAGGCAGCCATCTGTTATGATCTGTCTCTCATCGTCTGTGAGTTCTCCAAGTCTCAGCTCTATCTCAGCAAAATCCTTGTTCACAACATATGCCTTGATAACCTCTGTCTTGTTCTTCACCGCATCCTTGATTCCCGGGATGAATACATAGTCGTCATTGTCAAAGTCGAAATCCTTGTCGATCACAAATGGAAGCATACCCCAGTTGATAAGGTTTGATCTGTATCTCTTTGTAGCGTACTCCTTTGCAATGTTTGCCCATCCACCGAGAACCTTCTGGCATGATGCAGCCTGCTCACGGGCTGAACCGTCACCTGGCTTAACAGCATAAATGGTACTTCCAACACCTGTGTTGCTTCCGCATACGTCCTCAAACTTCTCCTTGATGGCATGCATAACTTCCTTGACCTCTGGGAATGCCTTACCCATGCACTCACCTGCCTCACGAACCTTCTCTACAGCCTGGATAGCCTTCGCTCTTCCAACGTACTCAGGATCCTTTCTTGACAGAGTGAACTCTGCAAGTCCAAGAGGATTTGATCTGTATGATGAAGTCTCTCCTGATGGGATAAGCTCATCTGTTGTTGTTACAGGATCATGTATAACTGATGCCACCTTGAGGAGAAGGTTGTCTGTAAGAGGAACCATCTCAGGCCAGTCCTTGATGTTTGGACCAAACTTGATCTCAACCGAAGGATCAGCCTTTCCAACACCGTTGTAAACTCTTCTGTCGTATATAGCCTTGTCGAAGAAATACTTTGGATGTGTGTACTCTATATCTGCAAGGTCTGTTGCTGATGTCAGATAGCCCTTGTTGGCTGCAGTTGCTGCGATAGAACGCGCATCCATAAGCGCAACAGATGAGATCTGACCATTCTGTATCTTTGAACCCTCTCTGTTAGGGAAGTTTCTTGTTGAATGTCTGATGGAGAATGCATTGTTGGCAGGTGTATCACCGGCACCAAAGCAAGGTCCACAAAATGCTGTCTTAACAATAGAACCTGTCTCGATGAGATCAGCCAGAACACCGTTCTTTGCAAGCTGCATATATATAGGTGTACTTGCAGGATATACTGACAGTGTGAACTCGTCAGCGCCTATGCTCTTGCCTCTGAGGATATCAGCCGCATCGCAGATATTCTCATATCCACCACCGGCACATCCGGCGATGATTCCCTGCTCAACATACAGCTTGCCATCTCTTACCTTATCCTTGAGTGTAAAGTCGACCTTGCCGTCAAGGCTTACAAGTGCACGCTTCTCAACATCATCAAGGATATCCATGAGGTTGGCATTCAGCTCGTCGATGGTGTATGTGTTGCTTGGGTGGAATGGCATAGCTATCATTGGCTTAACTGTTGACAGATCTACATATACGACTCCGTCATAGTAAGCCACATCGCCAGGATTCATCTCCTTGTATGCCTCACTTCTTCCGTGAATGTCATACCAATCCTTTATCTTGTCATCTGTCTTCCATATTGATGACAGACATGTTGTCTCTGTTGTCATAACATCAATACCGATACGGAAATCTGCTGAGAGCTTGTCAACACCAGGACCAACGAACTCCATGACCTTATTCTTGACATATCCGCAGCCAAATGTTGCTCCGATGATGGCAAGTGCCACATCCTGAGGACCAACCCCCTTCTGTACCTCTCCGTCGAGATAGATTGCGATAACGCCCGGCTTTGCAACATCGTATGTCTTACACAGGAGCTGCTTTGCGAGCTCACCGCCGCCCTCTCCAATAGCCATAGTACCAAGAGCACCGTAACGTGTATGTGAGTCTGATCCAAGTATCATGGCGCCACACTCTGCCAGCATCTCTCTTGCAAACTGATGGATGACCGCCTGATGAGGTGGTACATACACGCCGCCATACTTCTTCGCACATGAGAGGCCAAACATATGGTCATCCTCATTGATGGTTCCACCTACGGCACACAGTGAGTTGTGACAGTTTGTAAGTACATATGGTATAGGGAACTCCTTAAGACCTGATGCTCTTGCTGTCTGGATGATTCCTACAAATGTTATATCATGTGAAGTCATCTTATCGAATTTGATCTTAAGATTCTCCATATTGTCAGATGTGTTATGCTTAGCCAATATTCCGTAAGCAAGTGTGTTCTTTGATGCCTCTTCCTTTGATGGAGCACTGCCAAGCTTTGATGCGAGAACCGCACCTGCCTCAGCATTATCCTCAACCAGCTCTGTACCATGTAACAGATAAGCACCGTTGTCAAATAATTTAATCATACTCTTCCTCCTGGTAATAGCTTTTTGTCATTTATGGAATTGCACACAGATGTATACAAAACCCCATGTTTCTCTACATCATACCATATTATTTTCAAATTTTAAATAGTATTATATTACAGCTTAACGCAAAAAATCTGCCATACATGCTCAGGCACATATGGCAGATCCTATGCATCAAATTGAATATACTGTACAGATACCCTTAACCGAAATACCTGTACCTGATACATCCTATCTGACACTATATAATCAATCTCCCCTCAGAGTTAATTATCCTCTGTTACATACACTATACTATTTGTATAATTTTTCCAATAGTTTTGGCAAAAATCGACACAAACGACGCGTATAACAACCTGAACGACATAAATTTTCGTGTACAACACACATATACTTTAATTATACCTATTGTAGAAATTCCCATTTGTATGATAGAATGTTCCTGATATGTTAATAATTTAAGAGTTTTGTTTATCTATCAATTTTTCACAGGAGTGTTTGATTATGAATTTTCTGATTGTTGAGGATGACAATATCCAGCTTACCGGCTTAAAACATATAATTGAAGAAGAGTACGCAGACGCTGTTGTCAACACTGCATCAACTTACAACGATGCCATAACAATAATAGATTCATTTGATATTGATATCTTTTTACTGGACATTGATCTCGGTGGAGGAAAGACCGGATTGGATGTATGTGGTTATCTCCGAAGAATTCCCAAATACAATGACACACCTGTCATCTTCATCACCGACATCACCGTTCCAAACCTTGATGTCATCAACAAGTATCATTGCCAGTATTATTTCTCAAAGCCTTATGACAGAATCGATGTCGTAGGAGGGATCAACTCGGTGCTCACACAGCCTGACGACCAGACATCAAGGATCCGCGTAAAGGATATCCAGGGAATACTTTTCCATATAAGCATGGATGAAATAATTTATGTATGTGCATCCGGCCACCACAAGCACATTTTCACATCCGACGGCGATTTTATCGTCACCAACCCGACCTTCGAGTCAATTTTGCAGGCTGCTGGTGATGTACCTCTGGTCAGATGCCACAAAAGCTATTACTTCAATCCCGACTACATACAGAGCTACGACAGATCCAATTCACTTATAACGCTGAAACTGGCTCAAGAATCCATACCGGTCGGGCGCAAATACAAAACTATTATAGAAACTTACCAGGAGAACAGATAATGGCTGCATATTTTGATTTTCTTTCCAAGATACTGTTTGATACCTTTGTATTTTTAGTATTCTTGATGGCGATATATAATGTAAAATTTTCCCAGATAGCAAAGAGACTTCCACCTTTGCTTCTGCTGACTTTACCAGTCTCTCTGATTGCCACAGTTACAGACTCCATGTTAATATTCACACTGATAACATACATATACTGCTTTGTATTCTACTCTCTGGTATTCCGATATCCGCCGATGAAGATCATAACGGGATACGCAATTACACTTATCATCATGACTATACTGAACCTCATCCAGATGGTTGTCATCATGCAGTTTACGGACAATCCATTCACCAACACTTCAACATATATAACCGAAGCCATGGCTTTCATCATAGCTATACTTTTATACAAATTCGGACATATGGATAAGCTGTACGATGCTCTTATAGTGAAAAATCAGGTATCCAGGAATATAATACTCGCAGTATTTGCCCTCATGGTATCTATGGTTTTATACCAGCGTATATCCCCTAAGGACTTCATGAATATATTTATGACTTTCCTGTTTATAGTCATACTTATCCTCATTTTATACTCGGGAATGTACAAGAACTATATGAGCCTCAGAGAATCCCGGAAGCAACTACAGTCATATGAACAGTATCTTCCTATTATAGAGGATCTGATAGATCAGGTGCGCATGAGACAGCATGACTACAACAATGAGCTTCAGGCCATCAGCATGCTGCCGATCAGTTACACTGATTATGATTCCCTCGCTGCTGCCCTTTCAAATGAGCTGGATACCTCCTGCAATGACCATGTCATCAAGAATTCGTATCTTCTGAGGATCAACATGAAACTGATCGCAGGTTTTCTGTTCAGCAAGATGAACCTTGCGCAGGAGCATAATATCAATCTGGATATAGATGTCAAAAATTCCACACTCACATCCAAGGCAGCGGAATTTGAGCTTCTGGATGTCATGAGCATTCTGGTGGACAATGCATTTGACGCAACTGAAGACGGAGGTATGATAAAAGTCATCATAGACTCTGACGGCAAGACTACCACCGTTGAAACCTTCAATGCCGGATCGCAGCTCACCGCGGAAATGCGCAAGAACTTCTTCGCAAAGGGCTACTCGACCAAGCCTCTGAAGGATGGAGCTTATTCCAGAGGTATCGGACTTTACAAGCTGAAACAGCTCACATCCAAGTACCATGGTGAAATACTGCTGGACAATCAGAAGGTGGATGGGCAGAACTGTATCCACTTTGTCGTCAGCATATAATAAATTTTATGATCCCAAATGCTTTTTTATAGTTTTCAGATAACTTATCCCATCGTTAAATCCAACATTTTTAGGTATTTCTGTTATCCGCGTTAAATTTTTTTGTTTTTCGACTCATTTCCTTAATTTTATTCTTTACTTATTATCTATAAATGGTATAATCAAAAGGATTATTTTTCCTAATAAACGGAACTTAATGAGAAATTTTTGACAGGAGATGTGAAAGTGAAAGATACTATCGAAATCAGATGGCACGGACGTGGTGGTCAGGGTGCCAAGACTGCTGCCCTGCTCCTCGCAGATGTGGCATTCAAAACAGGTAAATATGTTCAGGGATTTCCTGAGTATGGTCCAGAGAGAATGGGTGCACCTATCACTGCTTACAACAGGATCAGCAGTGAACCTATCAGAGTACATTCCAACATTTACGAGCCACAGTATGTGGTTGTAGTTGACGAATCTCTGATCGAACCTGTACATGTGACTGCAGGTCTCGCCGAGGATGGTGCCATCATCATAAATACACCTAAGACTCCGGACGAGGTCCGTCCACTGCTCAAGGGTTACAAGGGTAGGGTATACACACTTGATGCCAAGGAGATCTCCATGAAGACTCTCGGCAAGAATTTCCCTAACTCTCCTATGCTTGCAGCCATCGTTGCTGTCAGCGGAATAATGGAGGAGGGACCTTTCCTCGAAGATATGAGACAGTCATATCAGCACAAATTTGCCAAGAAACCAGAGGTTATCGAGGGCAACATGGAAGCATTAAAGCTCGCCTTCAGGGAGGTAATGAAGTAATGAGAACAGATATAAGCAAGATACATGACAATAGCAAATGGACAGAGCTCACACCTGGAAACCACGTATACGGCGGTGGCACATCCAAGGCATTTAACACAGGTGAGTGGAGGACTTCAACACCTGTCCTAGACGAGAGCAAATGCGTACACTGTCTTCTGTGCGCACCTGTCTGTCCGGATTCATGCATTCCGGTCGTATCAGGCAAGCGTCTCGCATTTGACCTGGAGCACTGCAAGGGCTGCGGTATATGCGCATACCAGTGCAAATTCGGAGCAATCACTATGAAGGAGGGCAAATAAATGGCTATAAGAGAACGTCTTTCAGGAAATGAGGCTGTGGCACATGCTATAAAGCAGATCAATCCGGATGTTATGCCTGCATTCCCTATAACACCTTCAACTGAGATACCTCAGTTTGTTTCAACATTTATCTCCAATGGTGAGATCGATACAGAATTTATCCCGGTAGAGAGTGAGCACAGTGCCATGAGTGCAGCGATCGGCGCAGAGGCTGCCGGCTGCCGTACACTCACAGCCACATCATCATGTGGTATGGCCCTCATGTGGGAGGAGCTCTATGTGGCAGCGTCCAATCGTCTTCCACTTGCCCTCGCACTTGTAAACAGAGCACTCTCCGGCCCTATCAACATCAACTGCGACCACTCTGACAGTATGGGCGCACGTGATACAGGCTGGCTTCAGATATACGCAGAGAACAACCAGGAGGCATATGACAACTTTGTTCAGGCATACAGAATATCCGAGCACAAGGATGTCAGGCTTCCTATCATGATATGTCAGGATGGTTTCATCACAAGCCATGCCGTTGAGAATATCACCCTCATCGAGGATGATCTCGTAAAGAAGTTTGTAGGTGAATACACCCCTGAGCAGTATCTGTTAAATCCTGAGATGCCTATGGCTGTCGGTCCTTACGCCACATCTCCTTACTATATGGAGACTAAGATGGCTCAGAACACTGCCATGAAGAATGCAAAGCAGGTTATTCTTGACGTTGCAAAGGAATTCGAGGAGATGACAGGCCGTCACTACGGATTCTTTGAGGAGTACAGACTTGACGACGCTGACTACGCCATCGTTATGATCGGTTCTGCTGCCGGAACAACAAAGGAAGCTATAGATGAGCTGAGAAACGAAGGCAAGAAGGTCGGACTCTTGAAGATCAGAGTGTTCAGACCATTCCCTGGTGAGGAGATTGCAAAGGCTCTCGCCCACACCAAGGCTGTGGCAATCCTTGACAGATCGGAAGGATTCAGAGCAGGCGGCGGTCCTCTCTCAGCAGAGGTCAAGGAGCACCTGTATGACATTCAGGCAACCACAAAGGCTGTCAGCTACATCTACGGTCTCGGCGGACGTGACTACACTGTGGACAGCGCCAAGGGCGTATTTGCACAGCTTGAAGACATGATAGAGAACGGTGCTGAGATTCCTCAGTATCAGTACATAGGACTTAGACAGTAGGAGGTAAGATGAAATGGCATATAATTTTAAAGAAGTAATGAACAAGCCTGAGCGTCTTGCTCCAGGTCATAGAATGTGTGCAGGCTGCGGTGGTACGATCACTGTCAGAACTGTACTCCGCGCCCTTCACGAGGGCGACAAGGCGGTCATCGGTAACGCCACAGGATGTCTTGAGGTTTCAACCTTCATGTATCCTTACACAACTTACGAGGACAGCTACATACACAACGCATTTGAGAACGCAGGCGCAACCCTCTCAGGTGTTGAGACAGCCTACAACGTTCTGAAGAAAAAAGGCAAGATAGATGACACTTACAAATTCATCACATTCGGCGGTGATGGCGGAACTTATGACATCGGACTTCAGTCACTGTCAGGTGCCATGGAGCGTGGACATGACATGGTATATGTGTGCTACGACAATGGTGCATACATGAACACCGGTATCCAGCGTTCATCAGCTACTCCTATGTATGCTGACACAACAACCACACCAGTAGGCTCACAGTCAAATGGTAAGATGCAGAACAGAAAGGATCTCGCCCAGGTCATGGCTGCACACGACATCCCATATGTTGGACAGTCTACTCTTCTCGGCAACATGCGTGATCTCTACGAGAAGGCTGAGAAGGCTATCTACACACCTGGCGCAGCTTTCCTCAATGTCATGTCACCATGTCCTAGAGGATGGAGATACCCTACAGAGAAGATCATGGACATCTGCAAGCTGGCAGTTGAGACATGTTACTGGCCTCTGTTCGAGGTTATCGAGGGCAAATGGATCCTCTCCTACGCTCCTAAGAATAAGCTTCCTATCGAGGACTTCCTGAGAACGCAGGGCAGATTCAAACACCTGTTCAAGCCTGAAAACGAGCACCTTCTCGTTCAGTATCAGCAAGAGGTTGACCGCCGTTGGGAGGATCTGCTGTATAGATGTTCTAAGAATTAAATTGTATGACGGACAAAAGAAAGCCCACCCGGGGTATATAATCGATCACGTTTGTCTTCCTTCGTTTCAGCTTGTTTCTATCTGCATGCGGCTACGCACGCGATAAGGGCGTTGCGCGCTTCGCCTTAGCAAGAAACGCTGAAACTCAGTCGACTGCACTACCAATCGTTATATATGCCCTGGGCGGGCTTTCTTTTTGTTTTTGTTTGATAATACACATCATGCGCATAGTATACAGATTATGCGTTTGATGACTCATTACAATTTAGACCATCTATAGAATCAGGGAATTGTTTATATTCATATGCTATGATTTGGTTTCTCTTGCAAGTTTGTCAATTTAGGCATAAAATTTTATCTTTTTGCTGAGAAAGTCCCGTTTTGCAATACCGAAACCTAGGTTCATTCTATCTCTTAAATGCTATAGTGACCACGAACCAACCATCTTCTATCTGTATATCTCCGGTAAATCCTGACAAATCTAATACCTTCTTTACTATGGACAGGCCAAGACCATTTCCTGTGTGGCCGGTTCTGGCTGAATTTCCTTTCTTCATCGGCTCCCACAGCTCAGATGGATCACAGCATTTCCTGAGATCTCACATTCTATATCTCTGTTCTCAAGTTCCACTCTGTATCTGTCCACAACCTGTCCAATAAGCTTGTTCAGATCTATATCCTCATTCTTGATATCGGGAGCCTTTTCAAGTCTCATATATGAAAGCATTCCTGTTATCATCTCATTTATATATGAAACATTCTCGAGTATTGAATCCGTATAGTGTCTTGATAACAAACCGATATGACTTTCATATGTCCATTATAACAATTTACTACAAATATGTGCTATAGTGATATACATACATTACATGGAGGTAGAAAACCATTTGAATTGGACCGAAGGACTTATTAACGCAATTGATTATATTGAGACTCACCTTATTGACGGTGAAGTATTGGACCAAAATACAATAGCCAGGCAGGCTTACTCTTCTCCCGACAACTTCAGGAAAGTATTTCATCTAATCACGGGATATACTATAGGGGAATATATCAGAAACCGCCGGCTTTCCCTGGCTGGAGAAGAACTCATTTCATCCAACCGCACGGTGACTGATATTGCACTTGAATACGGATATGACACACCCGAAAGCTTCACGAAGGCTTTCACACGCTTTCATGGAAACTCTCCAACTTATGTTCGAAATAACAAGTCCGGTCTCCATAATTTCACCCGGATTGTATTAAGGGTCACAGCAGATGGGGGATCTATGCTCAACTACAGAATCGTTAAGATCAACAACATGTGTATTGCCGGTTATTCCAGGGTTTTCACAAGCCTCGATACCGCGAAAAATAATGTTCTGATTCCAAAATTTACAAGAGAATGCTGCAGTCACAGCTGGGATAAACTAATGGAAATTAAATCCACTGATGAAAAACCAAATAACTGCTTATTCGGTTACAGATCAAATGATTTTATAAATATTGATAAGTTCAATAATGAAATTTCATGCTTTAATTACACATTTGGACGAATGATCACAAAACAAGAAATTTCCGGATTAAATATATCCGATTATTCGATAACAAGCATTCCTGACGGCGAATGGATCTGTTTTGACTGTTCAGATACTACTCCTGCCGGGCAGCAGTCACTTTGGTATAAAATTTACACAGAATTTCTACCGTTTTCTCATTATAACATAGTGCCTGACATAACCTTAGAGTGTAGCAATGTATCATTAAAAAAGGAACAAAATTACCTTCTCCTGCAAATCCGCCCCGACAAAGTTTAACCATTGCTGACAGGTCATAATGCAACTCCTGTGATATTGTTTTTATAGTATTTCTCACTTATATGATAATTACTAAATACAATCAAAGGAGGCCTTTTATGAAAAAGGAATTAACAATTTTGACCACATTCAGCATAGCTATTATATTAGTTGTCACCGGGTGTCAGCACTCGTCAGCATCTAAGAATGACTCTACTGTCACCCAATCGGTCACCAGCTATTCTTCATCCGAAGATACGTCAATCAAAAAAGCAACAACAAGTGAAACCTCAGTCAAAGAAATCACAACTGAGGAGCTTACTACAGAAGCGCCAACTCCAACAGGTTTACTTCCAGAGGAACGTGCCAGCATAACCATGGGAAAACTCTCTCCCGAGCACATGTATTATAACGAGGTGACAACTCTTGATCCCGCCTGTGCAGACTATATCAACGAATTATCCATTTATGATGCTGAGATAGATGACACTTTTGTTGTCCATATATCTCTTCCACCTGATTATAACGAAGCAAGCTCATATCCAATGGTTGTTATGACCGATGGAGTCTGGAGACTCAGTGATCACCCTGAACTCAGACCTCTTATGACATCTGGCCAGATACAGGACGTTATCCTTGTCAGCATAGGATATCCAAACACTTACAATTATGATGTCATCAGAAAAAGAGATCTCCAGACTAACCCTGATTCATTCCTGCATTTTATTGTAGATAACCTGATTCCTTACCTGGAAGAAATATACTCTGTAAACCCTGAAAATATGACTCTCACAGGACATTCCCTAGGTGGATACTGGGCTTACTACGCTCTGTTCCATAATGACACTATAGGAAAAAATACATTTGCAAATTATTATATTGGCAGTCCTTCCATGTGGGCAAATACTGACGGCAAATTCATGTCTACGTACGAAGAAGAATATTACAATAGAACACAGACTCTAAATGCTAATGTCTATGTAACCGTAGGTGCAGATGAGGATAAAAACTTCATATCTTCTATCGAGGATTTCTACAATGATTTACAAGAGAGAAATTATTCTGGCTTAAACCTAACCTACGAAAAAATAGAAGGCTATGACCATAACACAGTCTTTAAGCCTTCTATCAAAAATACTCTCCTTATGTTCTATAAAAAAGATTCCGAATAACTATCTGTAGAACCACCAGCATCCATATCTAGGCATGACTGCTCCAAGCTCGCGGAGTGTCTTGCCTGATATGAGATCGGTATATATGTCAGCCTGATCCTCAGGCATAGTCCAGATGAGCTGATCCATGTTGCTGAAGTTGAAAAATGCCCTCAGCTCATGTCCTGCATATTCCCTCACTATTCCGAGGACGCTTGCACATCCTGTCTCTATGGTGTAGACATTTGCATTACATGAAAATACATCATGCGATGCTCTTATATCCTCCATGTGGCGCAGCGCGTCAAATATCTTCATGGCTACAGGATCTTTATTTTCAACCTTGTCCCATGGGAAGTTTCCTCTGTGCAGATATCTGCTGTCCGCACATTTGTCCGGATCATTCTTATAAGTATAATCGTTTGTCTGTCCTATCTCATCACCGCTGTACAGAACCGGGATTCCGCTCTGTGCCAGCAGGTATCCATGAAGCATGAGATCACAGGCAATGGCCTGTTCGATCTTGTCTGCATTTGCCTCGTACTGGCCGGCCTCAAGGCCTGACAGGGATGCTGTTGTTCCACACAGACGGGCATCTCCGAGTCTAGGATCATCGTTATAGAGCTCACCTCTGGAATCACTGTTGTATCCCTTTCCTGTGAAATAGTCATTCAGGAACTTCTTGTGTGCCACCTCATCTATGCCGAACTGTGCCAGCCAGTCATAGTCAAGTCCCCAGCCAATATCATCGTGGCATCTGAGGTAATTCAGGAACACATAATCCTTTGGAAGTGCACACACCTGATCCATCTGGCGCTTTAAGAGTCCCACATTCTTCGTGGCTATCGTATTCCACGTGGATGCCATGGTTGTCACGTTGTAGAGCATATGGCACTCTGGCTTGTCAACTGTTCCAAAGTATGGAACTACCTTGGAAGGCTCCATAACGACCTCTCCGAGAAGAAGGACTCCCGGACATACTATCTCACTGATTATCCTCATCATACGGACAAGAGTGTGAACCTGTGGAAGGTTACGGCAGTTTGTGCCTATCTGCTTCCATATATACGGAACAGCGTCGAGTCTGATGACATCTATACCTCGGTTTGCCATATAGAGCATGTTGCCGACCATGTCGTTGAACACCATAGGATTTGCATAGTTCAGATCCCACTGGTATGGGTAAAATGTAGTCATGACCACCTGATTGCAGTCATTTATCCATGTGAAGTTACCAGGCGCCGTAGTTGGGAATACCTCAGGCACAGTCTCCTCATATATGTTAGGAACGAACCAATCATCATAGAAGAAATATCTGGATCTTGCAACAGGATCTCCATTTCTCGCTGCCCTTGCCCACTCATGATCCTCACTTGTATGGTTCATTACGAAATCCAGACAGCAGCTTATACCCTGTCTGTGACACTCTGCAGTGAGGTCCTCCAGATCCTCCATGGTTCCAAGCTCAGGCTTTACCTTTCTGAAATCCGCAACAGCATATCCGCCGTCATCTCTGCCCTTAGGGCTTTCCAGCAGCGGCATAAAATGAAGATAATTCACACCACATGACTTCACATATGGAAGCTTTTCTTTTACACCCTTCAGCGTTCCCGCGAATGCATTTGTGTACATCATCATACCTAACAGATCATTCTGCTTATACCAGTCCGGATTCTTGACACGGCTTCTGTCCAGCTTCTTGAGATCAGCATTTCTCTCCTGATAATAACCATACAGAGAATCGCACAGCCAGTCAAATGCCTCCATATTGTTGTTATAGAGCTCGCAGTAGAGCCACTTGAGCTCGTCATATCTCTCATCAAATCTCTTTGTATATTCTGCAGTCTTTTTCACTGTCTTTGAACCTGCCATTTATCTTCTCCTTTTCTGACTATAGTCAATTAACTTATCATTCTCATTTTATTTACATAATCTGTATCATTACCGTACACAACCTGTTTTAATCTGTTGCCGTATTTTTATCTATTACTGTCTCTCGGCAATGAGCTTCTCAACCTCGGATCTCTCCGGCATAACCTTGAGTGCTCCCTTGCGTGTTGTGATGATCGATGCAGCAGCATTTGCGAATACAAGCATCTCTGTAAGCTTATCAGTGTCAAGATCTTCAAGTCCATTATCAAGTACATAATTCAGCACGCATGCACAGAAAGTGTCCCCGGCGCCTGTGGTCTCTATAGTGTTCTCCTGGATAAACGGCTTTGCCTCAGCGACTACATCCCCGTAGTATGCACGGCTTCCATCTCTTCCCATGGAGAGAAGTATCAAAGGTATATTGTATGTGTCCTGAAGTATCTTTATACCCTCGTCAAAATCCTCTCTTCCTGTGAACCACTGTATCTCATTGTCCGATATCTTGAGCACATCACACTGTCTCATACCCCAGTCGATCTGATCATGGGCCTCGTCCAGCGTCTTCCACAGAGGCTCCCTGAGGTTCGGGTCAAATGTGACGATGCATCCAGCCTCCTTTGCAGCAGCCACAGCCTTCTGTGTTGCAGCACGTGACACTTCATATGTCAGTGAGAGTGATCCGAAATGGAACAGCCTGGCATCCTTTATGATACTCTCATCCACCTCATCTGCGCTTAACATGATATCCGCCCCCGGATTCCTGTAAAATGAAAAGTCTCTGTCTCCGTCCTCGTAGGTATGCACAAACGCAAGTGTTGTATGTACATCCCTATCAAACTTCAGATTGTCAGTATTGATCCCGGCATCAGCCACAACATTGGCAAGTATTTTTCCAAGGAAATCATCCCCTACCTTTCCAACAAATGCAGTCTTCTTGCCAAGCTTCTGCAGCATAGCGAGAACATTGCATGGTGCCCCGCCCGGATTGGCCTCCATCATCATATTGCCCTGACCGCTGAGCCCGTTCTGTGTAAAGTCTATGAGCAGTTCTCCAAGTGCCACAACATCAAATCTCTTCATAGTACATATCCCCCTTATAATCTAAAATAAATACGTGCCTGTTTATTTAACTGTTTATCACCAACAGCAAATGCATGAAACATGTTTCACCATATATGTGTATTCTACATTTTATCATCGCCAGCCGTCAAGATGATTTTTAAATATGTGTTGTTTTTATTATATCAAACATACAATTTTAGCATATGGTGATATCTATAATATTCTTGTATTTATGTAACACGAGGCCTTGTAGATATTTATCTCAGTTCTACGCAATAGCATGCTCCAGTTCGTTGCTCATAAAAAACATCCCCTGATCATCTGTAATCATAACCCGGGGATGTTCTCCTAATTCAACATGTATTCGCTTTAAATATATGGCTGTTTTGACATATACCGCATTGTATTTACAGTTTTGTCACATTTGTCGCCTGTGGACCCTTTTCACCGTCCACAACCTCATACTCTACTGTATCTCCCTCTTCAAGAACCTTGAAGCCCTCCATATTCAGTGCTGAGAAATGTACAAATACATCTGCTCCATCCTCATCACATATAAAGCCGTAGCCTTTCTTTGCATTAAACCATTTTACTTTTCCTGTCTTCATACTGCTTCCTCCTTAAAAACTACCCGGATTCTTACGATCAGGAAGATCGTCACCCGCCTGATGTACAAAAAAGGGGCACAGAACAATATCGTTCTGTGCCCCTTTGCACTTACACCCACATTATATGACCTGTTGTCTCATATTGCAAGTTTATTTTTTTCGTGAATTTATATCTTTCCGGATATCATCAGCAACAGCCGTCACTGACTTTTCTATATCAGCTATATCATCCTTGATCCCTTTTGATATCTCAGATGCTTCTTTCTTCAACTTAGCAGTCTTCTTCTCTGCATCATTCTTCAGCTCTGATGCCTTTTTCTCAGCGTCTTTCTTTATCTCCTCAGCCTTCTTCTGTGCCAATGCAGCCTTTTTCTTTGCAGCGTCCACACGTTTCTTTGCAGCCGCCTTGGCTGCCGCTTCCTTCTTCTCAAGCTCAGGTGACATATCCGTGTAATCGTACTCAAACACAACTGTTGAGAGTGGTGGAACCGTGATGTCTATACTGTAAGGAGTTCTGGCATTCTTCTTGTCCAGTGCCTTGACCGGCTTGCCGTTGAGTCTGCCCTTTCCGCCAAACTGTACATCATCTGAGTTGAGTATCTCCTTGTATGTTGTGTAGCACGGAGCCGGTATACTGTAATTATCTCTCTCAACCGGAGTGAAGTTGCATACGAAAAGCAGCTGCTTCTTCGGAGTTGAGCCTCGTCTTACAAATGAAAGTATGCTCATGTCTGGGTGATCGCAATCTGTCCACTCAAATCCCATTGGATCTGTGTCATTCGCATACATCGCATCATTGGTATTGTAAAGCTTATTGAGCGCTTTGACATACCTCTCCATGCCCTGATTGAGCGGATTGTCTAAGACGAACCAGTCAAGGCTTCTCGCCTCACTCCACTCTCTAGGCTGTGCAAATTCCTGCCCCATAAAGAGCAGCTTCTTGCCCGGATGTCCATACATGAATCCGTACGCAGTTCTGAGATTTGCGAATTTGTCCTCCTCGCTGCCAGGCATCTTTTCTATCATTGAACGCTTGAGATGAACTACCTCGTCATGGGATATGACGAGAACATAGTTCTCAGCATACGCATACGAAAGACTGAAAGTCAGCATGTTCTGGTTGTTCTGTCTGAAATATGGATCCATCTGCATATACTCAAGGAAGTCATTCATCCATCCCATATTCCACTTGAACAGGAAACCAAGTCCGTCCATGGATGCCGGAGCAGTTACACCTGCCCACGCTGTTGACTCCTCTGCTATTAGATATGCCCCCGGATTTCTCTCCTCCATGATGCGGTTTATATTCTGCATAAGTGCTATTGCCTCAAGATTTTCGTTTCCACCATGCTCATTCGGAAGCCACTGTCCATCCTGCTTGCCATAGTCGAGATACAACATGGATGCCACAGCATCCACGCGGAGTCCGTCTATATGGAACTTCTCGACCCAGAACAGAGCATTTGCCGTGAGGAAGTTTGCCACCTCATTGCGGCCATAGTCAAATATATATGTGCCCCAGTCAGGATGCTCTCCTCTTCTTGGATCCGGATGCTCATAGAGAGGCATCCCATCAAAACGTCCAAGTCCGTGCGCATCCCTAGGAAAGTGTGCTGGCACCCAGTCGAGGATAACACTGATTCCCTTGCTGTGCATATAATCAACGAAATACATAAAATCTACTGCATCACCATATCTGCTGGTCGGTGCATAATAATTGGTAACCTGGTAGCCCCATGAGCCGTCAAATGGATACTCTGATATACCCATGAGCTCTACGTGCGTATATCCCATCTCATTGAGATAGTCTGCCACCATAGGAGCGAGCTCCCTGTATGTGTAGAAGCCTGCATCGTCATCCTCAACCTTCTTGTGCCATGAGCCGAGATGCATCTCGTATATGGACATAGGCATGCGCATTCTGTCAGTACGGCTGATCTTGCTTCTATCCTTCATCCATGATGTATCCTTCCACTTATAGCTGCTTATGTCCGCAACCACAGAGGCATTCTCAGGTCTCATCTGACACTGGTTGCCATATGGATCCGCTTTGTACAGTATCTCTCCATATCTTGTCATGATCTGATACTTGTACACAGCACCTGGCTCCACGCCCGGCAGGAACAGTTCGTATATTCCCTCATTTGCCGTGATCTGCATAGGATTTACATTACCATCCCAGAGATTGAAATCACCGACTACACTGACACGTCTTGCATGAGGAGCCCACACTGCAAAGTAGGTTCCACGTACACCGTCTATAGTCATAGGGTGTGCGCCAAGCTTCTCATATATATTGTAATGTCTACCCTCCGCAAAAAGGTATGTGTCAAAATCCGTGATAAGCGATTCAAATGAATATGGATCTGCACTGTTTATAATGGTGCCATCCTCATATGTGGTGACAACATTGTACTTGTTGCCATCGTACTCCTTCTTATCAAAATAAATGGCGAACAGTCCTTCATTTGTCATCTGTTCCATGGTGTGTATCTTCTTACCTGTGCGCGATGTAACCTCTACCCTGATTGCCCCCGGCTTGTACACAACGATTATCTGACCTTCACCATAATCATGGATTCCCAGCAAATGCTTTGGCGCATTGATCTTGCTGGCAATGAGCTCATCATAGAGCACCCAGTTTATCCACTCCTCGATTCTTTTTCTCATAACTACCTCCCATTATGTAACCTTCTATCTGAATTTGTGTGGACGTGATTTCTTATAGCTTATAACCCTGACTATGATAGTAACCACAAGTCCAACAAATATCGTTCCAACATACACCCAAAGAACCTTCGTTCCCGTACCGGCCGGTATTATATCCGGCAGGACATCGTGTCCCGGAAAAAGCTCCGCATAGCTTTCTCCAAACACCATTCTTCTTATGCCATACATGATTCCGCTGCCGGATACCGCCATGGCTATGAAGCTGATTATTCCTATTATAACGCCTGCAGCGCCGCCCCATACAACACACTCATACAGTCTCCTTCTCCTTATGACTACAAAGCATGCCACCAGAAGCACAATGGATATGAACACACCATTGCTTGCCTTGGATTTGATGTCTGCAAGCTGTTCAAGCCTCATCACATTCTCAGTGGACAGATATACGTTGCCAAGCCTGTACTCCTGCTCGCTGTCCCCATCCAGAGCATCCAGCACGATACTGTATTCCACCCACGCATCAAATTCTGATAATTCATCAGTCTGTCCGTTATTCATGACTGAACTTATCGTGCCGCTATTACTCGGCTTGTAGCTCTTCTCCGCAACCCTGCAAACGCTGAACGAACACATTATCGCCGTGGAGATGATCAGCAAGACCAGCGAAAGTGCCATTATCACCTGAAAAAATCTATATTTAAACATCTGTATATTTCTCTGCTTTTCCTGTATTATAATATGTATGGATCATTAAGACCCACTGCATATATGATACCATTTCCCCCTTTTTATGTAAAGGAAAGTAACATGTTGTTTTACTTCATTTTTCTTAGGAAACAACATGAAAATAATCCGCGAAAATGCGCATTTTTTTGTTTTTTAGTCTTGACAACGAATTGCGTTTCATCTATTATATGTGAGTATGTTTACATTGAATTGTCCGTGTCCGGTTTTAATGTAAAACCTTATTATATTTAATTAGATTTTATGGAGGTAAGAATTTTGGCTAATATCAAATCTGCAAAGAAGAGAATCAATGTTATCGAGAAGAAGACACTTAGAAACAAGATGATCAAGTCTAAGGTTAAGACAGTTATCAAGAAGGTTGAGGCTGCTATCGCTGCTGGTGATAAGGCTGCTGCTCAGCAGGCACTTGTTGTTGCTACATCAGAGATCAACAAGGCTGCTTCAAAGGGCATCTACCACAAGAACAACGCTGCTCGTAAGGTATCACGTCTTGCAGTTGCAGTTAACAAGATGGCTTAAGCATCTGGCTGATAACTACATAACTTTGACACAAGGATTTGGATATATTAAACGGCTGCATATATTTGAACCAATCATAGTTATATAAAAAATAACCACTGTTTTCACAGTGGTTATTTTTTTGCCTCAATATCTAATATCATCACCAGTCTCCTACTGCATCTCACACAGCTCCACGATCATGACCTCCATCGCCGCGTTATCCATAACCTGTCCGGTCTTGAGCTTGTAGTCCATGTCCTGACAGTTCTCCACTATGTCTTTAAGCTGTGCCATGCTGTAGCCCCTGCACTGAGCCTTGTAATTCTTCACCGCCCACACCGGGCATCCTGCGATCTTCGCCAGGCTGGCGTCCTGCGCGCCATCTGATAATGCCATCTTTACCAGAAGGAGCTTGTTGAACTGTCTCATGATACATGCGTTTATCATGATCGCCGATTCCTTATTCTCAAGAAGATCGTGATACATACTGCAAGCCTTCTCCTTCTGCTTTGCAATGATGAAGTCTATCATCTGATACACCTTGCTCTCCGCATCCTGACTGCACAGAAGATCCACATCATGCTCGCTGACCTGCTTCGTGTCTCCGGCGTAGCTTATCATCTTGTCAACCTCATTCTTGATACAGTTCATATCCATGTTAGCAGCTTCGATTATCTTGTATATCGCCGTGTCTGTGGTGGCAACACCATCGGCACGGAACAGTGACTTCACCCACGTGACCATCATCTTCTCATCAGGGGTCGCAAAATCCAGAGCCTCTCCATTCTTGTCCACAGCCTTGAACAGCTTATACCTGGTGTCCACATCCATCTCTACAAATATGGCAACTGATGTATCCTCTATCTCCACCAGCTTCTTTGCAAAATCCTCGTTGCTGCTCTTGAACAGACCACTGTTCTCCACAAGGACAACTCTTCTGTCCGCAAAAAATGGCATCTCGTTGCAGAATGCAAGAAGCTCAGATGTATCGATCCCATTTCCGGCAAATTTCATAAAATTCAGATTATCGTCCTTATCAGTCAGAGCCGACAGCAGCTTATCCCTGTACTGGTTCACGAGATACCTCTCCTCCCCATACAGAAGATATATCTTGGCAAACTCCCCCGTCTTTATATGTTGGTTTATGACCGCCATCGCGTTCTTTTTTTCTTTTTTCTTTGTTGCAGCCATTACGTTTCTCCTTCATCAAGCTTATGTCTCACAATATGATTTTCAAAATACAGTACCAGTTTCTACCATAATTATATCTTATGTGGCAAATCTGACCTGTTTTTCTATGTGTTTTGATAACATCAGAGGTTATCTGACCTGTTTTTGTAATCACATATTGATTATTCCTATAATGTCACTTTGGTTTTATAATCACCTACAGATTGTGAGTTTATGTACACTCACTCCAATAAACACAAATCTAATTATAACGGAGGTTCAACATGGAGACAACAGAAAGATATAAGTTAAATAAGGAACTTGCCCAGATGCTTAAGGGCGGAGTTATCATGGACGTTACAACACCTGAGCAGGCTAAGATCGCTGAGGCTGCCGGCGCTTGTGCAGTTATGGCACTTGAGAGAATCCCAGCAGATATCAGAGCTGCCGGTGGTGTATCACGTATGAGCGACCCACAGATGATCAAGGGAATCCAGAACGCTGTATCAATCCCTGTTATGGCTAAGTGCCGTATCGGACATTTTGCAGAGGCTCAGATCCTTCAGGCCATCGAGATTGACTACATCGACGAGAGCGAGGTTCTCTCACCAGCAGATGACGTATACCATATTGACAAGAGACAGTTCAAGGTTCCATTTGTATGTGGTGCCAAGGATCTCGGCGAGGCTCTCAGAAGAATCAACGAGGGTGCTTCAATGATCAGAACTAAGGGCGAGCCTGGTACAGGTGATATCGTTCAGGCCGTAAGACATATGAGAAAGATGAACAGCCAGATCGCTGAGATCGTCAGCATGAGAACAGATGAGCTGTATGAGGCAGCTAAGAAGCTTGAGGTTCCTTACGATCTCGTTCAGTACGTACATGAGAATCACCGTCTCCCAGTTGTAAACTTCGCAGCCGGCGGTGTTGCTACTCCTGCCGACGCAGCTCTCATGATGCAGCTCGGTGCTGAGGGTGTATTCGTAGGTTCAGGTATCTTCAAGTCAGGAGACCCTGCTAAGCGTGCTGCTGCCATCGTTCAGGCAACAACAAACTACAATGACGCTGATCTCGTCGCAAAGCTTTCAGAGGGACTTGGTGAAGCTATGGTTGGTATCAACGAGCAGGAGATCGCAATCCTCATGGCAGAAAGGGGTAAGTAATATGCAGGTTGGTGTATTGGCAGTACAGGGAGCTTTCGCAGAGCATGAGCATGTACTTTCCGAGCTCGGCGTATCATGCTTAGAACTTAGAAATGCCGGAGATCTGAACAAGCCTTATGACGCCCTGATCCTTCCTGGCGGTGAGAGCACAGTCCAAGGAAAGCTTCTCAGAGACAGCGACATGTTCGACACTATAAAGTCTCAGATCGAGGGTGGCATGCCGGTTCTTGCCACATGTGCAGGACTTATTCTTCTGGCACAGCACATCGAAGGTGATGACACTGTACACCTTGGCACTCTCCCTGTCACAGTAAAGAGAAATGCCTACGGAAGACAACTTGGAAGCTTCCACACAGAGGCCGAGCTTAAAGGTATCGGTGAGGTTCCTATGACTTTCATCCGTGCACCTTATGTGGCTGAGGTTTCACCTGAGGTTGATGTCCTTGCAACAGTTGATGACAAGATCGTGGCGGTTAAGTACGGCAACCAGTTTGCCCTCTCCTTCCACCCTGAGCTTGACAGCGACTACAGGATCCACAAGGCATTTGTAGACAGTATCCAGTAATATATTGACTACAGTCTAAAACATATATCAATAAAGAAAAGCCTGTGACATATACAGCAGTTATCTGCCGGTATATGTCACAGGCTTTTTCTAATCTATTTTTCCGGTATGCTCCAGGCTATCAAAGTCCGTCATACTCTCATGCTCAGGAAGCTTTGTGAGCGGTTCTTCCTTCTCCTCTATCTTCTCAAGGATCTCCTTGTATTCATTATCCTTGATGTGGTTGCCGATGATCTCCGCCACATCCGTAACTGTGACAAATGCAGAAGAATCTATGGAATTGATGATGTTCTTCAGCTCACCAATCTCAAATCTCGTGATAACACAGTAGAGCACTGTCTTGTTGCCGCTTATCATTCCCTTGCCCTGCATGATGGTAACTGTTCTTCCAAGCTTCTTGTATATCTTGTCTGCCACCTCTCTGGCATCATCAGTTATGATCATGGCTGCCTTCGCCTGCTCAAGACCGGTCTCAACCATATCAAGCACCTTTGATGTTATAAAGTATGTAAGAAGACTGTACATCGCCCTGTCCAGACCAAAGAGCATTCCCGCAATAGAATATATGATCAGATTCATGCCCAGAACAACTCTTCCAACCGGCCAGTCTTTTTTCTTGTTCAGCATGATGGCCACGGTCTCCGTTCCATCCAAGCACCCGCCGAACTTGATGATGATACCAACTCCAAGTCCAAGTATCACACCGCCGAAGCACACCGCAAGTATGGTCTCTGAGGTTGCATTTTCAAGGGGTTTGAATATCTCCACAAATACTGAGAATACAGCCATGGAATAACCGGACTTCACCATGAACATCTTACCAAGCTGTCTTGAACCTATTATAAGAAACGGAACATTAAGAACGATCGTCAGAATACTCAGGGACACTTCTGTGAGATTATTGATCATGATACCTATACCGATGACTCCTCCGTCAAGTATGGTGTTCGGCACGAGAAATTCTTCGATAGCAAATGCAGCTATAACTGCGCCAAGTGTCAGCATTACAAATTCCAGCAGTAATTTTAGTTTTTTTGTCATACTCATCTTCCTTTCCACATCATAGTCGTTTCTTCCTTCCCCTGTTCTCCTTTCAGAATTCTTATTCTCATAACTCCCTGATCATCTGTATCCGGTTACCGAAATTCCACCATACGTTATCTCTACACATATAGCTCCATAGTCTATGGTACTCATTACATCAGCTCCACAGGCATCCAAACGCTCCAGTGTCTCCCCGTGCGGATGACCATATCGGTTATTCTCCCCCGCCGATATGATCGCAAGATCCGGGGCGACTGCTCTCAGGAACTCCCCACTCGTAGAATATCTGCTGCCGTGATGTCCGACCTTCAACACATCAGCACTCAGATCACCGCCCTCCGAGATAAGCTCCCGTTCTCCATCTTCTCCCAGGTCTCCCGTAAATAAAACACTGTACCCTCGATACTCCAGACGGATAACCGCAGAAAGATCATTTGCATCTTTTATATCAGTTTTTTCGGACGGATGCAAGAAATTTAACCACACCTTAGCTGCATCCTTGCCACAGGACATTTGAAAACCGCCGTCCATATATATGATATTTACGCCTCTTTTCTCTGCCAGCTCAAGCAGTTCACCCATATTTTCAATATCACCATACATCGGAACCACAAGATTATCTATTCTGATACCGGAGTTCGTATCGCTTAGAAGATATTGGATACCGGACACATGATCCTTATCTCCGTGTGTCACAAATGCATAATCTACATGAGCTGCACCATAAAACTTTAGAACAGGCACCATCACGTACTCACCAACCTTATTGCTACTCGACGAGCCCCCATCTATCAATATATTTACTCCCATGCCAGACCTTATAAGTATGCCGTCTCCCTGACCAACATCCATAAATACAACTCTGAACTCCCGGTCAAATGAAGCTGCTTCGTAACACACGCAGCACAAGGTCATGATCACAGCAGCGCACAGACAGACCATCCGCCTCCTCACCCTGGCGCAGTCTGCACTCTTTGCTCTTACAAGCAGGATCAGCACTCCAACCATAGCCATATAAAATACTACGATCATCATAACCGACACATGGCCTGTATTTATACTGTAAAATGGAAGCTTCATCGCCCATTTGCAAAGCTGCCTGTATATTGCAAGTATCAGCTTCACAGGAAACGCTCCTATGCCCACCGCCATCTCATTGCCCTGTAGTATCCCGGGAAAAATAAGCATAGCCGCAATCACGACGATACTCACGAATATTATCACAGAAACCAATGGCACTATGAGCAGATTCAGAAAGATCGAATACAGCGGAAACTGGTAATAATAGAATATAACAAGCGGTCCGGTGGCAAGTGTTATCGCCAGATTCATTACAAGTGTGCTGACTACCTTATTCTTAGCTGGAATAAGCTTTTTCATAAGTGCTCCAGGCACCGCCATCCCCAGCACTGCGGCAAAAGACAACTGAAATCCGGCATCAAGGATGATACCCGGATCAATCATCGCCTGTATGACTGACGCGGTTCCCGCGGATGTAAGCATATCAGGGCTTCGCCCCTTTACCTGACCGATCACAGATATCACCATCATTATCATGGCTCTTACAGTTGAACTCGCCATCCCGGTCATAACTCCGTAAAGTACGATCACAGATATAGCCATTATACCTGATGCCATATATGACCCTGTAAGCCTTCGCAGCACGCCGAATAATGTCATTCCTATTATTGCTATGTGCACACCGGATATCGCCAGAATATGAGCTATTCCATTCATCTGAAACAGCTTCTTCGTATCCCTGTCAATGCCGCTCTTATCCCCCAGTAGCATTGCCTTTATCACCGAGCCATCAGTCTCTCCAAACACACTGTCTGTGATCTCCCCGGACTTTATACGCAGCCTGAACAGAATGTCTCCTATACGGCTGTAGTCCTCTCCACACTCCAGAATGGAGATATCCTTTCCTACTATATATATTCCCTTGTGCGAATAATATTCCCGCGCATCGAATTCGCCCGGATTATCTGCAGAGTCCGGCCTTGACAGACTGCAGCTTAAGGTCAGCTTCATTCCGGTCTTCAGGCTTCCCACGTCTTCCATGTACAGCAATACCTTTGATCTTCCCCGGTATTCCACAGTTTCTTCTGAGTCGCCTCCGCCAAATGTTATCCATTCCGCATACACATATACCCGCCATTCATCGCCGGACTGCCTGATCTCGTACACCTTTCCTTCTATACCGCCCGGCTGCTGCCCATCGAGCTCTTCTGCGAGTCTCTCCTGCTTCGACATAGCACAACCATTCATATAACCGGTCAAAGAGATCATTCCAAATATCATCATACTCAGAACGCATCTGACGATCCTGTTCTTTCTATCTTTATCACCATGAGCTTTGCCACTATAAAAAAACATGGCTGTACCGGCTTTGTCCATGTAAACCGACAATACCGGTGCAGCCAATATGATCAGACCAATTATAAGCACTGAACTGTCAGCCGCCTCTTTATACGCCTCTCCAAGCGCAAAGCATACTGCTATCCAGAATAATGGTCTCTTTATATTCGTATCCTCCTGTTTTGTTCAAACTTCTGTTTATATCTCAAGCTTTGAATAATCAGCAGTAAATTTCCTGCTGAGATCGATGTTGTTCAATCTGTTATTTGTATTATCCACATTTATCTGTACACTCTTGACATCTTCAAGCTCCATGAGGGAATCCACAACAGAATACACAAGTATCTCATCGTCCACACCTGCTGTTCCATCCGCAAAGCTCTCATTAAATGTTATCGTACACACATCGTCAGCATCATCCACAGTGACACTCTTAACCACAGTTTTCTCATTGAGCGGTACAACTGTTCCATCGTAACTCATTCTCAGTCCTGCAACCATCTGTTCCTCCAGTGATTCAGGCGCTGATCTGTCCAGATCTATGGTCTTCTGAACCAGCTTCTGTCCTGTGCTGTCCGGCATATATATGTTGTACTCTTCATGTGGATTCATGAAGTTGTCCATATCTGAAAATGAATCATTTGTGAGCTCCTCACGCACGATACTGTTCTCATTTGCAATGTCAGTGTATTCATACACAACCTTCTTCACCGATTCGATCTGTGTCAGAGTTCTCACAAATGCCGCCTTGCTTAGCACCATCTCATATGTGTCAGTGGCCTCCCAGTCAACGTTGAACATAAGATTGATCGTCGCCTGACCGTCATATGTATATCTCTGGTACGTAACGCCCTGGGGAACCGGAACCTGTTTATCCGTCATTTCCCCACTGTCCATCAATGCGTTCATCACAGTGTCGATAAGATTCTCCGTCGTGACGAGCTGGTCTCGGGTGAAAACCTCCGGGAACAGATCAGTCCACGTTGAGTTTGCGTAGTACAGAGTCAGATTTTCATCTGAATTGTCTGCTGAATTTTTCTTTCTGCCATTCTTGCTGTCGCTTCCACACGCCACAAGAATCACCACTGCAGCCATGACCACGGCAGTGAGCATAATTCTTTTTTTCGTCGTCATATTAATCCCTTACTCGTGAGCCTGTAATGGAACCTTTACCGTAAATGTAGTTCCTTTTCCCGGTTCACTATACACATTTATAGTTCCTTTGTGCATGATAATTATATTCTTCGTGATGGCTAGTCCCAGACCGGTTCCACCAGTGTCTCGACTTCTCGCCTTGTCTACTCTGTAGAATCTCTCAAAAATATGATTTATGCAATCCTCCGGTATTCCTACACCGGAGTCTGCTACCTTGATATAGAAGTTCCTGTGGTCTGAATTGAGCGAAACCTTTATCCAACCGCCATCAACGTTATACTTTATTCCATTCTCTATCAGATTCGAGATCGCAAGAGTAAACTTCACCTTGTCTATCTCTGCCTTTATGTCTCCAAAGCTCTCAAATGAAAGCTGTATACTTCTCTTCTCCGCCAGAGGCTTAAGTCTCTTGAGTATGAGATCCATAAATTCATTCATATCCACAGGCTCTTTATTCAGGCTGTCAGGGCCTTTGTCAGTCTTAACGAGTGTAAGCAGATCACTTATGATCTCTGCCTCCCTGTCTATCTCCTGAACTATATCCTCCATGAATTCTCTGTACATCTCCGCTGGCACATCACTCTGGGTGAGCAGCGACTCTGACAGAACCTTCATGGATGTTATCGGTGTCTTTAACTCATGTGAGACATTTGACACGAATTCCTGACGGGACTCCTCAAGAAGCTGTGCCTTGTTGAATATATCGTTTATATCCTTTGTCAGCTCCTGTGTCTCCCTGAACATACCGTCCACGCTCATCGGTTCAAGGCTGCCGCCTTTCATTCCCTCTATCTCGTTTCTGACATGGTTCACATCCCTGACTGATAACTTAGCCGCAAAATAAGCAGCTATCAATCCAAGTATCAACGATATCGCAAACAGATAAGTTGCATTTCTCTTCATATATATTGACAGGTTCTCGAGAGCATCGGTCTCAAGAGATATCAGTGCCACCGCATCTGTATAGCCCTCACTGTTGATCACTGGAACTATGCGTCTGTACACATTTTCCTCTGTCTCTGATATATACTTCTGCTGCCCCTTCATTACGCTGAACACGTTCTCATCCACCAGATATCTTCCGGTGTCTTTTCCATAGGAGTCCACCACGACCTTGTAATCAGTATCCACTATAACTATACGGGCAGAGAGAGAATAAGCCATGGTCTTTATCTCGTCCACGGCTCTCCCTATATCATCCTCCGCCTTGTGTTCATTCACTATATGGGCAATGTATTCTGCACACTCCTGTGCGTGTCTGTCAAGATTTCTCTCACTCTTCGAATTCACAGTGCCCGCCAGTATCCACAGTGCTGCATAGGCGATCACTGCCACACTCACTGCCACTATAAGCGATATGATCGTTCTCTGCCCCACTCTGATACTGACTCTGGATCTCTCCTGGGCGGTATTCTTCTCTTCAATTTTTTCTGTTTCAACTGTTGCACGTTTCTTTTTTTTCA
Source organism: Coprococcus sp. OM06-34AC (assembly GCF_003462545.1). NCBI lineage: Bacteria > Bacillati > Bacillota > Clostridia > Lachnospirales > Lachnospiraceae > Coprococcus > Coprococcus sp. OM06-34AC. Next base: position 539,466 of record NZ_QTZF01000001.1, read on the forward strand.
TATCAGCCCTTGAAGAAATATCCTACTCCCCATTTTGTATGAATGTATACCGGCTCACCCGGATTAGCTTCTATCTTCTCACGAAGTCTTCTAACATGCACATCAACTGTTCTCGCATCTCCCGGGTAGGAATCTCCCCAGATCGTATTCAGGAGTTCATTTCTTGAATATACCTTGTTTGGATGCGCCATGAGCAGCTCAAGAAGGTCAAACTCCTTGGCTGTCAGATTAAGCTCCTTACCACCGACAAATACACGTCTGCTGTCAAGCTCAACCTTCATTCCATTGATCTCCATTACATTTGACGGTTTTGCAGGTGCCTGCTTGCGGTTGCTTCTTCTAAGTATAGCCTTGATCCTGGCCTTCACCTCAAGAATATTAAATGGCTTTGTTATATAGTCATCTGCACCATACTCGAGTCCCATGATCTTATCCATGTCCTCACCCTTTGCAGTGAGCATGATAATAGGAACATTGGAAAACTCTCTGACCATCTGGCAAACCTCTATTCCTGTGTATACAGGTATCATTATATCCAGCAGAACTATATCGTAATCATTTGCCTTTATCTTCTCTATAGCTTCACCGCCATCGTAGGCTGTATCCACTTCCATATCGTCCTGTTCCAGGCTGAACTTCAGCCCCTTAACGATCAACTTCTCATCATCCACAACAAGAACTTTCTTCATCTTAACATCCTTTCTACCCCGAGACTCATTTACTCTGTCGATATATATGTCTCCAGTTTCTCATATATACTGTCTCCTATGCCGCTGACATTCTTAAGGTCATCTTTGCAGGCAAATGCTCCATTCTTCCGTCTGTACTCAACAATCTGCGAGGCCTTCGTCTCGCCTATTCCCGGTAACGTCATAAGTTCCGCAGCATCTGCACTGTTGATGTTGACCAGTCTCTGTTCCGACGCATCTGTCCCGGCTTCGCTCTCATCCGGAAGCTGTTCACCTCCGACAGGAAAGTACAGCTTCTGACCATCCTCAAGCACATCTGCAAGATTCACCGCAACGGTATCTGCGTCATCGGAGAATCCTCCCGCCGCCTCAAGGCCATCATTCGCCCTGGCTCCGGATTCAAGCTCATATACCCCTTCATTCTTCACTGCTCCACAAACAAAAACTGTTATGTATTCAACATCTTCCGAAGAGATCGTGTCGCTCTCGTCTGCTCCGGCTTCTTCCGCGCCTTGCTGCGAAGCTTTCTCCGTAACATTCTCTTCTGAGTTACCGGATATCGTCACCTGTTCGGCTCCGCAGCCGGAACACAGTAAGGTCATTGTCAGTACACATAGATATGCTAATATTTTTATTGTTTTCTTCGTCGTGTGACACCTCCTGTGTCAGCACAGAATTACACAGGTTTATTGTATCTAAACACCTCTGAATTTACAACAATATATTTCTATTTTATTTCATTTTTGTTACTTTTTTCACAAAAGAGCCCTTTTATCCCTTATTCATTGATACTTTTTACAATACATAAAAATGTAACATTTTTATAAACTCCCCGATTCAGATCAGACATAAAAAAACAGCATACATGACCGGTAATCTTCCATCCTTACAGATGGCTGTCCACCATGGTCATATATACTGTTTTATAATTTACTATTTTATTATTTGAAGCTTTGTTATATTCTGCCATGCATCCTAGAATAAAGGCTCCTTGAGGATAGCAGTTCCGATACCCTTCTGGGTGAAGAATTCAAGAAGCAGGCAGTGCTGGAGACGGCCATCAAGTATATGCACTCTTGAAACTCCATTTTCCATGGCTGCGATACAGTTGTTAAGCTTTGGAAGCATACCACCGCCGACAACGCCCTTCTCTATGATGTCCTTTGCCTCGTGTATATCCATCTCTGAGATAAGTGTTGACTTGTCTGTTGGATCAATAAATACTCCCTCGATATCTGTGAGGAATACAAGCTTCTCAGCCTCAAGAGCTGTTGCTACTGCACAAGCAGCATCGTCCGCATTGATGTTGTAATCCTCGTAGTTCTCATCCACTCCTATAGGTGCGATAACCGGGATGAAATCATCCTCGATAAGTGATGTAAGGATGGATGTGTCAACATTTGTTATCTCTCCCACATAACCTATATCCTTGCCACCAGGGAACTTCTTCTTGACTGTGAACATTCCGCCGTCCTTGCCGCTGATTCCGACTGCCTTAAGTCCGATCTTCTGCATGAGACTTACAAGACTCTTGTTGACCTTGCCGAGAACCATCTCTGCGATCTCCATCGTCTCTGCATCTGTAACACGGAGACCGTTGATAAATTCTGCCTCCTTGCCGACCTTCTCTACCCATTTGCTGATCTCCTTGCCGCCACCGTGTACGATGACCGGCTTCATGCCGACAAGCTTCAGCATGGCAACGTCCTTGATAACGTTGTACTTGAGATTCTCGTCAAGCATAGCGCTTCCGCCGTACTTTACAACCACTGTCTTGCCCTGGAATTTCTTGATATATGGCATAGCCTCTATCAGTGTCTGTGCCTTCTCAATTACCTGATCTACTGTGTAATCACCTATAACCATTTTTCTGTCCTTCTTTCTTCTATATTTATATATCTTCGGTTTATCTACCTTAGGTTTATCTGTCTTTTGCCTTCAACTTTATCTTCCAGCCTGATCAATGTCAACGATTAACGCATCGTCTCAATTTAGTCTTATTTGATTTATTGACTACAATCTATTTTTAAATTTACGCAATATGTTTTATCTTATAACCTGCTTCCATTTTTATATGGCTTATCTCACTGGATTTTACTTTCTATAATCCGCATTTATCTTGATATAGTCATATGTGAGATCGCAGCCCCACGCTGTGGCCATCTCATCCCCCATATTCATATGCGCCTTGAGCTTTATCTGCTTCTCTGAGAGTATGTGGCTTGCTTCCTTCTCATCGTAATCAGTTGTCACTCCATGCTTTACGATCTCAAGATGTCCTGCCACACTGGCTATCTCTATATCCACCCTGTACGGATCAAACTTCACGCCGCTCTGTCCCATGGCGCACACTATTCTGCCCCAGTTGGCATCAGCTCCGTACATGGCACACTTTACAAGATTGGAGGCCACTATCGCCTTTGCCAGATGTCTTGCAGTATCCTTATCCGGCATGCCCGACACATCCACCTGAAACATCTTGGTAGCACCCTCGCCGTCCGAGGCTATCGCTCTGACAAATGCGCGGTTGATATATCTTATTGCCTCGACAAATGCAGGAAAGTCGTCATCGGTCTCCAGCAGTTCCTCGTTGCCCGCCATGCCATTTGCAAATATCATTACCGTGTCATTTGTAGACATGTCTCCATCCACAGACACCATATTGTATGTATCGACCACATCTGACTTCAGCACCTTGCCTAGCAGCTCTGAGCTGATATTCAGATCTGTCGTGATGAAGCTGAGTACGGTCCCAAGGTTTGGATTGATCATTCCGGATCCCTTGCACATGCCTCCTATGGTGACCTGCTGCCCCTTGATCTCTAAAGTTACGGCTATCTCCTTCTTATAGATATCAGTCGTCTTGATCGCCTCCGCGGCATCCACTCCGGCATCTATAGAATATGAAAGCTCCGGCACCAGCATATCTATACCGCTCTGTATGACATCCATCGGAAGTCTCATTCCTATGACTCCTGTAGAAGCCACCGCAACCGTACTTGGATCTATGCCAAGGCTCTTACCTACATGGGCCGCCATGGCCTCAGCATCGTGGATTCCCTGTTCGCCAGTACAGGTATTTGCCACACCGCTGTTTACAACCAGTGCCTGACACATTCCCACATTCTGGCAAAGCCGCCTGTCGTATATGACCGGTGCTGCCTGAACCATGTTCTGTGTAAATGCTCCCGCTACATGTGCAGGAACATCACTCACCAGAAGTGCCATGTCTTTTTTCAGTTTATTTCTTCTTATTCCAACATGTAGTCCCGCTGCACGAAATCCAGCAGGAGCTGTCACGCCTCCCGGAATTATCTTCATCCTACCACCTTATTTCCAAATTTATGGGAAAACAGGAGCCATGCGGAGACCCTCTGCCTCGTCAAATCCAAACATGATGTTCATGTTCTGAACCGCCTGACCTGCAGCACCCTTTACAAGATTGTCAAGTGCGCCCATGGCGATGACTCTGTTTGTTCTCTCATCTATCTTAAAGTTGACATCCACATAGTTGCTGCCCTCAACCCATCTTGTCTCAGGACATACATCCTTGTCGAGGACTCTGATAAATCTCTCATTTGCATAGTACTTATCGTATGCGGTTCTCACTGTATCGTAATCGACCTTCTCCTTGAGGTTGGCATATGCTGTCACAAGTATTCCTCTGTTCATAGGAACAAGGTGTGGAGTGAAGTTGATAACTATCGGACTGCCATTCGCATATCCAAGCTGCTCCTCTATCTCAGGGGTATGTCTGTGTGTCGTAACTCCATAAGCCTTTATGCTCTCATTGACCTCACAGTAAAGATTTGCGATCTTCGCGCCTCTTCCTGCACCTGATGTTCCGGACTTGGCGTCAACGATGATGGAGTTGGCATCAACCAGACCTTCCTTAACCAGTGGGTAGAGTGAAAGGATGGAACATGTTGTGTAGCATCCAGGGTTTGCAAGAAGTCTGCACTTCTTTATATCCTCCCTGTTGATCTCACAAAGACCATACACAGCCTCGTCAATAAACTGTGGGCTCTTATGCTCTATCTTGTACCACTTCTCATAAGTAGCAACATCCTTTATTCTGAAATCTGCACTGAGATCTATGATCTTCACCTTTGACAGAATCTCCTCATTCACCAGTGATCCGCACAGTCCCTGTGGTGTAGCTGTAAATATGACGTCTACTTTTGATGCAAGCTCCTCCATGTTGTCGTCCATACACTTTGCGTCCACGATCTGGAACATATTGCCGTATACCTGATAATATTTCTGATCGATAAAGCTTCTTGAACCGTACCATACGATCTCCGCTTCCTTATGTCCAAGAAGGATTCTTACTATCTCCTGTCCTGCGTATCCTGTCGATCCGATAATTCCTACCTTAATCATAACTGCCTCCATATATATGTAAAAATTTATATTTCCATTCCCACGGATTTGTCTTAAGGCATATCCTGTTTGATTGTATACCCACTTAGTCAGCCTAGTCAACATTCATCTAATCAGACGATATGTTATCCCTCCTACAAAAAACTTTTTATAATTATACATTTTGATTGCATATTATGCAATGGTTTTTTTGAATATTTGCATAATCGTTAAAAATATACGGTTCATCAACGTTTTTGCCGCCATTTAGCTATGTATCCATGTATAAATCACATGCATATTATACGCTGATTAAATGGATATTTTGAAAAATTGCTTGCATAATATACATTTGCGTTGTATAGTTCATGTAGGCGAAAAATGGAATATATTATAAAGTAATTTTTCAAAACACTATATTTATAGGAGGATTTATTAAAATGGCTAAAGAAAAAGTTGTACTGGCTTATTCAGGCGGTCTTGATACCACTGCCATCATCCCATGGTTAAAGGAGACATACGGATACGATGTTATCTGTGCATGTATAGATGTAGGTCAGGAGAGCGAGCTTGAGGGACTTGACGAGAGAGCAAAGTATTCAGGAGCTGAGAAGCTTTACATCATCGATGTTGTAGATGAGCTCTGCGATGAGTACATCATGCCAACAGTTCAGGCTGACGCTGTATATGAGAACAAGTATCTTCTCGGTACTTCATTTGCAAGACCTATCATTGCAAAGAAGCTTGTTGAGGTTGCACGTAAGGAAGGCGCTGTTGCCATCTGCCACGGAGCTACAGGCAAGGGTAACGACCAGCTTCGTTTTGAGCTTTCTATCAAAGCTCTTGCACCGGACATCAAGGTTATCGCTACATGGAGACAGCCTGAGTGGACTATGCAGTCACGTGAGGATGAGATCGCATTCTGTAAGGCACACGGCATCGATCTTCCATTTGATGCAAAGCATTCTTACAGCCGTGACCGTAACATCTGGCACATCAGCCATGAGGGCCTTGAGCTTGAGAATCCTGCAAATGAGCCAAACTACGATGACCTTCTGGTTCTCTCAGTTACACCTGAGAAGGCACCTGATGAGCCTGAGTACATTGACCTTGACTTCGAGAAGGGCTACCCTGTAGCACTCAACGGCAAGAAGATGAAGACTTCTGATATCATCCGTGAGCTGAACAAGCTCGGCGGAAAGCACGGTATCGGTATCATTGATATCGTTGAGAACCGTGTTGTCGGCATGAAGTCACGTGGTGTATACGAGACACCTGGTGGAACTATCCTCACAGAGGCTCATAAGCAGCTTGAGGAGCTCACACTTGACCGTGATACTATGGAGTACAAGAAGCTTGTTGGAACAAAGTTCGCAGCACTTGTATATGAAGGAAAGTGGTTCTGCACTCTCCGCGAGAGCCTTTCAGCATTTGTTGCCAAGACTGAGGAGCGTGTAACTGGTCATGTAAAGATGAAGCTCTACAAGGGTAACATCATCAAGGCTGGTACTACATCAGATTATACTCTGTACTCAGAGAGCCTTGCTTCATTCACAACTGGCGACCTCTACGATCACAAGGATGCTTCAGGTTTCATCAACCTGTTCGGTCTTTCAATGAAGGTTCGTGCTATGATGGATCAGAAGCGTGAGGAGAAGGACAACGCTAACAATAAGTAATTTATTATAGTGTAGACATGAAACATCCCCCATCATACTCGTTATGAATATGATGGAGGATGTTTTTTTCTTGACAAAACAAAAAGACTGAAATAGAATATATCAAAAGAAATGGGTTTTCACCGTACAGTTTTACGACTCAAGCGGGCTGCTCGTTTCTTTTTTTATTGTGGTAATATCATGCAGGTACTTATTACCATCCTCTGAATGTTTTATAAGAAGAATAGCTGTGAATATATTATATCTATCTAAATTGCCCGTTTTATCATCATACACAGGCAGTCCAAACCTTATATCATATCTATACCAACCATATTTAGCATCTTTATTATGCTTTTGCTCTTTATTCTCTTCCCAACGTGGATTTTTGGCTATTTTTATTAGCTCTGGAATTCCCTGTGATGCTGATGCCTTTGCCTTTTTTCTTGCACCTTTTAATGCAATTCTGCTTTTCGAACCTGCATATTCAGACGGAAATTCTTTTCCAATATAAACAACATCATTTGTTTCTGTAATTTCATAACAATCTGATATATAGCCTTTTAAGTATTTTTCTATCTGCTGCCAATCATCTTTTGATAAGCCTTTAAATTTTTTGTCATTAATAATTACTATTTGATTATTATTTTCGTCCGTTATTATACTAACATTCCTGTTTTTTATCATTCAGTAACTCCTTTATTATTTTATATTTGCCAAAAATCATTATGGAAATTAAACTATAGAAATTTCAGATCACTTATTTCTACTAAAAAAGAACTAAAATCTTATTTGAGAACAATGAGTAAAACTCCATCATTGTCAAGAACTCTCTCACTATGTATCTGCATTATATCAATGCTAGCGAAGATGTAAACCCACTTATAACGAATTTACACTTTCTTAATGAATTTATACACATCGTATATCTCGACGATATTTGAATGTATATCTATAAAAAAAGATCCGGAGCCGAAGCTCCAGATCTCCCTAAATACATATCATTTACAATATCGCTGCACCAACGTACATTATTTTAAATTACAGTCTATATATTCCATATATGACTTTTTCCCAACTTCTGATTCATTTTCCACATACCACTCTGCGCATTCTTTCAATCCATCTTCCAATGATATTGTCTCCGGGTATATTTTGTTCTGCTGCTGCACATCGAGATAATATTCATAGCTATAAAAACTGAAATAATTTCTCTGTTCTATATCCTCACTGACATTTACAAACGCAGGGATCTTATCAAAGCAGGCGTAACACATCGTCACCCAGTCTTTTATAGTGACCTGCTCCACATTTCCCACATTCATGATATGAGTCTCCGGCTTTTCCTCTATTACTCTCTCCATCAGGATACAGAGATCCTTCACATGGAAGAACTGCAGCTTCATTCCACCATCTCCGGGCAGATAAAATGGTCTGTCCGCCCTGGCGCAGTCAAATACAAAAGCCTCCCTGTATACATTGTTCATAGGTCCATAAATATATGGTGGCCTGAGTATGTAAGCATCACTCACTCTGTCAAGTAATGCATCCTCCGCAGCAATCTTATCCGTACCATATGACCCCCAGTATCTGTTGAGTGCCCGTTCTGAATCTTCACGGAATGGCTGATCTCCATACTCTGGATACACTGCACTTGAGCTGATCATGATATACTGACCAAATGAACCAAGGCTGTCACATAAGTCTGTGATATCTTCCGCATTATATGCGGTTATGTCCGCCACAACATCAAAATAGATGTCTTTGAGTTTGTCTCCCAGGTCATGCCTGTCCGTTTCTATAAGTTTCACACCTGGAACCTGCGGTCTTGAATTTCTGTTCACCACATACACCTCATAGCCTTTGTCCACAAAATACTGCGCCGCATACCGGCTTACAAATACTGTACCACCCGTTATTAGTATTTTCTTCATGAAGAGCCTCCTTTAAATTGGAATTTTTTATCTACTCACCAAGTTCCAGCACCACGCTCTCATTTCCAGCTAATTTCACTGAACTAAGGTCTGACACACCTGTCTCACCAGAACTTGAATAAAGTACATTTGTAACTGTTATGTCTCCGCACTCAGCAAGTGATACCGTCTGATCGCCCTCTGCAAAGTTGTGCACCACTAGCAGTTTCTGTCCATCCGCCTCACGGAAGTACGCTATCACACTGTCGCTTGTGAGCGCTGCCGCTCTATAGTTTCCTTTCATAAGGGCAGGATTGTCTTTTCTAAGCGCTATAAGTGTCTTGTAATATGAATACATTGAATCCGGATCTTTCATCTGTTGGTCAAGTCCCTTTGTCTCTGCATTCTGATCGTCCTTTTCCCACGACGTATTATATGTACTGTCACCTCCCCAAAGAAAAGGCGTCCTTATCATCTCATCCGGCTTACTGCCGTACATTCCAAGCTCCTCGCCATAATATATATATGGATTGCCTGGAAGTGTCATATATACCGCTGCTATCTGTCTCGCCTTATCCAGACTGTTCACCGACGATGCTATCCTGTCCTGATCGTGATTTGCTCCAAATACTCCATTCAGATAGTTGACATCCACGCCGTCATATTTATTCTGTATATTCTCTATCGCCACGGAAAGAGAATCGCCAAAGCCTGGCACCGCCATGCCTTTCTGTACGCAGTTCAGTATCTTCTGCTGAATTGCAAAATCAAACTTCGTGTCAAATGGCTGGACATAATTTTCCAGCACCTTGTCATCCTGCCATACCTCACCCACCAGGTATACATCAGGATTTATGCTCTCGCAGTAACCGGCAAATTCGTTCCACCAGTTGATGTTTGCCGCTTCAGAATCTTCCTGCTGCTTGAACTCATGCGCCCCATAGATATGAACTGCGGCGTCCATACGGAAACCATCAAGACCAAGCTCCAGCCAGTGACCGGCGGCATCCTTCGCAGCCTGTCTAACATCCGGATTGTTATAGTTCAGATCCGGCATATCCGCGCCGAACACACCATAATAATAGAAGTCTCCTTCCTGGTGCCACACCATATCTCCCCAGCTTGATTTGTCGAGGAGATGATTGCAGTCTTTCTTGTCGGTCTTGTACACCCACCTGTAATAATCTCTGTACTCGCTGTTCTCATCTGACTTTGCCGCCTGAAACCACGGATGATTGATACTGGTGTGATTGATGACCAGATCCATGATGACTTTCATGCCTCTGCTGTGTGCCTCATCAAGTAATCTTTTAAGATCATCCTCTGTTCCGTAATCGGGATTCACCGTCATGTAATCCGTCATCGAATACCCGTGATAAGTATCGGATGCAGTGATCGGCATGAGCCATATCCCATCGATCCCGAGCTCCTTCAGATAGTCAAGTTTCTCCGTGACGCCATTCAGATCGCCTATACCATCGCCGTCTGAATCGGCAAATGATCTGACAAATATCTCGTAATACACACCGCGATTACCCTCTTCGTCGGTCTTCTTACGAGTCTCTGCCGCAAACTCCGCCACGTCATACGAATCACTTGAGTATGTTCCCTCTACATAAGGCTCATCCTTGTCTTCCGTAGCTTTTTTTGACTCCTGTCCATCTTCTTCTGATGCTCCGGCATCTGTCTGATCGTTTGTCTGACCATCCGCCAAAGTCTCTGCTTCTGACGACGCAGCACCGTCCGCTCCGTCATCTGTTTTGCCGCACCCTGTACCGAGTCCAAGTGTAAGGACCAGCATAACCACTGCAAGTCTCTTCTGCAGTCTGAGTAAGTTGTTCTGTTTCAGCACTTTCTTTTTAAGCACTTTCTCGTTCCTCCTATACTCCCTCCAAAAAACATTATAACAGACCATGCCTCATAACTTCCAGTGTATTTTCTAAGCCATAGCCCTGCCGGCGGTCTTGTACCTGTCAACGATCACTCCAACAAGTATGAACAGAACGGCAAAGAGCACCTGAACTCCCATGCTCACAAATATTCCTGCCACCGAACTGCCAGATGTGAAATTGTCGATGGCATCCGTTGCATTTGCGTACCAGTATGCCGGGAGGAAATGTGCTATCGCCATCACTGTGTCACTTAAGAACTCTCTCGGCACAAATATCCCGCAGAGGAATGCCATTCCAAGTGATATGACATTTGCACACATGGAAAGAATCTGTTCACTCTGGGTAAGCTTGCTAACTAGAAATGCCAGCGAGAGTGCTACACAGGCATACACCAGCATATTCAGTATGAACATTCCTCCCCTTGCCGATAAAACCTCATATTTTATCAGTATTTTCGACAGCACTATGAATATCACACACAGCGCACATCCAGTTGACATCATTCCCAGTACAAGTTCTCTGTTGAGTCTGAAGAATCTGTAGGATGAGCACTCTATACGCGCTCTGAGTTTCTTTCTGTTGTACACCTGCAGAACCGGAGCTATACCAACTATCATTATGCAGATCATGACCCAGCCGAGATAATTGTAGAAGTTATATAACATGGAATGTCCTGAGGTCTTTCCGTCTGCCATATCGACTTCCGCCTTCTGCTCAAGTGCCTCCCTCGCTCTCTTATCTGCATCGTTCACATCATCACCGGCTTTCTTGTACAGAGATACCATATTCATATAACTGTCAAGCCTTGTCTCAAACAGCATGGATGCCTGACTTCCGGGGATAGTCGTTATCTCAAGCAGACCATCCGCAGCATCATTTGCCCATGCATCACCAAAACCATCCGGTATCCTGATCACACAAGCCACCGTCCTGTTGTAGAGAGCATCCTGAATACCTCGTTTGTCTATATCAACGCCATCTACAAGCTGCTGCGTATCATTCAGGTAAGCCACCAATTTTCTGCTCATCTCACTGCCATCCTCATCGCTCACCGCATATTTGATCGTTTTATCCTTATAATAGTTCTGTGGATCCTTGTTTCCCAGATTGATGAACACTATCATAACTCCGCACAGGATTCCCACATACATAATCATCTCCCCAATATATTTTCTCAAAACCTTGAAAAAAGATCTAAACACTTGCATATCTGTTCCTCCTTACCATGAGAATCCCTACTGTTATGAGGACCACAGCCTCAATAGCCATTATGACGATATTCTCAGTGAAAACCTGGTGGTCACTGTAAACATTCAGCGCATAGAATGAATCCGATATCAGAGCCGCGGGATTGAGTTTATTTATAATCGGCACGTGCTGCTGTATCTCATACTTTATCCCGTTTATACACAGATCAGAAAGGATGGACATCACCATGGATATTCCGATCACAATACCTATCTTGGTTCCCTCAGCAAGCTTTGATATAGCCCCAACTATGACTCCAATCGCCAGACCGATAAAGCAGCCCACAAACAGAGTAAGCAGGATCTCCCATACTCTGTCGCCAAAATCCACTCCTATGCAGGACATGTATATAAAGCTTATGACCTCGACAACAAAATGTATAAGCAGCAGTGCAGCAAACTCTGCCAGAACAAATGTCATTTTTCTCTGTGGGGACACATTTTTTCTCTTTCCCGTAGCGCTCACATTTGCCTGAAGATTGTTCATCATTCCTATAGACGAAAGTGATGCAAACAGACAGCTCATGGCAAATATGGCATAGAAATAATTGTTATACACGTTCTGGCTGCCCTCGGTGCTGGCCTTCTCTTTATAATATGATCTCTGTTCTGAGAGCTTTTCCACAAGGTTCGACATATCATCCACACCGGAAGTCCCAGACATATACTGTTGGAGTCCGATGCCATCCTTATATATATCCATAAGTGCATGCTCGTACTGCTTGTACTCAGAAAGCACAGTCTCAAGTATGCTCGCATTGACAGAACTCTCCGCAACCGTGAGTTTCACATCATCCGTATATATGATGCCCTCGACTTCTTCCTCAGCCAGTGACTTTTCCGCATCGCTTTCGCTCATCCTTGTAACCGACAAAAGGGCATCATCGCCATCCGACAGCGCATCCAGCATATAGTTAAGTCCATTTGCCGATTCATCCTCAGTGACCACCGCCACCTTGATATTACTAAACATCTCATCCTGTTCATATATGTTGCCAAATGCCATGTACATGAAAGTGGCAAGCAGTATAGGAAATACCAGTGTCCAGAAAATAGACACCTTGGCACGCATCAATATCTTTATCGTATATAGGAAATCCCGTATAAACATATTTCTCTCCTTTTAATCCCGGTTCATCTGAAATATACAAATATTTGTTTCTTCAACAAATCCATAATCCAGCTTACATTCAGATCAGTCTCTAAGTTCCTTGCCTGTGATCTCCAGGAACACATCATTGAGTGTTGGGAGCTCCGTGACTACCCTGCCAAATGATATGTCGTGCTCCTTGAAAAATTCCATAAGCCTCACCAGATTGTGTCTTCCACCAGAATATCTAAGTGTCAGCATGCCTCCGTTATATTCGTCCTCATACACATGTGGCTGACTGTGAAGCTCCGACATCTGCTCGCCTGTAAGTCCAAGCACCTCAACCTTGATGGTCTCGGTATTCTTGATCATCTTCTTGAGCTCATCCTTTGTTCCGACTGCAACAGATTTACCTTTGTCCATGATGACTATCCTGTCGCAGATCTGCTCGACCTCCTCCATATAATGAGAGGTGTACACGATAGTCGCGCCTTCCTCATTCAGACGTTTTATCCCCTCAAGTATTCTGTTGCGGCTCTGTGGATCAACTGCAACTGTCGGTTCATCGAAAAATATAAGCTTTGGCTTATGCGCTATTCCGCAGGCAATATTCAGTCTTCGGAGAAGGCCTCCTGATAGCTTCTTTGGAAGGAATTTCCTGTAATCCGCAATATCCACGAAATCCATTGTCTCCTCAACACATTTGCGTCTCTTCTCTTTGTCCTTTATATAGAGGCCGCAGAAGTAATCAATATTCTCATATACAGTCAGTTCATCGAACACCGCCACATCCTGCATTACAACTCCGATCTCTCTCTTGATATCGTAGCTGTCGGGCTTCATCTCTTTGCCAAATACCTTTATATCGCCCTTGTCAAATGTGAGCAGGGACAGTATACAATTTATAGTTGTCGTTTTGCCGGAGCCGTTTGGTCCAAGGAGTCCAAGTATCTCCCCCGCCTTCACCGTCAAACTGAAATGATCCAGCGCCAGTAGATCTTTATATCGCTTTACCAGATTGGTAACCTCTATTGCATTTTCTGAATTACTCATATATATCCTCCTGTTTTGATATCCTGTTTTTTGACCCTCATTATCTTATGAGTGTCGTTCATAACATGATAGTCTGCACTCATCAGCATGCTACATTCTTTATTACATGCTCTCATTATATACACCCTTGATCTGTTTTCACAGTGAACAACGTCATCTTCACAATGTGACATTTGTCATGTTTCTTTTTCCCTCATATTTATTTATAATAATTATTACACTAGGCTGCACACACTGTCTGGCACGGCTATTCAGACAGCACGATATATACTACAGCATTTTCTACATTATGGAGAATAATTATGAAACACCTCATCAACAAAGGACTCCTGCTGGTCTCAGCATTTGTCATGATATATGCGCATAATACTGCCACGGACACCCGGCTCATCATCGCACTTCTCCTGTCGCTCATTGCCGGTGCGGTCTATCCAGCACTTGCCGGGATCTCCGCAGTGGACAGAGCCACCACGAAGGGCGCCGAGAACCACAGCAGAATATATCCATACATATGCGAGGCACTGGTATGCGCGTATCTTGTATCCGCATTCTGGCTGCACCCAGTCTATATGTTCGTGTCCATAGTCAGCTACGACATGTACAGATACAGACAACGGCTGTCACCAGTCATACTTGTCCTGTTATCCATATACATGTGCGTCAACTATCCTCTGATGTCAGTTCTCCCGCAGATATGCCTCATCGCATTCTCATTTGCTATGAGCGTGTACTGCTGCCGGATAAATCTGCTGAGGGCGGAGCTTCATGCCATGAGGGACAATACTGCAGAACACGACATGCTGGTTGCACAGAATACACGCCAGTTGCTGGAAAATCAGGACAACATGGTGCTCACCGCCACCCTGTCAGAGCGAAACAGGATTGCCCGGGAGATTCATGACAATGTCGGTCATATGCTCACCAGATCCATACTTCAGACCGGTGCCATCAAAGTTATCAACAAAGACGAGCGTCTTGAGAAGCCCCTGGCACAGCTGCAATCTACGCTGGATACCGCCATGGACAGCATGAGAAAAAGTGTCCACGATCTACACGATGAATCCATAGACCTGCGCACCGCTCTAGATGATGTGATCAACAACGTCAGCGACATGGACATCTACATGGATTACGACATGTCAGATAAGCTTCCAAGAGAGATCAAATACTCATTCATCAACATAGTAAAGGAAGCCATTAACAATACGCTGAAGCACAGCAACGGCGACCATATGGATATCCGCGTGCGGGAACACCCGGCATTTTATCAACTGTATATAACAGACAATGGACAGAACATCCGCTCCGGTCTATCCCCGGCACAAGGAAGCGCTTCTGGCGGGATGGGCTTAAATGGTATCCTGGAAAGAGTAAACAAACTTGGAGGCACAATGAAGATATCAACCGACGACGGATTTTCCATATTGATCAATATCATGAAAAGAGATTTTACAGACTGAATTCCAAACAGATATGCAAAATATCCTGATTATAAATAGGAGGGAACCGACAAATGAATGTAGTTATAATAGATGACGACCAACTGGTGGCACTGTCACTTCAGACCATACTCGAAGCCTGCGACGACATACAGGTATCCGCCACAGGAGGCAGTGGAGCTGATGCGATCAGACTGTACGAAGAATATCAACCGGATGTTCTACTCATGGACATCCGCATGGAGAACATAAATGGCCTTGAGGCTTCTGAGAATATCATGGTCTCTCACCCGGATGCCCGCATTCTTCTCCTGACAACATTTTCAGATGACGAATATATAATCAAAGCACTGAGTATCGGGGCAAAGGGATATATACTGAAGCAGAATTTTGAGAGCATCGCACCGGCAGTAAAAGCAGTATACAATGGACAGACTGTATTCGGGGATGAGATAGTTGGAAAGCTCCCTGATCTTATTGGACATATGGACACTACCTCATCAGATGTCCAGCCATCGCCATTTGCCGGAATGGAATACGAACTCAGTTCCAAGGAAATGAATATTATCAGACTTGTTGCAGATGGTCTGAATAACAAAGAAATCGCATCAAGCCTGTATCTGAGCGAGGGTACAGTGAGAAACTATATCAGTTCCATCCTTGACAAGCTGCAGCTGAGAGACCGCACACAGCTGGCGTGCTTCTACTACAAAAAGCTAACCAATTGAGCAGCAGTCAATACAACACTAAAAAAGCAAGCCGCACGCCATCCTTGAATGACATGCGGCTTGCTTTTTCTGTCTTACTGTGTTGTACCTGGGTGAGGGGTACTCATATACACTACTACTGAAGTGAGGCATCCACACTTACATATTCTGTTGAAATATATCCGATCGAGCCATCGTATAACTGAACTCCTATCCAGCTCTCATCCTGTGATACAACGTCGAACATCTCTCCACTGTTCACTGTAGCTATGATATCTGATTCTGATGACTGCTCTGTATGGACATACACACCATCATATATCACTGATGCTGTTACGCCCGGAAGCACCTCTGAAGGGGTCTCTTCTGTTGTTGCTTCCTCTGTTGTCACTGCCTCGGTAGACGCTGAAGTCACAGACTGTATACTACCTGATGCATTGCTGGCAACTCTGGCCGTATCGTTGGCCGATACTGAACTTCCTGCAGGCACCACTGCGTCGATGGCAAGCTGCACACTGCTGTCTGCCATCATCACTGCCTGACTCTTGTTGATAGTCACACTATCATTCGCATATAATTCATCCGCAAGCGGGTCAGCCTTCTCTCCAAAACTTATGACAGCAAATACACAAAGAGCCATTACAACCACAAGTGCTGTCATCAAAATGTTATGTCTTAAATATTTATAACTGAGAACATTCCTTCTCATGTGATCTACAAATCTTCCAAACTTACTGCGTGATCTAGTCATTAATTTTTCCTCTTTTACCCTTAATCCAAGCTATTTTCTATGTAGTATTTCGTAATCTAAATTTTACAAAGTTACCGCATTTGTTACATTTCTGTTAAATATAATACACTACACATGTGCATGTGTCAACTGATTCTGACAAAAAAATACCAATTTCTAGTGGTTTTACACAACTGTTTGTAACGACATGTTGTGTTTTGTAACATTTAACTTTTCTGCTGAAAAAAGCGCATTTTCGTGGTATCATATGACATCATACAGTCAACAAAAGGAGTACATTATGAGACTTGATAAATTTCTAGTTGAAATGGGGATCGGCAGCCGCAGTCAGGTAAAGCAGTATGTGAAAAAAGGCACTGTCACAGTCAATGGTGCCCCAGTTAAATCCTCAGATGTAAAGATAGATGAGAACAACGATACTATAAAATATAATGGCAGGATTCTGAATTATTCCAGATACAGATATTTCCTCCTGAACAAACCTGCGGGGTGTGTAAGCGCCACCAAAGATAACGTGCATCAGACCGTTATCGATCTGCTAAAAGGAGAAAATACAAAAGACCTGTCACCCGTGGGACGGCTGGATATAGACACAGAAGGACTTCTACTTCTGACAAATGACGGAGCACTGACCCACCATCTTCTGTCTCCTGCACACCACATTCCCAAGACATATTACGCAGAGATTGACGGATATGTAACAGATGATACCATAAACCTTTTCGCCACAGGTGTGGATATCGGAGATGAAAAACCTACACTGCCCGCAGATCTGCGCATATTATCTTCCGACAGCACCGCTGCCAGATCGGAGATCGAACTCATAATAACAGAGGGACGTTTTCACCAGGTCAAGCGAATGTTTGAGGCCGTTGGCATGAAAGTTACTTTTCTGCGAAGAATTGCAATGGGTGAGCTGAAGATAGACGAATCGCTTCCAACAGGTGCCTACAGAAGTCTCTCGGAAGAAGAGGTCAGTCTTCTCCTGTTCTCTATTTTTATTTATGTTACTGACTTCTATTCTGTAATATATTTATCAAGGCCATCTGCTATTCCCTTGGCGATCTTGTTCTGATAATCGTCTGTTACAAGAAGTGCCTCCTCAGATGCTGTAGTCATATAGCCAACTTCCACTATGGTTACCGGAACTGTACTCCAGTTTATTCCGCTCATGGTATCCGTCTCCCATATTCCATCGCTCTTAGCTCCTGTGGAAGCCAGAAGTCCTGATAAAACATCCGTGGCAAGACTCTTGCACTGATCATAGATAGCTGAATTATATGGATTAGATGATGTCTGACATACTGTCATCACACCTGTCGCATTACCGTCTGTCGATCCATTTGTATGGATCTTTATAACTGCATCTGCCTTAAGGTTGTTCGCATATTCTGCTCTCGTCGCATTACTTATATCAACATCATTCGATGTTCTGATCATCTTAACTGTATAGCCTCTGGATGTGAGCTCTGCCTCAAGCTTCTGTGCGATCTGAAGATTCAGCTCATATTCCTTTATTCCTGTTGATACACCTGTGTTGCCAACGGTTGCCTTTACTTTTGTCTCTGTAGCAGCAGGGCCTATCGGCTCGGTCTCTTCATTTGCATTCTGCTGATGTCCGGCATCTATAACTATCATCTTGCCCTCACCAACATTGGATGTAGTTCCCTGTTCTGTGGATGCAGCCGATGAATTCTCTGTTGTCGCCTCAGTCGATGCATCAGACTTATCTCCTCCGCCTACGACCTCAAGGAGCTCTGAGAATATATAGTATTCCCCACCATCTATAGATACCTTGCTCCACTCATCGTTATAACCGATTCTGTCCAGCTCAACATCATTTGCAACTTCCTGATATATCTCTCCATCAGTTGATGGGCTCGTTCTGACATTCACATAGTCAAGAGTCTTTACTTTGTCATTACATATTGTAAAGCCATCCTTGTCCTTCTCCGGCTGTGCCTCAGTGGTTGCTTCCGTAGTCGCCACCGTCACTGCCTCTGTGGTCGCCTCTGTCTCCGTCGGATTGGCTGTGGTAGCATCGTCACCTTTGCTTCCGCATCCGGCAAATGCCAGCATAGAGGCAAGTCCAAAGCAGAGCACTGCATATTTTAAATGTTTCTTCTTCATGAGTATCCTCCGTAAGTGATTATTGAAGTTAAAAATACATCATCTTATTGTAACACAATCGTAATAACTGCACAAGTAAATTGCTCAAATACCTGATTTCAACATACTACATTCCAAATACGGCCCCGCACAGCTTCTCAAGCTGGGCATAATCCTCCGCACTTCCCAGCTCCACCGCTGAATGCATAGCCAGTATAGGTATTCCCATGTCCACAGCCCTGACCGGCAGATAAGATGAAGCTATAGGACCAAGAGTCTGTCCTCCTGCCATCCCCGATCTGTTCACCTGTCGCTGTATCTTTATATCATGTTTTCTCGACAGAGCCATGATAACCGCAGATGCCTCACTGTCAGACACATATCTCTGGCTCGCACTTGATTTGAGTGCCACTCCGCGCCCCATTACAATCTGATTTGTCGGATCACTTTTCTCTGAATAATTGGGATGGGTTGCGTGCGCCACATCAAGTGACAGCATAAATGCATCTCTCATAAGGCGTCTTCCTGCTCCATCCTCAATGTCCAATCCTTCCATGATTCGCTTTATTATCTCTGACAGAAGCACTGAATCTGCTCCCTGCTTCGATCTGCTTCCTATCTCCTCATTGTCAAACAATGCTATAACATTTGTATTATTGCCATTTGTCTCTCTGCACATGGTGTCAACAAGCGCTGACACGGAAGTTACATTGTCAAGTCTCGGAGAAGCTATCATATCCTTATCTGCCCCAACTATCTCCATTCCATCCATGTTATACAGATATAGATCATAATCAAGAATATCGTCCTTCAAAAGCCCAAGGTCATCTGCCACATACTGTAATATATCTTTGTCTTTCACCTTCTGACCATCCAGACCATATACAGGTATGAGCTCCTTCTGCACATTCATTTTCTCCCCGGGTGCATCCTTTCTCAGATGCGGTGCAAGGCTTGGCACTATGCACATGGCACGCTCTGAATCATACAGATACGTCTTCGGCCTGAACGGATCCGTGGTCTGCGCCATGACCTTGCCCGCGATTCCAAGCGGTCTGTCAAACCATGTCTCCTTGATAAGTCCGCCGTACGGCTCTACATTCAGTGTCTGGTAGCCGCTTCTGTTCATATCCGGCTGAGTCTTGATCTTGAGCATAGGAAAATCTGTATGTGCAAGGCCGATATTCAGCCTGCCGTACTCAGGCATCTCCCCTGCGGCAAACGCCACCATCATAGATGAGTATGGCTTCACATAATATCTTCCTCCGGCCGTGAGCTCCCAGCACTCCCCAATATCAAGTTCTCTGTAACCATGATCCTGCAGCACAGCTTCACATTCCCTCACAACATGAAACTGCGTAACGCCCGCGTCCAGCAGTCTGCATAATGTATCTATCATAATAAATTATCCTCCTTATAATGGTCGGTCGACAAACGCACACATCAGTATCCTTTCTTATGTGCTTCGTCTGCGTTCTTCACAAAGATTTTAGTACAAATCCTCAGCTTATACAATTCCCTTACTTCTTATTTTAGCTTAATATCCACATCTGATATTCAAGTTTTTTTATCGCAATGTGAATCTTCTCTTGCCCTGTCATTCAAAAGGCTGTATAATCGCCAATAGATACTTTAACGCTTTTATGCGTCAAACTGTTAAAGGAGAACGTAAAATGAATGATTTTTCAATAGGATTTATCGGTCTGGGACTTATCGGAGGATCTATTGCCAAATCCATCCACCGCATTTTCCCTGATTACAGAATAGTCGGCTTTGACAATAATCTATCTACACTCAAGGAAGCTGTCTCCGATGGGACACTGACTGAATATACAGATGATATCCATACCATAGCAGAATGTAACTATATCTTTCTGTGCGCACCGGTCCACTATAATATAGAATACCTGCGCCAGCTAGGGCCATTTCTTACAGACAGCACCATACTGACTGATGTCGGAAGCGTAAAGCTCGACATATACGAAGCAGTCCAGGAGCTTGGGCTTGCCAGGTATTTTGTCGGCGGACACCCTATGGTCGGCTCTGAGAGATCTGGCTATGGGGCGGCCACCGACAGGCTCATAGAGAATGCCTATTACTTCATCACACCTGCAGACGGAGTTCTGCCGGGCAAGACTGAGGAGTTCTCCACATTTATCGGAGATCTGGGCGCAATACCGATCACATACTCACCTGTTGAGCACGACCGTATAACCTCTTACATAAGTCATGTGCCCCACGTCATAGCCGCCTCACTGGTCAACCTTGTCGCAGCGGCAGACAGCCCAGACAATATATTTAAATCACTGGCAGCCGGTGGTTTCAAAGATATAACCAGGATCGCATCCTCCAATCCGGTGGTATGGGAGCACATTCTTCTGGCAAATCCTGACAATATCGTGAACGGTCTTCAGGAATATGTTGAGCTTATAGACAAAATGATTTATCATATTAAGCAGCGCGATGCGGCTGGGATAAATGCTTTTTTTGCATCCGCCAGAGATTACAGGGATTCCATTCCTAACAACAGCAGCGGTGTCATAAGAATGCATCATGAACTGTTCGTAGATATACCTGATGAGGCTGGTGCGCTGGCAAAGGTGACAGCTTTTATCGCAGAGGCAAAGATAAGCCTCAAGAACATCGGAGTCTCCCACAACCGGGAGGATGAGGAAGGGGTTCTCAGACTCTCATTCTACGATGCTGATGCAAGACGGAATGCACAGGATGTGCTGAAGGCCGCAGGCTATAGAATTTATAACCGTTAAGAGCCGGAGAATAAAATATTTTAACCAGACATATTACACTAGATTAAAGGAATACTGAGAATTTATGAAGATCAACAGAGTAAAATCACTTAACGGAGAGATAACAATACCGGGGGACAAATCCATCTCCCACCGTTCCATCATGTTCGGCTCAATCGCAGATGGAATAACCGAGGTACACGGATTTTTAAATGGAGCAGACTGTATATCATCCATGAACTGTTTCAGGCAGATGGGTATAGATATTGATTACGACGGCAGTGTCGTTACTGTACACGGCAAAGGACTGCATGGACTGTCAAAGCCTGAAGGCACACTTGATGTCGGCAACAGCGGAACAACCACCAGACTTATATCAGGTATACTTGCCGCTCAGCCATTTGCAAGCAGGCTTATAGGTGATGCTTCTATATGTAAGCGCCCTATGAAGAGAATCATGACGCCTCTCTCCATAATGGGTGCCGACATCACATCCGAACTCGGAAATGACTGTGCACCGCTCCTTATAAACGGAAAGGAACTCCATGGAATACACTACAACTCACCTGTCGCGTCAGCACAGGTAAAGTCATGTGTACTCCTTGCCGGACTCTATGCAGACGGCGAGACAAGTGTCACCGAGCCATATGTGTCAAGAAACCACACTGAACTCATGCTTGAGTCATTTGGCGGCAATATAAAAGCAGAGGGAACTACGGCTACCGTAAAGCCTGTGGATAATCTTGTTGGACAGAAGATACTTGTACCTGGAGATATATCATCAGCTGCTTACTTCCTTGTTGCAGGACTTATCACTCCGAACTCATGCATCACCATCAAAAATGTTGGCATCAACCCGACCAGAGATGGAATACTGGAAGTCATCAAAGCAATGGGCGGCGATATGGAATACTCCAATGTAGTGAGCGGATGCGGTGAGCCAACCGCTGACATAACAGTCAGGACATCAAGTCTCAAGGGCTGTGTCATTGAGGGTTCCATCATACCAAAGCTCATAGATGAGATCCCTGCCATAGCAGTTCTCGCATGCTTTGCAGACGGTGAGACCATCATCAGGGATGCCCAGGAGCTCAAGGTCAAGGAATCAAACAGAATAGATGTCATGGTAAACGCTCTCTCATCCATGGGCGCAGACATAACTGCAACCGATGACGGAATGATCATACGCGGCGGAAAGCCTCTTCACGGTGCAGTGATTGACAGTCACTTGGACCACAGAATCGCCATGAGCTTTGCCATCGCAGGACTTAACGCTGATGGCGATACAGAGATCACCGGAGCCGAGTGCGTGAACATCTCATATCCGGGATTCTATGATGATCTGGGTGGGCTGGAACGTTAAAGATATATAGATTATTTTTAGCACAAATAAAGGCGACACTACAGTCTGTGATGCTTTGCATCCTACCAGACAGCTGTGTCGCCTTTATTTGTGTTACTTTTTATCCTAATAATTTAATGATATCCTGCTCTGTCCAATATTCATTTTACCACAGTTCATGGACTATTCACAACAGCTTACTCCGTTGCCCTCTTAAACTCATCCGTTCCAGTATCTTCCCAGTTTGTCTTTCCACTGCTTATCACTTCTCCACTGGAAAATACATATGCATAGATATCTTTTATTTCGGCGCTACCATAATCATATGTTCCACCACCGCCTTTTTCAGTACGATACCTTACATACAATCCACACTTCCCATTCTCTGACTTGCCATCATATACAATGTATTCCACGGAATTATCACTTTCCGACAATATACATCTTGATGATGACTCCGAGGCGCCGTAATATACTTCGAATTTTCCAGCTGTGGCATCTGAATATTTCTCAAAGATCGCCTGATACCCGACTGTAATTTCCTTATTTTCTGGCTGATCATTTACATCAGGATCAACAGAGGAATCAGTGGAGCTCTCTGCATTCTCCCTGCTGTCACCCGAAGCTTTTTCCGTTATCGCAGAGTCTTGTTCGCTGTCTTTTTCTATATCCGTATCTTCTCTTCTATATCTGGTCGTGAGACGTCTACTGCTGGTCTGCCCATTAAAACGCATGGTCACAAGCTCGTCACGCTGTTCAGAGCCAGACACTACCACCTCCACACGATCAATATACCATGTCGTCTTTAGATCGCTTTCATCAAATCTTGCACCATCATTTGCCACTTCAAATGACCTATATGCAACCGTCTTCTCCTTGCCATTCAGCACCAGTCTTCCATGGGCAGCTCCAAATGGAAAATCCGGGTCACCAACAGAATAGATCACAAGCTTATAATCACCATCTGGAGACGTTGACACACTTATCTGCTCAGCTTCGTAACGCGTCTTATATCTAACATAACCTAATGGTAGCAACACCACCATTACCAATATGCAGGCTATGATAACAACATACTTTGGTATCTTATTCATGACTATTTCCTGCCTGTCTCCTCATACATTCCTATCTTCTTCATGTTATCCACTATATCTATGTAGTTTCCATCTATCGCATTTATATATACCCTCTGTATCGGCATGTCACATCGGTAATCCTCATTATATTCATTCTGAGAAAATATCCATGTCGGAACAAAATACTTATTTCCCGACTCATCAGCACATGGTACATAGGCAAGTTCCACATCATTAAATTCCACCGTTCCATAATTTGTCGGGTGATCCTTATAATATTTGGCTATACTCTCGCCCGCAGCTTTAATCATCTCATCCCAGCTTAAAAGCTTGACCTCCTCTTTATCAAACGTATCCTCGTCGGCATATACATACACTGTAGATGAGACAACCCCAAACTTATCAACACTTATTACCGCCTTGTCAACTCCACCTTTATAGGTAAGGTTATCGGTATCAATACTATCCACGGTGTCGATATCTGTTGAGTATACCACATCTATCCCATCTATCTTCCGTCCGAACTGGAATCTGTATCCATCAGGCTTTTTTATGACATCTTCACCATAAGTACCGCCTGTCCAGGCTCTCACCGCCTCTTCTGTCCCTGTGCAGGCAAATCCGCTTATCCCCAGATTGTCTAGTAACTTCATTGCAGAACTGAGTCCTTCATCTTCTGTGATTGGGTTCTTCTCATCCCCATCATATATGTCTTCACCGACAACATTGATCTCATACGTACTTTCAGTTCCTGGAACCTCTGATACAAGAGCCTTATCCTCACCCTCAGGTGTCATACCATATGTAAAATAGTAATTGTTATATCCACCTCCATCTTCATTATCCGATGCCGCCATAAATATTCTCTGTACCCCACCGGATTCCGCAACATAATGCTCATTAATCTTATATTCTGTAGCTATTGGTAACTCATCATCAATGCTATTTCTCTCGTCTACCCATCTTTTCATACCTTCCTCTAAAAGCTCTGCATAACCAGGATCATCACTCGCCAAAGCCTTTTCTATGTCCGCCTTATATGAAGCTATCGTGTTATCCAGGATTTCCTTTGACTCAGCAGCATCGCCATCCTGCCACCTTATTTCTGATGTCTCGTCAAAAAGTCTGGATATTATAGTTTTAAGTTCATCATCTGAACATGGTGCATTTACCATGTCAAACCCGACTTTATATACTCTATCAGCATCTGGAACCTCTATATCATCATCCTTCAATGTTATCGATGAGAGTTTTGATTCTCCTATGTCAAAAGTAACATCGCAGTTATCGGGTATATCCAGCTGTCCCTCAAGACCTCCTGCATTACCTGTATCATCACTTCCCCCATTCATTCCATAATCAACTTTTTTATTTCCACACGCAGCAAGACTTAATGCCATAACAGAAATAAGTGCTGCACATATTATTTTTTTCTTGTCCATCGTACACCTCCGTTTTATTTTACAGAAATACCTAACATCTTTACCGGGTAACATTTGACAGATATATGACCGTATGGAATCTTTGATCATCCTCTGAATAATATGTATCAACACTTCCACCATACTTTTCCGCTACCCTTTTCATACTCTTTATTCCAAATCCATGGAATTTTTGATCCGGCTTACCGGACTTTCGTGAATCATATCTGTGCGTACAATCATTTGTCATTGCTATGATCGTTCCACCATCGTTCCCCTGTGAATTCATTCTAAGTTCCACACTGGCACTGCCTATTTCACTCATTGCCTCACTGGCATTGTCCAGCATATTACACAGAAGGACAGTTAAGTCATCTACCTGCATGTAATCCATACGTGCCCTTCTCACATCAAAATCATAATGAATCCCCGCATCAATGAACCTGCTGGCATATCTATTAAGAATAACATTTACCATATGATCATCCGAAAACCTTATAGTCTCTTTCAACTCGTTGGATTCATATATCCTTTCAATATATTCGACTGCCTTATCGTAATCATGATGTTCGAGCAGATCATGTATCCCGCTGATATGCTTTTTTATGTCATGTATCATTATTTTCTGCTCTTCGTCCTGACTGATAATTTTTTTATAATACTCAATGTCATATTTTTCTCTCTGGATCTGCAATGTTTTATCCAGATTCTCCTTGTAGACTCTCTGCAAATATCCGTAGATCACAAATGAAATAATAATTATCACCAGACAGATTATTGAACAATACAACATTATGGATTCCTGCATTTTGCTGATGTCAGAAAAGTAACACATGTAATTGAGCAGACACACAACAACTATCACACACACTGGTATGACAAGAATTACCCAGCCCTGTGCTCCCATATGTACATCAACCCTGTGTCTCATCCCGTATCGGCTGATTGCAAACATCACAAGGAAATACACAAACTTGCTTAATATTGCTAGAAATAATACAGTCAAAACACCACCAGATGGATCCCAGGATTTTTGACTAATTCCAGAAAATACCGCCACAACCACCATCTCTGACAATGTCATAATTACTGACATTGCCACACTGTGAAAAACTGAGCTTAAAGTTTTTTGTCCATATACGAATTTTATTATTATCCAGTTGAATACTGGAAATGAAATAAAATTAAATATCAATATATTTAGTTCAAACAAACCAAATAAAACAACATAACACGCCAACACCAAAACAAATCTCTTTATCACCGTATATCTTGGTTTTACAAACATCCACTCGAAGTATTGAAATGCTATCAACGCTTCTATCAGAAAAACGATTCCATAAATCATAGCCATTGTCATGTCCTTGCCCCCTCCAAATACATCATAAATGCATGCTTAAAATTTTGATAATTGCGTTTCGTTAGATAGGCTGTTACCCCAGTATCCAGATACACCAATGAATGATCAAACCTTACTACATGTTCCATATTCACAATAAAACTTCTGTGTGTTCTAAAAAACCCCCTTGTATTCAATGTCTTCTCCCAGTAATCCATCTTTCTCACAGAGATGTATTTTCCCTCACTGGTGTTCACAAATAGCGTATGTCCCTGTGCCTCCAGGTAAATAATCTCCGGAGCTCTGAGGATTATATTTTCATTCTTTGTCTCAATCAATATCTTAGTATTTGATGTTGTGTATATCTTAAGTCCATCCTGTATATTTCGGTATATACGAGATTTGTCAAGCGGCTTTGAAATATACCTGAACACCCTCAAGCTCATAGCAGCATCAAGATAGCTGTCGTATGCCGTTATTATATATATCAGACACTCCTCATTCTGCGCCAATAGCCGTCTGCCTATATTTATCCCATTCATTCCCGGAATTACTATATCCAAGAATACAAAATCATATTTCACTTCGCTTTTTATCAGATTCTCGCCATTGTCAAACTCATATATATTAGGTTCTTCCAAATGATTGGAAACAAAATATTCCTTTATCCATTCACTCAGCTGTTCAGTTACAAATATATCATCATCGCATACCGCTATATTAAGCTTACTTCTTTGGTCCATATGCTCACCCCATTATTATTATACACTTTGTTATATTACCTCTTCAATGCTGAATGCACGAAACGACATTATAGTGCCGATTTTGGACAAAAAAAGGCTTTCCGGTTACGAATAAACCGAAAAGCCTTTTTGCAAACATATTCAATTACAGATTCCAAGGATGATCCAGAGCACTGCTATCATACATCCGACTAAACATCAAGAGGATACTTTCTAAACGCTTTCTAAACAATCTTATTAATCAAAATGTGACATACTCTTCTGCATCTCCACAATCAAAAGAATACTGTGAAATATCTCCTAATTCTACTGAGGTAACTGGAAATATCGTCACATTATCCAATGTACTTTCAAATTCTTCTGTTGTCAAATAACTCATTTATTTTCAATCCGCTTTCTTGCCTCAAGCATCTTTTTCTTCTTATCAATGGATTCTGATGAAGGAGTTCTTAATACCTGTTTAAAAATTAATTATTATTCTGCGAACAATTGGCCGCATCAATGGCAATCACAAGCATAAGTGCCATGATCTCATCACCCGGATCTGAGATATCAAGTGTGTATGTATCTCCCCAGCTGAGAAGCTGCTTTGCTATATTTGCCACCAGCCTGCTTCCAGCTGTGACACTATAATTCCACGAAAGGAAATCTCCATCACACTGCCATCCACCATACTCAATACTGTACGATGGCTTGAAGAATGTAAATTCCTTCCTGATACTTCCACACGGTCTGCCACCCACACTGATGTCAAATGTAGGCAGGAATGTGAATAATCTCTGACTGATAAGACCTATCTCATTTCCCGCAATGTCATATACGTGAACCTGATGCGTCAGCCGGAACGCCTCCGACTTCACAAAATATTTTTTGTTTCCCCATTCATCATATATATCGTAGGTATCTGTCCAGGCAAATACCCGTTGTTTTATCATAAGTCTCATGAAACCACTCCTTATATCATATGTCGACGTGCATAAGCGCTATGACATGCGCACGCCTACTCAACTTGCGCTCATTATATGACATACCCCGGCACCACCAGCTTCACCACGTAAGACACCACAAATATCCCAAGCCACACATACACATACCACAGCCGGAATCTCACAAGCGGTGCCCTGCCATTCGTGGCAAGCCTGATCGTATTGCCTACCAGATAAATGATACAGATGCACGCCAGATACACAGTCGCCACATGGTAATACAAAGCCGTCAGCAGATGTCCGTGGAGCATGGCGAGTACAGCCCTTGTCGTACCGCATGCAGGACATATCACTCCTGTAAACCGGCGTATCTGGCACCCCTCAAGCCATGAGGTATCCGGCAGGACACGAAGGAGCAGTATATATACCGCCGTGCCAATAAGCAGTGTTATGAGCACTGCTATCTCCGCAATATATAACTGCCCCTCTGTATGTCCTAGAAGTTCAAATAATCTATATATTTTTCCGCTATGTCTTCCTGCGTTCTTATGTTCCATAGAATATCCTTTGTCTCTATTGAATGATTTCCGC
This sequence comes from Coprococcus sp. OM06-34AC, assembly GCF_003462545.1. Classification (NCBI taxonomy): domain Bacteria; kingdom Bacillati; phylum Bacillota; class Clostridia; order Lachnospirales; family Lachnospiraceae; genus Coprococcus; species Coprococcus sp. OM06-34AC. The sequence continues at coordinate 568,561 of NZ_QTZF01000001.1, forward strand.
CCTCGTATTTATACAGAGGGATGTTCTTAGCCTCACAAAGTCTTGTCAGCTCACCCGTATTCACTAGTGGATCCGCCGTTCCGTGAAAAGCTATGCCATTTGAATTGGCATATTGCATGGTAATCTCAAGTGGTGTGAAATATATATTTCTTACTTTAAGTCCTTTCTCCGCCACATATCTTGCAGATATAGCCGTACCTATACTCTTTGATAGAAATACTATATCCTCAGCATCCGAGAAATCCACATTCTTCAGACAATCTACCGCTTTATTCCAGCCATCATCAAATACCTTCTGTATCTCCTCCGGGAGATGTCCCGAAAGCTTGCCGTATGTCACATCAACAATATCATATCCATGTGCTATCATATATTTTTTACTGTAGTAAAGTAACGGTTTATCAGTGTGATATCCGATTCCCGGGAATACCACGCATATCTTCTTTCCCATTGATAGTCTCCTCTTATGCTACTTTATCAGCATAGCATCGCCAAATGAGAAGAATCTGTACTTCTCCTCAACCGCCACCTTGTACGCCTCAAGTATATGCTCTCTGTCGTAGAGCGCAGAAACAAGCATAAGAAGCGTTGACTCAGGCAGATGGAAATTCGTGATGAGCGCGTCAATAACCTTGAACTTGTATCCCGGATAGATGAAAATATCCGTCCATTTGCTGCCTGCATGAACTGTTCCATCGTCGTCCGACATGGACTCAAGAGTTCTGGTACTTGTCGTTCCTACGGACACAACTCTTCCGCCTGCAGCCTTTGTCTCGTTGATCATATCAGCAGCATCCTGCTCTATGATACAGAACTCTGAATGCATGTGATGATCCAGAATATTCTCCTCCTTAACAGGTCTGAAGGTTCCGAGTCCGACATGGAGTGTCACATGCGCTATCTTGATTCCCTTTGCCTTGATCTGATCAAGCAGCTCTGTTGTAAAGTGAAGTCCTGCTGTCGGCGCTGCTGCTGATCCGTCGTGCTCTGCGTACACAGTCTGATATCTGTTCTTGTCCTCAAGCTTATGTGTGATATATGGTGGGAGCGGCATCTGTCCCAGTTCGTCAAGGATCTCCTCGAATATTCCATCGAACTCAAATCTGATGAGTCTGTTGCCCTCCTCGACTATACCAACAACCTCTCCCACAAGTTTGCCCTTTATAAGTCCTGTCTCAGGGTCAGGTTCATTTGACTCCGAGCCAAATACTATACGAGCACCTACCTTGCACTTTTTGCCCGGCTTTACCAGCGTCTCCCAGGTGCGGTCATCCTTGCGCTTTAACAGTAGTACCTCTATTGATGCTCCCGTATCCTCCTTGACGCCCATGAGTCTCGCCGGAAGGACCCTTGTATCGTTGATGACCAGACAGTCGCCCGGATTCAGGTAGTCTATCACATCATAAAAGTGCTTGTGCTCTATCGTATTGTCTTTCCTGTCCAGAACCATGAGACGGGACTCACTTCTCTTAAGAAGTGGATCCTGCGCTATAAGCTCCTGTGGCAGATCATAGTAAAAATCTGTTAATTTCATCATATCGTAATTCCTCGCATCTTCTAATCTATCATGTTCTGAGAAACACAAAACGTGTTTTCAAATTTATACAGCCGCTTTGCTTCTTGTGTGATCATATTCTCTGATACCTTGTCCGCACAAAAATAACTGTCTGGCATCAGATACAATATATCCGTTGCCAAACAGTTACATATTATACTACTATCACAAATATTTCAAGGACAGCAAACAACGCTTTCCATCTCTATTTTTTTCTGTAAAATAAAATTACCAGCCCCACTCCATTCAATACAATGCCTACAACCAACGCTCCAATTCCAATCCCTCTCCACATACATGCGTTCATCAGATATATTCCACCTATCATAAACATCACACCTATCATGATAGGTATAAATCCTGCCACCCTGAGCTTCGGCGTGTTCTCATCAGGCTTTCTCGTTGCAAGAAAACACGCAAGGGCAATCCCCATGAATACCCACGGAAGCGCCGCCGCAAGAAAATCCAACACCGCATTTCCCGTCATGATACTTGCAAATATGACAACGACAGCCACTATGATAGCCACTATGCCCACAGCGATAAGCCTACTGTTGGACCTTACGATATTTGTGTCCTTCTCTATCTTTTTCATCATATCCTGATCTCCTTTCAACAGTTCATCCAGACTGATATGATAGAGATCACTCATTTTGATCACGCTGGCAATATCTGGCATAGTCTTTCCCGTTTCCCTTAATTAAAGATATTATTGGGTAAAAAAGAAAGGTCAGTCAATTTTGCCGATGAAGCGGTAGTAGATTTCTACTTCCTGCTCACGGCTTCCGTCCTCGCCCTTGACAGCTTCGTGGACGGTTATTTTTTCAATTAGAGTGTTCAGAAGTTCTGCGGTCAGCTCCACAGGGTTGACATACTGTTTCATTAGGGCAATCCACTTTTCAGCATCCGCTGCGGTCTGTACGGCGGCTTCCATCGTTTCGTGAAGCTGTCTTATTTTTGTTTCAAGCTCCTTTTGCTCGTTCTGGTACTTCTCGGACAGCATATTGAAGTTATACTCGGTTATGCGTCCGGCAGACCAGTCCTCATACATTTTAGCAAACAGCCCGTCAACCTCGGCTTTACGCTTCTCTGCCTTTTTCAGCTCCGCAGCCTGCTTTTTCTTCGCAGAGTTTCTTTCCCTGTCGCTGGCATTGAGCAGGCGTTTCAGCAGCTTGTCCTCGTCTTTCTGTGCCAGCATAGACCAGTATTGCAGTCTTGCAAGCACATAGGCATACAGTACATCATAGCGGATATAGTGCATGGAACACTGGCGTAATCCCTGTCCGTTCTTGCTGCAATGGTAGTACCCGTATGGGTTCTTATTCTGCTTGTTTTCCCCATAGGCTAAAGACCATCCGCAGACAGTCTGTGTGTCAGTGCTTCTATAAAACCCGATGAAAATGGAAAACCGCAGAGCGGATTTCTCTTTGCGGCGGGTACACAGGGGATAGCCGCTTTAGCGGCGCAAGGGGGTGTAGCCACCTTGTCGGAGCGAAGCGAACGCAGACCTCGGACTGCTGATTTTATCAGCGGCAGAGGTAAGCTCCGCAGGACGCACGATACATGGTCTTTAGACTATGTATAGAAGTGCGCCCTTAGTTCCTAAGGGATTTTGCCGTTTCCGGCAGTCTTGTCCTTTTTCTTGGAACGCTTGGAAAGATACTTCAGGCAGTCACCACAACCGCCCGGAAGCTCTGTTTACATTCGTGCTGGCATTTCCGGCACAGTTCGTTGTAAGTGATACGGCTGCGGTCATTTAAGAAGAAAGACCATTCCAACCGCCGCTTGTTGCTCATTCTTGCCATAACCGGCTCCTTTCTCCGTTTCTATCTGATGTACGCAGATAGGCTGTTTTGGTGTAGCGTTTCGGTATCATTTTTAAGGTTTTTTCCCTCTGTATGCCCCTTTGGAAAGTGCGGCAGTATTGCAGTCAGGGGATAATACCTCACGCTTATTTGTCGCTTATTTGTCGCTTCTCAGTACGTTTTCGGAGCCTTTTGCCATCCATTCAAAGAAAGCAATTTTGCTGACCTTGATAAGCCTGCCCCTGCGGAACGCCGGAAAGCTGGGTGTGTGTACCAGCTCATAGGCGCTCGCTCTTGAAATTCCCATAATCCGCTGAATGTCCGCCACATCCAGAACCAGCGGTAAATCCTCGTAGCTGTTCAATCTCTTTTTATCGTTCATTCTGTTCCTCCCATAAATCAAATAGGTTAAAATGCTTCCTGTTGCCGTTCTCCCCCCAAAGCCGTTTTCCTGCCCCATTCCTGCGGTGTTTCCCTGCATTAGTGCGCTGGATGCGTCACTTCTCCTGCCGGTCATATCCCTTTTGGACGGTCATTCACTTGTCAAGGTACTGTGTGGTACGAAATTACCAACTGCAATCATCATAGCGGACTATTCTTGACAAAACAATGCTTCTGCGATACCATGAGTGTAATTAATATAACTAAATTATATAATTACCATAAACAAAGGCAGGGGATAGGGATGGAGAATCAGTTTATACGGCATGAGCCATGTTTTGAGAGGATTTTGTTTGTCCTGACGCTGGACAGGAAGAAAATGAAAGAACGGATTTTGATTGGGGAAGAACAGCAGATCCGCTTCCGGCTGAACGGGAGCCAAAACGCAGAGGTGCTTTGTGATATGACACGCCCGCTGGGAACTTTTTTGATAAACTTTGAGCGTGACACGGACAGAGACTGGAACTTATGCGGGCTTTCTCCGTTGCGGCAAGCCCTCCACTCCAACCGATGGAAACAGCCGGAGCTGGAGCAGGCGGCAAGCGAATTTCTCTGGGGAAAATATCTTAGCAATGACCCTCTGGAAATGTATGTGGCGTTCCGTATCTGGAACAGCTATCTGCTTGCCAGAGAACCCCGTGACCGTAACGCTGCCTGTGACCGCTTCATGGATAAAATGAGCAGCCTGACCGGGGTATTCCATAACGAAGACATGAGCTTTGACAGGGAGACAGGAAAACCGAAACATTTTCAAGCTGGCAGCCTTTATTTCAAAGGCGCACCGTCAGAAGATACCCGGCTTGACCTCTGGTTCCCGGACAACCGGCGCACAGAAGAATGTGTGTCTGCCTATGCGTCCCTCTACCCGTTGATTACCTATTATCTGAACAGGCTGAATGACTGGGGGCTTTGCTTCCGGCGGTGCAAGGTCTGTGGAAAATATTTTCTGGCAAAGAGCCAGCGGTATGAGCTGTGCAGCGATAAGTGCCGAAAAGCACAGGCGCTTCAAAACAAGCGGGAATTTGACGAGAGGGCAAGAGAAAATGCCTATGACCTGCTTTATAAAAATGAATGCCAGAACTGGCGCAACAAAATAAACCGGGTAAAAAATACCGCAGGCTTTCCGGCTGACCGTCTGGAAAAAATACAGGCTGCCTTTTCTGACTTTAAGAAAGAAGCCTTACAGAGAAAAAAGGCTGTAAAAACAGGAACAGCCAGCCCGAAAGAATTTACGGACTGGCTGTATCAGCAGAGTAATGTAATTGTGAAGCTGACTGAATACTAAATTTTTTCTCGTTGTGAGGTTTCTGTGACATTTTGCTGATACTATAAAAAGAAAAAGGATGTGATACTATGCGAATACTGGTTGTTGAAGATGACCAGCTTTTGAATAAGACATTAAGCTATAATCTGTCGGCTGTCGGATATTCCGTGGATGGGGCTATGTCAAAGGCTGTTGCCATAAGATTTCTTGAAAAACAGGATTATGATTTAATCGTTTTGGATGTCAATCTGCCGGATGGGAACGGATTTGATATATGCCGCGAGGTAAAAGAACGCCGTCCCGATATCGCCGTGATTTTTCTAACCGCAAATGATATGGAAAGCGATATGCTGAAAGGATTTGAATTGGGTGCAGATGATTATGTAACAAAGCCCTTTCCTATCAGCGTGTTCCAAAAGAAAGTATCTGCTTTACTGAACCGCATTTCAGTACAATCCGGCGGCGATTTCTACGATGACGGGAATTTGTATATCCATTTTTCCGAATTATCAGCGTGTCTCGCAGGACAGCCGATTACCCTTACATCGTTGGAATATCGTTTATTAAAAGTGCTAACAAGAAACTCACAAACTGTCCTAACACGTCAGGTATTGCTTGAAAAGCTGTGGGATGTAGATGAAAATTATGTGGATGAACACGCACTTACCACAACGATCAGCCGCATCCGCAGTAAAATTGAAACGAACCAGCATTCCTACATCAAAACCGTTTATGGTATGGGCTATATGTGGATTGGAGGAGCGCAAAAATGATTTCCAAAAAACTCTCCTTAAATAAAGTCTGCATAATACTGGCAACTACCATTTTACTTTTATCCGTGGTCATGTTTTCAGTTCTATATATCCTGACAAAAGAAATGTCTGTGGTATTTTGCAGCATGGCGTTTTGTCTGCTTTTTCTACTTTGTGTTACTGCTTTTGTGATACTGATACGGCGAAAGCTGACTTTGTTTTCTGAAATACTTTGCTGCACCTTAGACGAAATGATGAATGGAAAAATAGATATATCACAGGTTGCCGAAGAAGAAAACCTATTTTATAAAATCAATCATCGGCTGGTGCGCCTTTATGAGGTTATGCAGGAAAGCAAAAACAGCGTTGCCAGTGAACGAGCTGACTTACAGGAATTGATTTCCGATATTTCTCATCAGGTAAAGACACCAATATCAAACTTAAAAATGATAAATGCCACCTTATTAGAACAAGAAGTGCCACAGGATAAACAGCGGGAATTTCTACTTGCCAGTGGCACACAGCTTGATAAACTGGATTTCTTAATGCAGGCTATGATAAAAACTTCCCGACTTGAAACTGGCGTTATCTCACTTGAAAAGAAACAGCAGCCCATCTATGATACTCTTGCTATGGCGCTGGGCAGTATTTTTATGAACGCTGAAAGAAAGCACATACAAGTTGAAGTAAACTGCCCGGAAACATTGGTTGTTTCCCATGACCGCAAATGGACAGCAGAAGCCTTATTTAACATATTGGATAATGCAGTTAAGTACACGCCGGAGTACGGTTCTATCCGTGTTTGCGTTGAAAGCTGGGAAATGCACCTGAAAGTCAGCATTACCGATACCGGCAAAGGTATTCCCGAAAACCAGCAGGGAGCAATTTTTAGGCGCTTTTATCGGGAAGAAGATGTCCACGATATAGAGGGAATCGGCATTGGGCTGTATCTCGCAAGGGAAATTATTAGCTTGCAGAACGGTTATATACAAGTAACTTCCCAAGTAGGAACAGGCTCAACATTCTCCGTTTTTCTTCCCCATGAATAACCTGTTTTTTGAAATATCACAGGATTGTGACATTTCAGGGCGATTTATTATGTCGGCTGTGACATTTCTGTGAGGTTTGGTCGTTATAATGGATTTATCAAAAAGAAAGGATGGTGTTCTTTATGAGCATTTTGCAAACGACTGAACTAAAAAAATATTATGGCGCAAAACCGAACATTACCAAAGCCTTGGATGGTGTGACCCTCTCCATTGAAAAGGGCGAATTTGTTGCCATCGTAGGGACCTCCGGCAGCGGTAAATCTACACTGCTGAATATGATTGGTGGATTGGATGTGCCGACCTCTGGCAAGGTTATTGTGGATGGACGTGAACTCTCAACATTGAAAGATGAGCAGCTTACCATCTTCCGTAGGAGAAAGATTGGCTTCATCTTCCAGAACTACAATCTGGTTCCGGTGCTGAATGTCTATGAAAACATCGTGCTGCCTGTGGAGCTGGACGGAAACAAGGTGGACAAGACGTTTATGAACGAAGTTGTTCAGATGCTGGGGCTGGAGGATAAGCTGAACAATATGCCCAATAACCTCTCCGGCGGTCAGCAGCAGCGCGTAGCCATTGCCCGCGCCTTGGTGTCAAAGCCCTCTATTGTTTTGGCTGATGAACCCACCGGCAACCTGGACAGCAAGACCAGCGCCGATGTGCTGGGGCTTTTGAAAACCACAAGTCAGAAATTCCACCAAACCATCGTGATGATTACTCATAATAATGAGATTGCCCAGCTTGCCGACCGTATCATTCGAATTGAGGATGGCAAGATCGTGCAATAAAGGGGGCGGGACTATGAATGACATTCTATTTGGCAATAATAACACAAAAACCATCAAGCGGCTATCTAAACAATATTTCAAAAAGAATAAGGTTCGTAATCTGGCAGCGATTCTTGCGATCGTTCTGACAGCATTTTTGTTTACATCCATCACTTCACTGGTATTTAACATGGTATCCTCCATGCAGCTCTCTATGCAGATGCAGAAAGGCAGTAAGGCAGATGGAACCTTTGGGTACATGACCGAGGAACAGTTTGAGCAACTGAAAAACAGTGATTTTGTGGAGCAGGCAGGTCATCGGCGGATGATTGGATATGCAAGCAACGCCCTGGGTCATTCTGTTGAATTAAACTATGCTGATAGCATACAGCAGGAACTTACATTCTGTGTGCCAACGCATGGTTCAGCACCGGAAAAGGCAAATGAAATTGCTACTACCGAACTGGCTTTAAAAGCCCTTGGTGTGGAACCGGAGATTGGAGCAGAAGTTCCTCTGGAATTTGAAATTCGGGGAAAAACCTACCATTATGATATGGTGCTTTCCGGTTGGTGGGAAGCAAGCAACGATATGGTCAGCGTGGCGGTTCTCTCAGAGCAGTTTGTAAAAGATAATCCGGATGTAGTGAAAAATACCCGCGCAGTGGACGGAGAAATCTCAGGGGTTACTTTTTCTGACGTTGTGCTGAAAGACAAGACGAACATTCAGGAGCAGATGGATAACTTTGTCTACTCTATTGGCGGCAATCCAAAGGATATGTCTGCTGATAACTTTATCCTCTCTGTTGAAAACCAGATGGGGAAAGCCATGATTTCTCCGGAGTCCATCTTATTTGCCGTAGTATTTGTGCTGATGTTTGTATTGTGCGGCTATTTGCTGATTTATAATATTTTTGATATTTCCGTTATGCAGGATGTTCGGCAATATGGCTTACTGCGGCTGATTGGTGCTTCTACGCGGCAAATTAAAAGCATCGTCAATCGGCAGGCGGTATGGCTGACCCTGATTGGGCTGCCTATTGGTTTAATTGCCGGGTTCTTTGCTGGCCGGGCGTTGCTTCCGGCAGTAATGGAAATTTTTAGCTATGAGTATTCTACGACAAGTTTGCAGACATCGACCTCCCCCGTGTTATTTATTATAGCTGCCTTGTTTACGATTCTGACGGTATTTATCAGTACCCGCAAACCAGCCAAAAAGGCCGCAAAAGTATCTCCCATGGAGGCGATCCGCTATACGGAGCAGGATGATTATAAAAAGAAAACCGTTACACGAACCAGAGGTGCAAAACTCTCCCATATGGCATTTTCCAACTTGGGACGCAATAGACGCCGCTGTGTATTCATCGTTGTTTCTATGCTTTTGTGTATCGTTCTGTTCAACTCTATGATTATTGTGACACAGAGCATGGATGAAGAAAAGTGGATTACCCGCACAACGAAAACAGATTTTACCGTCTATAATTCGATTGCAGTCAATGCTTTGGAAGGCTTTCGACATCACGAAGATGCACTTCCACAGCAAGTGGTAGATATGATCCGTGAGCAGGACGGTCTGGAAGAAGAACGGTATCTTTATCGCAATACCGCAGATGACAGTAACGTGCTGGTTGATTATGGTTTTGAGGGACTGGAGTGTACTTCAACCTATGAAGATCAGGACGGTAGCCTCCGCAAAGCCTTTGGAAATTATAATATGAAGACTGCCCCGGATGCAGAAAATCTTTTCTTTGGAAATGTTTTTGGCGCTTCCGAACATTTTTGGGCGGATATGATGATTTATGATGGAGAAACAGATCCTAATGTACTGAAACAAAAAATGCTAACTGGAGAATATGTCATTATTGGAGAAGGGTTGGACCGACTGAGTGGTGGTCCGAAAAGTACGCCCCTGACAGAACAGTTACAGATTGGCGACAGTATTTCTTTTTACAGGGATGGCGAGTTAGTCAAAACCTGCACAATTCTTGCAAAAGCCTGTACCGTTGGAACTGAGGACGAAACGCCGTCAACAACTACGGCTATGAGGAATATTGGTGGCGATGCGCCCTTTGTGTATTTGCCGGACACTCTGTTCAAACAGATTTACACGACTCCAACTCTGCTGAGTTATGGATTTAATATGGATGATTCCTTACAGCCGCAAATGGAGGAATTTTTGAGCAGTTATGTTGAAAAAAACCCCTCTGTTACCTATACCTCAACAAAATTACTGAAAGAACAATTAAATTCTGTTGCAAGTATGGTTCTGGTTGTAGGCAGTCTGATTGGCTGTATCATGGCTTTAGTAGGACTGATTAACTTTACAAATATGATTATCACCAATATTATCACCCGCCGCCATGAGTTTGCGACTATGCAGAGTATCGGTATGACAAATCGCCAGCTTCAAAGGCTGATGGTTTATGAAGGCGTCTACTATGCCGCTGGTGCAGACATCATTGGTGGAGTGGTTGCGCTGCTGCTTGCTGTGACGGTGCTGGAAAATGTCTTGAACTCGCCATCTATGTGGTTCTTCACTATGAATATCACATTGGTTCCTGTTCTGGTCATTGGTGTGCTTTATCTGCTGCTGGCTGCGGTTATTCCGCTGATCGTTCTCCGCTTCTTTAACAAGGGAACTGTGGTGGAACGATTGAGGACCTCGGAATAAGAGTAATTTTCTTAATAACCATGTAAAAAACAAATCAAAAAGGTACTTGATATTGCGCTTCATTGCTTTTATCAAGTACCTTTTTTCATGCAGTATCATATAAGCGTGGATTCGTTATCTTTGGTGTGGTATCTTTAACTATGGGAAACTCCAGTTTCCCAGTTGGATATCGTCTGCCTCGAAACCATAATCTTCTCAGCAGCCTGATCCTGGGTTAACCCGGCTCCGTTTCTCGCTTCCTTTATCTTATTACCAATCTCCATATTCTTCCTCTTTTACCTCCTTTATCAATCACTCTGAGTTCTCTATCTGAGCAAATGCTAACACCCATATCACATCTTTTCCATCAAAAGGCTTTGTCCTTGCCCCGGATACAGTGTAAAAATCCTTTTACATACCTTACCATCCCGTCTCTCAGCATTCAACATAAAAATGCCACCCGGTAACAGACCTTCTGAGGTACACCTCATTTGCGATCTGTTACCGGGTGGTATTTAAAATATATAGTATTGATCATCTTAAGCAGAATCTACACCGCATGCCTGGCTTCCATGCAGTGCAGCCCAGATATTACGCTCTGATCTCTATTCCAAGCTTTCCAAGCTCCTTGAGAATCTTGGCAATGATTCCATCGACCTCTGACGTCTCAAGTGTTCTATCCTTAGCACGGAATGTCATTGTGTAAGCCACCGACTTCTTGCCCTTTGCGATCTGCTCGCCCTCGTATACATCGAAAAGTTTGTAGCTCTCAAGCAGCTTGCCGCCACATTTCTTTATGACTTCCTCTATCTGTCCGACAAATATTTCCTTGTCCACAACAAGACTCAGATCTCTTGTACTTCCAGGGAACTTTGCAATTCCTTCATACTTGATGTCGAAGCTTGACAGCATAACCAGTGTAGGCATATCTATAACTGCAACATATACCTCGCCCTTAAGGTTGTAGTTGTCACATACCTCAGGATGTACCTGTCCGATAAATCCAATTGTCAGGTTGCCCTTCTTGAGCTTTGCCTGACGGCCCGGATGAAGGAATGTGTACTCTGACTCAGGCTCGTATGTCACCTGTCCCTTGAGACCAACCTTGTCTGTAAGCTCCTCGAGAACTCCCTTGAGATCAAAGAAATCTCCCTGACCATACATACCGATAGTCAGCTTCATTCTCTCCTCTGGAAGCTCTGTGAGTGGAAGTGACTTTGGAAGGTATACATTTCCGAACTCATAAAGTCTTGCGATCTTGTTCTTTCTATTATAATTTGTTGCCAGTGATGTGAGAACACCGTTCAGTGATACAGTTCTCATGATACTGAAGTCCTCACCGAGAGGATTTGCTATTGTAACGGTCTTTCTAAACTCGCTGTCAGCAGGCAGAAGCAGCTTGTCAAATACCTTAGGGCTCTCGAATGAGTAGCACATACCGCCAGAGAAACCATTTGCCTCAAGGACATCCCTTGCGATGGCATTGATCATCTGGTCGTATGGGAGCTTACCAACTGTTGCCTCACCTCTTGGAAGTGATACAGGAATGTTGTCGTATCCGTAGAATCTTGCAACCTCCTCTGCCAGATCTGCCATGCAGTTCAGATCCTGTCTGAAGCTTGGCACATCCAGTGTGTTTGTCTCTGAATCGTATGTGAGTCCAAGTCTGCCGAAGTAGTACAGCATCTTCTCAGGCTCAACATCTGTTCCGAGAAGCGCATTCATCTTGTCTGGCTCAAATGGGAGCTTCTTGTCCTGTACAGGATTTGGATATACATCGACAGCTCCGCCGACTACCTCACCTGCGCCCATCTCCTCGATGAGCTGACACGCTCTGTCTATTGCCTCCATAGCAAGATTTGGATCAAGTCCCTTTGTGAACTTGGCTGCCGCATCAGTTGCAAGACCGATCCTTCTGGATGAAAGTCTGATATTTGTTCCATCAAAGCAGGCTGCCTCAAAGAGCAGTGTATCGATACTGTCTGTTACCATGGAATTCTCGCCGCCCATGATTCCGGCGATACCGATCTCCTTTTCACCGTCACAGATCATCAGAACGTCATGGTCGAGCTTTCTCTCCTGTCCATCAAGTGTTACAAATGTATCTCCGTCATTTGCACGGCGGACAACGATCTTGTTGCCGGCTATGGTGCTGAGATCATATGCGTGCATTGGCTGTCCGTACTCTTCCATAACGTAGTTTGTTATATCGACAAGGTTGTTGATCGAACGGATTCCCTGTGAAGCAAGTCTCTGCTGCATCCACTTTGGTGAAGGTCCGATCTTCAGGTTCTTGACAACCCTTGCTGTGTATCTAGGGCAGAGGTCAGGATCCTTTACCTCTACTGATATATAGTCATTGACATCCTCGTCATTTCCTGTCTTTGTTACCACTGGTGGGTAAAATGGCTTGTCAAATGTAGCTGCTGCCTCTCTTGCCATACCGATCATTGAGAAACAATCAACTCTGTTGGATGTGATCTCGTATTCGACAACAACATCGTCAAGTCCAAGTGCCTTCACAGCGTCATCGCCTGGCTTCACACCTGACTCCACCGGGAATACATACACGCCATCCTCCGGTGCTTCCGGATAGAAGTCTCGTGATGAACCAAGCTCCTCTATACCGCACATCATACCATTTGACTCAACTCCTCTGAGCTTACCTTTCTTGATCTTGATTCCGTCAGGGTACTCATTGTTGTCGCCGTGTGCTGCCGCAACCTTACCACCGTCAAGTACAAGTGGGATGAGATCATCAACCTTTACATTCTTTGCTCCGGTCACTATCTGGAGAGGCTCTGCCTGTCCCACGTCTACCTGACACACTACAAGCTTGTCCGCATCTGGATGCTTCTCCATAGTGAGAATCTTGCCGACAACGATCTTGTCAAGATTCTTATCCTTCTGTTCATAACCCTCTACATGTGATCCTGAGAGAGTCATGGCATCTACAAACTCCTGAGCTGTCACGTCCAGATCAGGAACATATGCCTTTATCCATGATATAGGTGTATTCATCTTACAAATCTCCTTTATAAATCTATTCCAATGTCAATATTCTGTTGAATGCGTCCATCTCTAAAACTGGTCTAAGAATCTCATATCGTTCTCGTAGAGCAGTCTCATGTCATCTATCTCATACTTGAGAAGTGTTACTCTCTCAAGACCGATTCCAAATGCAAATCCTGAATATACCTCAGGGTCTATTCCACAGTCGCGGAGAACCTTTGGATGAACCATACCACAGCCAAGGATCTCTATCCAGCCGCTGCCCTTACATACTCGGCATCCCTTGCCGCCGCACTTGAAGCATGTGATATCACACTCTGCTGAAGGCTCTGTGAATGGGAAGTGGTGAGGTCTGAACTTTACCTTTGTGTTCTCACCGAAGAACTCCTTTGCCCACTGCGCCAGTGTTCCCTTGAGGTCTGCCATGGTGATTCCCTTGTCTATCACAAGTCCCTCTACCTGATGGAATGATGGTGAATGTGTTGCATCTACCTCATCAGCTCTGAATACTCGTCCAGGTGAGAGGATTCTTATAGGAAGATTGCCCTTCTCCATGATTCTTGCCTGAACAGGTGATGTCTGTGTACGAAGGAGGATATCCTTTGTAACATAGAATGTATCCTGCTCATCCTTTGCAGGGTGATTTGCAGGGATGTTCAGCAGTTCGAAGTTGTACTTGTCGTACTCTACCTCTGGTCCCTCAACTATCTCGTAACCCATACCGATGAATACTCTCTCCAGATCTTCAAGTGCTATCTGGTTTGGATGTCTGTGTCCTGTAAGCTTCTTCACTCCTGGAAGAGTTACATCTATTGTCTCTCTCTTCATCTTCTCTGCACGGAGTGCTCTGTTGATGGCCTTTGTCTTCTCGTCAAGGGCTGTCTCGATGGCCTGACGTGCCTCATTTACCATCTGACCTACCTTTGGTCTGTCCTCCGGTGCTACATCCTTCATGCTTTTGAGAACCTGTGTGAGTTCTCCCTTCTTACCGAGTATCGCCACCTTCACATCGTTAAGTGTTGATACAACCTCTGCGCTCTCGATCTTGGCAAGAGCCTCTGCCTTTATGGCCTCCAACTTGTCTCTCATCGTGTTTCTCCTTTTTCTATTTATAGGGATTTCAATGTGGATCCTATATTAATTACTTCCATATATAAGTCACGGAATTGCTCGCCTACGGCTTCCGCAATTCCTACAGTAATTTGCGCTCCGCCCTATCGGGCTATGCGCTCATTCCTCTTTTTGGCGTTTACCGGGATTGCTCCGCACTGCGCGCTCTCTCAATCCCTGCACGGCATTCACACTCCGCCCTCCCGGGCTCCGTGTTTCATGTCGCGCGCGGGTGACAAATGTCTGCTGATGCATGCGAGCAAGCTCGCGCATCGCAGCCGCTTGTCACCCTGTAAACGCAAAAGTCCCTAGCATGTTATACATACTAGGGACGAATTATATCCGCGTTACCACCCTGATTCCAGACACTCTATGTATCTTGTCCATGTCTGACTCTCATTAGACGTTTGTCGCACGTCACACGCCACACCCTACACAGACCAACATCTGTCATCTGATAAAACAGATATCTTCAATCCTTCAGCCGTGGTGGCTCTGATGTGAAATTAAATACGCACTCTTACCTGACCGGGCTTTCAGCCGCTGACCTAGTCTCTCTGATGGCGACATACGTATCTTTTGCATCGTCACTGCCTGTAGAGATAATATACCTACATGTGGGTGTTAGTCAACATCTTTTTTGTCATACTGTCATGATCAACAACAATTCAATTTTCAGAAATATTATATAACTTGATTGTGAAAATAAACCTTACGAGTACCATACTCCTATTTAATCATCTTCCCGTTTCTTTTTCTTTATTTGTAAAGCAATTGATGCCAAAAGTAATATCCAGCCTATCAATAAGATTATATAAAACATCACCTTACCAAAATCTCCTTTTAAGATAAAATCGATTGCAAACAAACATGCACTAAGTACTAACAGAAGTATAGCTTTTTTTTCTCTCATATATTTTCCCCTTTTTATATCAAAATCGCTTTATATCTTTCTCTCTTTATTTTCTTTGTATCTGCAAGTCTTCCTTTACTATTATACGTAAGTAAATAAATATCAAATCCATCTTTACTGCTATTTGTTACATATTTAAATCTATACCCCCAGTTTTCAATAGCAGCAGACCTAATATCAGTACTTCCATAGTTACTTATTATATCTGAAAGAAGCGTAGACAATGTATACCCTGTTGCTAGACTTGCTGTGACTGCCCCCTTAGTTACCAAAATATCAATTGCCACCCCAGCACCAAAAGTCACTATTACTTTAATCGTCTTTCCCCTATTATACCTTCTTATGGCATCTTTAGTCCATGTAAATTTGGTTGAATAAAGCGCATTACTAAAAGCAAAACAACTACTTGTATTTTTATATGAACCACTATGCGTCTCAATCGCAATATTCTTTAACTTGAATACACTCTACTTTTATTTCATTTATCTACTTCTACATCAACTTCTTCGTCCATCTTTAAATGCCGATTTTTTCGCATCCGCCTCTTCTCCGCACGCTTTTTCTTTCTCTCAAGTCGTCTCTTCTTACGCCCGGCCTTGTGCGCACGCCTTCTTATTCCCCGGATTCCATTATCCATGAATTTGTTGATCTCCGCGCCTATCAGCATGACGTACATACACATGTAAAGCCACAGCGCAAGCAATATCACACTTGCAAGGCTTCCATACATATATGTGTTGATTCCCACTATATTGATATAGCTCGATACGCCAAATGACAAAAGCATCCAGAGTATGGTCGTAAATGCAGCTCCCGGCACAGCGGTCTTGATCCTCACCCGCTCAACCGGCAGCGCCCAGTATGCCACTATCATAACTCCAAACAAAACCGTAGGGGCAAATGCTATCTTGACGATCGACAGGATATTCGCAACAGTATCCACCAGTTGGAATCTCTCCACTGAATCCAGACGCACCAGCATTTTTGACACAACTACATCGCCGAGGATATATATGACCATGACTGCCACCAGCATCACACAGAATATCAATGTATACAGAGTGTGTATCGCTCTTCTGAGGAAATAATTGACACTGTCCTCCTTGCCCGCCATGAAAGTAAGTCCGCGGCCTATAGCCATCGTTCCCTTTGATGCCGACCACACGGTGAGCAATATGGATGCTGTGGTGGCAAGCAGTGAGCTTTTGCTGTTGAAAATCTCTGCAAACATAAATTCAAAATTGGAGTTTATCTCCTCAGGAAACAGATCTCTGATTATCTCAAGTATCTGTGTCTCAGTGAATGGCAGATATTTGACAAATGTAAGCAGCGTCATCGCCAGTGGAAACAGTGACAGCAGCAGGAAAAAAGCAGACTGTGCCGCAAATGCCGCCACCTGATCCTTATTCATCTCTGCCATAAACAATCTGACTTTATGGTATATGAGCACTATGCGCTTCTTCAATTTCATAATTAGTGATTATCTCCGTTACTTCTCAACTGAACTGAGAACTGCTCCATTGTAATAATGGCTGATTATCTGTGCTGCAGTATATCCCAGCTTTGCCAGTTCATTTGCACCATTCTGACTCATTCCGACTCCATGTCCGTATCCGCCGCCCTTAAGTGTGTAGAGTCCTGTGTCATTATCCTTCTTTACATAGTAGAAATTACTTGGAACGCCTGTCCAGCCCGTGAGCTCTGATCCATCCTGCTCTGTTATAGCCTTGCCATCCGTGGCGAACAGAACTCGGATATTGCTCTGGCCGCTGACTACCACGCTTCCCTTGTCGCCTGTTATCGTAACTTCCTTCACAAGTCCACTGTCATCTCTTCCCGTCACCATTATTGACTTGATCTTGCCAACCGATGTCGCAGACACATCCGAGCATCTTGAAAGGCCGGTCTCAACCGCATTTCTCATCTCATCTTCTGTGTATGTAACCGTCCACCTGTACATAGGAAGATTTCTCTCAACCACATCTGTGTCCGTCTTGCCATCCATGAAATCCCTGAATGCCGCTTCATCGCTGAAATATGGGATGTCCAACGCCGTATTCTGAATACGTGTACAGGTATATGGCATGCTTCCGCCCCACACCTGGTCACTCGTGGTAGTCGTTCCGCACGATGTTGAGAAATATACAGCATTTATGATCTCTCCATTATATGTAGGTACAATTCCGGATGTGGACTGGACTGCATCTATGGAATTTCCCGTCTCAGGGAAGTTATTGTAGACCTGGCACGATGTTGTGTCATCAAGGTCTGCATTGTATCCCCTGTAGTTACTTCCAAGCTTTCTATATGCAAATCCTCTGGCGCAGATTGCCATAGCCTTGAGCGCCTCCGGGCTGTAGCTCGATGAAACCTCACTTGACACTACCCCATACAGATACTGTTCTATATCTACCTGATTGATGATCATGTATCCCGACGAATCCTTTGTTATCTCAAGGGCTCCGTGATACCTCGGGGTGCCGCTTGATTTGCTGAGACTCGATACTGTTATCATTCCATCCGAACTCTCAGGCTCAACTATGATGGATGAGGCCTTGTTGTCGCTGCCAAGTGATACAAATTCATCCGCCTTGTAGGTTTTCTTCTTGCCATCGCTCGTCACGTTAAATCCTGTACTGCAGGTAAATTCCACATAGCTCTGATAATAATCTCCGCCATTTGTCAGGATGACCCTGACACTGTTCTCCATACCGGATATAACGACTGACGATCCGCCATAGCCGCTGCCCCCGCTGGTTCTGTCGGTGCCGGACGAGCTGCTGCCTTTATCCTCTTTCTTCTTTGAAGCCACAGTTCCTGCTCCCTGAATTGTGTAGTCATACTCCGCGATCTCTGTACTGTCCGTGTCGGCTTCAACATATTGCTTCAGATCTCCCACCGGATCATCCGGAGCTTCTATAACTATGGTCTCCACTGAATTGCCATCGTTGTTATCATCAGTCTCTTCGCCTACTCTGTTTTTACCTGTTATCATCATATATCCGACAAAACATACCAGAATTATAGTTATGAAACTCACTATCTTAAAATTCTTATTGTATTTGATCTTCTGATACCATTTCTTCCTCTGATCTATTCGCATTCCCCTGTCTCCATTTCTCCGCAAATATATCCACATACAGAGAAAAAGCAGCATATATATGCTGCTTCTTCATCTTGTGTAATAAACTGAAATGCGCCCTTGCTTTTGAGTCCTAGCAGCGCTAGGTGGGCAACCGCAATTGTATATCTGCCTTCCACTAGAACTTATATAACGAGGCTTGACTTCAATAACAATGATATAGGAATCCCGTTTATTCAAATGTAGGTTCAAAATCACAAGAGACTTAATACATCTCAGCTATGAGCACATTATACCTTACCTTTACATCTCTTGCAAGAATTTTTCACGTGAACTTTAACCACTATAATTGACATTATATGCCTTCTTGAAATACCAATCTTACCTGTGTTAGAATGTAGATACTTATGGGAATTTATAATTATTTCCAAACATGAAAGGCAGGTGTTCACCAAATGGATAAAACCAGCTTACAAATGTTATTCGGCGTATTGCTCGGAGTATTTCTGCTTGCACTCATAGTCATGACTGTGGTGTATGTCAGAAGAAAGCTTGCCGATAAGCGCGAGGAGGCACTGAGAGATCTCAATCTCATGCAGGAAGAGGCTATCAGGGAGGAACAGAGCCAGAGCAAGGGGTACTGGATAAACCGTGATGACATCGAGGACGAGAATCAGGCTCATCTGCTCCGTTACTACCACTATTTCGATAATATCGATGAATGTATCCACGATCTCATAGTTGAGATGTATGACTGTGGATTTGTCAGGACAGAAGAGATATTTGTCGCAGCATACGGTGAGGAAGCACTCACACCTGATTCATTCATTTACATGACAGATGCTGACTGCGATCTGGAAAAGGCAAAGGCTGCACTTCCGCCTGTCAGTGAGAAGAGCCAGAAGATCATTTATGACCTCTGGTGCTCATATGTCGAAAAGCTTCTGGACACTGTTGAGATACACACAACCGATGCCAACAAAGATATAATCAAGGACGCACTTATGGTTTATGGCCGCAAAAAGATAACCATACTCCTGCGCAGTCCAGAATAAAATAAAACCTTTCAAAGGAGATTTACAAAATGAAAGATAACTGTATAGTAGCTCAGTCAGGAGGTCCTACCGTAGCGATAAATGCTTCGCTGGCAGGTGTCATAGACGGAGTTAAGAAAAGCAACAAATTCACCAGAGTTTACGGTGCAATTCACGGGATCCAGGGAGTGCTGGACAATAATTTCATAGATCTGTCCCTCATGGCCCTCTCAAAATTTCCTCTGGTAAATACTCTGGAGCTCTCCCCTGCAATGTACCTTGGCTCATGCAGATACAAGCTTCCTGATTTTGAGGTTGACTCAAAACCTTATGAGATAATATTTGACAGATTTGAGGAATATCAGGTTGCCGCATTCTTCTATATCGGCGGCAACGACTCTATGGATACAGTGGATAAACTCAGCAAATATGCAAAGAAGATCGGATCGGATGTGAAGATCGTCGGCATCCCTAAGACCATTGACAATGACCTATGCCATACCGACCACACTCCGGGATTTGGCTCTGCAGCCAAGTATGTTGCATCCACCATGCTGGAGATTGCCCACGACACTTACATCTACCAGATACCAAGTGTTGTCATCGTGGAGATTATGGGCCGTGATGCAGGCTGGCTCACCGCTGCATCCTGTCTGGCAAGAAATGACTACAGTCCTGCTCCTCATCTTATATATCTTCCTGAGGTAGACTTCGATGAGGATCAGTTTATAGAGGACATCAAAAATGTATTAAAGACTTCAAGATGTGTCATCGTGGCCGTATCTGAGGGTATACATGATAAGGATGGCAACTACATCAGCGCAACTTCTGCTGTGGCAGACAAGTTCGGACATGCCCAGCTCAGCGGAACCGGCAAGGCTCTCGAGAGTCTTGTTAAGGACAGAATGGATATAAAGGTTCGTTCCATCGAGCTCAATGTGCTCCAGAGATGTGCAGCGCATATTTCCTCAAGGACAGATATCAACGAGTCATTTGCACTTGGCCAGGCTGCTGTAAAATACGCCGCCGAGGGAATGACTGCTGTTATGTCCACGATCAAGCGAGTTTCTAACGATCCATACCAGTGGATCATTGAACCTGAAAATGTATCTCTCATCGCCAACCAGGCTAAGACAATTCCGCTTGAGTGGATCACACCTGAGAAGAATGACGTCACACCTGAGATGGAAGCATATCTCAGACCTCTTATAATCGGCGAGGTTTCCCTTCAGTACAAAGATGGACTTCCTATGTACCTGCCGGTAAACCACCTGCTTTAAAGGATAAAATATCCCTAACACCTCAATATCTGTGGTGTTAGGGATATTTTTTTATTTTATATATCCTACTGCAGATTAGTGTATCCGAGCAGCAGCTCTTCTACTGCCATGGCGGCCTCGCGGCCTTCGCGGATGGCCCATACGACCAGTGACTGGCCTCTGTGCATGTCTCCGGCTACGAATACCTTTGGAACATTTGTTGTATATGAGTTTGGACATGGAGTCTTGACATTTGTTCTCTCGTTGAGTTCCACGCCAAAGCTCTCTGCCACATATGTCTGACATCCGAGGAATCCGGCTGCGATGAGTACCACATCACAGTCAACGATATACTCGCTTCCCTCTATCTCTGTCATAGTCATTCTTCCTGTCTCAGGATTCTTCTTCCAATCGAGCTTCACACACTTGGCTGCCTTGACATTTCCGTCCTTGTCCTTGATGAATTCCTTGACTGTAGTCTCATATATTCTAGGATCATGTCCGTATACTGCTATTGCCTCCTGCTGACCGTAGTCTGTCTTGCAGATCTTCGGCCATTCTGGCCATGGATTGTCTGGTGTTCTTGTATCAGGTGCCTTTGGCATCATCTCAAGCTGTGTAACGCTGACAGCGCCCTCACGGACTGCTGTTCCCACACAGTCATTTCCTGTATCACCACCACCGATGACGAGAACATTCTTGCCTTTACAGTTCACGAACTGCTTGTCAGCAAAGCCCGAATTTACAAGGCTCATTGTCGTAGTCTTGAGGAAATCAACAGCGAAGTAGATTCCCTTTGCATCCCTTCCAGTTGCTTTTATATCTCTTGGATTGGCTGCACCACAGGCAAGCACAACTGCGTCGTATTCCTTGAGCAGATCCTCAGCCTTCACATACTTGAGGTTCTTGTTCTTAAGATAACCTGTCATCTGATCATCCTTCGGACACACAGCCTTCGCAGATGCCTTTCCGGTTGCAACCTCTGTGTTCAGTACGAACTTTATTCCTCTCTTCTTCATGACATCTATTCTTCTGTCTATGATCTGCTTCTCAAGTTTCATGTTTGGGATACCATACATGAGAAGTCCGCCCGGTCTGTCACTTCTCTCATACACAGTCACGTCGTGGCCTCTGCCGATCAGCTGGTCTGCCACGGCCAGTCCCGAAGGACCTGAACCTATGACTGCCACCTTCTTGCCTGAGTGAACCTTTGGCTGTTTATCATTTACAAGGTCATTTGCAAATGCATACTCTATGATGGCTCTCTCGTTCT
Source organism: Coprococcus sp. OM06-34AC (assembly GCF_003462545.1). Classification (NCBI taxonomy): domain Bacteria; kingdom Bacillati; phylum Bacillota; class Clostridia; order Lachnospirales; family Lachnospiraceae; genus Coprococcus; species Coprococcus sp. OM06-34AC. The sequence continues at coordinate 590,524 of NZ_QTZF01000001.1, forward strand.
CACGGACCGACACTGGATCACCGTTTAAGTTACAGGTACATGCCTTCTCACAGAGAGCCGGGCACACACGGCTTGTAAACTCAGGGAAACAGTTGGTCTTGCTGAGTCTTGCAAATGCCTGCTCAAGATTGTCGTTATAGAGCATATCATTCCACTCTGGGATCAGGTTGTTCAGCGGACAGCCCGATGTCATTCCGCATATGTTCATACCTGCCTGGCAGAATGGAACGCCACAGTCCATACATCTTGCAGCCTGCTTTCTCTGCTCATCACGGCTAAGCGGAGTGTGGAATTCATTGAAATTCTTGATTCTGTCCTTAGGAGCAAGCTCTGCGCTTGTCTTTCTCTCATATTCTAAAAATCCAGTTGGTTTTCCCATTCCTACTTACCTCCGTTCTTAACCTTGTAGAATGCTTCGATAGCTGCCTTCTCGCGGCTCAGGCCCTTCTCCTCAAATGCAACTATCATATTCATCATCTTCTTGTAATCCTTTGGTATGATCTTCTTGAACTTTGGAAGATATCCCTCAAAGTCCTCAAGAATCCTCTTGCCTATCTCTGAATTTGTATAATTTACATGATCCATGATGAGCTGCTTCAGCTCGCTCACCTCGTACTTGTCTGTCACAGCCTCTATGGATATCATCTCTTTGTTAAGTCTCTTGTACAGATCGTTGCCCATATCAAGTACATATGCGATACCACCGCTCATTCCGGCTGCAAAGTTCTTGCCTGTTGTTCCAAGAACTACTACTTTACCACCTGTCATGTACTCACATCCGTGATCGCCAACACCCTCAACGACCGCCGTGGCACCAGAGTTACGAACTGCAAATCTCTCGCCGGCAACACCGTTGATGAATGCCTTACCACTTGTGGCACCGTACAGTGCAACGTTTCCTATGATGATGTTATCCTCATGCTTGTACTTAACTGAACGAGGCGGATAAACTATCAGCTTACCACCTGACAGACCCTTGCCGAAGTAATCGTTGCTGTCGCCCACCAGTTCAAGTGTAAGTCCCTTTGGAATAAATGCTCCAAAGCTCTGTCCGCCGGCGCCGTTGCATTTGACGATGTATGTGTCCTCATCAAGTGACTCGCCGTACTTCTTTGTGATCTCTGAACCGAATATCGTTCCAACAGATCTGTCTGTGTTGACCACATCAAGCTCAACGCTCTTCTTCTGTCCCTTCTCAAGTGCCGGTCCGAGTTTCTTCATGAGGATTCTCATATCTACTGTCTTCTCAAGCTGGAAGTCATATACATTCTTCTCATGATACTTTACCTTGTTCTGTGGCATATCAATATATGGATTGTTGATTATCTTATCAAGGATGACATTCCTCTCATCTGCTCTGTCGCTGCTCATCAGTAGATCTGAGCGTCCAACCAGCTCATCGACTGTTCTGACGCCGAGCTTACTCATATACTCACGGAGTTCCTCTGCTATGAACAGCATGAAGTTCTTCACGTACTCAGGCTTTCCTCTGAATCTCTTTCTGAGCTCAGGATTCTGCGTTGCTATTCCGACAGGACATGTGTCAAGGTTACATACCCTCATCATGACACAACCCATTGTTACAAGCGGTGCTGTTGCAAATCCAAATTCCTCAGCTCCGAGCATTGCAGCTATCGCAACGTCACGGCCTGTCATCAGCTTACCGTCTGCCTCAAGGATGACCTTATTTCTGAGATCATTCATGATAAGTGTCTGATGTGTCTCTGCAAGTCCAAGCTCCCAAGGGAGTCCTGCGTAATGGATGGAGTTGTTAGGTGCTGCTCCTGTTCCTCCGTCATAACCTGAGATCAGGATGACCTGTGCTCCGGCCTTTGCAACACCGGCCGCTACTGTACCTACACCAGCCTCAGACACAAGCTTTACTGATATTCTCGCATCACGGTTTGCATTCTTGCAGTCGTAGATGAGCTGTGCAAGATCCTCTATCGAATATATATCGTGATGTGGTGGTGGAGAGATAAGGCTTACTCCCGGTGTCGAAAGTCTTGTCTTTGCGATCCATGGATATACCTTTCCGCCAGGGAGATGTCCGCCCTCTCCAGGCTTTGCTCCCTGTGCCATCTTGATCTGTATCTCCTTGGCACTCACAAGGTATCTCGATGTAACGCCAAATCTTCCTGATGCTACCTGCTTGATGGCTGAGCATCTATTCTTGCCATCCTTGCCGATCGTAAGTCTCTCTATCGACTCACCGCCCTCTCCTGAATTGGACTTACCGCCCAGCTCGTTCATGGCGATGGCCATACACTCATGTGCCTCCTGTGATATACTTCCGTAACTCATGGCACCAGTCTTGAATCTCTTCACAATCTCGCTTGCAGGCTCGACCTCATCGAGTGGAACCGGCTTGTCAGCGAACTTGAAGTCCATGAGACCTCTCAGGTGGAATGGCTTCTGCTCATCGTGGAGCGCTGCTGTGTACTGCTTGAACAGCTTGTAATCGCCGCGCCTTGTAGACTCCTGAAGAAGATGTATAGTAACAGGATTGTACAGGTGCTCCTCCTTGCCGCTTCTGAACTTGTGTGCTCCTATGCTTGTGAGGGCAAGGTTTGTGTTAAGTCCAAGCGGATCAAATGCTGATGAGTGAAGATCATCAACTGTCTTCTCAAGCTCCTTTATACCAGAACCGCCAACACGGCTTACTGTATTTGTAAAGTATCTGTCCACAACGTCCTTTGAAAGACCGATACACTCAAATATCTGTGATCCCATGTATGACTGGATCGTTGATACACCCATCTTGGATGCGATCTTTACTATTCCGTGGCATATTGCACTGTTGTAATCATCGACAGCCGCATTGAAATCCTTGTTCAGCAGATGCGAATCTACCATCTGCTTGATCGTCTCTATTGCCAGATATGGATTGACTGCACATGCACCATATCCGAGAAGTGTTGCAAAGTGGTGAACATTTCTTGGATCAGCACTCTCAAGGATGATCGCAACCGCTGTTCTCTTCTTGGTTCTTACCAGGTGCTTCTGCATAGCTGATACTGCAAGGAGTGATGGTATTGCAACATGGTTCTCATCCACACCTCTGTCTGAGAGGATGAGGATGTTTACACCGTCCCTGTAGAGCTTGTCGGCCTCGATAAACAGTCTGTCGAGAGCCTTCTCCATGGATGTGTTCTTATAATAAAGAATCGGAAGTGTCGCAACCTTAAGTCCCGGTACATTCATATTCTTGATCTTCAAAAGATCCGTATTTGTCAGTATTGGATGGTTGATCTTCAGCACATGACAGTTCTCCGGCTTCTCCTCGAGGATGTTTCCGTCCTTTCCGAGATATACCGATGTGGATGTGACAACTTCCTCTCTGATTGCATCGATAGGTGGGTTTGTAACCTGTGCAAATAACTGCTTGAAGAAGTTGAACAGTGGCTTGTGGCTGTTCGAGAGAACTGCAAGTGGTGTATCAGTACCCATGGCACTGATTGCCTCTGCACCTTTCTCTGCCATAGGATATATGGTATTCTTGAAATCCTCGTAGGTATATCCAAATGCCTTCTGAAGTCTTGCCCTCTCCTCGTCTGTATACTCCTGAACTCTGATATTCGGGATCTTCAGATCAGCGAGATGTACAAGATTGCTGTCTACCCACTCTCCGTAAGGCTTTGCAAGCGCGTATTTCTCCTTGATCTCCTCATCTGAGATAAGACGTCCGTTCACTGTATCTACCAGAAGCATCTTGCCAGGTCTGAGTCGGTCTTTCTTCACGATCTTGGATGGATCAACGTCCAGGACTCCGACCTCAGACGAAAGTACAAGGTAATCATCATCTGTGATATAGTATCTCGATGGTCTCAGTCCGTTTCTATCAAGAACTGCTCCCATGAGCTCACCGTCTGTGAATAATATAGAAGCAGGACCATCCCAAGGCTCCATCATGGTTGCGTAATACTGGTAGAAATCCTTCTTCTCCTGACTCATGGCTCTATCGTTCTCCCATGGCTCAGGGATCGTGATCATGACTGCCATAGGAAGCGGTATTCCGTTGAGTACAAGGAACTCAAGACAGTTGTCAAGTCTTGCTGAATCCGAACCATCAGGATCAAGAACAGGCATGACCTTGTACATCTCATCCTGCATGATGGTCGACTCCATAGTCTCCTCACGGGCGATCATCTTGTCCTCATTTCCTCTTATTGTATTGATCTCACCATTGTGGCACAGATATCTGTATGGATGAGCTCTGAGCCATGATGGTGTTGTATTCGTTGAAAATCTTGAATGAACAAGTCCTATAGCTGACTCATAGTCTGGATCCTGAAGGTCGTTGTAGAACTTCCTGAGTTCACCGACAAGGAACATTCCTTTATATACTATAGTCTTGCTGGAAAGTGATGGAACATACGTGTCATCATTGCTCTCCTCAAATATTCGTCTGACGAAGTAGAGCTTTCTGTCGAAGTCCATACCGGCCTTCACTGTCTCAGGTCTTCTGATGAATGCCTGCATGATGCATGGCATGACATCTATTGCCTTCTTGCCAAGGATTCCAGGTGTTGTAGGAACCTCTCTCCAGCAAATGAACTCGAGGCCTTCCTTCTCCACTATGACCTCAAACATTTTCATAGCCTGCTTGCGCGCCAGCTCCTTCTGTGGAAAGAAGAACATTCCTATTCCATAATCGCCTTCCTTTCCAAGGTCATATCCAAGCTCTGCTAAAGCCTTGGTGAAGAACTTATGTGATATCTGAAGGAGTATGCCTACACCGTCTCCGGTCTTGCCCTCTGCGTCCTTTCCTGCTCTGTGCTCAAGATTCTCAACAATCTTGAGTGCATTGTTCACTGTGTCATGTGTCTTTATACCCTTGATATTGACAACGGCACCGATACCACAGTTATCGTGCTCAAAGCTTGGGTCGTATAATCCGGTATTCTCCGCTCTCTTATTCTCAATCATGTCCTGTTCCGTCCTTTCCATGTTTTTGTCATTCGCAACGATATTTTGCTTTTAGCTTTTGTTTCTCAAGTAAATATTGTTATTTTTGTATTTTTCTCAAGTCATTTATCGTTTTTGATATATTACTACCATTTACCCTGTTTGTAAACATCTTTTTTCAATAAATTATCTGACAGTTTTCGATTAAAAAACAATGCTCTGTAATGTATATACAATTCTTTATGTTGTAGCCTTTCTTTAAGCATCGGATGTCTCATATCTCAATGTCCCCGATGCATAAAAAAAGGAAGCCCCATATCTGAAGCTTCCTTGCTTAATTATTATGTTTAGTTTTTTATTCCTCGACGATCATTCCCTTTGGAGGAGTTGTTATCGTCCTAAGATCTCCATCCTCGTCGCTTCCATCTGATATTCCATCACCCGGAGCCTCCGTCGTCACCTTGACCTTCTGTGCCTTAACACCTGATATGCTCTCTATATTGCTGCTTATCTGCTTTACTGTGCCTGATATGACGTATTTGTCAGCACCATACAGATATTCGTGTAATGCCTCCACATTGGATGCCATATCAGCAGCCACAAGGCAGTTACCCTTGTCCGAGAGTTCCTTTGCCTCATATGCAAATGGGAATCCTGCGGTATCTACAACCTTATATCCAGCCACATCCTTGACAAGAGCATGTATATCGTCCTTGTTAAGACTTGTTGATATACATTTAAATGAAACATCAACAAATGAATCAAGTGAACCTGTGTCTGCACTGAGCAGCTTGTCTATAACCTTCATGAGGACTATTCTCTGTCTCTCGGTTCTTGTTATATCTCCCTGGCCAGTGGATCGTATTCTTGAATATGCAACTGCCTGCTGTCCATCAAGAGTATACTCTCCTGCCTCAGTTATTCCTGATGAATATTTGCCTGACAGGCTTATCTGCTCTGCAAGGTTCTTATTGAAGTTGTTCACCTCTTCATCAACGACCTTGACATCAACGCCTCCAACAGCATCGATTATACTTGCCATTGCACTGAAATCAACTGCCACATAATCTGTGATATTCAGGTCGAGATTGGTATTCAGTGTGTTGATAGCTGTAACCGCACCGCCGAGCTGGTATGCGTAATTCACCTTCTGTGTGGTATCCATGGAACCGCTTGCTATCTCCATCAGAGTATCTCTGTATACAGATACAAGCTTGATCTCCTTGGTGCTCTCATTGATGCTCACTATCATTATACTGTCACTGTTAGTTCCTGAATTCATATTCGAATCTCTGGAATCCACTCCGTAGAGTGCAATGGCACGATATCCCTTGGTCGCATCCTTGACACCGTCATTGACAAGTATCTGATCTGCACTTATCTCATTGATATCCATCTCATTGTACTTCATTCTGGCATAATTCTTGACATATATTATACATATGAGTATAAACAGTGCAAGCAGGACAAAGAACGCTATCGCCCACACTCTTGTACTGATGTTAAGCTTCTTTCTCTCCGGATTGACAACCTTTGGATCAGCCTCATCGAGAAGATTCTCCCTGAAGAACTTTTCGCTGTCTGACTCCTCGTCCTCCTCAGGCTCTTCCTCATCATCCTCAAGCTCCACTTCATCGAAGCCCAATGCTTTGCCTATGTCTCCAAGTCCCAGATCAGCCGTATCTGATTCCGAATAACTGAGCTTATCCTCATCAATATCATTCTCTATACGCTCAAGCTCATCCATGTCCAGCATGTCATCTGTTCTTCGGGATGATACTGTCGAAGCCTCTTCAACAGGCTCTGCCTCTGCAGCTTCCTCGACCTCATCGTCAAGGACAGGCTCCGTATTCTTCTCCAGAATATCTGCCGGCTCAGTCTTCTGTTCATGCTCTTCTACTGGCTGTGTGGCAGTTTCTACAACTTCCGCATCACTCTCCTGCGGCTCAGTGATCTTGTTATCTTCCTCAACAGGCTCTTCCTTTTTCTCAGCTTCTTTCATCTGCTGGCGGCGCTCAAGCTCCTGCTGAACCTTAAGCTTTCTTGCCTCTTCGCGGGCATTCTGCTCTCTCTCGAACTCCAGCCTCTCAACCTCAGCCTTTGCCTTTGCAACATTTCTCTGGGTGCGTTCCCACGCCTCACGTCTAAGCTCCTCATGTCTTGTCTGCACATCTGTCTCAATATTGTCAACTTCTCTGAGCAGATTGTCCACAGATGAGCTTCCTGTGCTCTGTATACTCCTGCGTGGTCTCTGGGCAGCTTTTGAAGGTCTCTGCACGGTACTCTGATTGCTCTGTGTCCTCGGTACAGTGCCCTGTGTCCTCTTCACCGGACCTCTGTCCACAGCTCTGTCTGCTACAGGCTGTCCGGTCTGTCTCTGCTTTGCCCGGGCCTCACTCTTCACTCTTCTTGCCCTGCTGTCCTCGTGATAATACTCGTCATAATCCTCTTCCGGCTTCACAGGTCTGGAAATATTCTTCTGAGGCTTCTTCTCCGGCTTCTTCTCCGGCTTCTTCTCCGGCTTCTTTTCCGGTCTCTTATCAGCCTTTCTCTCCGGCTCAGGATCACGTCTTTTTTCTTTCTTCTTTTTATCCCCGAACAACAATGATCCTATCAATCCACCATCATCAAGATAATCATCATCGTCATCCAGCCAATCCATGTCCTCATCGTACCTGGATCTCATTCCATTTTTCTTCTTATTATCCATTGGAACTCCTTTTTCAAATATCTAAAAATGTCGTTACCTCGCTCTATAATACATTATATTTTTTCCTTTTACAACATGTATTATATCTTAATTAGTATAAATACCTTCATATTAACACTATTTTATTTGACACATGATGTATAAAAAAGTATACTCGTATTAATAATGTCTAAATATCAATGCTTATTTTTTAAGGAGCAGGAAATGGATAATAACAATATTACTTTGTCGGTGGTTATGCCCGCCTACAATGAAGAACAGCACATCAAAGATAATCTTCTTGAGACTAGCCGAATACTCAGCCGTTTTCTTCATCGTTATGAGATAATCGCTGTGAATGACGGCAGCAAGGACTCCACAGGCAAACTTATTGCCGAGGCAGCCGAAATGGATTCTCATATTGTAGATACAGGATATGATGTCAATCAGGGAAAGGGACATGCTATCACAACCGGAATTGCCAAAGCTTCCGGCAAATATATAGCATTCCTTGATTCTGACCTTGAACTGAGTCCATCTCTTCTCAAGCCATTTATGAAGCAGATGAGGGACACCAGTTCTGACATAGTCATAGGATCAAAGCTTCACCCTGAATCCAAGCTTGATTATCCTCCTATTAGAAGAGTCATGAGCTACAGCTATTATATTATGCTCAAAATGCTGTTTCATCTTGGTATCCATGACACCCAGACCGGTATAAAGCTTTTCAAAGCAGAAGTCATAAAGCCGATTGCCGAGAACCTTTCCATATCGGGCTATGCCTTTGATATTGAAATCCTTGTGGCTGCACACAGACAGGGATATTCGATATCCGAAGCTCCTATCGTCCTGAATTACAGCAGGGACGATGCAGCAGATGGAAGAAGGATCAAGATCAAGGACATTTGGAAGGTATTCACAGACACTATTGAGATCAAGAAGAAATATCATTAATTTAGGGATTATACACGGATAGAGAAAATAAATACAAACTACACATTTATTAAGGAGATTTTTATGAATTACGAAAACGCTTACAAGCTTCTCGAAGAAAAAGGACAGCTACACTTATTAAAGTATTATGATACTCTCAGCGAGGCTGAACAGACAGCACTCCTGAACCAGATCAGTGAAATTGATTTCTCACTTATCGATATGATCGGACAAAATTCATCAGGAAGTGATTCTGATATCGCTCCCGTTGCAGCTCTCCAGATGGACAGCATTGCAGAAAAGTATGATATATACAAGAACGCAGGCCTTGAAGCCATCAAAGCTGGCGATCTGGCACTGGTCCTCCTGGCAGGTGGTCAGGGCACCCGTCTTGGATTCTCCGGTCCTAAGGGAACCTTCAACGTCGGTGTCACCAAGGATATGTTTATATTCCAGCTTCTCATCGAGCACACCCTCGATATTGTGAAGATGGCAGATACCTGGATCCATTTCTTCATCATGACCAATGAGAAGAACCACGATGACACAACATCATTCTTCAAAGAGCATGACTACTTCGGTTACAATCCTGAATATGTTCATTTCTTTAAACAGGAAATGGTTCCTTCAGTGGACTTCAACGGCAAGATATATCTCGAGGAGAAGGGAAAGGTTGCCATGTCTCCTAACGGCAACGGTGGATGGTTCTCATCCCTCTGCAAGGCAGGCCACCTCGACAAGCTCACGAAATACGGAATCAAGTATATAAATGTATTCTCAGTTGACAATGTACTTCAGAGAATCGCAGACCCAGTATTCCTCGGAGCAGTTCTCACAGAGGGCTTCCTCTCCGGCGGAAAGGTTGTCAAAAAAGCATACCCGGACGAGAAGGTTGGCGTCCTGTGTACTAACCACGGAAAGCCATATATCGTCGAGTATTATGAACTCACAGATGCCATGCGTGATGAGCGCGATGCCAACGGCGATTACGCTTACAACTATGGAGTTACATTAAACTATATTTTCCCGGTTGACAGACTGATGAAGATCATGAATGAAAGTATGCCTCTCCACATCGTCAAGAAGGCTATCCCTTATGTCGGTGAGGATGGAGAGATCGTCAAGCCATCAGAGCCAAACGGCTACAAATTTGAGACACTGGCTCTCGATATGATCGCTTATATGGGAACATGTCTTCCATTTGAGGTCGACAGAGAGAAGGAATTTGCTCCTATAAAGAATGCTACAGGAAATGATTCTATAGACTCAGCCAGAGAGCTCCTCAAAAAGAACGGCTACACACTTTAATCCATGAATATATAACAAAATAACAGGTCGATGGTATATGCCATCGACCTGTTATTTTTATTCTGCCTCATTCTTCTGCTGTTTTTCTTTTTCTCTTCGGAATATCTCATCTATCGCTTCCCTGACAAGCTCTGACATAGATACCTGTCGCACCGCCGCACATTCACTGAGCTTCCGATGAGTATCTGTATCTATCCTAAGTCTCAGGATCGTATCTTTTCTCTTTTCCGTCGGCCTTCCCGGGCCTCTCTTCTTATTGTCATCCGTCATTTCTTTTCTCCGCCATATAATTTATTCCTATCAGAACAGATATTTTACAACACCATTTACCGCATAACACATGAAGTAAAAGCAGCTTCTTGTAACTCCATATCCAACTTTTCTGTATACGGCAAATGTCTTTTTTGCAGACGACAGTTTTGAACCAGACTTACTGTTTCTCATCTGCCTGTATAATAGCAACGGCTCATTTATCGCAACCGAGCTTCCGTATTCCTTCAGTATCTGCAGCCAGCAAATATAATCCTCATGGATATCGTCGTTGCCCATCGGATATCTGAGTGCAACCTGTCTGTCCATCACAACCGATGAACAATTGATCACATTTCCTCTGAGTAGCATCTTATAGGTGACCTTTTCAGGAACTCCGATCACTTTTCCCGTTCTGGATCCGTCTTCGTTCACAAGCTCCCTGGCCGTAGAACACAGAACCGCACCTGTCTGCTCCATAAGCTTCAACTGTTTAACCAGTTTATCAGGCTGCCACTGATCATCCGAATCTATAAATGCAACGTATCTGCAAGTTGCAGCCGCAACCCCGCGGTTACGCGAAGCTGCAACTCCCATATTTTTTTCATTTCTGATGATATTCACACGGTCATCTTCCGCGTATCCATCAAGTGCTCCTGTCAGATCATCCGTCGAACAGTCATCAACTATTATGACCTCCACAGGAATCCCCTGCTTCATAACTGAATCCACCGCAGAATAAATGGTTCTGCTGCTGTTATACGCCGGAATTATCACCGATACTTTTTCTCCAGTCATCACACACACCTACATCGATATATATCGCTTATTATTTATCTGTTTTCTGCACAGTCTTTCCGAGGTCATAGAATGCATCCTCAGACTCATCAAGCCCTTCCGGCTTCACATTTACAGGTGAAGGTATCTGTACCTTCTCGCCATCCCTGAGTGCCGTGGTCATATTTGATGCGATTCCCTCTGATGTCTCCTTCTGGAACATGATCTTTACCGTCAGGAGCATCAGCTTGAGATCAAGCCATATTGAATACTGCTCATAATAGGTAAGATCCAGCTTAACCTTATCTCTAGGGGTTGTGTTGTATTTGCCGTAAACCTGTGCATATCCCGTAAGTCCGGCCTTCATCTTGAGTCTGTAGTCAAACTCAGGGAATGTCTTCTTATAAAGCTCGGCGATCTCCGGTCTCTCAGGTCTCGGTCCGACAAGTGACATATCACCCTTGAGTACGTTGAAAAGCTGTGGCAGTTCATCAAGATGCAGCTTTCTGAGCCATTTTCCCACAGGGGTTATTCTGTCATCATCCTTCTTTGCAAGCTGTGCTCCACCGGCCTCTGAATCCATCTTCATACTTCTGAACTTTATGATCTTGAACACCTTACCATTAAGCGTCAGTCTGTCCTGCTTGTAGAAAACCGGTCCTCTGTCATAAAGCCATATAGAAAGTGCTGATATGAGCATAAATGGCGATGCTATGACAAGCAATATAAATCCACACACAAGATCCATGATCCTTTTGATGATCATGTCATCTCCTGTAAGCCCCTGGTTTCTTGACAACAGGATAGGTGTATCAAACAAATGTATCGGTTCTGCGCCGAGTATGATTATATCGGAAAGTTTTGGCACAACATATGATCTTATGGAATGTTCGAAACAATACTTCACAAGCTCATTTCTGATATAGGCCTTTGTCTCACAGATGATTACTCCATCGTACTGGAGTATCTTCTCCTTAATTGCCTGCTCGCCCTCACTTACATGTATCCTGTCTTCTATTACATACTTATCCTTACGGGCATTGATCTTGTCTATAAACTCCATCGGAGTCTTATATCCATATACCAACAGCAGATGCCTTGGCGGATACATTTTCGCATAAAGAAATCTGCAGGCAAATATCCAAATCAGGATGACTATTGCCTCAAGTACGGTAACCTCGAGCAAAGGTCCAGGATTTACGTAGTCACGACAGATTATACAAAGCTGTAAATAACCAACCACATTTGCACACACAAGTGCCAACAGCTGTGAATATACTATATCAAGCAGTCTGAAGAATCCGACTCTGTAACCACCATATAGCTTGGTAAAAAGTATGATGATGATTCCATACATTCCGATAACCGCCCAGTTTCCTCTTCTCCAGAACGGAAGCGTAAGCGTTACCTCATAATCCCGGTACCACATGAGTCCAAACAGCACCAGCTCCACAGCAATGAGTACGCAAGCCTCACCCACTGTTATGAGACGTTTGTACCTATCCCTCTTTCTAACTCTTCTGTTTTCTTCCATATTAAAGCATCTCCCTAAGCATCTTGTTGACAGATCCAGGATCTGCTTTACCCTTCATAGCTTTCATAACCTGTCCGACAAGTGCTCCGAGAGCCTTCTCCTTGCCGCCTCTGTAATCATCAACAGCCTTTGGATTGTTATCTATGGCTGCCTGGCATGCCTCCTTAAGTGCATCGTCATCCTGAACAGTTGCAAGTCCGTTATCCTTGACATACTTCTCAGGATCAATATTGTCTGCAAATATCTTTTCAAATACTTCCTTTGCAACACCGCCATTGATAACCCTGTCATCAACAAGCTTGATGAGCTTCGCAAGATTCTCCGCTGAAAACTTCAGGTCTTCCGCATCAACACTGTTCTCCTTCATCAGTCTCATGGTCTCTCCCATGATCCAGTTGGAAACCTTCTTTGCAGGTGCTCCCAGTGCGATGGCATCCTCAAACAGATCTGCCAGCTTCTTGGAGGCCGTGATGATGTCTATATCATAGTCAGGAATCGCATATTCCTCTTTGTATCTTATCTTCTTCTCGTCTCTGAACTCAGGCTGTGCATCCCTTACCTGCTGGAGCCACTCATCGCTGATGTGGATAGGTACAAGGTCAGGATCAGGGAAATATCTGTAATCCTGTGCATCCTCCTTGGATCTCATAGGATATGAATACTCCTTAGTATCATCCCATCTTCTTGTCTCCTGGACAACATTTTCACCAGACTCGATGAGATCGATCTGTCTCTCTCTCTCATTCTCTATGGCTCTGGCAATGGCTTTGAATGAGTTCAGGTTCTTGGTCTCTGTACGTGTGCCAAACTCCTCTGAGCCAACCTCTCTGATCGAAAGATTGACATCAGCACGCATGGATCCCTCATTCAGCTTACAGTCTGAAGCTCCGAGATACTGTATCGTCTCCCTGAGCTTTTCAAGATATGCTATTACATCCTCCGCAGATCTCATGTCAGGCTCAGATACTATCTCTATAAGAGGCACACCTGAACGGTTGAAATCCACAAGTGAGCTGTCTGTATATGGATCATGGACAAGCTTACCTGCATCCTCCTCCATATGTATCTCATGGATCCTCACATATTTCTTAACTCCGTCAACCTCTATCTCAACCTTACCGTCCCTGCATATTGGATAGTAGAGCTGTGATATCTGGTAGTTCTGTGGGTTGTCCGGATAGAAATAGTTCTTTCGGTCAAACTTGCAATTCTGTGTGATAATGCAGTTTGTTGCAAGACCAACCGCAATCGCTTTATTCACAACCTCTTTGTTAAGTACCGGAAGTGAGCCCGGCATTCCTGTACATACAGGACACGTATGTGTATTCGGAGCTCCTCCAAATGCTGTGCTGCAGCCGCAGAATATCTTCGTCTTAGTCGCAAGCTCTACATGGACCTCAAGTCCGATGACTGTCTCATATGTCTTTGCCATCTCTTACAGCCCCCTTTCTGAAACCTGTGCAGGTCTCTTGTACTCTCTAGTCTGCTCAAATGCATACGCTGCCCTGATAATGGTCTTTTCGTCAAATGCGTCTCCAACCATCTGCACACCTATAGGCATTCCATTCTTGTCAGTTCCACATGGAAGTGATATTCCCGGAAGTCCTGCAAGATTTACAGGAACAGTGTATACATCGCCCAGATACATCTTGATAGGATCTGAGAGTGACTCTCCCATCTTAAGTGCTGTTGTTGGAGCAACAGGTCCGAGGATGATATCATACTTCTCAAACGCCTTGTCATACGCCTGTTTGATGAGAGCCTTTGCCTTGAGAGCCTTTACGTAATACGCATCATAGTAACCTGAGCTCAGTACAAATGAACCGAGCATGATTCTTCTCTTTACCTCAGGGCCAAATCCCTCCGAACGGCTCTTCTTGTACATGTTGTGGAGATCTGTATACTCTGATGTTCTGTATCCATACTTTACTCCGTCAAATCTCTCAAGATTAGAGCTTGCCTCTGCTGATGCTATAATATAGTACGCAGGGATAGCATACTCAACCATACCGAGATCAAACTCCTCAACTATTGCACCCTTTGCCTTGAGCGCCTCAGCAACACCATATATAGCTTCCTTTATCTCAGGCTCAAGTCCCTCTGTGAAATAATCTCTCGGAAGTCCGATCTTAAGCCCCTTCACATCATCCACAAGTGCACTTGTGAAATCATTGTCATCTCTGTTCACTGATGTTGAGTCCTTCTTGTCATACTGTGATATGATCTCAAGTATCGTTGCACAGTCCTCAACATTCTTCGCAAGTGGCCCGATCTGGTCAAGTGATGAACCGTATGCTATAAGTCCGTATCTTGACACTCTTCCATAGGTTGGCTTGATTCCGGTAACACCGCAGAATGAAGCCGGCTGTCTGATAGATCCACCGGTATCTGAACCGAGGGCGCATGGTACCTCCTCACCGGCAACTGCTGCCGCTGATCCACCTGATGAACCGCCTGGGACTCTATCTGTATCCCATGGATTTCTTGTCTCGCCGAAATATGATGTCTCCGTTGTGCTTCCCATGGCAAACTCATCCATATTGGTATGCCCTACTATGACCGCTCCTGCTTCCTTGAGCTTTACAACGGCCTCAGCAGTATATGTCGGAACAAAATTTGACAGAATCTTGGATGAACAGCTTGTCTGCACACCCTCCTGGCACATATTGTCCTTTATTGCTATCGGCACTCCTGCAAGAGGACCATTGAGCTCTCCCGCATCTATCTTCTTCTGCACTTCCTCCGCCTGGGCAAGTGCTCCTTCACGATCAACCGTGACAAAACTATTATAATCTTTCTCGCACGCCTCGATGCTGTCAAGACAGGCCTGTGTCGCTTCAACTACGCTCACCTGTCCATCTTTAATAGCTTTTCCCAGCTCTACAGCCGTCATACCCATTAAATTCACTTCAGCCTACCTCCTAGTCAAATGTCTTTGGCACCTTGTAGCAGCCATCCTTCTGCTCTGGCGCATTCTTCAGCATGTTCTCTCTGTCGTCTCCATTTACAACAACGTCCTCACGGAACACATTGTTGTATGGGAATGTATGGCTCATAGCCTCCACACCGTCTGTATTAAGTTCATTCAGTTTGCTGACATAATCAAGCATGTCTGACATATCCTTCTTTGCCTGCTCCTTCTCCTCCGGGGAGAGCTCAAGCTTTGCAAGGATTCCAACATAATCAATTGTCTCATCAGTTATCGTCATGTTCTTGTTCTCCTATCTTATATGAGCAAAAATAAAGAATGTGCCTTCTTATTATTCTGTGTCAAATAATGTAAACACATTCTCCCGCCATGGTATTTTGTACCACAAAATTCCTCTAAAATATATCACATCCCAGGATATTATGCAAGACTATGGGCATTTTTACCTGTATTACGCAAAACACCGCCATGTAAAACGCTGCATACATGGCGGTGCTGTAACTCTATTTAAATTATCTCATCATCACTTCTGTTGAAGCGTCTGCTAAGCCTGACTATCTCCTGAACACGACCAAGCTGTAGCCCAGCTCTATGTCCTATTTCAATTGTCGTTGGATCTTCATCCGGGAAATCATTTCCCGGTACTCTGTGAAACTCTCCGCCATCTGCTCTCCTGACTTCCGATCCTGTATAAAGCATATCAGTTCCTGCATCCGACACACAGCCACACATCCGTTCAGCATTTTCAAAGTAGAATTCCTCATATACTCCATACGAATTTCTGAGTCCCGAGTTTGAATTTGCACTGAGTGTCCTTGTGATAAAGTTACTGTGAAGATGTGTCTGTGCATACAGTGTGTCAAAACATATCACACCAAAGTCCCCCATTAGCTCCGTTGCAGAGCTGCTTTGCAGCATATAACTGCTATGAGCTGCATAGTCTGAAAGCACATCCCATTATCATGGTTACCTCTCATTCAATGTCCGCCTTAACTATTTCGTCTCAAATACATAGTATTCAACAGACTTCCCGCATATTCGTTATAATAAAAAAATCCCCGAACAGATTCGACATAATTTTCACTATGTCTTATCCATCCGGGGATGAGCCAGGCAGGTCAGAATGGTCTCTCAATATCTGAATATCCTTACCAGGCTTTGACTGCTTTGTCACTTTTGCCCGCCTCCGTGTTCTTAAGTCTTCACTCTATGATACTCACTATCTCCTCAGAGTCAGCCTTGACTTTATATGTCTCACCTATGTCAAGTTTGTCATATATAGACTTTTCAACTTTATATGTCTTTTCCTTATCCTTCACTTCACATGTGACTTCATATTCAACTGATTTTTTCCCTAGCCTCTCCTTGTCTGTGAGCTGGGGATCCGGGTATTCCGGTGTCTTTCCACCGCCCTCGGCGGTCTCCGTCCTGTCGTACTTCCACCGCCATATTGTATAATAATACTTCGTCCTGTATATAGGCTTATCTCTATACACCGGAACAGACCTCGTTCTCGTCACATATCCATAATCGTCCACATCATTTGCAACTTCAGAGAAGGTTCCATCTCCATTGTCCTCATAGCTGTACTCCACATGGGAACCTATCACCTCATATGAATCATAGGTCTCCTCACGCTCACCAACATATTCCTGTTCAGTATGGTGCACCTCTTGTTTCGTGGTCTTTAGCGTGGCACCCTCGGGGAGTTCCCAGTCGTCTTCATCACACAGAAGATATTTCTCCACATCAACACTGGTCTTCCATGTCATATCCTTGACTGTGACTGTCCTCTTCTTTGGCATGGCTATGATCGCCGTAAGTCCGATTATAGCCGCTATCACAAGCATGCCGATCAGCACTATCTTCCATGCTCCAAATGAATGTCCACCTTTTCGATTGCCCTGGCCTCCGTTTTGTCCGCCGGCAGCCATTCCTGTACCAGATGCATTTCTGGCATTCCTTGCGTCCTGCTCTTTCCTGACGTCAAAATACGCCTTATCCTTCGCACCTCGTTCAGCACCGCAGCTGCTACACCGTGTATTGAGAGCAGAATTATAGTTTCCACAGTGATCACATAACCAGTCGGCACCTTTTCCCTTCGTCTGACTCTCCTCCGCGGACAAATACCGCACTCCATCCATATAGAACTTAACTTCCTGTCCCCTCGGCTTTCCGCAGGACGGACACTCACGCTTCGTTCCTTCTATATGTTTCGTACTACAATATGGGCAGTCCCAATACCCCATCACAAGTTTTCCCATATACAATATCCTCCCCGTATATACTACAGATAACTTACCTGCACAGAAGCATCGTAATCATGTGGTGTCTTGTTGTCAGTCTTGTGTCCAACGGCAAGAGCTATCTGGAATGAATATCCCTCCGGTATTGCAAGTGCCTTGTCAAAATATGCTTTCTTCTCCCCGTGAAGTGCATCATACACGCAACCGATTATCAGATTTCCGAGCCCCATGCTCTCTGCCGCTATAGCCATATTCTGAACTGCAATTCCTGAATCCACCTTGCTCCACTTGAAGTCATCCTCAGCGCTTAAGAATATGAGCACCGGAGCCTCATAATAGAAATTGTGAGGCTGCTTATCCTGTCCGCGAAGTGCACGCTTCTCTGCATCAAGCTCTTCCAGAATTGGAGCATCACCCTTAACAACTGTAAAATGTATCTCTTTCTTATTCATACCTGTAGGTCCCTGAAGCCCAGCTTCGATGACCTTCTCAAGCTGCTCCTTCGTAACCTCTTCATCACTGTATGCTCTCGCTGAGCTTCTCTTTTTTATTACCTCTAATACCTGATTATCCATTGTCTTTTACCTCCTATTCTGTCATTCCTATTCTGTCATTCCTATACCATTATCTCTATCTGATTATCCTCTATGCAGACCACACAGCTCTCATAGTATCCATCGCCTGTCGTCCGCGGTCCACTTGTCACCTCATAGCCATCCTCCGCAAGCTGTCTGGTAAGCTCATCCACTTTTTCTTTGCTTCCCACACTGAACGCTATATGTATCAATCCTGTTCTGTTAAGTGTCTTTTCAGGATCATCCATTCCCGGCCTGTTCATTATCTCAAGCCTTGCGCCATCATCAAATGTGAGAAAATATGAACGGAAGTCCGTCGTTTTATTATGATATCCCTCATTTGCTGATGCTCCCAGATATTTCTCAAAAAAATTCTTCGCAGCTTCAAGATCATTCACATACATCGCAACATGCTCAATTCTCATAAATGCAACTCCTCATTATCTTATACGCTACACTCAGCTAGCCAAACTACTATATGCATGCTTCTATAGGCATGCTATATAAGCTATTTTAACCCAATGCCACATTTTACACAATGGCATAAAAATATCACCTTTATCCATTTGTATGAATAAAGGTGATATCCCGTTAAAAGCAACGTCTGTAATCAGCCCGTTACACAATTTCATTCTTAGAGCATACCCTCAAGTGTCTCTCTGATAGCCTTGATAAAGTTCTCACTGTTGAGGACTGTTGGGTTCTCGAGAGTTGTGATGAGAGCCAGATCCTTTGTCATCTTGCCATCTTCTATAGTCTTGATGGTTGCAGCCTCGAGCTTGTCTGCAAAATCCTGAAGTGCCTGGATTCCATCAAGCTCTCCACGCTTTCTGAGTGCTCCTGACCATGCGAAGATAGTTGCAACTGAGTTGGTTGATGTCTCCTCACCGGCAAGGTGCTTGTAGTAATGTCTCATAACTGTTCCGTGTGCTGCCTCGTACTCATACTTTCCATCAGGGGATACGAGAACTGATGTCATCATGGCAAGTGAACCAAATGCTGATGAGATCATATCACTCATTACATCTCCATCATAATTCTTACATGCCCAGATGTAACCGCCTTCACTCTTCATAACACGGGCAACCGCATCATCTATAAGTGTGTAGAAGTACTCAATACCTGCTGCATCGAACTGCTCCTTATACTCTGCATCGAATATCTCCTGGAAGATATCCTTGAATGTATGGTCATACTTCTTTGATATGGTATCCTTTGTGGCAAACCACAATGTCTGCTTGGTATCAAGCGCATACTTGAAACAGCTTCTTGCAAAGCTCTCAATAGACTTGTCCACGTTGTGCTGTCCCTGAAGAACACCAGGGCCATCAAACTTATGTATAGTCTCCTTTATAACCTGTCCGTCATCGCCTGTGAATACAAGCTCTGCAGTTCCAGGACCTGGAACATCTATCTCTACGCTCTTGTATACATCACCATATGCATGTCTTGCGATGGTGATAGGCTTCTTCCAGTTCTTAACACATGGCTCGATTCCCTTTACTACGATAGGTGCTCTGAACACTGTACCATCAAGGATCGCTCTGATGGTTCCGTTAGGGCTCTTCCACATCTCCTTGAGATTGTACTCCTTAACTCTTGCCGCATTAGGTGTGATAGTAGCACACTTTACAGCTACGCCATACTTCTGTGTTGCGTATGCTGAGTCAAATGTTACCTTGTCATCTGTCTCATTTCTATGTACAAGTCCAAGGTCATAGTACTCTGACTTGAGATCGATAAATGGATAAATAAGCTCATCCTTTATATACTGCCAGAGAATTCTGGTCATCTCATCTCCATCCATCTCTACAAGTGGTGTGGTCATCTGAATCTTTTCCATGTTTTATGTCCTCCATCTTTGTGTTTTCTAAGTTTTGTTATATACTCACTGCCGATTATAAACTATAAGGGGCTATATTTCTAGTTTTTTTGAATTATACATACCAATTATTAATTTTCTTAAGCCCTATAACCATATTCTTGATCAGCTATTTTTTTCAGCCTTACACATATCCATATATTCCTCTCACGGATACTTCCCCGGATATTATATCGTGAACCTCGCCATCGGCATCCCTCACCAGAAGTCCGCCATCCTTTGAAAGTCCAAGCGCCGTGTACTCTGTCTTTTTATCCCCCTCTATTATATACACCTGCTTATCCCTGTTCACAAGATAACTGTTGTACTCATCAACAAGGAATCCCAGGTCCTTATTCTTTATAAATTCGTCATATAGCTTTTCAAATTCATTTGACACCTGTGCAATGAACCATGATCTGTCACAGCCCTTGCCATTTTCCAGCAGTATTGATGTGGCCTTGTCTGCTATGTCCTCAGGGAAGCTTCGGTTATACACGTTTATGCCTATTCCCACAACAACATAGCTTATGTCAGTTCCCTCGGAACTCATCTCTGTGAGGATTCCGACCAGTTTTTTTCCATCAGACAACACATCATTCGGCCATTTAATCTGAGGCTTTACTCCATCCACCTTGCTGAACGCTCTGGCAAGTGCCACCGCCGACACCAGAGTTATCCTTGACACACAGGAAATATCTATGTCCGGCTTGAGCAGATACGACATGGATATTGTCGTGCCCTTATCAGAATTCCAACTGTGGCCTCTTCGTCCCTTTCCTGCAGTCTGCTCATTTGCCACGAACAGAGCTCCGTGAACACAGTCAGTTTCCCCGACTATCTTGGCACGGGTGTTCGTTGAATCCGTCTCATCATAATAGTAAAGCTTTCTGGCAAATGTTCTGGTCTCAAGATACTTTGAGATCTTCTCCTCAGACATTACATCAGGCTCACTCACCAATCTGTATCCCTTGTTGTTCACGCCCTCGATCACATAACCTTCATTCTTGAGTGCCTGTATGTTCTTCCACACCGCTGTTCTGGATACCCCCAACAGCTCACAGAGCTCCTGTCCTGACACATATCCACCACTGTTCTGCAGCTTTTCAAGTATTTTATTCTTCATCAGTTCTTACCTTCTCTCTCAGGATATCGTATACCGCCTCACATTTGCCTTTTGCTCCGGCAAATGGAACTATGTAACTCTCCCTGCCTCTGTCAAACTTAATTATATAATACTTCAATTCAGGATCAGGCTCTATCATGATATACCCTGTAATAGTCTCATACGGTATCACCTTACTGCCTCTCTTCTGAATGATCGTTACAACATCCTGACCAAACAGATATGTCATATCATATGCAGACTTTCTAAATGAAGCCTTGACCACATAAAATCCATATGCCATGGCCGCAATCGCAATAGCAGCCTTTATCATTCTGTAGTGACCTCCCATAGCCCACCACACAAGCGCTATACCTGCCAGTACAAATATTATGCCAACCACCCTGTACGCTATCCTGGTGCTCTTTCTCTTGACTACCTTCTGTCTGATGATTCCATCTGCCTGAGTCTCCTGTTCTTCACGCCTTGCGCGCTCCAGCTCGTCCACGAGCTTTCCAGCCTGTCTGACAAGCACCTTCTGCCTGTAGGCTCTCGAAGTACCATTCTCTATGCTGCTTATATTTCTAATCTCTTCTCTGTGTTTTTTATTGTTCTTTTTTTTATCACTATCTCTGCTCATTCCATATCCCCCGCCAGGTCATTGTCGTTATCGATATTATCCCGGGTTGTATCCATGCGCTTTATGCACAATTATTTTCTCTTTTTTCATCACTTTTACGACTATACTTATATTAGTTCAGAGGCTAATATATATCAAGTTTTCAGCATTACAAAAGTGTTTACATTTTACCACGTTTAATCACCTTTTTTCCATATATAAAATCATTAAAAGGTGATTAACTAGCAAATACACGATATCGTGAAAACAAGCAATTTATGCACAAACAACTGGATTTTTGAGAGGTGAATCACATGAAGAATTTTATTGCGCGCATCAGTGGCACAAAAGACCTCACTGAAGGAAAGCCTTCAAAGCTTATATTGAACTTTGGTCTGCCCCTTCTCTTTGGTCTGATATTTCAGCAGTTTTATAATATGGTAGATTCTGTCATAGTCGGGCAGAAGCTTGGGACTGACGCGCTGGCGGCTGTGGGTTCCACCGGAAGCATCAACTTCATGATACTCGGTTTCTGTATAGGAATCTGCAACGGATTTGCAATACCTGTTGCACAGGCTTACGGTGCGAAGGATTTCAAGGCTCTTAAGGCTTATATAATCAACAGTATATGGTCATCCGTTGCACTGGCTGCTGTTATAACAGTGGCAGTAAGTATCTTTACCATGCAGATACTCAAGGCTCTCAGAACACCTTCGAATATCATCGATGATGCATATATATACATATTTATAATATTCCTGGGCATTCCGGCAACCTTCCTCTACAACCTGACTGCCGGAATACTGAGATCACTCGGAGACAGTATCACACCTGTCATATTCCTTGTGGGTTCATCAATTGTCAACATAATACTTGATCTTATACTTGTTGTTCCTATGGGCGTCGCCGGAGCTGCAGTTGCCACAGTAGCTTCACAGGCAGTGTCAGGAATCATATGTACGATATACATGACAAAGAAACTGAAGTATCTTGAATTCAGTAAAGAGGATTGGACATTCAGCATGCGCCACTGCCTTAAGCTCTGCGGTATGGGTCTGCCTATGGGCCTGCAGTACAGCATAACCGCCATAGGCAGTGTCATTCTTCAGACCGCAGTCAATGATATGGGTTCAACATATGTTGCAGCCGTATCAGCAGGAAGCAAGATTTCCATGTTCATGTGCTGTCCTTTCGATGCAATGGGCTCCACCATGGCAACATACGGAGGTCAGAATGTTGGTGCCAGACGTCTTGACCGTGTTGATCAGGGACTTAAAGCCTGTATCAAGATGGGAATCATATATGCCCTCGTGGCTCTGGCTTTCTCCATCGTATTCGGAAAGCAGCTTGCACTTCTCTTTGTAAAGAAGGAACAGATTGAGCTTATCGGCTACATATATGAATTCGTAGTTATCAACGCCGCATTCTACATATTCCTGGCTCTTGTGAATATCGTAAGATTCATGATACAGGGGCTTGGATACTCGACTTTCGCCATACTTGCAGGCATATGTGAGATGATTGCCCGTTCTGTTGCCGGTTTCGTGCTGGTGCCTCATTTCGGTTTCATCTGCGTATCACTAGGAAGTCCGCTTGCATGGGTATGTGCTGATCTCTTCCTGATACCTGCGTACCTGTGGGTTATGAAACAGCTGAGACGAAAATTCGGGGGAAATAAAATCAGCCGTGCAAAGTCCGCAACGGCAACAATATAATCGGTTTATGAACAGACTCACTTGTGTCTCGATCACATGTGAGTCTGTTTCATTTGCACCCTATTGGGATACTAAAGTCTGTTCTGCATCCTTTCCTGTTTCGGAGTGATTCCCCTCCACTTTTTATACACACGGATAAAATAACTGCTGTCCGAAAAACCATTTTCCTGCGCGATATATTCCATGGAATAATCCGAATACAGCAGCATGTTCTGCGCCTTGTTGAGCCTTATATACAATATGTATTCCTTACACGATCTTCCATAACGAGCCTTAAATGATCTGGCAAAGTGTGAATAACTCATACTGCACATTTCTGCCAGATCTTGAACCTCTATCTGTTCTGACGAATGCGCATCTATATATTCCAGTATGTGATTGAAATACACATCACCATCCGACCTCTTATGCTTAAAATCTCCATTTGTTTTCATTTGTCTTGCCATGATGATGAGCAGCTTATATATCCCAGACTGAACCGCAAGCATGTACATCTCCCGCTTTTCCGTATACTCCTCAAATATATCCTGAACAATATCTGCCATACTTTCTTTTAGTTTTTCAGACCTTATAACCATACAGAAATCTGTAGTCTCCGTCCTGTATACAAAGCAATCATACATTTTCCTTATATAAGTCTGGGGAATGCCCAGTGTATACATATTAAACTTTATGACCGCATACTTCACCGGCTCCTTACAGGTCTTATCCGCCTTTATACTGTGGAGCTGCAGCGGATATAGATAGCACATATCCCCTTTTCTGAGAACCGTCTCTCCATCATTGCAGATCACCCGGATAGATCCGCTGACTATATAAAGCATCTCACTGTAATAGTGCCAGTGCAATTCAGAATGCACACAATCTGTGTAAAATATATCATATGGCTGTTTCATCTCATCAATGTACTCAAATATTTCCATAGCAGTCTCCCCCTACGATCCAAGTTGTATCATGATAGGTTTATACTATTTTTTGCTCTTTATATAATACAATTATTACATTTATTTGTATATGATAAAAGCATATCAAACACATACTAATGAAGGAGAAAATAAGATGCAGAAAGCAGCAAACAAGCACATATCGCATTCAGCACAGAATCTGCTGGATTATTTATCGGAGATTTCTGGTAAAAAGATAATAACAGGTCAGCACACACAGACCAATTCTATGGAGGAGATTGACTATATATACGAACAGACAGGCAAATGTCCGGCACTCAGAGGTTTCGAGCTGCTTGGATACTCGCCAAACATAAACTATAATGATGCATCCGCAGAATGTCTCACAGAGGTATATGAAAATCAGGATACCCTTGACACCGCTCTCGAATGGGCAAAGAAAACAAATGGCATTGTCACTTTCACATTTCACTGGTTCTCTCCGATTGGAGGTCGTGACAAGAGTTTCTACACAGAGCACACTGACTTCGACGCTGAAAAGGTGCTCATTCCAGGAACAAGAGAACGTGATGCTTTCTACCACGATATGGACATCATCGCAAAGGAACTCCGAAGATTCCAGCTTGAAGATATCCCGGTTCTGTGGAGACCTTTCCACGAGTCCGAGGGCACCTGGTTCTGGTGGGGTGCCAAAGGTCCTGCTGTTGCGGCAAAGCTCTACAGACTCATGTTCGACTACTATACAAATGTACTGAACATCAACAACCTTATATGGGTATGGAACTGTCCTACAAAAGGCGTATACCCTGGAGATGACTTCGTTGATATTGTCTCCATGGACATATATCTGCCGGAATACACAGCAACCGATTACAGTGAAGAATACACAAAGCTTGTAGAAGCTACCTCTCCGAACAAGGTTGCCGCCCTTACCGAAGTTGGATATATACCGGATATACATCTTCTGGAGAAGTCACACACTCCATGGGCATACTACATGACATGGTCTGAAGAATTCTGCATAGGAGAAAAATTCAATTCCAACGAAAATCTTAAGGCTATGTATGACAGCCAATATGCTGTTACCGGAAAGTAAGTGGGTAAGTCTGTTATATGTAACGGCTGTAATGCTCACTTTATAAAACGACTTCAAAAATCGTTCCTCCAGACGGATTAGACTTAACTGCAATATTGCCATCGTGCGCTATAACGATCTCACGGACAAGAGCAAGACCCAGTCCTACACCGCCAAGCTCACGGCTTCTGGATTTATCCACGCGAAAGAAAGGTTCAAACACGCGATCCTTAAGTTCTTCCGGGATACCATTTCCGGTATCCTCCACTGACAGGTAAACGTGTTTTCCCTTCTGACGCGCTGTTACTGTAACCCGTCCTCCTGTGCGGTTATATTTTATAGCATTCTCAACAAGATTGTATAACATCCTGTAAATGAGGATATCACTTCCTATCATCGTCACATCCGTACATTCTCCAATAAGTTCTATATCCTTTTCCTGTGCAAGCGGTTCCAGATCTGCCAATACCTCATCAACAAGTGCGTCGACCATTATTGTATCATCCCGGCTCACAGTCTGAAGCTCACTCATATCAAGAAGAGTCTTTACCATTTTGCTGAGTCTCTCATTCTGTTCAGTGACCATCTTTATCGTCTGCAGAGTAACTTCATCATCTCCCGGATGCCGGGCAGAATTATATGAATCAAGCTGTATCTGCATTAAAGACAGCGGAGTTCTGAGCTCATGTGCTGCATTTGCAGTAAACTGTCTCTGTATCTCAAATGCATCCGAGAGGCGTTCAAGCATCTTGTTATATGAAACGCTGAGCTGGTTCAGTTCTTTAACATTGTTTTCTTCTATTCGTGAATCCGCCAGATTCTGTGCCTGTACCTCTTCAATTTTATCAGAAAACTCACTGATAGGCTTTAGTGCATGCCCACTTATAAAATACGTGGCTACTCCGCCAAGCAGGGCCAGCAAGGCAGAAATTATCAGGCTGTTTTTCTTATAATCTGCCTTATTATTGTACACCTTAACAGAAAAATCATTTGCAAATTCATCCCACTTATCCTCCGGAATACTGATATATATTTCATCAGTACCGCTCCCATTATCATCTCCCTGGGCATCAACGGTTTCTTGCAGAGAATCAATATAATACACGCCATTTTTATAGACAAGCAAAGTAAGGCATCCACATATAAGCGCAATATATAATGTGATTATACAGGTAAGCCTCCACTGCAGCGACATTCTTTTCATCTGTCGGACTCCTCTCGTATTTTATAGCCTTCTCCCACCTTGTTCAAAATCGGATCATATCCAAGCACTGCCTTAAGCTTTCTTCTCAGCGAAGACATATGTACTCTGATTGATCCACTGAAGCTGTCAACCGAAGCATCCCAGACATGCTCCATCAATTCCTCCTGGCTTACCGGTCTGCCCAGATTAAGAAGCAGATATTCCAGGATTCCATTTTCTTTTCTTGTAAGGGGAACCTTCTCTCCTTTTGCGTATGCCTCACGTTTTATCGTATCAAACTTTATCCCGCCACTTTCCAGACATACATCCTTCTGTACAAATTTTCTTCTTGTAAGACTTCTGATACGCGCCTCAAGCTCCTGCAGATGAAATGGTTTTTCCATATAATCATTTGCACCTGCATCCAGCCCTTCAACCTTATCCGCAATTTGTCCCCTCGCAGATAATATGATAACCTTTGTCTCCTCATTTTTCTGTCTGAGTTCCTTTAAAATCTCCATTCCATCCATACCCGGCAGATTCAGATCCAGAACGATCAGGTCATATTCCTCTGACAGAATGCATTCAAGAGCCTCTTCTCCGTCATAACAGGTATCCACCTCATACCCGGCATCATACAGGCTTTTCGCAACCATATCACATATCTGCTTCTCATCTTCAACTATCAATAATCTCAAAACTGTCACCTGTTTCTTAACAAAAATCCTTCTTAACAAAAATTTTACAACAGCTATTGTATAATATCCAAGTCAGCTGGTCAACAAACACAATCATGAAAGGAGCTGCAATAACTTGAAGTACAGGAAAATATCTCAGATCATTTTACTCATCACGGGTATGGCAATGATCAGCTATGGTGCAGTCAGAGGTGAAGCGGCTGCCGTGCTCAGCAAAGCAATAAAATTATGTCTGGAGTGTGTAGGAATTGGATAAGAACAAATCACTGTCAAAAAAAACAGCCAGAATACGCGGATGGATACAGGCAGCAGCCACGCTGCTTACCAATATTCACATCCCCAATTTATTTAAAGGCAAGATCTATCAGGGCAATGCAAAAACAGTATGCGTACCAGGACTAAACTGTTACTCCTGTCCTGCTGCAACAGGAGCGTGTCCCATTGGTGCATTTCAGGCGGTCGTCGGATCATCCAAATTTAAATTTTCTTACTACATAACCGGTTTTTTCATTTTAATCGGTGTGATCCTCGGAAGATTTATATGTGGGTTTTTGTGTCCATTTGGATGGTTTCAGGATCTGCTTCACAAAATCCCCGGGAAAAAGTTTTCCACAGCCAGGCTGAAACCACTAAGATACCTGAAATATATAATCCTTATTGTTTTCGTTATACTTCTGCCGATGCTTGTAACGAACTCCATAGGAATGGGAGACCCGTTCTTCTGTAAGTATATTTGTCCACAAGGTGTTCTGGAAGGTGCTATACCACTTTCACTCGGAAATGCAGCTATACGCTCTGCTCTTGGAAAGCTGTTTTCATTTAAATGCCTTATTTTAATTACAGTTGTCGTTCTGAGTATTCTGTTCTACAGACCCTTCTGTAAATGGATTTGTCCTCTCGGCGCAATCTACTCATTATTCAACAAGGTCAGCCTTATGAGTATCAAGGTTGAAAGCAGCAAATGTGTCGGATGCGGTAAGTGTTCAAAGGCATGCAAAATGGATGTAGATGTATGCAAAACACCAAATCATCCGGAATGCATACGATGCGGAGCATGTATGAAGGCATGTCCAAAAGATGCGATCCACTATCAGTTTATGGGAAAGCCATGTTCCCAAAAAGGACATAAGCAATCTTCCAAAACCAACATGTAACAATCAACCACACTAATATTATTTAAAGGAGCAATTATTTATGAAGACAAAAAAAACATTAATATCTATTATCACTCTCTGTGCAGCATTATCTCTCACGGCATGTAACGGATCAGGATCTGCCACAACTGAGAGTTCACCAAAAACCCAGGCAGAAGTCACCACTGAAGCTGCGGACGATTCCAACACGAAGCTGGATGATTTATATCAACAGGAGAACCAGATCTTTGCAGATCACCAGGATGTATGGAACAAGGTATTTGGCATGATGAATAAAAGCAGCGCTGATCCAAGCGGAGATTATGCCGATTATCTGGCCAGCGCCGTTGAATCAAACAAGGAATCCTTTACAGATGATGAACTTAAAACACTTAACGATGATATTGAAACCATCAGACAGATTGAAAAGCAGATATCCGAAATCGAAAATAATAATACAGGATCAGATAGCACCGACCAGAACGACAGTTCCGAAGAAATCACACCTTTCAATAGTTTCTCCGGCAAGGATTTGGATGGTAATTCTGTTGACGAAAGCCTGTTTTCCAATAATGCAGTAACTGTCGTTAATTTCTGGTTTACCGGCTGCAAGCCTTGTGTCGCAGAATTATCCAAGCTTAATGAATTGAACGATGCCATCAAATCGATGGGAGGCGAGGTAGTAGGTATCAACACAGAGACATTTGACGGAAACGAAGATGCTATCAAGGAAGCCGCAGCCATTCTTGACAGCCAGGGTGCAAAATACCGCAATATCTCCGTTGACTCTGATTCTAGCATAGGCAAATATGCCTCCGACATCATGGCATTTCCTACAACCATACTAGTCGATAGAAATGGTAATATTGTCGGAGATCCTATGCTTGGAGGTATCGACGATCAGGCTAACTACGACTCTCTCATGAAACAGATCCAGTCAGTGATCGACGCTGATAACAAGGATAAATAATTATAGTTGACTTTAAATTGAATATACTAATGAAAGGACAAGAAGCCTTTCTGCTTTTCAAAAAAAGGTCATCTGGTTTTCAAGAAACCAGATGACCTTTTCCCGTGCAATAAAATTTCATATGCTTACTCCCTTCTTTTTGCCCCCCGTCTTTTACACTTCGATTCCCATCGTACGTATTGCGTTTAAATTTTTTTCTGCACGTTCTGCTTTTAATCGTGCAATCTCATTTTTAGTTATTTCATCTGAAAAAAATTTTTCATATTGTTTAATATCATCATTGTATCTTCCTTCACACCTAAGCAATCTCTCCTTTCCTTCCTTTTCTGTCATCTTTTTTTCTGAAACAAGTTGCATCACTCTCCTATTTGCCTCTTGGAAATCATTTTGTACTTTTGCGCTGTAAGATTCTACATCTGGATACTTTGCTGGCAAAATAAATGCATCTACATTACATTCTGTTTCTAATCTGACTTCCAACTCATCAAAGCCATATAGTTCCAAATAATCCACACAAGTCTTTAAATCCACCACCTTGTCAAATGCCGGAATTACATAATGCTCAATTCCTGTCATGGCAAACGCAATCTGTTCTCTGAGAGAAGCTTCATCTCCCTTTTTGATGATATAATCAACTCTCGGCTGTTCATTCTCGTAAACCGGTATTCCATTTCGCTTTGCCGTAAAATACATATCTAGCTGTGTTGTATTTATCCAATCCATGCTGGCATACACAGACCGGTTCAGATTAATCTCCGGGCGGTATATACTGCCGACCGCACAGTATACTTCAAATCGTTTTTCCTCCAACTGCGGCGACAGCGCCTGCTCCAGCCGATAGTTGATGACTTGAATAATCTCGGGCGTTGCCATCCTCACAAAGTGCGGATACCTCCCCTTTACTTTCTTGAACCCATGCGGTTCCAGCGTTTCCTTAAACGCCGCTTTAAGACTCTTGTCCACTTCCAATGTTCCCATTTCTCTTTCTCGCACACAACAGATGTACGATACCCCCTTTTCGTTAAATTTAATGTAACCGTTCAGAACCAACCTTCTTTTTACCCTCGTTTTTTACACTTCGATTCCCATCGCACGTATTGCATTTATATTTTTTTCTGCACGCTCTGCCTTTAATCGTACAAGTTCTTTTTTAGTTTCTTCATCTGTAAAAAATTTTTCGTATCGCTCTATTGTATCATCAGCTCTTTTTTTACAGCGCAGCATTTTTATTTCTCCATCCGCTCTCAACATTTTACCTTCATCAATATCATGAAACACTCTTTCCTTTATTGCTTCATACTTATTCAGCACATTCTCCTTGTAGCTTTCTTGATTAGGATATTTGGCTGGTAAAATTAAAGCTTCCTCGCTATTTTCAAACTGATACCTGTTCCATACTGTTAAGCACATAGAATCATATAACTCTAGATAATCCACGCATGTCTTTAAATCCACCACCTTGTCAAACGCCGGAATTATATAATGCTCTATGCCTGTCATGGCAAACGCAATCTGTTCCCTAAGAGATGCTTCATCTCCCTTTTTGATGATATAGTCAACTCCCGGCTGTTCATTCTCATACACCGTTATTTCATTGCGTTTTGCCTTCATGTACATATGAGGCATCGTAGTATGTATCCAGTCCATGCTGGCATACACAGACCGGTTCAGATTAATCTCCGGGCGGTATATACTGCCAACCGCACAGTATACTTCAAACCGTTTTTCCTCCAACTGTGGCGACAGCGCCTGCTCCAGCCGATAGTTGATGACTTGAATAATCTCGGGAGTTGCCATCCTCACAAAGTGCGGATACCTCCCCTTTACTTTCTTGAAGCCATGCGGCTCCAGCGTTTCCTTAAACGCCGCTTTAAGACTCTTGTCCACTTCCAATGTTCCCATTTCTCTTTCTCGCACACAACAGATGTACGATACCCCCTTTACGTTAATTGAACAATATAACTCTGACTATGAAAGTATTTTCAGTGGCTTCAAACTGTATCTCACCATTATTTTGATTCACAACATCCTGTACACTCTGTAAACCCATGCCATGATTATACGAATCATCTTTGGTGGTAAGAAAATGTCTCCCTGATTTACGCAGTTGACCATATACTGATAATCGGCACAATTATCAGAGCCACACTCGGCACTATCTGCTGCTCATTCCGGCTCTGCATTATCCTTCTCAGAAGACACATAAACACAATCTCCATGCTGTAATTATTCAGTCTATGCCGAATATACTGTCCTATATCTACGCCGCTGGTCGTAATCAAATCAATATCCAAGAATAATAAATCAATCGCATTCCCATCAGCCCCTATAGTTAAACAAAGCATTTACATTTTAGATTGTATCACCCATACCATCTTAAATCCAATGCTTTGTAGTAGGCTGCTAATCAGAACCGCCGCCATCATCTCCACTTTCAGATAAGCTCCGAGTATCACACCCGGAAGATGTATTCCTCAATGATTGCCGGTACTATTGCAAAACAGACATTTCTTTGCACCAAACCGATCATTCGCCAATTGCTTTATCAACCGGCCACGACTTTCTGAGAGCCATATAAGAGATCAGGAAGTTTGCAAGCCAGCCCGCCGGCACCGCAAGCCAGACAAATTCGATACCAAAACGGGGCGCACAAATCAGGGCAACTGCCAGACGAATCGCGAGGTTGACCATATTTGCAATGAGAAATGGGCGCATGATCCCAAGTCCTCGAAGGACCCCGTCGGTTGCCATCTTGATTCCCATGAAGATGAAAAAGTAGCCAATCCATCTCATATAGCCCCCAGACACCTGATATGCCAAAGCGGTTCCATCTTTGCCAAGGAATAAAGATGAAATCTGAGTATGCAGTGTTTCAATGACTATAAATGCGATGATCGCAAAGCACACATCCAACACCAACGCAGCCCGATATCCTTTTTTGATACGTTTGATTTTCTTTGCGCCAAGATTCTGAGAAACATACGGTGAAACTGCATTTCCAATGGATACAAATATCAGTGAAAAAACATTCTCTACCCTCATCGTTGCTGAGTAACCTGCAAGTGCCTGTGTACCGAATGGATTTACAACTGCCTGAACGATCATCATACCAATCGACACTGTGGACTGCTGAAGAACCGATGGTACGGCAATTCTAAGCATGAAATGTAACTCGTGCCTGTCAAACCAATCAAAACGGCCTTTATATTGGCGCATACGCCAAAGAAAAATCAGCAGTGAAAACACTGCGGATATTCCCTGGGCAATAAGAGTTGCAAGAGCTGCACCGAAAACGCCCAGGCCGAGGCCTGCCACCATCCAAAGATCCATAACAATATTCAAGACAGAAGAAAATATCAAAAGGCCCAACGGTATCTTTGATTCACCGATTGAATTGAACATTGTTGAAAGAATATTATACATAAACAAAAATGGAAATCCAGCAAAATAAACACGAAGATACAGCACCGCTTCATCCAGTATGTCAGCAGGTGTCTGAAGCAGCGTCATCATCGAACGTGAAAAGATAAGTCCAAATACACCCAAAAGTATGCTTAGGATCATAAAACTTATCAGCGATGTTGATACTATTGTTTTCATTTTACTATAATCCCTGGCTCCAAAATAGCGGCTCACAAGCACGCCCGCACCTATGCCGGCACCGAGTGCCACACAAATGAATACATTTGTAAGAGCGGCACATGCGCCAACAGCCGCAAGTGCAGATGATCCGACATACTGGCCAACTATTATTGAATCAGCCATATTATACACTTGTTGAAAAAAGCTGCCCAAGATCATAGGCATTGCAAAAACAGTCAGCGCTTTAAGCGGTGCATCTGTGATCAAATACTCATCTTTTGACATTATGTTATTCCTCCAAATTGAATATTAATCCACTTGTCCTTATTTACAACAAATACCATTTTTTAAATTCACAGCCAACAAATTCTGCGTCCTCTATTGTTTCATTTTCCAGTATCACATTTTCAAACATCTACAAGTGGAATCTATAAAATTCAAAACGATGAATCAGATTCCGCCTTATTAAACAATACCCTTTCTTAATTCAAAAAGTCTTGCCATAACAGGCTTTTTAAAATGCACCGTTAATACATTTCCTTTGAATTCAAAATCAACCGGTTCCTTCTTAGGATAAATGCAGGATACTTGCATATCGTCTCTGATAAATGGAATACTGTCCAATGGTATGGACAAACTATCATCTGTGCAGTTTATGCCGGCTTTCATGTACCTGTCATTATTTTTTCCTTCCATTTGCCGCTTCCATACTGCAAGATATGCTTTGTTTTCAAGCTGAAGGCCTCCGCATACCCACATATCCTCATTGTCAGCAATATCAATCGGCCAATAAGGTATCGCATATTTGATATCCTGACGAATCGTCTTATAACAGGCAATTCCCTCTTTCACTAATGCAAGACGTTCCGGCGGAAGTTGTGCCAAATGACCACTCTGATGAATACGAAGCAGCATGGCATTTATCATATTATAAATTACTTCTTCCTTGTCTCCCTGGCGCATCGGATACGACCAGACTGCCGCCTGTTCCGGAGTAACTCCTGCCACAGCATTTGCTGCTATCGTCGCATAATTCCGGTAATCTTCCTGATCCGATGTAGACTGAATACTATATCTGGAGAGCAACGCATAATCAATGCGAAGGCCTCCGCTGGAACAGTTTTCAATTACCAGATCCGGATAACGTGCAAATACATCATCAAGCCAGTTTAGATATGCTTTTTCATGTTCAAGCAGTCCCTGCCCCACACTTTCCGCGCCAAGTTCAGTACCTATGCCCGGTTCAATGTTATAATCCATCTTGATGTATCCCACTCCGTAATCTTTGACTACCCGATCGATCACTTCATTGACATGTTCGATGACTTCCGGATTTCTAAAATCGAGCTGATATCTGCTACGGTCATATACACGCTTTCCATGACGGATAAAGAACCAGTCATCCGGAGCATTCTTTGCTTTCTCACAATTGATTCCCATCACTTCAAGTTCCAGCCAGACGCCCGGTATCATTCCCTTTTGACGAATGTAATCTGTTACTTCTTTAATTCCATTCGGAAAACGCTCCCTGCTTTCCTGCCATTCGCCGACACTGTCCCACCATTCTCCGGGAGCATACCAACCGGCATCTATCACATAGTATTCACAACCGCATTCCGCAGCCGCATCAATCAGAGGAAGTTCTTTCTCCGTTGTCGGATCACCAAACAGGCAATTCATATAATCGTTGAAAATAACCGGTAAATTCTCATCATCTTTATTTGGTCTTCGAATCATACGGCGATATTTTGTCAGCTCACCCATTGCTTTTTCAAAGCTGTCATCTGCCACACCCACAGCAACCGGTACCGATTCAAATGATTCGCCCGGCGCGAGATTTTTGAACCAGTGAGACTGTACTTCGGTCGGTCCGCTGACACAGACATAAAAATGCGTATTCTGATCACTGATCTCATAATGCCAGGAACCGTTATGTTCAATCTGCCAGAATAAGCTTGTATGTGCCTCTGTATTTTCTACATACCCTAATGGTAAATACTTCTTCGTAGACCAGTTTCCGGTATTCGATACTTCAAGCACCTGTGAAGTACGCTGGTATACCCCGGGTTGTGTTTGCGCCAGTCCCACATCTCCGAACTTATATTCTTTGATACTCATCTCTTTCTGCCATCCATTATAAGGAACGCGCACTCTCATTTTCGCATCGGAATTGCTTTTTCCCTCTTTTTCAATTCCTGTATAGCAAAATGAAGATAGATATTCCAGACACTGTGTACTATCGCCTTCATTGATTACTTTATTGACCATACGAACGATAGAAGTGCCCTTATAAAACTGCATTCTTGTTTCTACGCGGACATGTGTCTCTTCCTTATCTTCCTGATAAATGGTTATCTTACGTCCATTCTCATTCCAACTGTCTTCCATCCCCGCATAGGTCAATAAATATCCCGGTGCTGTACAAATATGTTTATTTCCATGCTTTTCATATGGGCGATTATATCCGGCAAGGTTTACCTGTACAAGTTGAAAAGCCTCATCGATAAATTGCTCTTTTCTTACCAGATCTTCTGCCTTACATTCCTTTCCAAATTTGCAAATATCATTTTCATCAAATTCTGCTTTTGAAAAATGCAGCAATTTGATCTGATTTTTATCTGTAATTCCAAATACAATATAAATTCCGTTTTCATTGATTTTGATGTATTTCATTTTTCTCCTCCATGCAATAAATTTGCAATATGCTTTTTTTGCACATCGCCCTATCCACTAGAACTTTTATCGGAAAGCCGATAAAATAATCATAACAAATATAATAATATTCCACAATCTCCTCACACCACAAATAGAAATCCATTTCCAACAACAAAAGGGACACTCCCTAATAATCTCCTACTGGAAAGTGTCCCTGTTATTTTTCTGTTATTTGATTTCCCTGTGAATCAGGTCAAATTACTTTGCGTTTCTGTAGATGATATCGTTTCTTCCCGGACCGTTTGAGATCATGGTGATTGGGAATCCGATATGCTCTTCAACGAACTCAATGTACTTTCTGCAGTTCTCTGGAAGATCCTCGTACTTCTTGATTCCTCTGATATCTGTCTTCCAGCCTGGAAGTGTCTCATATACAGGCTTTGCTTTCTTGAGTTTTGATGTTGTTGGGAAGTCTGTTGTAACCTCACCATCGATATCGTAGCCTACACATACCGGGATCTCATCGAGATATCCAAGTACATCAAGTACTGTAAATGCAACGTCTGTTGTTCCCTGGATACGGCAGCCATACTTTGATGCCACACAGTCGAACCAACCCATTCTTCTAGGTCTTCCTGTTGTTGCACCAAACTCACCGCCATCACCGCCGCGGCGTCTGAGCTCATCTGCCTCGTCGCCAAATATCTCACTTACAAACTCGCCTGCTCCTACTGCGCTTGAGTATGCCTTACATACAGTGATGATCTGCTTGATCTCGTATGGAGGTATACCTGCACCGATGGCACCATAAGCTGCCAGAGTTGATGATGATGTAACCATAGGGTAGATTCCGTGATCCGGATCCTTCAGTGAACCAAGCTGACCCTCAAGAAGGATGTTCTTGCCCTCCTTGATCGCCTCATAGAGGTATGCTGATACGTCACATACATAAGGAGCAACCATCTCTTTATACTCCATGAGTGTGTTGAATATATCATCAACCTTTAAGAGTGGCTTGTGATACAGGTTCTCAAGAAGAACGTTCTTCTGTACTATAACTCTCTCGATCTTCTCCTTCAGTGCTTCCTCATCAAAGAGCTCGCTTACCTGGAAACCGATCTTTGCATATTTATCTGAATAGAATGGAGCGATTCCTGACTTTGTTGATCCGAATGACTTACCTGCAAGTCTCTCCTCCTCGTATTCGTCGAAGAGAATGTGGTATGGCATAACCATCTGTGCTCTGTCAGATACAAGGATCTTAGGCATTGGTACATTTCTGTCTGTGATGGACTTTATCTCCTTGAAAAGAAGAGGGATGTTAAGTGCAACACCATTTCCAATAATACTTGTTGTGTGACTGTAGAACACTCCTGATGGAAGTGTATGTAAAGCAAATTTACCATAGTCATTGACAATTGTGTGACCTGCGTTGGCACCACCCTGGAATCTTACGATTATGTCTGACTCCTGACCTAACATGTCTGTGATCTTACCTTTTCCTTCATCGCCCCAATTGGCTCCTACAACCGCTCTTACCATAATACTTTTCCTCGCTTTCGCAGCATTTTGAAATATTTTCTGATATCCGCATTGTGGCTGTTCAAATGTTTCTGCCTATACATAATATTTATAAGCAGATCACTCACAATACCTTCTCATTATAACACTATAATGTCATAAGTAAAATCAATATTATTTATATTTATTATAAGTGTATCTTATATTTGTCTTTACATTTTGCGGAAACCAACATAAACTGTAAATATAATGGATTTTGTCCACCTCAAACGCCATTTTACTTATATTATATATGTATAATTTTTTAAGCAAAATTATTTCAATCGTACCATTATAGAACAGTAAAAAGTCCTGAATTATTTTGCAATAAAACATATTGTTGACACACACATATTAAACGATCTCTATTGAATCTGGAGGAAATTATAAATGAACATAAATTTCGAATATTACAAGATCTTCTACCACGTCGCCAAAGCATCCAGTATATCCGCCGCTGCCAGGGAGCTGTGTATATCCCAGCCAGCCGTAAGTCAGGCGATCAAAGCTCTTGAGCAGGCGATCGGCATAGAACTGTTCATCCGAACCAAGAAGGGCGTCTCACTGACAAATGCCGGAGAGCTCCTCTACTCCCACGTTGCAGCGGGATACGAATCCATCTCCCTGGGTGAACAGCAGCTCTCACAGCTCCTCCACATGGAGACCGGTGAGATAAGGATAGGTGCAAGCGATATGACACTGCAGTTCTATCTCCTGCCATATCTGGAGCATTTCCACCAGCTATATCCGGGGATCAAGGTTCATGTCACAAATGCTCCGACTCCCAGCACTATAAATCATCTGCTCTCAGGCAACATAGACTTCGGTATCGTCACCAGTCCTCTTCCCGCCGATCCTCACATGGAGATCAAGCAGGCAAGGGAGATTGAGGACATCTTCATCGCCGGACCAAGGTTCTCATATCTTCAGGACAAAACTCTGGATTACCACGAGCTTGACGAACTTCCGATCATTTGTCTGGAACACGACACAAGCACACGCGCATATGTCGACACATTCCTGAGCCATGAGGGCGTGACTCTACAACCCGAATTCGAGCTTTCTACCAGCGATATGATTGCCCAGTTCGTCATGAGAAATCTCGGCATCGGCTCCATCATGGCAGACTTCGCCCAGAGCTATATAGACCGCGGCGACCTGTTCCGCCTGCAATTTAAAAAGCCCATACCAAAGCGTCACATGTGTATCATCAGTGACAGACGCCGTGGTATGAGCGTTGCTGCAAATAAACTTATGGAGTTGTTGTAGGAATCATCCCCACACCCATATATCATAGTAAAATAGAGCATGTTCGTCCATTTGAACACGCCCTATTCTTATCACATATTTCTATAATCCGGAATCAGTTCATCGCACAGCCCTGTCTTCTCAAGCAGTTCTCTTGATGAGTCACCGTAAATTCCCACTATATATCCAGCTCCGGCTGCCGCCGCTGCCCGGATTCCCGACGGTCCATCCTCTATGACCATGGTTTCTTCCGGCACTGCTCCGATGCGCTCCATGGCCCGGATATACATATCAGGAGCCGGCTTAGCATTCATGGTTCCATCGTCATATGCGCACAGCGTTATGTCAAACCATCTTCCGAGATCAAACTCTTTAAAATAGAATGCCAGATTTGTCATATTTGACCCTGTGGCAATATTTATATTTATCCCCTGTTCCTTAAGTTTATCAAGGTATGCCACCAGGCCGTCCACCAGCTTGAAGTTTGCAGTATCTTCCATGTACATCTCTCTGTACATAGCCTCCTTCTCCTCGGTAAGTTCAAGTATCCTCTCCTCGGTGAGCGTGCCCTTTCCCATGAGGTATTCCAGAATATCCTTGTTCGTGTGCCCCAGCACATGATGCTGAAACTCCTCCGTGCTCATCTGTCTGCCAGCAAGCTTCTCCGCATAATCCTTCCATGCTATCTCATGATACTTTCCGTCAAATATCATTGTGCCGTTCATGTCAAATATAATGTTCTTTATCTTATTATTCATCTTATTCATCCTCACTAAGCAAATGCTTGTATGTTCCGTCTATTCCTATCGCTCCAAGCGGCGCAGTCACCACGATCGCCAGCACAGCAACCGACAATACTATATTACCACATGCCAGCCCTGCCGCAAGCGGAACTGATCCGATGGCTGCCTGAACTGTAGCCTTCGGAAGATACGCGATGACACAGAACAGCCTTTCCTTCCATGTAAGTGATGTATGTGCCACGCAGATCAGAACACCAACCATTCTAAATGCCAGTGCGACAAATATCATAAGGAGCGCCGGAAGTCCTGCTGCCAGGGTGTATCTGATATCCACAGCCGCACCCACAAGCACGAACAATATGACCTCCGCCGCAAGCCACAGCTTTCCAAATTTCTGTGAGAGTCTTCCCGACACCGACTCTGGACATTTGAGTTTCAGGACACATGCCATAGCCACCACCGCAAGGAGTCCCGACACCGACACCTTTCCCTCAAGCCATCCCTCTATCGCTATAAGCAGGAACGAAAATCCCAGCACGATGATGACCTTCATGCTGTTTCTCACGCAGTGTTTCCTTGCATAGGAAGTCTCAAAGAACAGATAAAGTCCATATCCAACGTCCACGCCAAGCAGTACTCCAAGCACGATGGATATTGGTATATTCACGAAATCCATGACATGAGCACTTCCGCCCTGCGCCATGCTGAGAAATGTGGTAAAAAGCACTATGACAAATATATCATCGCAGGACGCCCCCGCAAGTATCATCTGCGGAATCGCCTTGTCAGTTCCGTACTTTTTCTCTATGAGATTCACCATTCTCGGAACAACGACCGCCGGTGATACCGCGCCTAACACCGCGCCCATGACAGCTGCCTCTGTGCGGTTTATTCCAAGTATAACAGGTGCGCACAGTATATATCCGATGATCTCGAATGATGCCGGGACAAATGAGAGCAGCACAGCCGAGCGTCCCGACTTCTTCAGATCCTTAAGGTCAAGGGACAGTCCCGCTTTGATGAGTATGATGATAAGCGCTATCTTTCTGAGATCCGCAGATATGGACAATATGGACGGATCAAGTAAATCCAGCACATACGGGCCAAGAACGATTCCCGTCGCCAGCATTCCTATGATGCGCGGCAGCTTAAGCCTCTGACAGATGGCGCCCATCGCCAGTCCGACTATGAAAATGAGTGCAAGTGATGTCAACATGATAGACAATACCTCCTTAATTTAGCAAATGTATCAAAGCATTTTCTTATTATGAAAAAAAAGCTTACACCAGTCAGTATCAATACTAACATACCATCAATACAGCCGTCGAAGCATATCACCTTGCACAGGTTCTCTCATTCTCCCTGCCCTCGTAGTCAAACAGCCCGTCATTTTTCTCCTCCAACGCCTTTATCATATGATACGCAAATTCATTGTAAGGCATCGGTATTCCAAGCTCTCTTCCCATTCTTACTAGTGCACCCGAGAACATATCTATCTCTGTATGCCTTCCAGAATCAAGATCCTGAAGTGTCGAATATCTCGCTGAAGGTGGAACCGCACTTCCGTGCACCGATGGCCCTTCGGCAAGTGAAAGGTCTATCCCCTTCGCCGTAGCCACCGCCTCAAGTTCAGACTTGAGTGCATCGCTTATGATCCTCATGTGTTCACTGTCCCTGTAACAGCCCACTCCCGCACCAAGGATAGCCTGTGGCAGATTGTTGCACACGTTGAGTCTGAATTTGCTCCACAGATCAACCATGATATGATTCGATATCGTGTAGTGAAGTCCTGTTCCATCAAACAGCCTGACGCTCGCCTTCGGCTATAACTCCAAGCTCTATGTCATCTCTTTCTGAGAGTCCCCATATCATATAAGAGCCTACAGCTCCGGCTCCTAAGATAGCAACTTTCTTTATATCCATATGTAAAATCCTTCTTTCATGTACTCATAAACATTATTATAAAAACCGGACAGAAATCCTGTCAACTTTCAAAATCTTATCACCTGCCAGAATCAGTCACACCATGCTGCAAATATTAATTTTAATTCAAACTACTCCAGTAGTATTGACATTTTATTAGCTGAAAAGTATTATAAAGGCATAATACTACTGCAGTAGTTTGCAAAGGAGAACACATATGGATATAAAACTTTTTGATTCAGAACTTAAGGTGATGGGAGTCCTCTGGGACGAGGGCGACACAACTGCCAAACATATCTCCGATGTCCTGAAAGAAGAAATTGGCTGGAACATGAACACCACATATACGTTGATCAAGAGGTGCATCAAAAAAGGAGCAATTGAACGCTCTGAGCCTAATTTCATGTGCCACGCCATAATACCAAAGGAGGAGGTACAGGAGGCCGAGACAACTGAACTTATCAATAAGGTCTACGACGGATCTGCCGACAAACTATTTGCCGCT
The DNA here is from genome assembly GCF_003462545.1 of Coprococcus sp. OM06-34AC. Classification (NCBI taxonomy): domain Bacteria; kingdom Bacillati; phylum Bacillota; class Clostridia; order Lachnospirales; family Lachnospiraceae; genus Coprococcus; species Coprococcus sp. OM06-34AC. The sequence continues at coordinate 632,152 of NZ_QTZF01000001.1, forward strand.
CTTCTCGGCAGAAAGAAGCTTTCTCCTGAGGAGATCGCAAAGCTAAAACAGATCGTCAACGATTTGGAGTGAGGTGATGAATATGAGCTTACTGCAAATGAGCGTTGCCGGGGCTGTCATGATCATGGTGATCACAGTCATTCGCGCTCTGGCAATTAACCGATTGCCTAAAAAGACATTCCTGATACTGTGGGGAATCACGATCATCAGGCTGCTAATACCATTTTCATGTCCATCTAAGTTTAGCATCTATTCTCTGCTGGGAAAGAAAACAGTCTCTGACATAAATGAAACACCGGCTGTCAGATTCATGCCGATCAATACGCAAGGGCCTGTCTCCACCCAGGCACCTCAATCTCAGATTCCTTCTCTCACGATTTCAGCGTGGGATATCATCTGGGTGGCAGGACTTGTTCTCTGCGCGGTATTTTTTATCTCGGCATATATCAGATGCTACAGGGAATTTCAGACATCATTACCAGTTGAAAATGCATTTGCACGCAGATGGCTGGAGACTCACAATTTAAAACGCAAGCTGTCCATACGACAGTCAGATCTGATCTCGGCACCGCTTACATTTGGCGTGTGGCATCCAGTGATTCTTATGCCCAAGAAAACTGACTGGGAAAACGAAGATACCCTGTGTTACGTGTTGGAACATGAATTTATACATATTAGAAGATTTGACACAGTTACCAAGTTTCTGCTGATCACCACGTTCTGCATACACTGGTTTAACCCTCTGGTATGGATTATGTACTTTCTCGCCAACAGAGACATAGAGCTATCCTGCGACGAGGCTGTGATTCACCATTTCGGAGGCACAAGCAGGGCGTCCTACGCAAAGGCTCTGATCAGTATGGAGGAGACAAAGGGCGGTTTTATGCCACTCTGCAACCACTTTAGCAGAAACGCAATCGAAGAAAGGATAACAGCAATTATGAAAACAAAAAAGACGACTATCATATCATTCGCTGTAGCGATGGTCTTAGTCACCGGAACAGTGACAGTATTTGCAACATCGGCCAAGGGCGATGAATCCAGTACGGTCACCGAAGCTACAGATACTACCAATACCACTTTTTCAGACACGGTTGATACGGAGACAATAATGTCCTATATAAATCCGGATGACGGCAAGACATATTACAGCTTTGATAATGGAAAGACATTTGAAGCCATGACCGACGCCGAGTTTGAAGAAAAGTTCCCAACTCCTGATATTGAGTGGTGGACATACGACGAGTATAAGGCATGGCTTGAGAACGAAAAAGTCGAGCTCAAAAGTATCATCGGTAGTTCATATATATCCGGTGGCAAAAAATATGTGTGGACACAGGATAAAGTAAATGAGACGATCGCCATGTACGAGGGCATTCTGGAGGATATCAAGAACGGAGCCAAATACTCCAAATCCATAGACGGACAAGATGACGAGATGGTCAGCTACAATCCAGCTGACATAGCTCAGACAAAAGAATCGCTTAAGTCCATCGAACGCACTATGACAGACTGCCAGGATGAGGTCAGCGAATCCGTGGCTCAGACAAATGAATCACTTAAGTCCATTGAGCGCACTATGACGGACTGCCAGGATGAGGTCAGCGAGTTCCAAGCTACCGCCAATTAAACTACCAAGAGTGTCAGTCCAGATCTGAATGCCATCGCAACAAAGAACTAGAAATACTGAACATAACAAACCACCCTGTCTAATACATATAACGTATCAGACAGGGCGGCTTTATTATCTATATACATGTCTACATCTTTATCCAGCCAAGTGCATTTGCAACAGAGCTGAGCAGGATGATGATGGCAAATACAGGGCAGAGATACTTGATCATGACTACAAATACCTTCTTTCTCCTAAAGGCACTCTCGCCGTGAATTATCTCATCCTCTATCTTATCTATTCCAACTACCCTTGACACAAGCAGGCTTGTGAGAAGTGCCGCTATAGGCATCATCACCGAATTGGTGAGGAAGTCGAACAGGTCAAGGAACTGCATGCCTATAATCTTGATTCCTGCCAGCGGGCCATATCCCAGGGATGACAGACTTCCAAGCACAAGCATGATAACTCCCACAAGCACCGTTGCCTTCTTTCTTCCCCATCCAAGCTCATCCTCAAATGTTGACACTGCACTCTCAGTAAGTGCTATGGAGCTTGTGATAGCAGCAAATAGTACGAGCAGGAAGAACACGATTCCTATGACAGTTCCAAATCCCATGTTCTGGAATACTTTTGGAATAGTGATAAACATCAGTGATGGTCCGGCCTGAAGGGTATCCGGATCTCCCCCAGAGAATGCAAATACCGCCGGGATTATCATAAGTCCCGCCATGATCGCTATACCAGTGTCAAATATCTCTACATTTCTGGTCGAATCCTCTATCGCCGTATCCTTCTTCATATAAGAGCCAAATGTTATGAGTATTCCCATGGCAATGGAAAGCGAGTAGAACATCTGCCCCATGGCAGAAACCACTGTCATCCACGAGAAGTTCTTCACATTTGGCACAAGGAAGTATTTTACCCCCGCAAGTGCGCCCGGTCTTGTCACGGAATATACCGCAATGATGACAGACAAAACGATCAGTATAGGCATCATGATCTTGGATACCCTCTCTATTCCGTTCTGCACACCGGCAAATATAATGATAAGTGTAAATGCGCAGAATGCCACAAAACACAGCTCCGTTGACACACCATTCGATATGAAATCGGTGAAATATCCATCCTCAGCCAGCAGCTTTGCATTTCCTCTGAAATACTCCACCAGATATTTGATAACCCAGCCGCCGATAACCGAATAGTACGGCACTATAAGCACAGGTATAACGGCATTTATCCAGCCGCCAAACGACAGCCATTTCTTCTTTCCAAATGATTTGAATGCCCCAACCGGACTCTTTCTCGTCATTCGTCCGATCGCCGTCTCCGCAACTATCATAGTATAACCAAATGTAAGTGCAAGCACGATGTATATAATGAGGAAAATTCCTCCTCCGTACTTTGCCGCAAGATAAGGGAATCTCCATATATTTCCAAGGCCCACAGATGCACCTGCCGCCGCCAGCACGTACCCCAGCTTGCCCGAAAATGAACTTCGCTTACCATTCTTCATATCTTCCATATACCTTCACCATATTTTACCTGGAACTAATCCCCGTAATCTTTCCTTCCACATTTATTTGCATATACATGTGATTCTAACATGACCCGAGAGGAAAAGCCACTATATATTTGAACATCATCCAAACTGCTGACATCTCGCCCTCAACACTCCATTTATTTTTGCCGCATCGCGATAAAATACTTCCTTTGAGACCGCCTTGGGGTTATCTCCAAAGGCCCTTATCCCCTGTACTACTCCATCAAGATATAAACCATCTTCCTGAAAAATATGTGTCATAGGGAGATCCCCCAGCATATCCATCAGCACAGCTACTTCCGATTCAGCAACCTTCTTTACCCCGATCATAAATTGTCCTTGTTTTCCAGGATGCTTTTCTGCTTTTTTGCACAGAGCAAACGGATACATTTTTATTGGATTTTTCTTTATCCACGCTATTCTCAGTCTCCATTCTACAAATACCCTTTTATCAAACGTGCATACTTATTCTCCGAATCCTCCACAACCTTTATCTTGCCCTGCCTGATGAAATGTTCTATCCTCGCCGCATACCACCAGTCGCCGATTCCAATCGGAACCTGTCCTAGAATATCTCCGATCAGCCTGCACTCCTTAACAGGCTTTTCAGTCAGCCTGTTCCAAATAATAAAATCGTAGAAATCCTCTGACACACTGAGCACAGTTCCGTTTACCACAGCCCTGAGCGGTGCATTTTCAAGGACAAGCTCGCCCCACATCTCCGCATACATTCTTATCTCATCTGATGTGAGTTTCCTCTCATTTCCGAGGAACCCAGCGAATTCCTCCGCCGCCACCTCGTTCCAGCTATGATACGACACTATGACGTTTTTCTTCACAACATGCTCTGGCTGCGTGACAACAGTCACTTCATTTGGATAGTTCTTCAGGATGCTGCATACATGATAAAATCCACACCTTGAATATGGAGCGTCACTGTACCATATTCTTACCGGCTCACCACCCTCAAGAAATCTTATAAGCCTTACCAGTTCCCCAGCATACACATCACCAAGTTTCTTAAGTTCATTGTCATATTCCTCGTCCTGCTCCCACTGGTTCTTAGCATACATTGAGTAGATAAAATCCTTGCGGTACTGACTGTCAACTACCTCGCCGATGTAGCCCATGTCCAGCATGAAACCAAGGCAGATCACCTCGTCAGAAGAACCCTGTATCCACAGTGGCTGTCCATTCTTATATTCCACATTCTCGCATTTTGCCGCTTTCATGGAGCCTGCCGAACTTTCTCCAAATAGTATCTCTAACATAATCTGCTCCTTTTGAATCTCGTTTCTATTTTGTGCATTTATCTGCATCACATTCTTTTACCCATTCGCCCAGTTTATCCTGTAGTAGCTTTTTATCTGGTAAATAAAGCTGATACTTCGACGCAAATATATTTGAATCCTTTGGAAGAGTCAATTCCACCATAGAATCGTCCTTGTCTTGGCAAAGTAGAACTCCTATAGTAGGATTTTCATCCTCCTGCTTTTCATAACGATCATAGTAATTCACATACATCTGCATCTGTCCTAAATCTTGGTGTTTCAGCGAACCTATCTTTAAATCAAAAAGAACAAAGCATCGTAACATTCTATTATAAAACACTAAATCTACCCTGAAATGTTCTTCATTAAAAGTAAATCTTTTCTGTCTGGCTACAAAAGTATATCCGGTGCCCAACTCTAGAAGAAATGACTGCAGATTATTGATCAACCTCGTTTCCAGTTCATTCTCTGAATACTCACTTTTATCCTCCAGCCCCAAAAATTCTAAAACATAAGGATCTTTAACCAAATCAGAAGATTTCTCTATTATCTGTCCCTCCACAGATAGTCTCTGAATCTTATCTTTATCAGTACTAAGTAAAATTCTGTGATACAGAGCACTATCGAACTGTCTCTCTAATTCACGCAAGCTCCAGTCATTCTTTACAGCTTCAATTTCATAAAAATGCCTCTCATCAACATCTTCTATTCGCATCAATTTCAAGTAATGTGACCAACTAAGATAAAATTTTCTTCCCGTGTTAATCGATGGAAGATCCTTGAATTGGCTAAACACTGTTTCGCCAATTTGATCCGCAGAATAAACCTTATAAAATTGACGAATATTTTTTAAATTTCCAACAGAAAATCCTTTTCCAAAATTCTGTGTTAAATAATCAGATAATCCCTTCAAGAGTTGCTGTCCATATGCTGCTCTCCGTTCTCCGCGCTGTTCTTCCTCTACGATTATTCTGCCAATTTCATAATAGGCATATACCATAGTGAGATTAACTGCCGTTTTAGCATTCTTCCTTGCTTGTAACAATACATCAGAAACGCTTTCCAGGAATACATGATCTATGGTAGCAATTTCATTCTTACTCATAATCCACGCTCCTTAATCTTTGTGCTTATTTTATGTATCTCTTGAATACCTTAACAAACAACACTGCTTTGTCTATCATTTCATTCATTAAATAATCATAATTTGAATGGTCGTCGAAATTTAATCCAGGTAACCTGTACATGATACGTGAGGCTTTTTTGTCATCCAGTCTTTGCCAATCTAACTTTAATCCTAACTTAGACTCTATCTCTGTTCTCGACAATTCTAAATGATCGAACAATTCTTTATCATCATTTATATACAACTCAATCACAACACAACTGTCCTTATTTACAAGATTTAATGCAACATGACACCCACTTACCCCTATAGCTATATCATACCAATGATCCGTGGATGCTTTTCTGACATTGAATGGCTTTCCTCTTTCCGCAACTATTTCGTTAAATCTATTCCAGAATTCCAGCCTTTCTGATTGTGATCTATTATATTCACCTGATCCAGATTGAGTTTTGGCATTCTTTATAAATCCATTTGGTTTTTCAACCACTTCAAACTTTGGTGCATAAAGTGAATCTCCAATTTGATATGCATGCACCTCAATCAGGAAAAAATTGATATTCGTGGCAGTATTATTATTAAGCCACTCTATAGCACTTCTATGCTCCTCACGAGCCTCCTTAACAATCCATACAATAACATTTGCATCCAACCCGGAAGCATATGTAATAATTTTGCCAAGATGATCGTGATTTGATGCTTCAAGCTGATTTTCAATGATTACTTTTTCTCCTGTAACCTCATCTTTCCCTACCAAGTCACATCTATATGCACCTACATAAACTTCTTTTTCAACTTCACTTAGCGTTAATCCTATTGTCTCGTTTAGTAATTCAAGGTTCTCTTTATCCGCAAGCCAATTTGAAAAATCATACTGTTCATGTCCCCATAACTTTCTGATATCAACCTCGACCAATTTTCCCATTTTTATAGTTGCCATTTCTTTATCCCATCCTTCACATCAGTATAATTACTTTATCTTTCCCCAATACCGCCTATTAATCTGTCAATCTCATGATATGCCGTTTCTGTCCGTGCTGAATATGTACCATTCGGAGAATCTCCCTGCATAACAAACAAGATTTCTTCATCAGTTTTCGTGTATAGATCAATTCTGTCAGAATACCAGTTATAAACATGATACGGATATTTATTTAATATCCCATCTATCTTTTCAACATCACCATCATCATACCAGATAATATCCTCTGCGCAAAACTCAAAACAGGATATTGCCGCCTCATATATCAACATTCCCATCATAAATGCAGACAAACTATTTTCAGCCTGGCCGATCTCGTTGACCGTGCCATCGTCATCCGTTTCCACGACATACACAGGTGGATCATCCTCAGCCATATCAGCCCTTCTGATCGCGACCTGATATACACCTTGATTCTCATTCAAGATATAAAAATATCCTTTTGTCTTCCTTGTCCATTTATACCTGCGCTGAAAATCAAGAGTAACCCAGGGATCATTGCTATGATCAAACAGCTCGCTTGTTTTACCACATTTCTTCCATATCTCATATAGCGTATGTGGGATGCTCTCAAATCCCGCTCTCAGCCCTTTTATCTCCTCATCTGTATATCCTACAAATGACTTGATATTGTATATTTTTTGTAATAAGGCATAATCCATTTACATTTCTCCATAATTCTCATCCCGGTTTTAAGTTTCGGTTTATCAACTCTCAATCCACGATGTCATACCCTGCTGCCGCCAGAACTTCAAGTGCATCTTGAAAATTCTCCTTCTTCACCATAACATAATCCGTATTGTATGTGGATACTGCAAATATCGAAATTCCGTTATCCGCCAGAACAGATGCGATTTTTGCCAGAATCCCGATCAAAGAAAAGTCCAATACGCCCTGAATGCGGAAGGCCATCCAGCCGTCATCACGCTTTATAACATTTGCCGGCACTTCACTCACCGGGCATACCAGAGACTTTTCCTCATCAGTTTTTCCTAGAAAACAATAATCAGAATCGAGATTCGCATATGTATAAGCTTCCACCTGACACACTGAAAATTCTTCATCAATCTTTTTTATCTCCATGACCTCTCCTTAAATCTATTTTGTAAGCACCTTTTTGCAATATCTATGTGCACCACAATGAGGACAAACTAATTTACGCTTTGTTAATGTATGTGCTCCCATTACATATGACTTCATATCCGGAACAAACCTTGTGTTGCAATCAGGGCATTCAAATGCTCCTGCCTCTCTATCAAGAATACACGCAATCACTATTCCGCCACATACCACTACTAACCCTATTGCGATAAGCAGAACCCTCAGCCAATTCTCCATCTCCAGAATTCCTGACAATAAAAACAATGGAAATGCCGCAACTATCGTAAGTGTCGCGACCATTGCAGACAAAATAATTTTCTTTTTGCTTTCCTGTGCCTCTCTAACTAAATTCACCATATTAACCTCCGCTTTCTTTCGATAATCCTCTTCAGATACTCTTTCGCCAGATAGTAATTCATTCACTGTTATCTCTAATTCATCACATAACGGCAACAGTAATGAAACTTCCGGAAAACCATTTCCTCGTTCCCATTTTGAAATTGTTTTATCGCTGATTCCAAGTTTTTCAGAAAGCTGTTTTTGAGTATATCCCTTTCTCTTTCTCTCATCAGCGATGAATCGTCCAATTTTAATCTGGTCCATATGTTTTCCTCCTTTCTGGCTCAACTATCTCCCCTTTTTATTGCAAATCACACCCACGAGGCGTAGAATATGGTGAATCTATGCGGGTTCTACGCTTCGTAGACTAATCTATTTATCTGTTATCACCTATTTCTTACCAAAGCTACTTATATCTTCTAAATCACTTACCATCTACGACAGCCTGCAAACCATTATATATTCCTCATTATTCTCATCCACGATCTGGAATCCAACGCTCCACTATCTCCAGCTCATCCCGTGTAACCCGGCACGTGAGATTTAACACCTCCACGCCGGCAGCCTTCGCCCCATAGAAAGTCTCCGCGAACTCCCTGTGCATTTCCGCATTTGGCCTGACCTCAGTTATCCCTGTCATCGGAATGACAAATGCCACATAGCATTTATATCCCTCGGAGACCGCCTTCATCAGCTCCCGCAAATGCCTGACTCCCCTGTCGGTGGGTGCATCCGGGAAATATCCTATACCACCGATCTCCTGCGTACAGCCCTTGACCTCCATGAGATACTTTGTGCCATCCTTTTCCATATAGAAATCAATCCTTGAATCCCCGTATACATACTCCGGCTTTATAAAGTCATAATCCTTAGTTTTAAGCCATTCCAAAACCACCTTATTCGGCACCTGACTGTCCACGTTCACCCAGCCAAGCTTTGGATCCTCCACCGCTATGAGATCGTATTTCGTCTTGCGTTTTGGATTTGCAGACTTCTCAAGGCTGACCGTGTTCCCCGGTATCAGCAAACTGCTAAGCCTCCCCGTGTTCTTTACGTGCACGGTCTCTGTAACTCCGTCTATCTCCACATGGGCTGTGAACCTGTTTGGTCTGTCTACGAACTTGCCTGAGATAACATTTGTATATTTCACCTTGCCTTACATCTCCCATCTATTCCACAACAGAACGGTTCATCATGTAGAATGAGAACCTTGCCTTGTCTACAAGCTGTCCCTTGTCATCGTAAATATTTGCCTCGTACAGTGACACCTTCTTGCCCTGGCGGATCTCGATTCCCTCACAGATGAGATACTCCGTGTTCATAGCTGGAGCTATATATGTCATGGTTCCATCTATAGTTGAAGAAAACTTTCCGTAGGTACATGCTGCGATCCCGCTCACTATATCCGCAAGTGAGTACAGACATCCACCATGCACAGAACCATATGGATTAAGGACATCCTCTGTGACCATCATCTTGCCCTTCACATATCCAAGGCTCATATCGACCAGCTCTATCTTCAGGTTCTGAACATAGATGTTGTCCTTGTTAAACCTTATCAGTGCCCGTTTCACATCCTCGGACATAGCTTTTTTGTTGTCGTTTATCTCATTCATGCTTCATTTTACCTTTCAACTCTATTTTCAAGTTCATACATCCTGCGCACATATCAAAAGCACTTGTCCAGAATATCCGGATCAAGTCCTTTTCTTCCCGTTATAAACCCAATTCCAAAGTACAGCACCGCACCTACCATCAGTCCCCACACGACCGCATTTATCCCAGCGATCTTGATAAAATACGTTGCAAATATATATGTCGCGATCGCACCTACGCTGCTGCACACCGCCGCCTGCTTAGTTCCCTTCTTCCAGAACAGACCTCCCACAAGAGGCCAAAAGAATGTGCATTCAAGTCCGCCAAATGCAAACATGTTGAGCATGAAAATTATATCTGGCGGATTGATCGTGAGAACCATCACCACCACGCCGAGCAACATCGTAAGTATCGTGCTCACCAGCTTGACATTCTTGTCGTATTTCTCATTTTTCACCGGATCATCACCCACCACGTAATTCTTCCACAGATCCTTCACTATAGCTGCTGCGGCAAGTATGAGGAGCGAATCCGCTGTCGACATGACTGCTGCCATCGGCGCTGCGAGGAATATCGCTGCTATTCCAGGCGGCATGATCTTCTGTACTATATACGGTATAAAATAATCCGAAGTTGGAAGATTGTCCGTATCGACAAGTGCGCCAGCCCATGTTCCTGCAAGATGCATTCCCACGATTACAAAGCTGCATGTGAGAACTCCGATCCACATCGCTCTGTGCATGCTCTTCGTATCCTTAAATCCCATGGCGCGCACAGCAGTCTGGGGAAGTCCCAGCGTTCCAAATCCCACAAGCACCCAATAGCTGAGCAGTCCTCCTGGCGTGTATTTCGAGAAAATGTCATCGTACACCTCCGGCAGATTTGTCTGAAGACCGGCATCTATCGCGGCAAGACCGCCCCCGCTCCTTAAGACAAAGAATATAAACAGGAATGTTCCGATACACATTACTATTCCCTGAATCGTGTCAGTTATGACAACCGCACTGAATCCGCCAATAGCTGTGTACAATATCACGACTGTGCCAAATATCAAAAGTGAACTCACATGATCCATTCCCGTTATGGATGCTATAAGTGTGGCCCCTCCCGTAAACTGGCTTATCATCTGTGCTATGAAGAAAACTATAAGTCCAAGGCTCGTGATGACCACCAGCGCATCGCTCTTGTATCTCGCCTTGAAGTAGCCCACCACTGTCACAGCGCCCGTTCGTCTGGACACTATCGCCAGCTTATTTCCAAGCACACCGAGCACCAGAAATGTGACCGGGACCTGGATAGCAGCTATCCACGCCTGTGCATATCCATATGTAAGACCCGCTGCACCCGGCCCTGATATAAATGAACTTGCGGAAGTGTATGTCGCCATGATCGTCATGGCTAGGACGATTCCGTTCATATTTCTTCCGCCTATGAAATACTTCTTCTCGGACGTTGTGTGCAGACTTTTCTCCGCCCTTCTGCTGTAGACAAAGCTCACCACAATATTGAATAACAGATATCCGAGAAAAACCGATAAGATCAATATCTGATTACTGTTCATTTTCACCCTCACTCTCATCCTCTTCATATTGGAAATCTACAAACACAAACTTAAGCAGCCAGAATACACCGATTACCGCAAGCACCACTGTTCCAAGCACCGAGACCACAAACCACGCCGGCATATGGAACACCGTCCACCCGGTGCCATTTAGCAGGAACGCGGTTAGCACATGCCATAAAAAACATATAAATACCACAAGCAACGTCGCTTTGATCTCTTTTATACACTGCCTGTGCTGTTCTTCCTTTGTCAGTTTCATCATAATAATATATCCCCTTATATTTCATAAATACATCGAACAATGCTCATTATATCACGCTGATCAGTTTTTTCATAGTTGCCCCGACAGCCACCCAAATCCTGTGCATATACAAACTCTGTATTATTGTCTGCACAAAAAAACTGGCGCACAGACGTTTCGTCCATACACCAGCTATTTATAGTTTACTGTATACCGATTTATGTTACGCTATTTTCTCTTTAACATTTTCCAATTCATATAACGTATCCGGATCAATATCCAGACATTTTGATGTATCCCTCGTTCCTGTCACATCCCATGCCAAAGTTCCATTCAAAATTGTACATGAATTCAAAAAGAAATCTTTGTCTCTAAGCGGTTCAAACACTTTCTTATCCAGTAGTGGTTTTGCATCATAACATACAATTTTGCCATCCTCAAAATACACATATACTGTATAATCTTCAAATGGAACTACCTGTACTATATCATATATCATGCCAATTCCCCCTCTCTGTATAATACATAACTTTTAAATCAATGGATTTATTCTGTTTAATGGCAAACCATCCTTCGATAATTCCCAATTCTGCATTAACTCATCTTGATGAATTACGCACCATGCAAGTATGAGCTTTAACTGCCTTGAAGGCAATGCACCTTTTATAACCCGTGCTTCATTTATATCTATTATAGCTTTATTTCCGTTATATTCTGCATGAAAATGTGGCGGATTATGATCATCATAATACATAGTTATTCTGATTCCATAAAACAGTGATATTTCTGGCATACTATCAACCTCCAATTATTATTGATAATATTATACTATATCATTCCAAGGCTGTTCAATAACTATCATGACTATATCAAAAGATAACCTAAGTAGATTTAGTCTTTTCTAAAACAGCATACACACCCCGGCGACCACAGCGCAGATAGGAATATATATAATAAAGTGCATAACATGCATCTTCATATTGTATCCGAACATATGAGGTCCCACAACTCCCTTGACCTCCGGATAATAACGCGGGAAGAAGTTTGAATGACAGAGCAGCACCCAGTCAAAGAAACCTATATCATAGATCTCCATCACATACATTATCACTATGAATCGCGCGAAGAACTTCCAGTAGCCGAAATCATGCCGTACGCCATCCCACACGCTAAGCACGATAGCTCCTATAAACAGCAGAAGTGCAACTACTTCTATACACCATCCAACCGCATGAGCTCCGCGAAATCTCTCTTTTCTGTCAGGAATCACCGCCAGATTCTCCTTCGGTGCTGTGCCCATAAATCTCTTATCCTGTACAAATGCGACCATTCCGTACAGAAGAAGGAAATAGGCCACCATAACAATTACCGCCGCAACTATTGTCACCAACATCTCTTTAGCCCCCTTAACACTCTTTTGTATTAATTTTTAGGTTAGTTTTCGCTAACCATACTAACACATCTATTTCCAAATGTAAACCTTAGAATGTACCTATTCGTACCTTAGCAAATGCAAATCTAATGAAATTACGACAAGAATTTTTATGCGTAGAATTGAGCTGTCTGTCAGTCCATGTAATCCGCATTCCGCCGCAAAATGACACCCATTCAATATATAAAAAGCGCCGGCACATAAGCTTGTTGATATGTCCATGACAGAACAGACATATCAACACTGCAAATGCGCCAGCGTCTTATTTACTCTATATACATTTTAATTCAGATCTTTATACATTGATCTCCGCAGTAACACCGAGGATATCCTTGTTCTCATCGAGGATAGGCTGAATGACCTCTGCAAGGAACTCTCTTGTCTGCTCAGGAGCACGACCTACGAAGTTCTTTGGCTCAAGGATAGATACGATCTCCTCCTTTGTCATACCAAAGTCAGGGTCTGCTGCGATACGGTCAACGAGGTCATTCTCTCTTCCGTACTTCTTGACCTGCTCGCCTGCAAGCATTGAGTACTCTCTGATCTTCTCATGAAGCTCCTGACGGTTGCCGCCACGCTTAACAGCATCCATCATGATATTCTCTGTTGCCATGAATGGAATCTCCTTCATGAAGCACTGGTAGATAACCTTGTCATATACCACAAGGCCATCTACAACATTCAGGTACAGATCAAGGATTCCATCAACTGCAAGGAATGCCTCTGGAACTGAGATACGCTTATTTGCTGAGTCATCAAGTGTTCTCTCAAACCACTGTGTTGCGGCTGTGATAGCAGGATTGAGCGCGTCACACATTACATAATTGGCAAGTGATGCGATTCTCTCACTTCTCATTGGGTTTCTCTTGTATGCCATAGCTGATGAACCAATCTGGTTCTTCTCAAATGGCTCCTCTATCTGCTTTAAGTGCTGGAGAAGTCTGATATCATTTGAGAACTTGTGTGCACTCTGTGCGATGCCTGAGAGCACATTAAGAACTCTTGAGTCGACCTTTCTTGAATATGTCTGGCCTGATACAGGATAGCACTCAGCAAATCCCATCTTCTCAGCGATCTTTCCATCTATCTTTCTCACTGTCTCGTGATCTCCTCCGAAGAGCTCAAGGAAACTTGCCTGTGTTCCAGTTGTTCCCTTTGATCCGAGAAGCTTCTGCTGGCTGATCATGTACTCTATATCAGAGAGGTCAAGGAGCAGCTCCTGCATCCAGAGTGTTGCACGCTTGCCGACTGTCGTTGGCTGTGCAGGCTGGAAATGTGTAAATGCAAGAGTTGGGAGATCCTTGTACTGATCTGCGAACTTTGCCAGCTCATTTATAACATTGATGAGTTTCTTTCTGACAAGCTTTAATGCCTCTGTCATAACGATAACGTCTGTGTTATCGCCTACATAGCAGCTTGTTGCTCCAAGGTGGATTATTCCTGCTGCCTTAGGGCACTGAACACCGTATGCATATACGTGGCTCATTACGTCGTGACGAACCAGCTTTTCTCTCTCTCTGGCAACATCATAGTTGATGTCATCAGCGTGAGCCTTGAGCTCCTCGATCTGCTCATCTGTGATTCTTGGATTGCCGTTCTCGTCCTTAAGACCAAGCTCCTTCTCTGTCTCAGCAAGAGCTATCCACAGCTTTCTCCATGTCTTAAACTTCATATCAGGTGAGAAAATATACTGCATTTCCTTACTAGCGTATCTTTCACACAGTGGGCTTTCGTACTTGTCCTTACTCATGTCTTTACCTCTTTCTTCCTGTAGTCTCCCGCATCTGCCAGCTGACAAATGCTTTTATATCTTATCACACAACTATTATACATGGGTTTCAGATTATTTCCATGCTTTTTTTGCATAAACCAGAAATTCGGAATCAATATCCGCTTTTTCCGCTGATATGATTCCGAATTTTCACAATTTTTGTCTTGCGACAAGTGCGCACTTTCGTGCGCTATCACCAGGACTCCTCCCGCTTACGCGGGCCCCTCCTCATGTCTTATCTTCCGACAAGTGCGCACTTTCGTGCGCTATCACCAGGACTCCTCCCGCTTACGCGGGCCCCTCCTCATGATATAATATGAGACTCCGATCCTCTCTTGAAGTCTTCGTGGTCGCCTCTGATGTCCTCTGTAGGCGGTTTCATAGGATATTGGCCGCTGAAGCATCCGTGGCAGTACTGTCTTCCGCCTGAGATCTCCGGAAGCCTCTCCATCTTCAGGTACGCTAGAGAATCGGCACCTATGATCTTGCATATATCATCTACAGACCTGTTGTATGCTATGAGCTGCTCTCTGTCCGGAATATCAGTTCCAAAGTAGCATGGATACAGGAATGGAGGTGAACTGATCCTTACATGGACCTCAGTCGCTCCTGCCTCCCTGAGCATGCCAACTATTCTGTCACTCGTGGTTCCACGAACTATAGAGTCATCTATCATTATGACACGCTTGCCATTTACAGCCTCCTTAAGGACGTTCAGCTTGACACGCACACTGGACTCTCTCTGGCTCTGCTGTGGCTTTATGAATGTTCTTCCCACGTATCCATTCTTGACAAATGCCGTTCCATATGGAATACCCGATTCAAGTGAATAGCCCATGGCCGCTGCATTTCCCGATTCAGGAACGCCAACTACCACATCAGCGTCAACCGGGCTGTCCTTTGCAAGGCATCTTCCGGCTGTGATACGCGAATCGTACACAGACATTCCATCTATGACTGAATCAAGTCTCGCAAAATATATATACTCAAATATACATCTTGCATGCTGCTCCTGGCACATGTTCTTGTACGACTGGATTCCGTACTCAGGTGATATGGTTACAACCTCTCCAGGCTCCACATCCCTGACAAATTCGGCACCTATTGTATCGAGCGCACAGCTCTCAGATGCCAGTATGTATGCGTTATCACGCTTTCCTATACAAAGCGGTCTGAAACCAAATGGATCTCTGGCTCCGATAAGCTTTCTAGGACTCATGATGACAAGTGAATATGATCCCCTTACTTTCTTGAGAGCTCTAGTGACAGCCTCCTCAACGGAACCACACTTAACTCTCTCCCTGGCTATATGGTAAGCTATTACCTCAGAATCAATTGTAGTCTGGAATATAGCGCCTGTGAGTTCCAGCTCACGTCTAAGCTCAGGAGCATTTACCAGATTGCCGTTGTGTGCAAGTCCCAGAGTTCCCTTTACATAATTGAGAACCAGTGGCTGTGCATTCTCTATAGTGCTGGCACCGGCTGTTGAATATCTCACATGACCCACACCGATATTTCCCTTTAGCTTGCTCAGTGAATCAGGTGTGTACACCTCATTCACAAGGCCCATGCCCTTTAAGGAGCTGACCTTGCCCTTAGGACCGGCAGTGTCTGACACCGCTATACCGCAGCTCTCCTGCCCACGGTGCTGCAATGCAAACAGACCATAATAGATCGTGTTCGCCACATCATTTCCATCGAAATCATAGATACCGAAGACTCCGCACTCCTCGTGCATCTCGTCCTCGTCATAATAATGGGATCTTAAACATTCGTTCATAAATATATGCCTCTCATGTTATATTATTGTAACTGTCACGGCCACATAATTCTCATCGTATGTCTGGTGACAGTCATATCTTTCGCCACATAAAACTTTATCTGTTTTGCCACAACATGTCAACAGATAAATTCTATCATTTTTAGGATTATACCCCACTTTTTTCATGCATTTTCGCCAACAGCAGTATATTTCGCAAGTATTTGTCTGTTTGAACTTGAGAAAATCCACATATCTCTGCCACAACCTCGCCTCACCGGTCGCGCTGTACTTCTCTCCTGACGCGGCAGGTTACCACATAGTCCTTCCGGCTTCCACCTGGAATTGAAAAAAAGCCCAAAAGATACAAATTTTACGTACTTTGTATCTTTTGAGCTTTTATACCACTCTCTACTCCACTGCGTGTCCCTTTGCCTTTATGAGATCCACCATCTTGTATACATACTTCTCACACAGCTCATCTGTGGCTGCCTCGACCATAACTCTGATGACAGGCTCTGTACCGCTCTGTCTGAGAAGAAGTCTTCCGTCGTCTCCAAGCTCTGCTGCTATCTCATCGTTCAATTTCAGCACATCAGCATCGTTCATGACTGCATCCTTGCTTGAAACTTTGACATTCACAAGGAGCTGTGGATATATCGTCAGGCTGTGGAACAGCTCTGAGAGCTTGACCTTACGTCCAAGTATAGTCTCCATGATCATCAGTGAGGTGAGGACACCGTCACCGGTTGTTGCATACTTGGAGAAGATGATATGTCCTGACTGCTCGCCGCCGATGGAATGTCCGTGCTCCATCATATTTTCGAACACGTACTTGTCACCGACTGCCGTCTTCTCATAGTTGATGCCCTTCTTGTCAAGTGCTTTGTAAAGTCCAAGGTTGGACATGATAGTTGTGACGATGGTATTGTTGTTCAGCTCGCCCTTATCCTTCAGATAACGACCGCAGACATAGAGTATCTTGTCTCCATCCACGATTTCGCCCTTGTCGTCCACTGCAAGACACCTGTCCGCATCACCGTCAAATGCAAATCCCACATCAAGTCCCTTCTCCTTGACAAATGCCTGAAGCTTTTCAATGTGTGTTGAACCACAGTCCGTGTTGATGTTTGTTCCATTTGGCTCATTGTTGATGACATATGTCTTTGCTCCGAGAGCGTCATACACCGACTTTGCAACCAGATATGACGCACCATTTGCACAGTCAAGACCAATTCTCATTCCCTTGAAAGGTCTGGTAGGGATCGTGAGCAGATAACCTATATATCTGTTTCTTCCCATTGTGTAGTCGGTGGTCTTACCGATGCTGTCCTTCTTTGCAAATGGTATCTCGCCAAGCTCACCATCTATATACTGCTCGATCTCATTCTCGATGGCAGCCTCAAGCTTGTAGCCCTGACCATTGATGACTTTTATACCATTGTCATAGTATGGGTTATGGCTGGCTGAGATCATGATACCGCAGTCAAAATCACCTGTGCGGACTATATAAGACACACTAGGTGTAGGTGTTACATGCATCAGGTATACATCAGCTCCGCTGGCTGTAAGTCCCGCAACCAGGGAATACTCGAACATGTAGCTTGAAAGTCTCGTATCCTTTCCGATGACGACATGAGCCTTTCCATCCTCATGCTGCTTGCCATAGTAGTAGCCAAGGTATCTTCCAACCTTATAGGCATGCTCCACTGTAAGGTCTACATTTGCCTCGCCTCTGAACCCATCTGTTCCAAAATATTTACCCATTGTAAAATCCTCGATTCTATTATTCTATAACCTCATCCTGCTCGCTTTCTTGAACGACCAGAAGATCTATCGCTCTCCTGTGGATGTGTATCTTGGTCTCCTTATATTCTCCGCCGAACTCACCATCACATGTCCATGCAACCGGATCCTCTGCATCAAACTTGACCCTGTGAGCCCTGAATGAAACCATGCTCCTCTCATTCACATCACCTGTAAGAAGTGCCCTGACCACTCTCTCCAGGTCAGCCGGTGTCTTCATTGTCCTTATCAATACTCCCTCAAAAAGTCCGTCATCGAACTCAACTCCTTTTCGGGTTATACTCTTAAACCCTCCAACGGATACCGAGTTGGACACCATACCGAATATAAACTCGCCTTCCTGCTCGTCCCCGTCTATTGTAACCTTCATCTTGTAAGATGGTACATTTGCCAGGCTTTTTATCCCCTGCAATACATATGCCGCATGTCCAAATATATTCTTCATATTCTGCGGCGTTGCATATGATGTATCTGAGAACATTCCAAAAGCTGCGACATAAACAAAGTTCTTGTCGTTCAGACTTCCTATATCTATGGAGAACGGCTCTGCCTTCACTATCATCTCAGCCGCCTCAACCGTCTCTCTCGGTATGTCCATGCTCCTTGCAAAGTCATTGGTGGAGCCACACGGAATATATCCAAGTGGAACCCTTATCCCGCTCTTCATATATCCTGTAACTGTGTTGCCCAGGGTTCCATCGCCCCCCGCACATACGATCACATCGTAGTTTGCGCCTTCCTCCTGAACAATTCTCTCTGCGTCATCTGCCGATTTCGTAAGATATGTCCTGACCGCGTAATCGTTATTGCAGAACACTTCCAGCACATCCACCAAAGAATTCTTCAGAGTAGTCCTACCCGCTTTGGGATTCATGATGAACAGCATATTCTTCATACTTTCAATAACACAACCTTTCCCTTTGATACTGCTTATTTACTTGTGATCCTCCTTGTACTTCATGTACAGATCATACCCCTTCTTGCGGAGCTTGCATGATGGACAATGTCCGCAGCCCTCGCCCTTGATGCCATTATAACATGTAAGTGTCATATCTCTGATGACGTCCAGTCCGCCCAGCTCATCAGCCATCTTCCATGTCTCCATCTTATCGATCCACATCAATGGTGTTATTATATCAAACTCGTAGTCCATTGCAAGGTTAAGTGTTGTATTTAACGATTTGATAAATATATCCCTGCAGTCTGGGTATCCTGAGAAGTCACTCTGGGACACTCCTGTTATTATATCAGATATTCCCCTCTGTTTGGCAAATATTGCTACAAATGTAAGAAATACCATGTTTCTTCCATCGACAAATGAGTTCGGTGTACCCTCATCAGGTGCATTCTCATCAACCTTCATGTCTGTTCTTGTCAGTGAATTTGGCGCAAGCTGGTTAAGCAGACTCATGTCGAGTATGTGATGCTCCACTCCGAATTTGTCCGCGATCTCCTTAGCACACTCAAGCTCTAACGCATGTCTCTGTCCATAGTCAAATGATACGGCGTACACTTTCTTATACTTCTTGAGTGCCCACAACAGACACGTTGTGCTGTCCTGTCCGCCGCTGAATACTACAACTGCCTCATCCTTATTCTTTAAATTCTGCATGATCTCATCCTCCATATATAATCAAATATGATATTCCGAACCGCATTATAACGCTCACGGATAAACAAATTCACCATTATCAATTCAGTGTACCGATAACTATCTTCCCGCATTGTACATCATCAGCATCTTGTTCTGCAGAGCTGTGTCGCTCTCAAATCTTCCCCTGAGAGTGGTCGTCATGGTCTTGCTTCCCGGTTTCTTGATGCCCCTTGCCGTCATGCAGCTGTGATGTGCCTCTATCATGACCGCCACGTCCTCAGTTCCAGCAGCCTTGGATATGACGTAGGCTATGTCCGAGCCTATCCTCTCCTGGAGCTGAAGTCTCTTCGCCACCATATCCGCAATCCTCGCTATCTTAGAAAGTCCGAGCACTCTTCCATTTGGAATGTATGCGACTGACACCTTCATGTCGTACATAAGCGCCATGTGATGCTCACAGTAGCTGAACACCTCTATATCCTTGACAAACACCATGTCACCGGCCTGCCTTGCCACTCCGTCCTCTGCAAATGTCTTGCCGAACATCTCGGCCAGCTCGTCGTTGGTGTAGTTCATTCCCTCAAATACTTCCTCATACATGCGTGCAACCCTGTCAGGAGTCTCTACAAGCCCCTCTCTGTCCGGGTCATCCCCAAGTGCAATCAGTATCCCTCTTACGTGCTCCTTTATAGCCTCTTTATCTATCGCCATCTTATACACCTCTTTCTTCCGGATCCCAAATGAACTTGTGAAGCTGTAACTGAAGCTTTACATCGTTCATATCGTTCTCGATCATAAAATCCACTATATCCGCAGGATCTATGCTGCCATACACAGGACTGATGAATACTCTCGTCTTCTCATCCAGCGCATACTCCTGAACTATCTCAAGACACTTCTCCAGATCTTCCTGTGAACCGACCACAAATTTCACCGAATCATTCTTGTCTATATAGTTATAATTTGCAAGGCACATGTCACTTTCCATGCCGCTGGACGGACATTTGTAATCCAGCGTGTATGACACATTCCCTCCAAGGGCCTTGAACTCTGCTATATCCACACTTCCGTTCGTCTCGATCTCAACCCTTATATCGTCCTCCAGCTCAAATGCAAGGAGGAGCTTATCTATATCCTTCTGTATCAGCGGCTCCCCACCTGTCAGGGTGACGTTCTTCACCTCTGTCCTTCTGACATAATCGATAATATCATCCTCGGTCAGCTCCTCATACGGAACGCCTGCCTCATTTGCCCACTTGGTATCGCAGTAACCGCAATCAAGATTGCATCCCGCAAATCTTATGAACACGGCAAGTTCTCCGGCTCTTGCAGCCTCACCGTTGATACTTATAAATCTCTCTACTACTCTGTATGTGCTCACGACTGTATTTCCTTTCTCCCGGTGTATATTCTCCATTCTCTCACATCTTCCAGATTTTTAGACCTGCCAGCTTCTCACCGGAATCCTATCATATATATTTACTCACAATAAGAAGCCACGTTGTTCGGTGTCTCATACACACTTGCCTCTATGACCTTGTAGCCCCGGCCTGCCATCTCATCATATATATACTTTGCAAAGTTCTCAGCAGTAGGTCTGAAATCAACCTTCACGATTCTCAGATTTTCCGCCAGCAGCGCATCCTCCGTCGCCTGCTTCAGGCTTCCCGTTTCCATGATAAGGCTGTGGTCAAAGTGATCCGCAATCTCCTTCAGATCCTTCTTCAGATTGGAGAAATCAACCACCATTCCTCTGTTCTGTGTATCGCTCTCAAGAGTCTCTGCACCGACCTCGATCTCCACAGTCCATCTGTGTCCGTGGATATTGCTGCATTTGCCGTCATAATCTTTCAAAAAATGGGCGCTGTCAAAACTTGCCTTTGTCTTTAACTTATACATAACTCCTCCTATAAGCATCCAACTGTTCACCACAAAAAAAGACCAGAATAGGACATTCTGATCTTCTTATGTCCTAGTTTTGTTTAGTGACAGGATGGTACTAATGAACTGTCAATCTATAATATTGTATTTATGCTTTATTCGTATATTATATCTGCCTATTTCCTATCAGATATACCAGCTTATGTCTCTTACTATGCTTTAGATATTAAGGAATCCCTTAACCTCTGCAAGCATATCCTCCTTGTCACATACTGTGTCATGGAGAACCTTTGCTGATCTGATATCCTCTATAGCCTGAGGTACCTTTACGCCTGAGAGCTTCTCAAGCTCGTCGACAAGCTCAAAGTCTGTCTTGGAATCATACTCAGCGTCTATAGCGTTCATAACGCTTCTTGTGAACTTGTATGGGCTTGCTGTTGACGCGATGACTGTAGGTGTCTTATCTCCTGTCTCTGCCACATACTTTTCATATACTGTAGCCGCAACTGCTGTATGTGTATCGATGATATAATCATCTGACTCATATACCTTTTTGATGGTAGCTGCTGTCTCTGCCTCTGTTGCATATCCACCATAGAACTCAGCAAGCTTTGCCTTCATATCGTCTGTGATGGTGTACACTCCATCTGTTGTGAGTTCTTTCATAAGCTCTGAGTTCTTCTCAGCATCATTGCCAGCAATCTTGTATATCAGTCTCTCAAGGTTGCTTGAAATGAGGATATCCATCGATGGCGATGTTGTGAGTATGAACTCTCTGTTTCTATCGTATGTTCCTGTCTGGAAGAAATCAAACAGAACCTTGTTGTCATTTGATGCACAGATGAACTTTGCGATTGGAAGTCCCATCTCCTTTGCGTAGTATGCAGCAAGGATATTACCAAAGTTACCTGTTGGAACATCCACGTTGATCTTATCGCCGGCCTTGATGGTTCCGTCTGCAACAAGTCTTGTGTAGGCGTATACATAGTATACCATCTGAGGGACAAGACGTCCGATGTTGATGGAGTTTGCTGATGAGAACTGATAGCCCTTCTCATCCATGTACTTTGCAAGCTCAGCATCTGAGAACATCTTCTTCACACCTGTCTGGGCATCATCAAAGTTACCTGTGATACCAACAACAAATGTATTGTCACCCTTCTGTGTAACCATCTGCTTCTCCTGGATTGGGCTTACACCGTGCTTTGGATAGAACACGATGATCTTTGTTCCAGGAACATCTGCAAATCCTGCAAGGGCAGCCTTACCTGTATCACCTGATGTTGCTGTGAGGATGACGATCTCATTCTTTACGCCATTCTTCTTTGCTGATGTTGTGAGAAGATATGGAAGGATTGAAAGTGCCATATCCTTGAATGCTATTGTTGATCCATGGAAAAGCTCAAGATAATATGCTCCTGCCTTATTCACAAGTGGTGCTATAACCGGTGTATCAAACTTTGAATCATATGCTGAATCTATACAATGCTTAAGCTCAGCCTCTGTGAAGTCTGTGAACATAAGCTTCATAACTTCGTATGCAACCTGCTGATAGTTCATCTTTGCAAGATCTTCCAGAGACACATCAAGTGCTGGTATAGAATCTGGTACAAAGAGTCCCCCCTCATTAGCAAGTCCCTTAAGTATAGCCTGTGATGCTGTTGCTGTCTCATTTGCATTTCTTGTGCTTCTGTAGATAAGTTCCATTTGCCAATCTCCTTAATAAATATATTTAAACATTTCGTTATGTACTAAACTCAGGAATCACCTGTATTCTTACAAATAATCGTGTGCATTATAACACAGCATTTTATAAAAAACAAGCTATAGCCCGCCTCATTCGTGCGACTTTTTCAACACTTATCTCACTGCATTTAAAAACCCGCCTTACGGCGGGTCTTTAATATATCTGTATACAATTTCTGCTTTTTATTACTTTACATATACATCATAGTAGCCTGTTGCGAAGTTAAGAGCTGCCTGATGGTTTGAGAAGTAGATATCAAGATGATTGCCATTGATAGCTCCACCTCTGTCCTGAACTGTGTATGTATGACCATCAACTATAAGCTCTGTACCAAATGCAAAGTTACTTGGCGCTGCACATGTCACACCCTCGACTGCAGGTGCACCTGAAGCTGTTGTCGGGTTATCCATGTTGCTGTACTCACCGCAGCAGATTGGACATGGACAATATGCCGTAATCCAGAATGTTCCGAGATATGTACCTGATGCCTCACCATTCACATAAATAACCTTGTCATCAGGAAGTCCATCTGTTGACTTCTCTGTTGATGGATCAACTGATATCTGATCGTCAGGAAGTCCTGCTGCTGACTTATCCTTATCCTTAACCTTCATCTGTGTGGTAGGTTCTGACTTTGTTGTGTCTGCTGCCTGCTGTGCAGCCTCTGTTGCACGAGCCTCTGTTGTGCTCTCCTGAACTCCACCGCTTATGGCTGAAGTCTTCTTAACTGTCTTCTTGCTTGAGAGGGCTACTGAACCAGTCTTGTTGACATCTGACAGAGTACCATCTGCCAGTGCAACTGATGATGTTGCCTCTCCATAGTCTGCTGTGTTGTCTGCGTATAATGTATTACCTGCTGCTGCGATCGACACTCCCTTGCCCTTGGATGAAACCATGCTGTCATCTGATGCGATAACTGCGTATGATGAAAATCCAACTGCCAGGAGTACTGCTCCTATGCTAATCTTCTTTACGTTCCTTTTCAGTGATGTCTTCATTAGTTTCTGTGATTTCATACGTGATGAATCTGAAAACTTTTGCATAACCTTTTCTCCTTAATTTCTTTACGGTTTCAGAATTGTTACAAAACCGTTAAAATTTAACTCATGACGCTATTATAATCTCTGTCGAAAGAAAGGTCAAGCAAAGTGGCTATTTTTGTAAATCATGCACAGCTCGCATAAAATCTTTAATTCAGTTAATGTAAATATGCAACATTTTAAAATGCCATTTTTGTGCATATTTTACATTTTAGTACCGTAACATTTTTGAAACAAATTAGCATCTTGTATATTTTTACTTTAGAATTTTTAATAAATTCTTTATTTCCTGTTACATTTTTTGTTTTTATGTTAACTCACAATGACTTTTTCAGGTGCGCTGTCAGCCCATCTACAGAGCAGTTCCTCAAGCTCCTCGTAAGTCTCAACCTGGTTCACATTGCTCCTGAGCTTTGCCGAATCATACATTCCGACTGAGTACCATGCCACGTGCTTTCTCATCTCATGGATACCTGTGTACTCACCCTTGAACTCAACCATGAGTCTCGCATGTCTCAGCATCATATCCTTCACTTCATATATGTCAGGCTTGTCCGGCAGCTCGCCATGCTCGTAGTAGTATTTCATATCGCGGAATATCCACGGGTTGCCCCTCGCACCTCTTCCTATCATAAAGCCGTCACAGTTCGTCTGCGCCCTCATGTCTATGATGTCCTGAGGAGTGTTTATATCGCCATTGCCAATGATCGGGATGATGCACGCCTCCTTCACCCTGGCTATGACGCTCCAGTCCGCATGTCCCTGATAATACTGCTGCCTTGTCCTTCCGTGCACCGCCACAGCGGCAGCCCCACTCTCCTGGGCTATATGTGCTATCTCAGGCGCATTTATATGCTCTGAATCAAATCCGCTTCTTATCTTGATGGTCAGCGGTATGCTTATAGCTTTTGCCATGGCCTCGACTATCCTTCCAACGAGAACCGGATCCTTCATCAGCGCAGATCCCTCTCCATTGTTGACCACCTTCGGCACAGGGCAGCCCATATTTACATCTATGAACGAATAACCGTTGCTCTCTATCCTCTTTGCCATCTCCGCCATGATCTCAGGATCAGAGCCAAAGAGCTGCAGCCCAAATGGCTTCTCCCGCTCATCCATAGCCAGAAGCGGCTTCGTGTTCTTATTTTTATAATATATTGCCTTGGCGCTCACCATCTCGCTGTACAGGATATCACAGCCCTGTTCCTTGCATAAAAGACGAAATGGCTGGTCACATACACCAGCCATCGGCGCCAGGATCAATTTATCTCTGAAATCCATAAATTTCTCCATTGCTTCTATAATAATATATAATTTGCAAAATCCGACTTATTTCTGCTTGTCCATGATAAGTCTGAGTCCGTGAAGTGTGAGATCCGGATCATACACATCTATGCAGTCCGTGTTCTCATATATCATCTTTCCAAGTCCGCCGGTAGCCACGACCTTCATGTTGTCGTATCCTGACTCCTTGCGCATTCTCTTCACTATATACTCTGTCTGGCCAATATAGCCCATGCACACACCGGCCTGCATACTGGATATCGTGTCCTTGCACAGTATCGTCTCAGGCACCTTTATCTCTATCTCAGGAAGCTTGGCTGTTCCCGTCCACAGAGCATTTGCAATAAGCCTTATACCCGGCGATGTGACCTCAGCCTCAAACACGCCATCGGCATTGATGAGGTCGTACGTTGTGGCAGTTCCAAAGTCCACCGTGAGAACCGGTCCGCCATACATGTGATAAGCCGCAACTGCGTCAACTATTCTGTCAGCTCCAAGCTGCTTCGGGTTTGGCAGCGCTATATTGATCCCCGTCTTTATTCCCGGCTCAACTATGAGTGGTGTTATTCCAAAATATTTCTTTATGCCATTCACCAGGGAATGCATGATCTTCGGAACAACCGAAGCGATTATAACTTCATCTATAACATCAGTTGACAACTGTCTCATTCTGAGCCAGTCGCGCAGAAATACTCCGTACTCATCCGATGTTCTCGATATCCCGGTGGTCATCCTGAAGGTCTTCTCCAGGCGTTCTCCGTCAAACAGTCCTATCGTAATATTTGTATTTCCAGCATCAATAGCAAATAACATGCCCCTTTTTCCTTCCTGATCTTCCAATTATTTTATATCATTCATTTACAAGACTGTTAATGTCAACACCCTGTATAAATATCTTATAGAACAGCTCCAGACTCTGGAACAGCTCCTTCTTTTCATTCTGCAGCTTCTTGACCTTGAGTCCGCATCCTATGTCGTCAAATAACAGGTCATCCTCAAGTGCCCTCGTCTGTATCTTCAGATTGCCGGCGTCGTCAAACACCAACATAAATATTCCTCCGACCTCCTGTGTAAACGCTCCACACATGGCGTGAAGCTCGTCCTTTATCTCATCAGGAAGCTTTGAAAATTCCTTGTTCAGATAAAACTTCTGATTATATATCGAGCTGGCGCACAGAACAAGCTCGCCATCCTCTGTCCTGGTTGAAATCTCCATAACCGCTCCTATCCTATAACGTCCGCCATATCGTACATTCCTGCAGGCTTGCCCTTGAGGAACTTTCCTGCCTCAACAGCACCCTTTGCAAATACTGACTTGGAATATGCCGTGTGCTTGAACTCTATAACCTCATCAATACCTGCAAATATCACCTCATGCTCTCCAACTATAGTGCCGCCTCTGACAGCAGAGATTCCGAGCTCCTTCTTATCCCTCTTCTTTCTCACCTGGCTTCTGTCGTACACATACTCATACTGCTCATTGCATGCCTCATTGATTGAATCAGCAAGAGCAAGAGCTGTTCCGGATGGAGCATCCACCTTCTGGTTGTGATGCTTCTCAACTATCTCTATATCATATCCGGCTGGTGAGAATACCTTCGCAGCATCCTTCAGAAGCTTCATGAGTGTATTGATTCCCAGTGACATGTTCGCTGACTTGAGTATGGCAACCTTTGCACTGCACTCCTTTACCTTTGCAAGCTGCTCATCTGAGAGACCTGTTGTGCAGAGAACAATAGGAGTCTGTGTCCTCACACCGTAATCGAGGAGCTTGTCAACAGCTACAGCCGCTGCAAAATCTATGATGACATCAGCCTCGACATCGCAGGCATCTATGTCTGTAAATACCGGATATCCGTTATCCCTGTTGTCCACAACATCTATTCCCGCTACGATCTCGGCATCAGGATCGCCTGCAACGATACCTGTTATTACCTGTCCCATCTTTCCATTGCAACCATGCATTATGATCTTTACCATGTCTGTCTATCCTCCATATATATAAGCTTTGTCATTTGTTGTCGTCTTTTGTGTGGTCTATGCACGCTGACATGCGCATATATTTCAACATGTACTCCATTTTACACATTTGCTGTCCATTGTGCAACGTTTATATCCACCTCGGCAAATAAAAATGTCTGCAGCCAGTTGAGACCGCAGACATCTGTATTGTTTCTATGATAATTACAGTCCTAGAGAACTCCGTACTCTTCCATTGCCTTCTTGAGCTTCTCCACGTTCTGTGGCTCCATCTCAGTGAGCGGCATTCTCATTGTTCCATCACACATACCAAGAAGCTCTACAGCCTTCTTGACAGGTATTGGATTGACCTCGCAGAACAGTGCGTTGCAGAGATCAATGGCCTTGAGCTGGAGATCAAGACTTCCCTGAACATCTCCGTCAAGATACTTCTGAACCATATCGTGTACATCCTCAGGGATTATATTGGCTGTCACTGAGATAACTCCCTTTCCGCCAAGTGAGAGAAGAGGTACAACCTGATCGTCATTTCCTGAGTAGATATCTATGCATCCCTTTGCAAGGCTTGCAAGCTTTACAACCTGACTTATATTGCCTGAAGCTTCCTTGATACCGACAATGTTCTCAACGTTCTGTGCAAGATATACTGCTGTTTCCGGCTGGATATTGCAGCCTGTACGTGATGGCACATTGTAAAGGATTATAGGCACATTTACTGAATTTGCAACGGCTGTGAAGTGTGCGATGAGGCCCTTCTGTGTAGCCTTGTTGTAGTATGGTGTAACCACGAGCAGACCGTCCACTCCGTAGCTCTCTGCCTCTGTTGAGAGATATATTGCTGTTGCAGTACAGTTTGAACCTGTTCCTGCTATTACCTTTATTCTGTGGTCAGCGAACTCTACACACTTCTTCACGCACTCAAGATGCTCCTCGTGTGACAGTGTTGAAGCCTCGCCTGTTGTTCCGCAGATAACTATGGCATCCGTCTTGTGTGCTATATGAAACTCCACGAGCTCCTTGAGCTTATCATAATCCACATCTCCATTTTCAAGAAATGGTGTTACAAGTGCAACTGCTGAACCGGTAAAAATTGACATATTGTCGTCCTCCTTAAAAATAAATAGTCGATACAATATAGCATAAAAATGGGCTGGCAAAAAGCCAACCCATAAAAACATCTCATTCTTACAAGTAGCTCTCCATCCTCAGATGACAGTCATACAGTTCTTAACTGCACAACCAGCAACAGATCCTGTGGAATATCCATCACTTCGGCGGTCTTCCCTTTCGTCAGGCATCTTCTGCATCCACATGCATCAGCCTGCTTAATCATTAATCCCGCGCCTCTACTATATTGTATTCAGTTTAACCTTAGATAGTGCTACTATATCACCGCATCCAGACCATGTCAACCATATATTTTACTGCGTGCTTCACAAGGATTCCTCCCACTGACGTGGGCCCCTCCTTATGAAATATCATTCAAGACATTCCATCTTGCTCACAGACACCTCGTATGCCACCTTGCTGATCACCTGGTCATTGTCGATACGCTTCTGATACTCCCTGCTCTGGATCCTTCCCCAGATGGCCACATGCTCTCCTACCTGGAGCTTTCCGGCAAATCTCGCATTTCTGCCCCAGCAGATACATGGTATGTAATCGCTCTTGCCGTATGCTCTGTTGACCGCCAGCAGCACATCCGCGATCTCCCTTCCAAGGGGCGTCATCCTGTACACAGGTGCCTTACATATGTAACCGTCAAGATAGATCTGATTTGGTCTGTTCTCATCCTCAGCATCATCCTCGTCGATGGTCTCGATCTCTCTCACAAACACAGACAGTATAAGGCGGTTTCTGGTCTCCTCATGCTTGTTGTATGACCTGAACTGTCCCTTTGCCATGATGCGCTCCCCTATGTGGGATTCGTTCACATCGAACAGTCTGTCAGACACCATGAGCGGAATAGTATCGTAAGCATCGCTGAGTCTGCTGACGATGAGATCCACCATATAGAAGCCCTCGCCAAATATCTCGTGGCTGAACACGAACTCTGATGCTATCTCTCCTGCCACCACTACCTGATTGTTGTTTAATGTTTTTTCAGTCATATTTTCTCCCTCCGTTATAACAAACTTTTGCATACTTTAAAAGTTATGCCACGCAGTACAAAAATATGCTGTCTTGTTTGATCTAGTTTTGTCGGTCTCTCTTTCGCTGTCTCATTACCTCATACGACAAAAGAGTCGCCGATATTGCAGCGTTCAGCGATTCGACTTTGCCCTCCATCGGAATCCTGAGAAGTCTGTCGGCTCTGCACGCCACCTCATCCGTCAGGCCATTTCCCTCATTTCCTATGAGGAACGCCACCCTGTCCGGGAATACTATGTCGTAGAGATCGTCGCCGTCCAGATGTGCTCCGTACACCACAACACCTGACCGTCTCAGCTCCTCCACGGTCCCGGGCAGGTCATCGCACATGACAAATGGCACCCTGAATATGGCACCCATCGTCGATCTGACTACCTTCGGATTGTACGGATCGCATGAACCTTTTCCTATAAGCACGGCGGTCACACCTGCTGCCTCGGCGCTTCTGAATATAGTTCCCATATTTCCGGGATCCTGGAGCGTATCCAGCACAAGAAATGTCTCTCTGTCATTCCTGCCGAGCACGGAATCAAGCTGATAATGCATGCATTTCACCACAGCCATGCACCCCTGTGGAGTCTTGGTCTGTGACACCCCTGCGAACACTCCGTCGCTGAGTATCCAGGTATTCCTGCCATCAAGCACACCCATGCTCTTGAATTCACCCCTGTATTCCTTAAGCGCACTCTCCGACAGATACACCTCCTGAACATTCTGAAGCGGAAGCTCCCTGAACATGCGTATCCCCTCGACCACGAACACGTCTCTGTCCTTCCTGAGCTTTGCATCCTTGTTCAGCTTATTAAGTTCTTTTATCCTCGGATTACTGTTTGCTGTAATTACTTCCACTTTTTTCTCCTTTTACAGTGTCTTATCACACTTTTCTGAGCAATACCCTGTCTTTGCCGTATTCCATCTGAAGTGCATATACAACGCCGGAATTCTCATCCACACAGAATCCCCGGCCCATATTCTTCGCCTGTCTGGACTTCTTGAGCTGCACGTACACCGGACATGTGCCCTTGTACTCCTCAAGGATCGACATAAATGCAGATTCGTTCTTCATATATTCGTCCACATCCTCGAACAATACCCATAGCTGGCTGTTGCTCTGAACAGGCTTCTGTCTGTTGTTCCATGGCTTTCCCGACTGAAAGCTCTTGCCACCTTCTGCCTCCTCAAAGCTTATCATATCCGACAATATGAGCTTGTTTTCCTTCTCGCCGAGATTCGCCCTGCCCCTGACAAACACTCTGGAATCCACCAGAAGTCTGTCCCTGAACTTCTCGAAATCCCTCGGGAATACTATAACCTCGACCTGTCCGACCAGATCCTCTATAGTCACATACGCCATATTCTGATTGTTCTTGGTGAGCTTCACCGTCACCCTTGATATGAGTCCGCCGATGACATACATTGCATTGTCCTGAAGCTTCTGTCCATCTCCGTCACCCTGATCCTGGCTCATCTCATCGTCATCCTCGGTGTCCACCACGAAATCCGTCGCCTGAGCCGTGCATGTTCTCTGCATAAGCTCGATGTATTTGCCAAGCGGATGTCCCGATATATACACTCCGAGCACAGACTTCTCAAGCGCCAGCTTCTCCTGATCTGAATACTCCTCCACATCAGGGTAAGGCACGAGATTGCTCTGCACAAAATCGTCTCCCATCAGGTCAAACAGAGACATCTGCCCTGACTCCCTGCTCTTTCTCTCCCTTGCGGCTTCCTCCGCTATGGCCGGCAGAGCCATCATCATCTGCTTTCTGTTTGCTCCCATATCATCAAATGCACCGCTGAGTATCAGAGCCTCAACAGTTTTCTTATTTGTGTCCTTTGAAGGCATCCTTGTGAGGAAATCCCTGAGATCCTTAAACGGTCCATTCTTGGTCCTCTCCGCTTCTATCCTGTCGACAACAGCACCGCCGACACTCTTTATACCGGAGAGTCCGTATCTTATCTTGCCGTTGCTTATGGAGAACTTTGCCACTCCCTCATTTATATCCGGAGGGAGCACCTCAACTCCCATCTGCTTACACACACTTATATACTTTGCAACCTTGCCATTGTTGTCAATTACCGATGACATCAGCGCAGCCATGAACTCCACCGGATAGTAATACTTAAGGTACGCTGTCTGTGCCGCAAGTACCGCATATGCCACGGAGTGGGACTTGTTAAATGCGTACTCCGCGAACTTCATCATCTCGTCAAATATCTTATTTGCCACAGTCTCCGAGATTCCATTTGCCACGCATCCTGGAACATTGAGCTCCTTGTTGCCGTACACAAAGTTATGACGCTCCTTCTCCATCTCCTCAGGCTTCTTCTTCGCCATGGCTCGGCGCACAAGGTCACTTCTTCCCAGCGTATAGCCCGCCAGCTTCATAACGATCTGCATTACCTGCTCCTGGTAAATGATACATCCATAAGTCGGCTCAAGTATCTCCTCGAGCTCAGGAGTATCATAGTGAACCAGCTCACGGTTCTCCTTGCCCCTGATGTAGTCGTCTATAAACTGCATAGGACCCGGTCTGAACAGAGCAACACCGGCAATTACATCGTCCAGACTCTGTGGCTTCAGCTTCATCATGAAGTTTCTCATGCCCTCACTTTCGAGCTGGAACATACCCTCGGTCTTTCCCTGTCCCATGAGTCCAAGTATATTCGGATCATCGTAATCTATATTGTCTATGTCTATATCCTTGCCTGTTGTCTGCTTGACAAGCTTGACTGTATCCTGCACAACGGTCGCCGTTCGGAGTCCCAGGAAGTCCATCTTGAGCATTCCCAGATGCTCCACCGTGTTCTTCTCAAACTGGGTTACCACCGCGCCCTCGGCTCCAACTGACAAAGGCGCATACTCCTCTATCGCCTCACGGCCTATAACCACTCCCGCCGCATGCATTCCTGCATTTCTAGGGAGTCCCTCAAGCTTTCTGGCTATGTCCACAAGCTCCTTGATCTCGTCCGAGCCCTCGTACATATCCCTGAAATCCTTGCTCGTCTTGAGTGCTATATCTATGGTCATATCCTTCTCTGCAGGTATTGCCTTTGCAAGGGAATCACACACCGCATACGGGAGATCCATGGCTCTTCCAACGTCCCTTATGACGTTTCTTGCGCCCATGGTCTGATATGCTATTATCTGTGTCACGCACTCCTCGCCATATTTCCTTACGCAGTAGTCGATGACCTCCTGACGTCTGATATAGCAGAAATCTATATCAATATCCGGCATGGATACTCGCTCCGGGTTCAGGAATCTCTCAAAGAGAAGGTTGTACTGCAAAGGCTCAATGGTCGTGATGTCCAGACAGTAAGCAACCACACTTCCAACCGCCGAACCTCTTCCAGGTCCAACCGCAATTCCCTGCGATTTTGCAAAATGAATGAAATCCCACACTATCAGGAAATAATCCACAAATCCCATGCTCTTTATGACAGACAGCTCATAATCTATTCTCTGTCTGACCTCGTAGCCGTGGGTTCCCTCGGCCATCTTACCGGACTCCTCATATGTAAATCCGTACTTTTTCTCCATACCCTCATATACCAAATGATCCAGATATTCCTCCGCGGTATATCCCTCCGGCACATCGAATCTCGGAACCTTCTGCTCGCCAAATACGATATTCACATTACACCGCTCTGCGATCTTATGTGTATTCTCCAGAGCCTCCAGGGCGTATGGGAACAGCTCAGCCATCTCCTCCTTTGATTTGAGGTAGAACTGACCTCCCTCATAGCGCATTCTGTTCTCGTCCTGAACCTTGTGGTTAGTCTGTATACACAGGAGAACATCATGTGCCTCCCAGTCCTCGGCATAGATGTAGTGCGAATCATTTGTCACGACCATAGGGATACCCAGTTCCTTTGACAGACGCATGATCCCCGCATTCACAGTTGCCTGCTCAGGTATTCCGTGATCCTGCATCTCCAGAAAATAGTTTTCCTCGCCAAATATATTCCTGTATCTTATCGCAGTCTCCTTCGCACCGTCATAGTCGCCCTTTCTGAGCTTTGTCGCAACCTCACCGGCAAGACAGGCGCTGAGCGCTATAATTCCCTCATGGTACTTCTCCAGCACCTCCATATCGACCCTCGGCTTATAGTAAAAGCCCTCGGTAAATCCTCTGGTCACGATCTTGGACAGATTATGATATCCCAGATCATTCTCCGCCAGAAGGACGAGGTGATAATATCTGTCATCGCCCTTTCCAACTTCCCTGTCAAATCGTGATCCCGGACTGACATACACCTCACATCCGAGAATAGGTTTTATCCCCTCTCTGAGACAAGTCTCATAGAACTCTATAACACCGTACATGACGCCGTGATCCGTTATTGCGAGGGAATCATATCCCAGTTCCTTTGCCCTGCGCACAAGTCCGTCTATCTTCGCCGCACCGTCCAGCAGACTGTAGCCTGTATGCACATGCAGATGTGTAAACTCCATATGTCTCCTCCTTATTTGTTATGCAGTATCTCCCGCCTTATATAGTCAAATGTATAATCTTCGCCCTTCTCAGCCAGAGTCGTTAGCATGTCCTCCAGCAGATCCGCCGATTCAGGGTGCAGATGATGTCTGGATCTGCCCCTCAGATAATACTCAAGCGGAAATGAATCCGTATACTTATCACCATTATAATTCTTGCTGGCAGCCACCCTGTCGCAGAACATCTCCACAACGTACTTCTCCGGCATGCGCATTCCCACCAGCTCCACACAGTTCCTGTCAACACTGTAGTCTACCCAGTATTCCAGATGGTGCTTGTTTCTTCCCTTGTGGTGCAGCCATGCGCTTGAATACCCCTTGCTCTCGCGCTCCGCATCATTCGGGCTTCTTGTTCCCTGATAATACTTTGCCCCGACTGAGAACTCAGTCCACGAATACTTTGACAGATCGTGCACAAGCCCCTGCCAGTATAATCCGCACTTAAAGCAGTTATGCATGACCATTCTCTTATGTCTGTTTATGGTTTTCAAATGTCTGTACCATTTTGGAGCATCCATATCATCCCGTCCTTTCCCACTGAGTACAAAAGGCTGCCGCAAAAACTTTTGCAGGCAGCCTTCCTCAATATTGAAGCCGAAAAAGGGACTCGAACCCTCGACCCACGCATTACGAATGCGTTGCTCTACCAACTGAGCTATTTCGGCATCTATAAATTACTACCATACGCTATCGGTTAGAAACACCAGATACCATATAGCGGTATATTTACCAATCCTTTATCGACAAACATGTCATCTGTAGATATCCTCACTGAAGTCTGATTGTCATATCTCTGTTTGAATACTCTGGAGCTCTGGGCCTTGGTGTGCGGACTTGTCTGAACATCCACTGGAATGACCTCTCCATCGCCCTCATACACGAAATCAACCTTCGCTGTGGCCGATGAGATCCAGAAATACAGATCCCCGATACTCCTGTTCACATACAGCTCTGCAAGAGCGTACTGCTCTGCTATAACTCCATCCATCATATCAAGAACATTATCTGTGTCAATATCCTGAACCAGAATACCAGCCATGACCCTGAGCAGACCATGATCAAGATGATACAGCTCAAATGACTTGTCATCCTTCTGGTTTGCCAGAGGAAGCACTCCATTCCTGACTCTGTACACCTGACGCACAACGCCCATCCTGACGATCTGATCAACTGACGCCTCATACTCCCTGGCACGGGCCTTCGGATCAACGTATCCATACATGAACTTCTTGTTCTCCTTGGTAAGCTGAACCGGAATACTGTTCCATATAGCCATGACCTTGGTAAGATATCTCTTCGGAGTGGAGTTTATCAGATATTCAGTAGTTCTGTCAAGTATAGACTTCAAAACCACATCAACTCTTCTGAGATCTCCTGTCTTATAATATTCATCCACCGCCTCCGGCATTCCTCCGGTCACGAAGAAAGTCTCAAGCATTGTCTGGACGCTGTCCCTGACCTCATCCGGCATCGGTGTGATCTTCTGGTTCTCTATAAATGCACAGAGCTTTCTGCCCTTTCCCGCTTTCAGGAATTCCTCAAAGTTCATAGGCATCATCTCATATACGCATATGTCATCCTGGCACTCTTCCTCTCCCGGGATTGGTCCACAGGATGTCGCAATGACACAGATCCTGCAGTCAGTATTGTATCTGCTATACTCAACAAGGTTGCCGAGCAGTCCCACACAGTTCTGCGCATTGTCAAATATAAGAAGCTTATCCTTGAAATCATACTTGTCAAGCGACGTTGTAAGCTTGGCATGAAGCTTCTCCGGCCTCCTCTCCTTTGCTGCATATGCGGCAAAGTCCGGATACTTGTCCATATCTATTATTATATGATCCTCAAAAAATCCCATGGCAAAATCAGCCACAGCCCATGTCTTGCCAACAAACTTGCCACCACGGACAACTGCAATCTTATCCGCTCCGGTCTCATACCATGTTGCAAGGTCATTCATAACATTTCTAAACAAGCATCTCACCTCGATTCGACCACTTTTTCCAAATCTATTATAGGATACCACTAAAAATTTGCAATGTAAATAGTTAAACCCATATCATTGCACTCTCTGATTTTTTATCACTTTATACTATTCATACAGGAATTTTTCCCTGAAATACGTCTTAAGTGCTGGTTCATCGATATCCATGTACTTCATCACAACCTCATACAGGAACTCCTTATAATATTCCCAGTCTTTTCCCGACATATCCAGCTCCTGTACATCCTCATAGAATATCTCTCCAAGCTTATTACGAAGTCTTATAGTCGCTACATATAAGTTGATATTACCATTTGCATTCTCTGACTTCACCACATCCACCGTCATGTCTCCATACTTCAGATGGGTCTCTCCACGCATGATCCTTACTTCCTTCTCAATGCGCGAAAGGCATTTCTCCTCAACCATATCCCGCAGGAAATACCCACGATTTTCAAAGAGATATTTCTTTATGGACATGAGAATGATCTCATTCTGAGAATAACCGGTATAATCAGATAATCTCTCCAAATCCCTCGCCATTCTGGAATCCATTCTCAAAGGCTTGCTCGTGAGCTCTCTCTTGTTAAGTCCCGGCATAATATGCTCCCTTTCTCTATCCCTATGGGGTAAAAAACCCGGAGGAGATATGTCCTCCGGGATCATTCTGATCTAATGATATCCTGTTGTATTACTCGCCCTTGCCGATCGACAGGAATCCACTCTCATTAGCCTTCAGCAGGAATGCAAGACCGATGTTCTTCTTGCCCTCCTCTGTCGCCTTGTAGATCTCACCTGTCTCAACAAGAGACTTGGCTATTGCAACTACGACATCCTTGAACTGCATCATCTGACGTCTGTCCTTAGAACTCAACTTAAATATGTACTGGTTCTTGGAGCTTATCAGAAGGATGCTGAATGTATGTACGTTATCCTTTGAAGCCCTTATTGCAGATCCGATCATTCTTGAGTTTGCAATGATCACATCCGCATTCTCATCAGGCAGATACTCTGAAACTATCAGCTTGTAGATCTTCAGGTAATCCTGCTCTGCCGTAGCATTGACAGGCATCTCGGCAACTGCAAACTCAACGACGGAATCAGCCATCTTGATAGTACCGCCATCATCATTGATGACTGCGTTACACTCCTTTGGAACACAGAGTCTGAAGAACTTGTTCTCCACAACTTTCTGTCCCTTGGCAGGTTCTCTGAGTATGAGATCTACATAGTTCATCTCCAGCTTGTTCATCGCAACTATCGCTGACTCATCGCCGGTCTCAGCAAGATCGATAAGAGCGTCGTACAG
Organism: Coprococcus sp. OM06-34AC; assembly: GCF_003462545.1. Lineage (NCBI taxonomy): Bacteria > Bacillati > Bacillota > Clostridia > Lachnospirales > Lachnospiraceae > Coprococcus > Coprococcus sp. OM06-34AC. Next base: position 669,763 of record NZ_QTZF01000001.1, read on the forward strand.
GCTCCATATCTGCTGAGTAGTTGTAGGAACGAGCTCCATGAGCTTCTCAATAGCAGGAACATATCCCATACTTGCATTCTCTATGTACAGCTTGACCGCCTCATCGCTGGCCAGGCCCTTCTCAACCTTGTAATTAATAACCTTAAATAAGTTCTCCTTATCCCAGTCATCGAAGTTCGCATTGAACGCCTTCTCGAAATACTTGATACTCTTGATCTCGCCCTTGTAGTTATCCTGCTTCTCCTGTACCTGATAGATTCTTCCGAGCTCATATCCGGCACGGGCGCTTCCAAGACCAAGTGCCTCAAGATAAGCCTTCTCAATCTCATATGGTGTTGCAATGTAGAAGATCTGTCTCTGCTTCATCATGGCTATCTTGATAGCCGCTGACTCGCTTCCGGCCTCCACTGCACGCTCCCACTTCTCAACAGCCGTCTGAAGGTCCTCTCCCTTGAGATCCTCAAGATCCTTGATATAGCCCTCAGCCTCCTGAATACCGTTCTCTCTGGCCTTCTTGAAGTAAGACAGTGCCTTGACTCCGTCTCTCTTCGTTCTGAGCAGACCGTAATAATATATTCTTCCAAGATAGAATGCAACTCTCTTGTGTCCAAGACGCTCTGCATTCTCATACCAGTTAACTGCCTTCACATAATCCTTGAGCTGCTGGTCATATACGATTCCAAGAAGGAATGCAAGCTCAGGATCCTTAGTTGCCTCAAACAACTGCTTTGCATAACTTATAGTCTTCTCAACATCCCTGTATGGGCTGTCCTCATCGTAGTACAGCTCTATCAGAAGGTAACTTGCCTTTATGCTTCCAAGCTTAAGAGCCTGCTTTGCGGCTCTCATGGCGCCCTCATAATCCTCAAGGTAGTAGCAGTATATAGCCTCGTTATAATACTGCATATCCTTTCTGTTGGCACTGTGGTCACTGGCCAGCGTAGGATCTACAAACGCAAATGAGTTGGCTGTCTCAAATATGATCTCCTCGTACTGCTCTATGATCTCCATTGTAGCACACACGAATCTCATACATGCCAGTCTACGTCCATGATAGAAGGCAAATGACACGATTCCCTTCTCCATGTCCTTGTGATAGTAAGTTGTACATATTCCATCTGCATACTCTGTGACATACGCCTTGAGCTGCAGCTCTTCGTCAAACGCATCGTTACAGTATCTCAGGTAATTCTCAAGAGTCATCTTGGAATCCTTTGGCACACTGTCATAATATACATACATTGCAAAATCCTTATATGTAAGACTTGGTGCGTAATACTCCTCACCTGTTGACTCGTTGATCGTCTTCACCCAGCCCTTTGGAAGCTTGTGGATGAATCCCTCAACCTGATCATGTACATATGTGTACTGATACTGAAGTCTTGAAGCCTCGATAACCTTGTAACGTGGCTCCTTTCCCTTTGCCTTTCTGGCCTCTGCTATATCCGTGTACAGCTTGTCCTTCTCCTCGAACTCAAGGCTGTCACCGTGGGTACTAATGTACTCAACTCTCTCGTATGAAGCCTTCGCCTTGGCATCGCCGGTATCAGCGAGCTTCTTGTACCACATCATGGCCTTGTCCAGATCGATAGGTACGACATAATCACTCTTGTTGCCATACTCATCCACTCTGTTAAGTCCGCTCTCATATATCGAACCAAGGCTCATATACGCTGCCTTTATACCGTAATCTGTGGCTGCAAGCTCATAATACTTGATGGCCTTTGAGAAGTTCTGGACTTCCAGAAGCATCTTGGCAAGCTTGAATATAACATCGCCGTCATGGTTCTGATTCACATACTTCTCGTAATACTTGGTAGCCTTGTTCAGATCCACATCCACAACTGCGTTGCGGTACTTTCCCTTCTCATAAAACTCTGCAAGTGCAAGAAGAGCATCATCCCCATATGACTTATACTGCGCATCCATTATTCCTATGTCTGCAACCTGTTCAAGTATGTTTACTGATTCCTCAGCATCTCCGTTGTCCATAAGGTTCATGGCTTTGTTGAACTGGAGCTCCACATTGTTGACCGGTTCCTTCTTTTTGGAAAATCTGGATACGAATGGTATCTTCTTTAATAATCCGTCAAAAAATCCCATATCCTGTTCCTCCGACAAATGTCCATTGATAAATTTATTTTACCACATACACATCCGAGGTGCAATAAATCATCCAAATTACTTATTGTTTTTTGTCAGATATTCTGAAAGTGCATTGACTGCTGCCTCTTCGTCGGCGCCGTCTGCAACTATAGTGAGCTCACTGCCATTCTCGAAGCTCATGCTCATCATACCCATAATGCTCTTAGCATTGATTCTCTTATCTCCGGTAACAAGGTGAACCTTGCTGTCATACTGACTTGCAACCTGTACAAGAACTGCAACAGGTCTTTCCTCTGCCTCTCCCATCATTGATACAACAACTGTCTTTTCGATCATTACATCCTCCTTGGGCTCATCAACAGCCCCGCATTTCTTCTGCGATCTCACTTATTTTTCTTAATCTATGATTAACCCCCGACTTACCGATCGGCGGCGTCATCATCTCACCAAGCTCCTTAAGGGAAGCATCCTCATTCTCCAGTCTGGCAAGCGCCAGCTCCTGAAGGTTATCGGGCAGATATCCTATGCCCTTTGTCTCTATTATGTAATTAATGTCATTCATCTGCTTTACGGCAGCGCTCACGGTCTTGTTGAGGTTTGCAGCCTCACAGTTGACCCTGCGGTTGATATTGTTACGGATATCCTTCCTGATCCTTATGTTCTCCATATTCATCAGGGATATGTGTGCGCCCATTATCCCAAGCATATCAACTATCATCTCCCCATCCTTCAGATAGACGACGTAGTATTTCTTCCGCTGTATTATGCGGGCTTCCACTCCAAATCCTTTTATTATCTCCTGTATGAACTGTGCCCTTCCCTCGTTCTCGCACACCACCTCCATGTGGTAGCCCTTGTTCGGATCACTGATCGATCCCGAGGTCATGAACACTCCTTTTATATATGCTCTCCTGCAGCAATCCTGCTGAACATCCATCCTGCTGACCTTCATGAGCTGACACTGTATCAGTCCCTCATATTCATGTTCGTTTTCTATCTTCAAGGTCATCAGTATCGTATTGACAATCTCTGGAGAATTGATCTCCATCCTGTATACTCTGCTGTCAGCTCCGGTCCTTCTTACACTTGAGTCCGGAATATATCTGAACAGCCTCTTTATCAGGGAAGCTATCTCCTTTGCGATAACACTTCTCTCTGTAACTATCACCAGCCCGGCCGGTCTGCCAGCCCAATATCTCACATATGCCACCATTGAAATCATCGCAGCCAGCTCAGCTATCTGACAATGCCTCGCTCCCGGAACATTCCCTGCCAGCTCCATCTTAACGTCTGAAGAAAATGACATATTCCACCTGCTATACTATCTGTTATTACATGCTACAACTTCTTGACTATTGAATCCTTCAAAATATCCCTGTGAACTATCCTCACTGTATACTTTGACTTCTGCAAACGGGCATAGACAGCATTGGCTATCGTGACGGATCTGTGTTTTCCGCCTGTGCAGCCGATGGAAATGACCAACTGATTTTTGCCTTCCTTGATATAATTCGGTATCAAAAATGTTATCAGATCTATAAACTTTTCCAGATACTCAGGGCCCTCCTTGCAGTTCATAACATAGTCCTGTATCTCTTTGTCGTTTCCCGTTTTCTCCCTGAGTTCAAGGTCATAGTACGGATTAGGCAGAAATCTCACATCCTGAACTATATCAGAATCCCTCGGTATTCCATACTTAAAGCCAAATGACATGACCGTAATTATGAAATTCGAATACTCTTCATTCTGCACAAATATCTTGTCAAGCTCCGCCTTAAACTCTCTCACAAGGAGGTTGGTAGTATCGATTATATAATCAGCCTCCTCCTTGAGGAAGCCGATAAGCTCACGCTCCTTGTTTATTCCATCTATTATTCGCCCACCCTTGACCGAAAGAGGATGGTTTCTTCTAGTCTCTTTATAACGCTTTACCAGAGTTGCATTGGAACACTCAATGAACAGGATCTCATAATTCATGCCCTCTCTTCTGATATCCGCCAGGCACGAATTGAGTTGTGACAAAGCCCTTCCACTTCTGATATCAACACTGATAGCAACATCATCCACCTGGATCTGCTCATCATAAGCGATCTCGGCAAATCTTTTTATGAGCTGGATAGGCAGATTATCAACACAGAAAAATCCGGCATCCTCAAGCGTCTTAAGCGCCGTTGCCTTTCCTGCTCCACTCATTCCTGTCACAATAACAAATCTCATGCTCTGTTCTCCCTGTCTCACTGAATGCTAGAAATCGCCAAGCATCTTCACCTCAGGCTCCAGCATCACGCCAAACTGATCCATAACCTTCTTCTGTACATCACGGATCAGACCTGCCACATCAGCAGCGGTTGCACCGCCCCTGTTCACAACAAATCCGCAGTGCTTCTCGGACACCTGTGCTCCTCCCACAGAATATCCCCTGAGTCCTGCATCCATTATAAGTTTACCCGCAAAATATCCCTCAGGTCTCTTGAATGTAGAGCCCGCCGACGGATACTCAAGCGGCTGCTTTGTTCTTCTGGAATCCGACAATTCCTTCATTCTGTCATCTATATCCTGCTGCACACCTGCTGCCAGCTTCATGGTAACCTCAAGAACTATGAGCCCCTCAGCCTCCACAGCACTGTGTCTGTACGAAAAATCCAGTTCATCCGATGACATATCATATATATGTCCATCGGCATCCATCACCTTGACACTGGTGACAACGTCCTTCATCTCACCGCCATAAGCTCCCGCATTCATATACACCGCACCGCCTATAGTACCGGGAATCCCGGAAGCAAACTCAAGACCGGTCAGCGAATTATCCCTTGCCAGTCTGCTGACTCTCACCAGCTTTGCCCCGGCCTGGGCTGTTATCACATCACCATCAACTGTTATCCCATTCATATTGTCCATTATATTGATTATCATGCCCCTGTAGCCAGCATCCGACACAAGCAGATTACTGCCATTACCAAGGACAAAATACGGTATCTCACATTTCCGACAAAGTTCTATAATCCCCACAACCTGATCTGCATCAGAAGGACTCGCAAAATAGTCGGCAGGACCGCCCACCCTGAAGGTAGTGTGTGCGCTCATCACCTCATCTGCGCTTGCATTCTTCTCTCCGGTTATCTCTCGAATACTGTTCAATATATCTAAATCTGACATGTCAACCTCATACAATCTGTCTTCTATATTTTATTCACATGTGCATGTATTTTAAAACAAAAGTAAAAGCACCCCCTGTCACAGAAAACTGCTTTTTTCTTAACATACACAATAAAAGTCTTTAATATATTGGATTTTACGGCACTATTCATCACCATTAAATTCATCATACATTAAAGACTTTTATAATTCAATATTAAAATTTAATATAAATTTACCATCTTTCGCAAAACCTTTGGATATTTTCACAAATTCTACTGGTAAATTTTACCGAAATTACATTCAGGTCAATTACCTTCCAAGCATGCTGCATGCACTTCCATAAATACCTGCATCATTGCCAAGCTGTGCAAGTGCGAACTTTGTCTGTCTGCATGCATGGAATGCATAATGCTCGAAATACTTCTTTACTGAATCTGTAAGTATGGAGCCCGCCTTTGACACGCCTCCACCGATTACAAATATCTCAGGATCAACTACACATGCTATCTGTGCAAGCGCACGACCCAGGATACGTGCCTGTGTATCAACTATCTCAAGTGCAAGCTCGTCTCCTGCCTTTGCTGCGTCAAATACATCCTTTGCAGTAACAGCCTCGAGCTCACGGAGAGTTGACTTCTTATCTGAAGCTGCCATAGCTCTGCCCGCAAGTCTTACCACGCCTGTTGCAGATGTGTACTGCTCCAGACATCCCTTGTTTCCGCATCCACATGTCTCAGTCTCTGAATCGTCAACACATATATGTCCGATCTCACCGCCGGCACCATTCACGCCGAACAGCATCTTGCCGTTGAGTATGATTCCGCCGCCAACACCTGTTCCAAGTGTTACCATTACCAGATTGCTGTGGCCCTTGCCACCGCCCTGCCACATCTCTCCGAGCGCAGCGACATTTGCGTCATTTCCAGCCTTTACGGGATATCCGACCAGCTTCTCCAGCTCGTCCTCAACATTCAGTATTCCCCATCCGAGGTTTACACACTTGAGAACCGTTCCATCCTCCTTGACAGGTCCCGGAACTCCGATTCCAACGCCCTCAACATCTTCCTTTGCAAGCTTCTTGCTTTCAATAACTTCCTTTATAGAATCAGCAATGTCCGGAAGAACATTCTTTCCACCGTCCTCTGTGCGGGTCTTGATCTCCCACTTGTCGAGCAGTTCGCCCTCAACGGTAAAAAGTCCCATCTTTACTGTAGTTCCTCCAACATCAACTCCAAATACATACTTAGCCATGTTTTTTCTCCTTCCACATTCTCCGCTTTTTATTGTAATATCACGGCCGGCAGTCATTTACTGCTTGTCACCACCGCCGTTGCCCTTCATAATATTCTGTGTAACTCTGTTATAAAGCTCCTGAGCTGCATTGTATCCCATCTTCTTCTGTCTGTGGTTTACAGCCGCCGACTCAACTATGATCGCGATATTCCTTCCCGGTCTGATTGGTATGTTGTGACTTACCACCTTATTTCCCAGGAACTCCATATAATTGTCCTCAAGTCCGAGTCTGTCGTATTCTGTATCTTTGCTCCACTCCTCCAGGTTGATGACAAGATCGATATTCTGATCTATCTTAACGCACTCAACACCAAACAGTGATTTCACATCTATTATTCCAATTCCTCTGAGCTCAATAAAATGCCTTGTTATGTCAGGAGCTCTTCCTACAAGAGTTGCATCGCTGACCTTTTTGATCTCAACCACGTCGTCCGCAACAAGTCTGTGTCCTCTCTTCAGAAGCTCCAGCGCCGCCTCCGACTTACCGATTCCGCTCTCACCCATGATCAGTACGCCCTCGCCGTATACATCGACAAGAACCGCATGCACCGATATTCTTGGAGCCAGCTCCACATGCAGCCATCTGTCCACCTCATGTACAAATGCAGATGTGACCGCATCGGATGTGAGTACTGGAACCCCATGCTTCTTTGCCATCTCTATGATAAATGGATATGGCTCAAGGCCTCGGCAGAATATAAGGCATGGCGGCTTGTATGAGAAGAACTCATCCATGATGCGCTTGTTCTCCTCCTCAGTATGCATAGCTGCCACATAGGCATGCTCAACATTACCACAAATCTGTATTCTTCCTGCATCAAAGTGCTCGAAGAATCCACCAAACTGTACTGCCGGTCTGTTCATACCCGGATCCTGGATAAGTATCTTATCCGTATCGATCTCCGGAGTATGGTTCTTGAGATCCATCTTCTCTATAAGCTGTGTAACCGTAACACTGTAAACCATATAAACCCTCTGCAACACCGAAACCGATGTTTTTCCTTTCCTAATATAGTCAATATGACTTATTTTATCGCAATTAATTATACTTATGTACGCTCTCTGTTGTCAAGCAGACATGCACAATTACACAGCCAAATATGCAACTCATTTGTGGTCTATTTATTCAGGAATCTCGCCTCATCCTGAACCATGCTGACCTCGCTTCCATCCCTCGCATCTATCAGTACAAGCTGTATCGGGTAAGTGTCGGAATGATCCGAATCCAACTGTGCAAATGAGTACACAGGTATAGCCTCATACTCGCCATCCCCTGTCTTTATCCTGAAATATGTGAGTCTCACATCGTTGAACTCCACTGAATTATATCCGGTATAATCCGCAAAGTGGCTCTCCATGACTCCCTTGAGGCTTGTCACCGCAGAATCCCAGGTGATCAGTGTCCCTGCATCCTGAATATCCCCCGCAGACTTCATCGGCCAAGTACATGTAAATCCCGTAAGTTTCTCTCCTGTAAATGCGATACTGTATGTGGACTTCTCCGTATAGTAGTATTTCTCTGCAGAAAACGAACCACTGTCCTCCGCATTCTTCTGGTTTGAGATGGTGTCTATGCCAAATGCATCCGGCTGATAGAGCGGCTGTCCATTCACGGACGCCTGAAATGTCACAGAGTATCCATCCTTCTCATATCCTACAACCTCTCCATACTCATCACTATATTGGCGGTAAAGCTCCGACTGTGATGTAGGGACCACATCATTAAAGCCCCATTTGTCCATGTAGTCCAGCGCTTTTACCATTCCGGCATCCTCATCCATGCCACTCATATTGGATTCATCAGTCTGAACGTCCGACGGATTCCCTTCATTTGCCGTTATCAGTTCCGCGGGATCCCATGAGGTATACTCCGTGAATGTCGCACCCTTGTCCGCCATATCTTCAGGAACAGGGTCCGTCACCGCAAGCTGGATAGAAAATCCCTCATCTGATATCCACGACAGATCATAAAAATACAGTATGTATTCAACTCCATCTATCTTCCCAATAAAATAATCCTTGCTGTAATCAACATCGGCACCCCTATGAGCGAACAGTTCATCTCTCTGTTCCTGTGTCACACTGTCCTTCATATCATATGGATACTCAAAAACTCCATCCTCCTCGTCAAATATGCTTTTGAGTATCGTCTCCCTGTCTTCAGCTCCTATGCTGCCCATGGTGAACTTCTTCGTATACATCTTATCGGCATCCGGAGTCTTGATCTCCGACGCTTTGATGCTTGCAGACTCCAAAGTTCCGCAATTTTCAACAGGAATATCAACACTTACACTGGTCGGAATGCTGAGTGTTCTGGCAAGTCCGCCCACACTGTCATCATAATCTGCATCCTTCTCGGTGTCCCCGGACGTGTCCGTTCCGCTGCTGTATTCCTTGATATCATCGCCCTCTATGACCGCCGTGTTTGCTTCCTTTTTCTTATCCGCGCAGCCACCGCACGCCATCGCAAGGCAAACCAAAGCTGCACATATCATCCATCTTCTTTTCCTCATATTTACTCTCCTTCACCAAGATATATTGTCATATACTCATAATAACTTGCCATTGAACTGCTCGGACTTACCTGCATGTAACAATCCTCAAGCTCACTCTCGTCAACAAGGAAATACACCGTCAGCAAATGTTCTTCGCCATCCCTCTTCAGGCAGCAGTAGCCATCCACGCTCTTTTCAGCAATCTCTGTGCCGTCATCTACTACATACGCAGGTACTCCATATGTCATCCGTCTTTCATAACTCGCACGAGGCTCACCATCTCCGCAATAATAATTCGTGTCAACCGGTGGCGCCAGCTTGTCCCCCGAGAGTTTTTCTCCCCTCTCAAGATCTATAACTATATCGTCATACGGATATGCTCTGTAGTCCGCTTTATATGTGATATCCACCGCAACCATCCGCAAGCTGCTGTTATTATAATCTCCCCAGCTTGTAAAGCTGTTATCTGTCGCTTCGTTCATCCTCCGACATCTGACATCCACAAAGTTTCCGTCCGTATCCACCAGACCTTTCTCCTCGAGATCTCCCACAACACAGAGCATATCCGCAGGATCTATTCCCTGGGTGTCATCGTATACGTTCACACTGTTTACAGTCATCTCTACGCCATCCACAACAAACAACTCGTCCAATCCTATAAATGTGTACTTGTCATCCACCTGGATCGTATCAACATTATCCGGATTGTCATCATAAAATGTTGAGTCAACTCCGACCCAGTTAGATGGATCATCGCCCTCAGCATCCTTGACATTTATTCCGGTCACGATCTTGTCCAGCTCCTCATCCGTTATATCGCAGCCGATATACACAGTCAGAATAACGGACTCTTCTTTTATCGGAACATACAGCACTCTATCAAATTCCCAATCAACTCCTCCCCTCTCAAACAACAGGTACTCATAACTTCCCGCCTGTCTGACTGTGGCATCCTCAATGCTTCGGTTTATCACAGTATTCGACTGTCCATTCCACTGGGTTGCCGCTATGGATATTCCCATATATCCTTTCCTGTCCGGGCTGTCATACTTACATTCCTCGACCTGAACCACGCCTTCCGGCAGATAATCAAGAGTGATCTCCACGTATCTTTTGCCCGAATTTATCATGTATGAATTACCATCGCTTTCTTTCATTATGCTCTGTGTTCCATTTTCTTCTTCCTCCGCCATTCTCTTTTTCATCGCGTCCAGAGTCTCCGTGCTCTCGGTGTCATCTGCAGCTGTGGCAACACCATCGTCATTGAGCTCTATCGTTCCACTTGCATAATCACCATTCTTCTCGATCGTAAATCTATACACGCTGACCGCAGCATGGATCGATACCGGTATAAGGATCACACCACACAGCAGCAGTGCTGCAACCTTGATAAATCTCTCCATTCCTGCATGTCTTTTCCTGAGGCCTGTCGGTCTGCCGGACTCCTCCATATCTCTCATTCCGGCGAGCAGACTTTCCTTTTTAGCTTTGTATTCTGCCGAAAATTCATGTTCAGACAGCTTGTCCATATTATCCGTATTGTCCGTGTTATCAACATTCTCCATATTCCTATTCTCCATCCAGCATCATCTCCTTCATCAGCAGTTTTCGCGCTCTCTTTACCGCCCGCTCATATTTCTTCCGGACCGCAGCCTCTGTCAGCCGCATCAGATCAGCCGTCTCTCTTACACTGAGCTGCCGCACTATCCTTAGCTGGAGCACCAGGGCATCATCATCAGATAATCTACCAAGTATGCCTGTTATCAACTGCCTGTTCTCCACCTCATCAGCCATATTGCTCTTCACCGATGGATCGGCATGACTCCACAGGATGTTGTCTGCAAGTTCCGTGGAATCGTCATCCCCCTGCAGACTGCACACAGCCTCTTTATCTCTTTTATTTTTCCTGTACATATCAACAGCGATATTTCTTGCAGTCTTGGTTATGTACGCCGACCTCTTCTCCTCCGGCATCCTTTTTATCATATTCCTGTATCTTATGACTTTCAGAAATGTCTCCTGTACAGCCTCCTCCGCCTGCCATATATCTCCCAATACGGCATACGACAGCCTGTATAACTTCTGTTCGTACTTGTCATAATATTCTGCTATCAATTCGCTGTCTTTCTTATCATTATGCATAATTTCCCTATCCTTTTTCATGTGTTCCCCGCCATGAACACCCCTAGATATTCTGTCTTTTTTGAACGTTCACTATATATAACGATTACATTATCATAAATGTGACACTTTTTCATAAAAAAAGAGGTTAAAGATTTCTCTTTAACCTCTTTTATGGGAAATATCACTATCTTCAGGCTTTATGCCTGTTCCGAATCCAAGTCTTCTTTATTCCCTGTATCCTCTTTATCCTTTTCTTCAGCTTCAGCCTCGGCTTCTAACAGTTTCGCAGCAGCTTCAGCCTCCTCCTTTGCCTTCTTCGCCTCTTCCTCGGCTTTTCGGGCGGTTTCCTCCAGTTTCTTCTCGTTGAGTCTGAATATCTTCCTCATCGTCGTACTGGTTCCGTATGCAATCGCACCAAATATGAATAAAACCCACAGGTACCATATATTCACAAATATAATAGGGTATCTCACGCATATAAATATAGGTGCAAACCATGCGATAAATACTTTTAACCATGATCCCTTATATGTGATAGCCAAAGCCAGTGAGTTTCTCACCGTGGTTCCCAGCTTATTGTTGTATCTGGCTATCAATGGGAACAAAAACGGAACAATAAGTCCCATAAATATAAGTTCTGTCACAAGAATTCCTGTGTAGAATGTAGATATGAATCCCGTCACTCTCTTGACAAGCAGGAATTCAAAATACATTACAAATATCGCAAGCAGAATAAAGAAATACGCTATGGTCGACTGTTTAAAGTTTCTCTTAAACTCATGGATAAATCCGGCGACAACCGTCTCTTCCTCATCCTCCTGCAGTCTTATACACATAGCATAAAGAGCTGACAGCGATGCTCCCACTGTAAATATAGGTATACAGCCAACTACAAAGCACACATTAAGTGCAAATATAGTTCCAAACGCATCCATTGCCCGTCTCAGAAGTGGTTCTTTCTCTTTTCCCCTGTCATTCTCTCTGCTCTCTTCCCTGTTGTTTGATATCTCGCTCATTCAAAATGTCCTCTTCGCTTATTGTCTCGTTAGAAAAAAAAATAATATAATGCGGGTATCGATTAACCCGAGAGTCATCGATACCTACATTATATTTAATTGATTACAATATATATTACTCCTTCACACCACCAAGTGCAACACCTGCAATAATATACTTAGAAAGGAAGAAGTACATTACGAGAATTGGAAGAACTGTTGTGAAAAGTCCACAATAGATCTGACCCCAATCTCTTGACTTATCATTTGCCTTTAACGCCTGAACGTACATTGGCATTGTCTGCTTCTTTCTCTCTGTAGCAAGTATGATAGAAGGTGTATACAGGTTATTCCATGATGCAACGAATCCGAAGATTGCCTGAGTTGCCATAGCCGGCTTCAGAAGAGGAAGTACGATCGTGTTGAACGTATGAATTTCTCCTGATCCATCAATTCTGGCAGCCTCTACGATCTCTGTCGAGAGACCTGTCTCCATGTACTGCTTCATAAAGTAAACAGTTGTTGGTGCTGCGATCGCTGGAATGATCATTGCAAGATATGAACCATAAATATGTGTGAGGTTACATACCTTGATAAAACCTACGATAGATACCTGCTGAGGAATCATCATGATAGCATATATGAAGCCCCATGCAAACTTCTTTGCCTTGAAATTGTAAACTGTAACTGCGTAAGCTGTCAGAGAACCGAAGTAGATCTGAAGAGCTGTTGCAGGTACTGTGATAATCAATGAATTGAGCATAGCCTGAAGTACGTTTACTCCACTCGTCTTAGCACTACCCTCTAAAAGTCCCTTGAAGTTAGTGATGAACTGTGATCCAGGAACAAGCTTTATTCCTGTAAGAATATCACTGGACTTAAGTGTTGAGTTTATTACCAAAATATAAAACGGTATGATTGACAGGAAACAAAGTATGATACAAATGACATATCTAAAAACTCTCGTTCCTGTTGCTTTTGATTCTGTCTGATCCAACTTTGTTCACCTACTTTCCTTGTTTTGCTGTTTTCTCTGATGTCAGCTTATAGAACAGTAAGCTTATTATCAATGTGAATGCGAAAAGCATTACTGAGTAAGCTGCAGCTTTACCATAATCCTGTGTAGGACCTGCACTTACATACTTCTTGATAAGCATAACTACTGTTGTTGTAGAATTGACATCTGATCCACCTACTCTTACAACTGGGTTACCTTCGTTGAACAGCTGTGGAATATCGTACATCTGCAGACCACCGATAGCTGATGTTACGAGTGTGTACTGTAAGATCGGCTTGAGCAGTGGAAGTGTTATTTTGAAGAACTGCTGCTTTGATGTAGCACCATCAACACTGGCTGCCTCGTAAAGTGATGGATTGATACCGAGAATACCTGCACAAAGGACAATCATTGTATTACCATACCACATCCAGAACTGGATGAAAGCAATGATTATAAGTGATGCCCAGCCGTGATTCAGGATACCACCATCATCACACCATCCCCAACTTCTGAACAGGCTCGTGATAGGTCCCTGAACCTCGAACATACTGTAGAAGAGAACGGCGATTGTAGCTGCTGTAATGATGTTAGGCATGTACATGATTACCTTGAATGCACCCTGACCCTTTAACTTAACCTTGATGTCTGTGAACCAGGCAGCAAGAACAAGTGCGAGAAGGATCTGAGGGATGAAGTTTACTATCCACAGAACAACTGTTATAGCAAGTGCCTGCCAGAACTCACTTCCGGTCTTTGCAAACACATAATTGGTAAAGTTACCGAGTCCTACGCTTGTTGTCACATATCTACCATTCTTAGCTGAGTAGACAAGTGAATTGTAGAACGTATAGATAAGTGGATACAGCTGAAAGATAAGGAAAACAAGGAAGAACGGAATGAGGAACATCAAACCATACTTGCCGTATTCAACTGTCTTGTTCTTTTTCATAGTGTGATACGCCCCCCTTAAAATATTGGTCTATAGTACACACGCACCAGCAACTTTCATTACTGATGCGTGCATTTTGTTACTTTATAGTTTTATCCTTTATTTTAGGGATAGATTACTTTGAGATACCAAGCTCTGAAGCACACTTGTCCTCGATGTACTTAACAGCATCATCAACTGATGTGTATGTACCTGAGTTGTAAGCTGTAGCTGCCTCATCGATGAATCCCTTGATTGAAGCGTCATTGTATGTTACGTTGCTGAGGTTGATTCCCTCTGCTGCTGCTGCCCATACCTCGATTGGGTTCTGTCCGCCAAGGAATTTCTGAGCTGCATTGTTGCTTGAAAGCTCACCATTGATAAGTCTCTCGTTAGCTGCCTTGTTGTTTACACAGTCACCTGTCTTGTTTGTGATCTCAACACCAACATCTGGATCACATGTTAACTCGTAAAGAAGGAATGCACAAAGCTCTGGGTTTGGTGTATCCTTACCAACCATTACGTATGTACCGCCCCAGTGGTATGATGTAGGGCCTGTAACAGCTCCCCAGTTACCATCTACAGCGCCGTTACCCTGCATTGAACCGATGAACCAAGGACATCCGAAGTAGCAGAATACCTTTGAATCATTTGTCATATCAGCAGCCCATGATGAATCCCAAAGGGCTGTGTTGTTTGAATATCCACCATCATAGATCTTCTTACCTGTCTCAAGGTACTCTGTAACTGCACCATCAAGTGTAAGCTTCTCTGATGAACCGTCATCTGTTACCCAAGGCTGTGACTGAGTATCCCAGATAGCATACTTAACATCTGAAGGACCAGATACGATCTTGTATCCAGCATCCTTTAACTTGTCTGCTGTCTCGAAGAACTTGTCCCAATCAGCAAGAGCTGCCTGAACTGTCTCAGGATCATCTGATCCAAGAACTTCCTTAGCAATGTCTCTTCTGTAGAATACAGAACCTGCTGTAGCCTGCCATGTAACGCACTTAAGCTGTCCATCTTTTGTTCCATACTGCTTAGCGAAGTCGTATGAATTAGCCATAACATCATCTGTGAATCCAAGATCTGTAAGGTTTGCTGTTGCGTCTGTCTCTGACCAGTACTTAGCTACATCGTTATCAGCTGGGATAAGTGAAGGATACTTGTCTCCACTTTTAAGAGCTGTGTCGATAGCTGTCTTGTACTCATCTGATGTTCCACCAACACCAAGTGTTACGAACTCAACATAATCCTTGTACTCTGGGAACTTGTCAAGAACGACGTTCATCTTCTTTGAGAAATCCTCATCCCATGAGTAAGCGTAAATCTTCTTGCTGTCATCCCAGCCATCTGTGCTAGGTGCTGCAATTGCTCCTGTTGCTGAAGCGTCTGCCTCTGTTGCCTCTGTAGCATCATCTGATGCTGCGTCTGTTGCCTCTGTTGCCTCTGTCTTAGCCTCTGTCTTAGCCTCTGTTGTAGCATCATCATTTCCGCCACATGCAACGAGTGATAATCCCATTGCCATAGCTAATGAAAGTGCTAACGCCTTTTTGATTTTTCTCACAAAAAAACCCTCCTTTTAAATATGTGTGCTATTCCAATGTTATGCTCTAAAATCGCCTTATCGAGCATATCCGGAATGCCGTGTCATGCTTTTCCATGACCTCTGTTGTGATTTTATTGACAACGTCCTTGTCAACATAGGCTTATTATAGGGCATATTATCTAATTTGGCAACCCCTTTTTTGAGTTTTTTTATCTTTTTTGCACATTTGCCTTTTTTTAAGCTTAAAAAATAACTAATTAAACTTTATCTATAAGGCGTGTATTTTATCATTTTTGTCAAATAGTCTATTTTTCGTACATTCCATGCGCCTTTCCGGCTAATATGGCAACTGTACTTTATATATATAAAACAGCTTATTTACAGGGTTTTCTTTTAGTCATTATGTATAGTGCATGCAAAACCGATCTGTTTTATTGTGCAATTTTAAATTTTAGACTTTTTTCACTATTGGAGGGGTTCTGTTCTCCTCTTCTATATGTTAGTATACTATTATTAAATATATTTGACGCGGAAGACCGGACGCCCTCCGGCTCTTTTCGTGCAGAGGAGTTTTGAATGAGCAAAAAAGATAATACACAGGAAGAGGTGCTGGAAAGCACACAGAAGGATGCCCCGGATGACATTTTGATCCAGCCAAGGGGTGTCAAGCGTGAGGTGGCCGACGGTTTCTCAGATCCTAGATCTGCAGCGCCCAAAGCGGACCTTGCGACCGAAAACAGTCTTGAGCTTCACGCCATGACGAGATCAGAGCGCCGCAGATACAGACGGGCGCAAAAAAAGGCTGAGACAGCGGACATGACACGCTCACAGCGTTTTCATTATTTTATAGACTGCAACAAATGGAAGATCATAGGAATACTGATGATCGTAGTGTCACTGGCCTGGATCTCACTGGCGGTATATTCCAATACCCGGCCGACGGTATTTGCATATGCGGTGGTCAACAGTCCTGATCCATGGAGCGTGGACACATCCGTTATAGACGACTATAAGAGCTACTATAATTATAAAGACTCGGACAAGATTAAATATATGCAGAACCTGCATTACGATCCGACTACATTTGACGCTGACTACGATGCAAATGGAACGGAATACTCTTCCTTCCCGCTGCTGTGCGAGGACAATGTATATGATGTGCTGATATCCGACAAGGCCGGAGTTGAGTGCTGCAGTTGGATAAATCTGATACATCCGCTTGATACATATGATGGCACTCTCAAAACTCTCTTCGAGGGAGAGCTCAAGGATCGTGTAGTAACGGCGCAGGATTCCGCAAATCACACTTCCGCATACGCAATAAACATCAGCGGAACGGATTTTGCCAACCGCATGAACCTGGGATACAACGATGTGTATCTCTCATTCCCGGGCAACAGCGAGGAGAATGTTGACCACATTATCAAGCTGTTGAATTACATTTTTGATCTTGGTATAGAATAAGAAAAAATGGCTGTGACATATTGTTGTGTCACAGCCATTTTTTCTGTCATGATCTGTATTCAGGTGATCATATATCAATATATCAGTCCTCAGAATCCATATTCATAACCTGTCTCTTTCTTGCAAGCTCGTCATTAGCAAGATACTCATCATATGTAGTCTGCTTGTCTATGAGACCGGTGTTTGTTATCTCTATAATTCTATTGGCTGTTGTCTGTACAAACTGGTGATCCTGTGAGGAGAACAATACGACTCCAGGGAACTTGATAAGTCCGTTGTTGAGCGCTGTGATCGACTCCATATCCAGATGGTTTGTAGGCTCATCAAGAATCAGGGTGTTTGACCCCATGATCATCAGCTTGGACAGAAGACATCTTACCTTCTCTCCTCCAGAGAGGACTTTGACCTTCTTAACTCCATCCTCACCTGCAAAGAGCATTCTTCCAAGGAAACCTCTTACATATGTGGCATCCTTCTCATCTGAATACTGAGTGAGCCAGTCTACTATCACAAGGTCGTTGTCGAACTCCTTGGTGTTGTCCTTAGGGAAATATCCCTGTGAAGTTGTAACACCCCACTTGTAACTTCCCTCATCAGGCTCCTCCTCGCCTGCAAGTATCTTAAAGAGCATGGTTGTTGACTTTGTATTTGGTCCTACAAATGCTATCTTGTCGTCATGTCCAACTGTGAATGAGATATCATCTAGAAGCTTCTCACCGTCAACTGTCTTAGAAATATGTGACACGGTAAGCACTTCATTTCCAATCTCTCTCTTAGGTCTGAAATCGATATATGGGTACTTTCTGCTCGATGGCTTAATATCATCCAGTTCGATCTTCTCAAGAGCACGCTTACGTGATGTCGCCTGCTTGGACTTTGAAGCATTTGCCGAGAATCTCTGAATGAACTCCTGGAGCTCTTTGATCTTCTCTTCCTTCTTCTTGTTGGCTTCCTTCATCTGCTTGATCATCAGCTGACTTGACTCGTACCAGAAGTCATAGTTACCTGCGTAGAGCTGGATCTTGCTGTAATCTATATCTGCTATATGGGTACATACCTTGTTCAGGAAATATCTGTCATGCGATACAACGATAACCGTGTTCTCAAAGTTGATGAGAAATTCCTCAAGCCATGCGATGGCATCCATATCAAGGTGGTTTGTAGGCTCATCCAGAAGAAGTACATCCGGATTGCCAAAAAGGGCCTGGGCAAGAAGCACCTTGACCTTGAGTCCACCATCCAGATCCTTCATCAGGCTGTAGTGATACTCTGTGCCTACACCAAGGCCATTCAAAAGTGTTGAGGCATCTGACTCAGCCTCCCAGCCGTTCATCTCAGCAAATTCAGCCTCAAGCTCTGCAGCCTTGACTCCATCCTCGTCTGAGAAGTCCTCCTTCATATATATAGCATCTTTTTCCTTCATTATCTCATACAGACGCTTGTTACCCATGATTACTGTGTCAAGCACCTGGTACTCATCGTATTTGTAGTGATCCTGCTGGAGAACTGAAAGTCTCTCTCCATCATTCATGGTCACATCACCCTTTGACGGCTCTATCTCTCCTGACAGGATCTTCAGGAAAGTTGACTTGCCGGCACCATTTGCACCGATCAGTCCATAACAGTTACCCTCTGTAAATTTGATATTTACATCCTCAAATAAAGCCTTCTTACCAAATCTCAATGTTACGTTATTCGCACTAATCATCGACGTATATACCTTTCACTATTTACTCTGTCTGCACACGCAGACGTCTCCATTTTCAGTGATTAAGTATATCAATACATGTCAGATGTGTCAACTTTACTTTATGTACAGAGCGGCGCTTTTCCTGCCCCGCTCCACTCTTCCATTCTGATATCCTTTACCAGAATTTTCTGGCTGCCAGCTAGAGATTCTTGACTATAGGATCATACAGATCAAGCTCACAGTACTCTGTGTCTGTAAAATGATCGCAGTTAAGACAACTCTTACCCGTCACATCGTTTGAAAGGCCCTTACAAGAACACTTCTTCTCATACGCACTGCATCTCTCTGCAACTTCTTTGTAGGTTTCTGTTGAACTTCTCATGATGTTCTCTCCTTTTTGCTATGCATTTTTCTGCTGCCTTATTATTGTGTGTCTTTTTCTGCTTTTTATTCCCCATTTCATTCTTCGCTGATTCTTTGCCACATCAAGGTACGGATTCTTGACAATATGCTATATATTAAGTACAATCAGAATTAAAAATTTTTTAAATGATTGGAGATGAAATCTTGGACGCAGGTTCCATAATAAACATTATCATTCTGGTGGTGCTGATCGCACTGTCCGCATTCTTTTCTTCAGCTGAAACAGCACTCACAACGGTGAGTAAATTCTCGCTCAGGTCTCTTGCAGACAACGGCAACAAGCGGGCCTCACGGGTTCTCAAGGTCACAGAGAATTCAAGCAAGCTGATAAGCACTATTCTTATAGGAAATAACATTGTCAACATATCAGCATCTTCTCTCACGACCACATTCGTAACAAAGGCATTTGGAAGCTCTGCTGTCGGTATTGCAACCGGAGCCCTGACACTGATCGTTCTCCTCTTCGGAGAAATCACACCAAAGACCCTGGCTCAGCGTTATAACCTGAAGATATCGCTGTTATACATTGACATAATCCAGTTCCTTATGATAGTGCTCACACCTGTGATATTCATAGTGAACAAGATCGCTGATTTTATATTCTGGATCATAAGGCTCGACAAGGACGGCGGGAACCAGAAGATGACCGAGGATGAACTCATAAGCATGGTGAACGTCAGTGAGGAGGAAGGCGTCATCGAGGACAAAGAGAAGGAAATGATAACCAATGTGGTGGACTTCGGAGATTCCATTGCAAGGGATGTCATGATCCCAAGAGCAGATATGACCATCGCCTCTGTTGATATGGCTTATGATGATCTGCTGAAGCTCTACATGGAAGTACCGTATACGAGAATTCCTGTATATGAGGACTCCAGAGATAACGTGATCGGTATCCTTCATGTTAAGGATCTCTTCTTCTACAAGGCAACCCATGATATCAATAATTTCAGCGTTCGTAACATCATGAGAAAGCCACTGTATGTATATGAATATCAGAAGACCAATGATCTTCTGCACTCCATGAAGTCGGATTCCAATACCATGGCCATCGTGCTCGATGAGTACGGAATCTGCATAGGACTTATTACCATTGAGGATCTCATTGAGGAAATCATCGGAGACATCAAGGATGAGTACGACACGGAGGAACACAACAACATCATCAAGGTTGACGACACCCACTACAATGTCGATGGCTCCATCAAGCTGGATGATCTGAATGATGCACTGAATCTAAAGATAGAATCAGAGGACTACGACTCCCTCGGCGGTTACATAACCGAGCTGCTGGATCACATTCCAGCCAAGGGCGAGTCCGTCACCGACATCTCATGCATCTACAAGGTACTTGAGATGGACAAAAAGCGAGTCGCCAGAGTGCTTATCACGCTGGCTCCGCAGGAGCCAGGCGACGCCGACGGCGAGTAAGCCAGCGCCGGGTGGCGGGGTTATGCGCAAACAGACATTTTCGTTGAAAAAGATACAATTTTGTGATATTTCTCGAAGGAATTTACGAAAAGCACACAGGCTTGCGAAAGCTTGTGTGCCTTTCTCTTTTTTCGGCTCAAAAAGATACAATCGTCAAGCTTGCAGCCAGCTAGCGTCCTGAGCATTCTCTTTCCTCTTGATTTTTAACAAATTAATACGTTTTATAGTAAAACAACCTTGTAATGTAGTTTTGAATACTATATAATATGACGTGTTGATTCAAAATCAACTGTTTATATGCGGTATTACACACTGCATAAACAACACATACTGCACAAAACAGCACATGCTGCGTAAACAATGCATACTGCATACACAGCACGTACAACTGTTGGAATATGTCAATTTGTGAACGGTATTTATGAACAGCATTTTCGCACAGCAGTTCCTGTGCGTGCTCCAATTAATATAAGAGGTGTCTATATGGATAAAAAGACAAATATTAAAGACATAATATCAATGGCCGGTGGCCTTGATTATATAAACCCTAAGGATATTCCTTCCATTGACCTGTACATGGATCAGTTGACCACCTTCATGGAGGATCAGCTTGGAAAGAACAGGCGCAATGACGAGGACAAGGTGATGACCAAGACCATGATCAACAACTACACAAAGAACAATCTTCTGCCATCGCCTAACAAGAAGAGATATTCTAAGCAGCACCTTATACTGCTCATTTATATATACTACCTGAAGAACATGCTCAGCATCAACGATATACAGACTCTGCTTGAGCCTCTTATAGATGGTTATTTTGATTCCAACAAGGACGGAAAGGATATTTCTGATATATACGCCCACTTGTATGAG
Organism: Coprococcus sp. OM06-34AC; assembly: GCF_003462545.1. Lineage (NCBI taxonomy): Bacteria > Bacillati > Bacillota > Clostridia > Lachnospirales > Lachnospiraceae > Coprococcus > Coprococcus sp. OM06-34AC. Next base: position 691,278 of record NZ_QTZF01000001.1, read on the forward strand.
CATCTATCCCAGCATTACGGTGACATCATCAAGGATATCGTGAGAACAGCCAACAAGGCTGATGCCATGTACGATCCTGAGAAGGACTCCTATCTCCACGATCTCAGCATGATCTCACTTCTCTCAGTTGATATATATGCCAAGAAGAAATATGTGGAGCATCTGGTAGACAAGCTCAGACAGGAATCTGAGGAAGATGCCAAGGCGAAGGCTAAAGCCCAGGCACAGAAAGCCAGAGAGCAGGCAGCAGCCAAAGCCGCAAAGGCTAAGCAGCCACAGGCAAACGCCGCAGCCGAGGGCAAGAAAAAATAGTCAGCTTACGCACAACCAACAAGTATTGCGACCAGATTTCACAGGACTCCAGCCTGTAACACAAATAAAACCCCTGAACGATAAAATGTAATCGTTCAGGGGTTTTGTCTGACTACTTGTCGGTTTTCTCGTTGCTCTGCTTGTCATTCTGCTGGAAGCTCTTCATTCTTGAAAATACAAGCTCATATCCGTCCTTGCCATAATTCAGGGATCTGTTGACCCTGCTTATCGTGGCTGTGGATGCTCCGGTCTTCTCCGCAACCTCCAGATATGTGTTGTCTTCCTTCAGCATCTTGGCCACTGCAAAACGCTGTGCTATAGATAACAGTTCATTCACCGTGCATACATCCTCAAAGAAATTAAAGCACTCCTCTTCTGTCTCCAATGTAAGTATTGCCTCAAACAGATCCTGTACTGCCTCTGTATGTACTGTTTTTCCCATGTCTAAGCTCCTTTTTGACTTTCACGACTTTAGCGTGATAAAGTAATATATACTATATACCACTTTCTTATAATTTGCAATCTTTTTTGATCCAGACTGAAAGGCCTCTTCTGTTGACATAGAACTCGCCACAGCCCTCGTCATCTATCTTGATGTCATACTTGGCATTACCCATGACATCTGCAAAATGTGCTCCCGCAAACTGTCTGCCCACATACATTCTCTTGGTGCCGCCCATTCCATCGGACATGACAACCGCAAGTCCTGAATCCTTGTGCTCCTCGTCGCCCTCTCTGGTCCATCCAACAACCTCGCTGTGATCAAAGTAGTCGTGCTGAGTTCCGTATGCATATTTCTTTCTGAGCTTGAGCAGCTTATTCAGTATCGTCTTCTTCGACTTTACCTTAACCTGTGGTATTCCCGCATAGTCGCCGATATACAGGCACGGATAGCCCTGCTCTCTGAGCAGTATGACCGCATACGCCAGAGGCTTGAACCAATCCTCAACGTACGATTCCAGAACTCCTCCGACCTGGGATTCGTGGTTATCTACAAATGTAACAGCCTTCTCCGGATTGCTCATCATAAGTGAACCCTTAAGCAGATCTGCCATGTTATACTCTCCATCTGCCACAGATGCATCGTGGAAATTGAAGTGCAATGGCACATCGAACATGGATGCCTCATTGTCTGTGGCCTTGATATAGCCATTCAGATATTCTGTATTCCAGTGCCAGAAATCACCGACAGCAAATATGTCCTTATGTACATATTCCGGAGCCTCATCTGTGCCCTTCTTCTTAGCGGCTACAGGGACATCAGATGTCGCTTCAATAAAATCCTTCACAAACCATGCAGGGATAGCCTCCGCCTCCTGGAATCTGAATCCGTCCACATCAGTGGTCTTCTCGTACCACTGAGCCCACGCCATGAGCTCGTCATACACTTCCTGATTGTAGAAATCAATCTCGCTTCCAATTATATAGTCATACTTGGAATATTCCTTGTCCGCCTCGTCATAATCCTTGCCCTCAAGAGCGCACACACGCTTCTTGAATTCTTCCTGCTTCCAGTCTATTCCCGCAAAATGCTTCCAGTTCCACTTGAACTTGGAATACTTTGACTTTCTTCCAGGGAATGTAAACTTTGAAAGTGCTCCCACAGTCTTCTTATTGCCGATCATCTGTGGAATATCTTTGGTGTTGAAGTCGGCTGCTGTAACCTTCTCTATCCTGTCAGCGCCGAGCTTCTGTCTGACCGCAATGTCCGCATAGACATTTATCCCCTGATCCTTCATAGCCTTTATAGCAGCTATATACTCATCCTTAGTTCCATATCTGGTTCCAACTGAACCCTTCTGGTCAAACTCTCCCAGATCATACAGATCGTACGGAGCATACCCCATATCTTCTTTGCCCTGTGCTCCCTTTGTAGCAGGCGGAAACCATACAGCCGTAGCCCCCATCTTCTTCAGAACCGCAGCGTCCTCTGCTGCCTTTTTCCATAAATCCTGGCTGTCGGTCGTATTCGCTGTAAAATACTGTACCAAAAGTCCGTTATCCTTCATCTCAATACCTCCGTTATTGGCTTTTAATCACCCTTATAAGTCATTATATCAAATCTGAATATATGAGTAAAGACCGACAAATAACAAAAAACATGCCCGCAGACTCCCCTTACCGGAGTGCCTGCAGGCATGCCAAAGACACTATGTACTGTAACGTATATATCTCGGATCACACACGCTGATCCATGCATGTATACACCACAGCTTATAGCTGTATTACATATTCTTGATTCTCTCTATAGCCTCAACTGTATTCTCATAAGTTCCGAATGCAGTAAGTCTGAAATATCCCTCACCGCTTGGTCCGAATCCTGAACCTGGGGTTCCGACTACATTTGCATTCTCAAGCAGATAATCGAAGAAATCCCATGATGACATGTTGTTCGGTGTCTTAAGCCAGATGTATGGCGCATTTACACCGCCTGATACAGTGTAACCCGCATCCTTGAGTCCCTGTGAGATAACCTTTGCGTTGTTCATGTAGTATGCGATCTGAGCCTTTGTCTGAGCCTTGCCCTCGTCTGAGTACACCGCGTCTCCTGCTGCCTGAACAATGTATGGAGCGCCATTGAACTTTGTTCCATGTCTTCTTGCCCACAGGCTGTGCATTGACACGCCATCTGCGTCCTTCAGATCCTTTGGAACTACAGCATAGCCAAGACGTGTTCCTGTGAATCCTGCGTTCTTAGAAAAGCTCTTGAGCTCGATAGCACATGTCTTTGCGCCCTCGCACTCATATATTGTATGAGGAACATCCTCCTCGCTGATATATGCCTCGTATGCAGCATCGTAGATGATGACTGCTCCGACCTTATTTGCGTAATCTACCCACTCCTGAAGCTGATCCTTCTTGATCGTTGCTCCTGTAGGGTTGTTTGGGAAACACAGATATATGATGTCAGGTGTCTCCTTTGGAAGCTCTGGCGCAAAGTTATTGTCCGCAAGACATGGCATGTAAATTACATCGCTCCACAACTCTGTGTTCTTGTCGTATGTTCCTGTTCTTCCTGCCATTACATTTGAATCAACATATACAGGGTATACAGGATCACATACTGCGATCTTGCTGCCTGCTGTAAATATCTCCTGGATATTTGCTGAGTCACTCTTTGCCCCGTCGCTGACAAATATCTCATCAGCAGATATATCCACGCCTCTGTCAGCATAGTCGTTCTTTGCTATGGTGTTTCTGAGGAACTCGTAGCCGAGATCAGGAGCGTATCCCTTGAATGTCTCCGCAACTGCCATCTCGTCTACAGCCTTGTGAAGGCGCTCTATGATAGCCGGTGCAAGTGGCTGAGTCACATCACCGATACTGAGTCTTATAACTTTCTTGTCAGGATGTGCTGCGCTGTACTCTCTCTGCTTTCTTCCAACTGTTGAGAAGAGATAACTTCCCGGAAGCTTTAAATAATTTTCATTTGCCTTAAACATATCTTTCCTCCTAATATATATCAGTCCAGCCTTCAAATACTTCCCTTGCCGGTCCTGTCATGTACATAGTTTCATTCTGCCTGTCGTAATCAATATCCAAAGTTCCTCCAAGCAATGAGACCTTTACCGAATCTCTCGTCCTGCCGGCAGCTATCCCCGCCGCCACAGCCGCACACGCGCCTGTACCGCACGCAAATGTCTCGCCGGATCCGCGTTCCCACACGCGCATCCGCATATGATCTTCGTCAACGATCTGGACAAATTCTACATTTGTCCTGTTCGGGAACATGGGATGCGCCTCCATCTCAGGCCCCAAAGTCTCCATCTGACAGACATATATATCATCCACCCACACAACCGCATGGGGATTGCCCATGGATACCCGGACAAAATCCACAGTTTCATCAGGCAGAACAGCCGTCTCGACAGCCGCACCTATATCAGGTCTGCCCATATCCACACACACCGCAGCCACTCTTCCATCCTGCAGAATGCATCTGAGCCGTTTTATACCCGCCTGTGTCTCCACAGTAAATTCCGTCTTCTCCGTCATTCCATGGTCGTATACATACTTGCCAAGGCATCTTATGCCATTTCCACACATCTCTGCCCTGCTGCCGTCCGCATTGTATATATCCATATTAAAATCAGCCCTGGCCGAAGATCCTATAAGTATCAGTCCGTCGCCCCCAATGCCCCTGTGCCTGTCACTGACAAGCCTGGCAAGGATCTCCGGATCATACACCTTTTCTCTGAAGCAGTTCACGTACACGTAGTCATTTCCAAGTCCTTCCATCTTCGTGAATCGCAATAGAAAGCCTCCCTCTTGATCTGTTTTAGAAACAATCTGAATTATCCAGTATCATATATGCCATCTCGACTATATTTATACCGTTATCCATGCTCTTCTTTTGCAGATATCTGTGAGCGCCCTGTTCATCATACTCAAAGTCATGCATAAGCTTGAGCTTTGCCGCCTTGATGACCTTCTTCTCTTCCTCGGTTCTCTCCTTTGGCCTGGACTTTCTCTTTTTTCTCTCCCACAGAAGATTCTCTATGGTGAGACTTACGGTATTCACAAAGTCCATCGACTTTATCGGCATAGACAGACATACCACGCCGCTGTCCCGGACTTCCTCATAATTCTTCTTGCTGCTGAGCACGATCATGTCAAAATATTTCGGAATATAATTCTCAAGATCTGAATACATCATATCCAGGAATTTATATCCACATATTATGACTCCATCGTCACACGCATCCGCAGCCTGCGCCGCCTGGGCTCCGGTTGTACACACCTTTGTAACACTTATACCATTGCGAATGAGCAGGTTCTTTATACTCTTTGCTTCCTCTATTTTCGGAAAAACTATTATAACATTTACCAAATCAAAGCCCTCTCAATCGTGTACGTATAGCTATTATCAAATATATAGGTAAGCAGACCTTTCGCTCCGCTTACCTATACTACTCATCATTTTATATTGTTCGTGTATAAGATCAGACTTTGTACAGATAGTTTGAGATTTCCCAGTCTGTAACCTGTCTTGTGTACTCATTCCACTCATCCATCTTGGCACTTGTATATCTCTCGAAGATGTGTGAACCAACTGCCTCCTTCATGAAGTCGCTCTCGCTCATGGCAAGAGTTGCCTCTCTGAGGTTTGCAGGAAGGCTGTGGATACGACGTGCCTTCTTCTCCTCTGCAGTGAGGTTGAATATATTTGTATCTACACTTGGTGGAACTGGAAGCTGACGCTTGATTCCGTCAAGTCCTGCTCTAAGGCATACTGCCATGGCAAGGTATGGGTTAGCTGTTGGATCCGGACATCTGAGCTCAACTCTTGTTCCTGCACCACGTGCACTTGGAATTCTGATAAGTGGACTTCTGTTCTTTGCTGACCATGCGATGTAAATAGGAGCCTCATAGCCTGGAACAAGTCTCTTGTATGAATTTACAAGTGGGTTGGTGATGGCTGTCATCTCCTTCATATGCTCCATGATTCCGGCGATGAACCAGTAAGCCTCCTGGCTAAGTCCGAGCTTATCGTTCTCATCTGCAAATATGTTCTTGCCATCCTTCTGGAGCGACATGTTCATATGCATACCTGAACCGCATACGCCATACTTTGGCTTTGGCATGAATGTTGCGCAGAGACCATGTCTCTTGGCAATAGTCTTTACAACCAGTTTGAATGTCTCGATGTTGTCGGCGGTTCTCAAAGCCTCACCGTACTTGAAATCTATCTCATGCTGTGCAGGAGCTACCTCATGGTGTGATGCCTCGATCTCAAATCCCATCTGCTCAAGAGTAAGAACCATATCTCTTCTCGCATTCTCACCGAAATCCAGTGGTCCAAGATCAAAATAGCTTGCTCTCTCGTATGTGTTAGTTGTAGGCATTCCGTTCTCATCTGTCTGGAAGAGGAAAAACTCACACTCAGGACCTACATTCATAGTGTAACCCATCTCTTTTGCCTCAGCCAGAGCTCTCTTAAGTACATATCTTGGATCGCCCTCAAATGGTGTTCCATCAGGCTTATATACATCACATATAAGTCTTGCAACCTTTCCCTGCTGTGGTCTCCAAGGGAATGTCTCATATGTATCATAATCAGGATACAGATACATATCTGACTCCTCAATTCTCGCAAAGCCCTCTATAGAAGAACCATCGAACATGATCTTGTTGTCAAGTGCCTTCTCTATCTGGCTTGAGGTTATCGCTACGTTCTTAAGGTCACCAAAAATATCTGTGAACTGAAGTCTTATAAACTCAACATCATCTTCTTTGACCTTTTTCAGTATGTCTTCCTTTGTGTATTTTCCCATCGTTATACTCCTTTTCTACACATTGTTTGATCCTCTGCATGTAAATCCCTATGAGATTTTCTCATAGCTAGAGTTATAATAAACTTTGACAGAACTTTTGTCAACACAGATGAACGGTTGAGCAAATGTATATTCTGTCATAATTCTCTATCGAAGATCTCTCTTCCTGAATGTCAACCACGTTGCCACTATCATCACCGCGCCATACGCAGCGGCCACTGCCAGGGATATTCCAGCATGGCTCCAGTCTATATCGACCTGGCTCATCTCCCTCACAGAGCTGAACGGCATATAGCCCAGTATTTTCTCCAGAACATCCGACTGGAACAGCACAGGCATGATCTGCACGCCGAGATCCACCAGGAAAAACAGCAGCAGATTCACGGATACGGACGCTGCCTTGGACGTCAGTGCAAACGCAAGGAACACGCATGTCATATATAACATCGTAAGCACAAATCCCTCACACGCCACCGATCTCAGCATATATCCCGCCACATCCATGGTAAATGCCTTTCCAAAGCCTCCACAAATGCATCCTCCTACGGTATACACAAGTATGTCTTCAAGAGAAAGTATCCAGATCGCCACTATATATACTATGATCTTCGCAAGCATTATATGTGCTCTGCTGTGTCCCTGGGCTATCGCACACTGGATATCCCTGGACTTGTAATCGCTGGTGATGAGCGACGCCGCAATAAATCCAAACAGCATGCCCGACACCGAGCTTCCGGAAAACGAGCCCAGCAGATACTGGAACTGAAAATCTCCCGTGAGTTCTATTCCGAGAATATCTCCAACCAATCCCACCGAGATCAGATATATTATATCCTGGACAAAGAAAACTATCAGGCACACCCTGAAGCCCAGGCTCTTATACAGCTTATAAAATTCAGCCGACAACAGTTCACGCATAATGAGCACCCCCTATCCTGTGAATAAAGTAGTTCTCAAGGCTCTCCTCCTCGAGATGGTACTCACTGACAAACACCCTCTCATTGTAGAGAACCCATGCCAGCTCGTCTGAATTTACCGGCTGGTCCACGATTATCTCATCACCATTCACATACACATTCACTATATTGTATCTCATAGCAAGTATATCAAGCACCTTCTTCACATCATTGGTGCGCAGTCTCAGTCTTCTGTGACACTTCGCATCAAGCTGCGCTGCGGAGAGGCAGTCTATGATCTGTCCTCTGTCTATCATTATGTAGTCCGTTGCCAGCTCGTGAAGCTCTGTGAGTATATGGCTTGATATAAGTATCGTCACGCCAAACCTCTGATTTATCTGCTTGAGAAGATTTCTTATCTCAACTATTCCAACCGGATCAAGCCCGTTTATAGGCTCATCCAGGAGCAGAAGATCCGGACCTGACAGCATGGCACAGCCAATTGCCAGTCTCTGCTTCATTCCCATCGAATAGTTTCTGAATTTCTTCTTACCAACACCCTGCAGTCCAACGTTTGCTATGGTCTGGTCGATGAGCTTGTCGTTCTTTATCCCCCTCAGCTTCATATTAAGCTTTATATTGTCTCCAGCATTATAATTGTCGTGCAGTCCGGCATGTTCACACACCGTTCCTATCCTCTTTCTGGCATTCACCAGCCCCTTACTGTCACTGGCGCCAAATAACTCTATCTCTCCCTCGTCAGGAAACAACAGACCATTGATATGATTGATCATGGTCGTCTTTCCTGCCCCGTTCTGTCCTATAAAGCCATATATCTTTCCCCTTTCAAGAGATATATTGACATTGGACAAAACAGTATTCTTTCCAAATGTCTTCGTGAGTCCGCTTACTCTCACAACATTCTCTGCCATTTATTCCCCACCTTTCTGTCCTCATAAAATACGCCTACAGGAAATAATATTCTATGAATTTACACAAAAACCCGTCATCCAGCACATAGCTGAACAACGGGTCCTTTATATACTTATCAATGATAAGAATTAATCCTGAACGTATGGTAATATTGCGATCTGTCTAGCTCTCTTAACAGCAATTGTGATTGCTCTCTGATGCTTAGCACATGTTCCTGTGATTCTTCTTGGAAGGATCTTACCTCTCTCTGAGATATACTTTCTGAGTGCGTTTGAATCCTTGTAATCGATCACAGCCTCTTTATTAGCACAATACTCGCAGACTTTCTTTCTTCTACGGATATTTCTTCTCTTCATTGGAGCGTCAGCTCTATCAGTCTTATTGTAAGCCATTGTATTTACCTCCTATTTTACTTGAATGGTAAATCGTCCTCAATACCTTCCGGTATACTCATGAAGCCCTCAGCTCCTGCATTGCCAGGTGCCGGTCTTCCTGCTGGCTGATATCCACCGCCTGATGCCTGTCCGCTTGCAGCCTTGCTCTCAGCAAACTCCTGCTCCTCAACAACAACATCAGTTGTGTACACCTTGTTACCATCCTTATTCGTATAGCTTCCAGTCTGGATTCTACCTGTTATAGCAATCTTCGTTCCCTGCTTCAGGTACTTCTCTGCAAACTCAGCGCTCCTGCCAAATGCAACGCAGCCGATGAAGTCTGCACTCTGGTCGCCATTTCTATTGAATCTTCTGTCTACAGCCAATGTGTATCTTGCAATAGCCATCTGGCCATCACCTGTGTTTGACTGTGAATATCTAACTTCCGGGTCTCTTGTGAGACGACCCATCAATATTACCTTGTTCATTATAGAATACCTCCTATTACTCGGCGTCTAATCTAACGCAAAGATATCTAAGAACTGATTCCATAATACGAATGTTAGCCTCAAGCTGAGCTGGAACTCCAGCCTCTGCATCAAACTGAATGAAGTAGTAGTATGCTTCGCCCATCTTCTGAATCTCGTAAGCAAGCTTCTTGAGTCCACACTCGTTAACTTCTGTAATTGTTGCGTTAGCCTTCTCAATATAAGACTTAACCTTATCAACTACAGCTGTTCTGGCTTCCTCATCAATCTTTGCACTAACAACTAAAGTTAATTCATATTTGTTCATTACATTGCACCTCCTTATGGTCTCTGGCCCACAGTCATCTGTGAGCAAGGAAAATATGATTAATACATCACAAGTTCAGATACTATCATATTTTTCCAGCCAATTCAAGCATTTTTTCTATGATCATCCCAAAAATTCTGTGGCATGCTTTCTCGACCACAAAGGGAACATGCTTCTCTGGCATCTGTAGTTCTCTCTCTGCTCCACGCTCACCGCGCTGAAGAATGTTCTCCACATATCTGTGTAATCATCCTCCATATATTCTGCACTGCCCAGCGTCTCCATCTCCTGATCTGTAAGCCGCCTCACATACATATCCGAATCCACCGGATGCACCACGGCGTAACGTCTGCCATCATCCACTATCAGCCAGTATTCTGACGGCATCCTGTCCGCAAAATGACTGGCGACAAGAAGCGCAACATCGTCCTTTGGTTCTATATGACATACATACACCCGCCCCTGGACAGCAGTGAATCTGGCTATCTCCCTGAATAGATGTGCCTCGTTGCTCACACTCCGCCCAAGCTCCATGATACGCATCACCTCCGGACTTATGAGCATATGTTCCACCTTTCGGCCCTCGGCAAATGCCAGTATCAGATATCTGTACACAGTGTCCAGTGCATCCTCCTGATGCGACAATAGTGCATTGAATACGTTGCGGTACACCAGCCAGGATACCTTCTTCACAGACCGGGTAAACTTCTGCACCTTGTCCGCATCCGGCTCGACATGTATATAGTCAGCGAATATATCCAGTTGTTCCACAGGCTCCTTCATAAGCATCACATAGTCGTGTCCGACCTGCAGTGCCATACTCCACGCCTCATATATGCATGTAGCCATATCGTCATATCTGTCTCTGCATGTAAAAACCTTCATATTGTCCATAACTTCCACCTTCACGCCTTCATTCCTATATCAAATAAAGTCATCTGTCTATACTGTTCATTGCCGTGTGATGCCTGCCAGTTCTCTCCCCGGCTCAGATCCGTCATCTCCCTGACAATGTAATCCCTCTCTATAGGGATCCTGTACATCATACGTCCGCCACACGTTATAAAATAATGTGCTCTCTTAAGCACCACCCCCATCTTCTTCAGATTATCGAAATCCAGACTTCCGTATCTGCGGGCTCTCACTATCCTGCCCGCCGACTTCGGCCCTATGCCGGGAATCCTGAGAAGCAGATCATACGGTGCCGTCTGCACCTCGACCGGGAACTGGTCAAGATGCCTCACTGCCCAGTTGCACTTCGGATCCATTCTCTGATCGAGGTTCGGCTCGTTCTCAGACAATATCTCCTCAGCGTGGAATCCATAATATCTGAGCAGCCAGTCCGCCTGATACAATCTGTGCTCACGGAGCAATGGAACCGCCGTATCCAACGCAGGGAGTGCCGAGTCCTCGTTGATCGGTATATACGCGGAGTAGAACACACGCTTCAGATCGTATCGCTGATACAGTCTCTGGGCTGTGTGTATGAGCGTGTAATCCGACTCTCCGCTGGCTCCAACTATCATCTGTGTGCTCTGTCCCGCCGGGGCAAATGCCTGTCTCCTGTCTGTATCTCCAAACATGACAGGGAGGGGCGAAGAGGCAGCACCGATGTCTCTTTTATCAGAGATCATTCCATCTGTGAGTGCCTCTGCTGCTGACATCTGCAGAGCACCATGTCTTTCCTGCCCTGCCAGCTCTGCTTTGTATGCGGTCAGATCCTTCTGCAGATTCTTCTCATTGAATATGCTTCCAGTAAGGTATCTGTTGATACCGCTCCTCTCCATACGCGCAGTCTTGCCCACCGCCAGTCTGTGGGATTCTATAGTGCTGGTCAGCTTGCCCATGGGATCAAGTATGGTGTCAAAGCTCTTGTTCGGGGCAAGCTTCTTCAGACTCTCCTCAGTCGGCAGCTCCATATTAACACTTATCCTGTCCGCTAAATATCCCACCATGCTTATAAGCTCATCCGATGCCCCCGGAATGGTCTTCACATGGATATATCCATTGAACCTGTACTTCGTCCTGAGAAGATACAGAGTCTCACACATCCTCTGCATGGTGTATGTCGGATCCCTGAGCACACCGGAGCTCAGGAACAACCCTTCTATATAATTCCTCTTGTAGAACTCTATGACCAGATCGCATAGCTCCTCCGGTTCAAATGTCGCTCTTGGCACATCATTGCTTCTGCGGTTCAGACAGTACTTGCAGTCATATACACAGTGGTTCGTCATAAGGACCTTAAGCAGCGATATACATCTTCCATCCGCTGCAAAGCTGTGACATATACCACATGATACACTGTTGCCCAGGGCTCCCTTCTGTCCCTTCCTGTCCACTCCACTGGATGTACACGCCACATCATACTTCGCCGCATCCGCCAGTATATTCAGTTTTTCTTTCGTTGTAAGTCCTGTAATTATCTCGTTCATGCATAATATTATACGAACATTTGTTCGGCATTGCAAGAGGTAATTTCTGGTCGCCGGTTAAAGCATAATATTACTTATGGATGGCGCAGACAAAAAAGACCGGACACACTCTGAACGAATGTATCCGGTCTTCTCTATGCGAAAGGCTCTGGACTATGACAGTTCCTTTCTTCTATATGATCCTAAGCTATATCTTAGAGCTGTGGGCCTGCTGCAACTAATGCCTTACCTGCTGCATTACCCTCGTACTTAGCAAAGTTCTTCTGGAATCTTGCTGCAAGATCCTTAGCCTTTGTCTCCCACTCTGAAGCATCAGCGTATGTGTCACGTGGGTCAAGGATTGCTGGATCTACGCCAGGAAGCTCTGTTGGAACCTCGAAGTCGAACATAGGGATCTTCTTTGTAGGAGCCTCATTGATAGCACCACTGAGGATTGCATCGATAATTCCTCTTGTATCCTTGATTGAAATTCTCTTGCCTGTTCCATTCCATCCTGTGTTAACAAGGTATGCCTTAGCACCGCTCTTCTCCATCTTCTTAACAAGTTCCTCTGCATACTTTGTAGGATGCAGCTCAAGGAATGCCTGACCGAAGCAAGCTGAGAATGTAGGTGTTGGCTCTGTGATACCTCTCTCTGTACCAGCAAGCTTTGCTGTGAATCCTGACAGGAAGTAGTACTGTGTCTGCTCTGGTGTAAGGATTGACACTGGAGGAAGTACTCCAAATGCATCTGCTGAAAGGAAGATTACGTTCTTTGCAGCTGGTGCTGATGATATAGGTCTTACAATGTTCTTGATATGATCTATTGGGTAAGATACACGAGTATTCTCTGTTACGCTCTTATCAGTGAAATCGATCTTGCCGTTTGCATCAAGTGTAACGTTCTCAAGAAGTGCATTTCTTCTGATAGCGTTGTAGATGTCTGGCTCTGAATCCTTGTCAAGGTCGATAACCTTAGCGTAGCATCCACCCTCGAAGTTGAATACGCCGTTATCATCCCAGCCGTGCTCATCATCACCGATGAGGAGACGCTTTGGATCTGTTGAAAGTGTTGTCTTACCTGTTCCTGAAAGTCCGAAGAAGATAGCTGTGTTCTCACCGTTCATATCTGTGTTAGCTGAGCAGTGCATTGAAGCCATTCCCTTAAGTGGAAGGTAGTAGTTCATCATTGAGAACATACCCTTCTTCATCTCTCCGCCGTACCATGTGTTAACTATAACCTGCTCATGGCTTGTGATGTTGAATGCTACACATGTCTCTGAGTTAAGTCCTAACTCCTTGTAGTTCTCAACCTTAGCCTTTGAAGCATTGTACACTACGAAATCTGGCTCGAAGTTCTTAAGCTCTTCCTCAGTTGGCTTGATGAACATGTTTGTTACGAAATGAGCCTGCCAAGCAACCTCAACGATGAAACGGATAGCCATACGAGTATCAGCATTTGCTCCGCAGAATGCATCAACTACGAAAAGTCTCTTGTTTGAGAGCTCCTTCTTTGCAAGGTCCTTAACTGATGCCCATGTCTCCTCTGTCATTGGATGGTTATCGTTCTTGTACTCATCTGATGTCCACCATACAGTGTCCTTTGAATTCTCATCTACTACGATATACTTATCTTTAGGTGAACGGCCTGTATAAATACCAGTCATAACGTTAACTGCGCCAAGTTCACTAACCTGTCCCTTCTCGTATCCCTGAAGGTCAGCCTTTGTCTCTTCCTCGAATAACAATTCATATGAAGGATTGTGTACGATCTCTGTTGTGCCTGTAATGCCATACTTAGTTAAATCAACTGTTGCCATTTTTCTTAACTCCTTTTCTTTAAATGTATTTCATTGATAGGTGCATGTCGCCTGTACCCTGCCGGCACCGCAACTATACAGCACTCAATAATCTGAAAATAAATATGAACACTTTCTCTCATATTCAGTTGAAAGTATACCCAATTAGTCAAAATAAATCAATATGATTATTGAGTTTTTTTTGTAGTTTACAGAAACTTCTCATTTATAATCTCAATTTTATATTTATTACTTGCATAAACTAAGATAATGAGCTTCCACGTCTCTTCTCAAGGAATTTTGACTTCACTATCAGAATATCACCTGTCTGTATCTCCAGATCACCTGTCGGCAGTATAGACATATTATCCCTGAGTACCATATATATATTCACACCATACTCCTCCGTAGCCTGGAGTATGGTCCTGCCGCAAAACTTGCTCACATCATCTACGAGCAGTTCTCCAATCTCGTCCACATCAACAACTTTGGACTCCTCGTTGGCATTGTTCTGATACTGCTCTACAAATCCGGCGCTTATGATACCTGTAGGTATCGCTACCAGCAGAACTCCCATAAATGCTATGACTATCGCCATGCATTTGCCCAGCAGCGTGATCGGGTAAATGTCTCCATACCCCACGGTAAGGACTGTCGATACCGCCCACCATATGCCGCTGAAGGCGTTGCTGAACACTCCCGGCTGTGCGGCATGCTCAGTGCTGTACATACACAGGCTGCTCGCCATCATCAGTATAAATATGATGAACATGGACGATATGATCTGTCTGCTCTTTCTCAGCAGGACTATCTTAATGACATTGAAGCTGTCGTACTTTGAATTGATCCTGAAAAGATGGAATATACGGATCACCCTGAGCATCCTGAACGCCACGAAGCCAGACAGAAAGAACACTGGTATGATCGTGAGCAGATCCACAACTCCGTCATATGATATGAGGAACTTTCCTATAGCCTTTCCTCTGGTGCATGTGGGATACAGGAAATCCGCCGTCCATATGCGGAGAATGTACTCAACACAGAATATGCCTGTAGTCACCCACTCGATAACACTCAGCAGCCCATAATATGGTTCAAGCTGATCGTAGGTCTGCAGGAACATCACCGATATGTTCGACAATATGACACCCACTATGAATATGTCAAATGCCCTGCTCGCCAGATTGCTTTTGTCCCCTATCTGTATTATGTCAAATATTTGCTTTTTGAGTTTTGTCTTGTTTACCGCCATTGCTCTCCTCTTATATATCTATTTGTCCTTGAGAATGTCCATCATCTCATCTATCATCTCTTCGTCCTGAAGCCTGAACTTGATCTCCACGCGTCTCGACGCTGCCATGTCCACTGCTTATGATGCCGTTGCTCTCCGTCAGACAGTACTTTGCCACTGAGAACGCTCGCTGCTGTGAAAGTTCAAGATTGTATATGTAGGAACCATTCATATCCGTGTGTCCCTCTATGATTATCTCCGAAACGTATTCCCTGTAATCATCGCGCAGAAGCACACTGCAGTACTTCGGCAGGAACTGGTTGATGGTAAGCATACACGAATATACCACCCGTTATGGCAAACATACGCACACTTATAATCGCCCTATCTCCTATCATAATTAAAAAGAGGCTGTTTTACCAGTTGAAATACTTACTCCTTTACCTGTTATTTACATATTTACGCGGGATTTACATGTTTTTACAAGGCTCTGTGCATACCGCACAAATGGCCATTTTCTTTTTGTGCACTTTGAAAAATGTGTCATAAAATCTTTAAATTTTGAAGATTTTATTTTGCAAAACGTTTTTTTTCTGTACATATTCTGTTCATATTTTGTGTATATACTGAACTCAGTTGTTCAAGAGAAAGTAATTTACTCTTAGTTGTTTAAGTTGTTGTTTAAAAAAGAACCGCCTAGCAATTCAGGTGGTTCTTTTTTTGCGCACAAAATTATCTCTTATTTAGCAAAAAAGGCTGAAAAGATACAATTTCTTCAGATTTTGTATCTTTTCAGCCTTTTATTTTGATTTAGAGATAATTTTGTGTGCAGACGAACTCATCCGCCACCAAAAGATCCCAGCTTTATAACTAACTCTACACTGCAAATTACTCCGTAGGAAGCTTAGCCTTCTCGAATATCTCAACAACCTTGTCGTCAGGCTTCTTTGTGAGAAGTGATACGACGATAGCTGTAATGAACGCTGCTGCAAATCCAGGAACGATCTCATAAAGTCCTGTTGGTGTTGCAAGGAACTTGTACCAGAGCATGTCAACAGCAAATCCGACTATGATAGAAGCAAGTGCTCCATTGTAATTCAGTCGCTTCCAGTACAGTGACAGAACGATAACCGGTCCAAATGCCGATCCGAATGCGCCCCATGCATTTGACACGAGTGCCATGATACCCTCGCAGTCTGGATTCATCGCTATGGCAAGTGCCACAACTGAGATGATGATGACCACAATTCTTCCTGCCCAGAGCATCTCCTTGTCGGATGCACTCTTTCTGAATATAGGCTTGTACACATCAGACGAAAATGCTGATGATGAAGCAAGGAGCTGTGAATCAGCTGTACTCATGGACGCTGCAAGGATAGCTGAGAGAAGTATACCAGCTACAAGTGCAGGGAACACGCCTCTTACAAGTCTGATGAATACCTGTGAGTTATCTGTAAGTCCACCGCCAAGATACTTAAGGCCGACCATACCAACTACGGATGCCATAACGAGGATGATTCCCGTCCAGCAAGTACCGACTATTCTGGACTTCTTCATCTCCTTCTCTGACTTGATCGAAATGTATCTTATAAGAATATGTGGCATACCCATATATCCAAGTCCCCATGCAAGTCCTGATATGATATTGATCACACTGTTCTTGTCAAATGAACCACTTATAAGGGCATTGTAATAATTGTCTGGAATGACAACATCAGGTGCTATAAAGCCAGCGCCCTGCATGGTGATGACCGCAATGATAGGTGCGATCATGAGAGCTGCAAGCATCAGAAGTCCCTGGAAGAAATCCGTCCAGCACACTGCATTAAAACCACCAAGGAATGTGTACACGATGATGATGACTGCAGCGCCAATCATGGCTGTATTCCTATCGATGCCCATAACAGTGTTGAACAGAGTACCGCAGGCCGATATACTTGACGCAGCGTATATACAATATGCAACCACAAATATAACTGCACATATTATGAGAAGCAGCTTATTGTCTGACTGAAAACGATTTGTCAGATACTGAGGTATAGTGATCGAATCGTTGTACGCTATCGAGAATCTTCTGAGTCTCGGTGCTATGAATATCCAGGCACATGCTGTTCCGATGAACAGACCAACTGATATCCACATGTTGCTGAGTCCTGTCGCATAGAATGCTCCGGGCAGTCCCATGAGAACCCACGCACTCATATCAGATGCTCCGGCGCTGAGTGCAGCCACCAGACCATTCATATCTCTTCCTCCAAGAAAATAATCCTTCTCTCCGGCATTCCCCTTGGATTTGAAGAAGAAATAAATTCCTACACCGATTACCAGGACAAAATACGCTATAAACGCAATCATCTCGTAAACATTCATTAGTTAATCCACCTTCCATAATAATTATAATTTATCTGCTCCGCACCAACTTTACCACTGCAGTGCAGTATCTCACTGTCAGTGCACATAACAAAGCAAATTCTACACGGAAACTTGCCAAAATGCAAGATTTTTCAGCATTTGGCTATTATAAACTGAGGCCAGCGCTCTCCAGAATAAAAAAGCGGCCCATGGTGGCTTGTCCGGTCATGATCCCGGAAAGCCCACCATCGAGCCGGCTGTTTATATTTGACTACCTGATCTTATAGATTAGAATCCGATATGTCTGTTATCTGTGATTCTCTTTGCCTTGCCCTCTGAACGTGGGATGGTCTTAGGCGGAACCAGCTCAACCTTTGCGCTGATAAGCAGTGTCTGCTTGATATCAGTCTTGATGCGGGCTGCAATAGCCGCAAGCTTTGCTGCATCGTTCATATCCACATCTTCCTTGAGCTCTACCTGAACTGTCAGCTTGTCCTGTGAATTCACACGATCAACCACGAGCATATAATGAGTTGAAGCCTCCTCCACACCGAGGAGAACTGACTCTATCTGACTAGGGAATACATTTACACCACGAATTACAAGCATGTCGTCTGTACGGCCTGTGATACGACTCATCTTGACAGTTGTTCTTCCACATGCACATGTGCCGTGTGTAAGTGTACATATATCATGTGTCCTGTATCTGATCATAGGAGTACCAGTCTTAGTAAGAGTTGTAAATACAAGTTCTCCCGGAACTCCGTCCGGAAGCGGTTCTTCTGTGACAGGATCAATAATCTCCGCGAGGACATGATCCTCGTTGATGTGCATTCCATTCTTCTCAAAGCACTCAAATGCAACTCCAGGTCCACCTATCTCAGTTAATCCATATATATCAAATGCATCAAAGTCGAGGAGCTCCTCAAGATGCTGTCTCATCTCCTCAGTCCATGGCTCAGCGCCAAAGCATCCGGACTTAAGCTTAAGTTCGGACGGATCAATACCCATCTCTCTAATCGTCTCTGCAAGATATGTAGCATATGATGGTGTACAACAGAGCATTGTAGCACCAAGCTCTTTCATCATCGTGATCTGTCTCTGTGTATTACCTGATGACATCGGTACCACCATGGCTCCAACCTCGGTAGCCCCCTGATGAGCACCGAGTCCGCCTGTGAACAATCCATAACCGTAAGCTATCTGGATGATATCATCCTCTCCGGCTCCGGCACACCTGAATGCCCTGGCAACCATCTCTGTCCATACATCAATATCATTACGTGTATATCCTGTTACGATAGGCTTTCCTGTGGTTCCTGATGAACCCTGTATTCTGATGATATCCTTCTTGTCCGCAGCAAACAATCCAAATGGGAAATTATCCCTGAGATCTGTCTTCTGTGTAAACGGAAGCTTTGTTATATCATCTATTGTCTCTATATCCTCCGGCTTTACCCCAGCTTCATCCATTCTGGCTCTGTATGCCGGAACATTTGCATATTCAAGTTCTACTGTCTTTCTAAGTCTCTCCCCCTGAAGCTTTCCTCTCTCCTCAGGATCCATACACTCCATCTCTTTATTATAGATGTAATGAATCTTCTTCTGTCTCATAACTTCACTGTCCTCCATAAGATAAATCAAATCAGCATTTGTGCAACCTGCTGATTTTGTATGACACTTTAGCGCGCCAAACAACTAAATTGTACATACATATGTGGGCTGTGTCAAGGAAAAGCCATCAATCGCAGTACATTTTCCGTATATTTTTGAGAGAGCTTCGAATATTTGCGGTCAAATGGCATATTTGCCTGATAGATTACTCTTGCATTCCGGGTTTTCAGGTCGTATATTATTATCTGACAACAAAAAGAGGACGCGGGAGCTTGTAGTACAGGCTGAGAGGAAGGTGTGACCTTCGACCGGAAACCTGATTTGGATAATGCCAACGTAGGGAAGCCTGATAGCAGTCGTTTGTTAAAGTGCAGACTTTATTGGAGTTACCAGATCGGTAACTCTTTTTTTGTGCAGATAAAAGACTTTGGAGGAAAGGGCTATGGTAACAGTGAACGGAAAAGATCTCGACGTTGCCGGGCAGAATCTGGCGGCATTTCTTGAAGAATCCGGCTACAAACCGGTGCGCATAGTTGTTGAGATCAACGAGGAGATCATACCGAGAGAGACATACGCAGACATTACATTTAACGACGGCGACTGTGTGGAGGTCGTGAGTTTCATGGGAGGAGGAGCATTATAATGAAAGAAGACAAGCTGATAATCGGAGGACATGAATTCAATTCAAGATTTATTCTGGGTTCAGGAAAGTATTCCATGAAGCTGATCGAATCAGCTATAAAGGACGCAGGAGCAGAGATCATCACTCTGGCCGTCCGCCGTGCAAATACAAAGGAAGAGGAAAATATTCTCGATTTCATCCCGGAGGGAGTTACTCTCCTGCCAAATACAAGCGGCGCGAGGAACGCCGAGGAGGCCGTGCGCATAGCAAGGCTTGCAAGGGCTCTGGGCTGTGGAGACTTCGTCAAGGTGGAGATCATGCGCGACAGCAAATATCTCCTTCCCGACAACCAGGAAACGATAAAGGCAACCGAGGCACTGGCAAATGAAGGATTTGTGGTACTGCCTTACATGTACCCGGACCTGAATGCCGCCCGTGATCTGGTAAATGCGGGAGCCGCAGCGGTCATGCCACTGGCATCACCTATAGGTTCCAACAAAGGACTGGCTACCAAAGACTTCATCCAGATCCTCATCGACGAGATCGAGCTTCCGATCATAGTTGACGCCGGTATCGGAAGGCCATCCCAGGCATGTGAAGCCATGGAGATGGGCGCTGCCGCCATCATGGCCAACACTGCCCTCGCCACAGCCGGAAATCTGCCACTCATGGCATCGGCATTCAAGGACGCGATAAATTCAGGCCGAAAGGCTTATCTGGCAGGTCTTGGAAGAGTTCTCACCAGAGGGGCATCCGCTTCAGATCCACTGACCGGATTCCTGCATGACTAAGGGGGTGCACTCAGATGGAAAACCACTTTCTGATAGATTCGGAATATCTTTCGCCGGAAGCGCTGCAGATCAAACACCGTCTGGAGACAGATCCATCGTCAAGGAAAAGCCATATGGAATACCTTCCGGGCATGGAGGTTATTGAATCTGACATCCGCAGCAAGGTCATGGAGCACATGAACAGCTACGACTACAGCAGTTACACAGGCAGAGACGTCATGGCTGCCCTTGAACACGAGACGTGCAGCATAGAGGACTTCAAGGCTCTGCTCTCCCCCGCCGCCGAACCATTTCTTGAGATGATGGCGCAGCGCGCAAGCCGCGAGACAAGCAGGCACTTCGGCAACACGGTCTACATGTTCACGCCGCTCTACATAGCCAACTACTGTGAGAACTACTGCGTATACTGCGGCTTCAACTGCTACAATCACATCAACAGAATGAAACTCTCAGCAGAGCAGATCGAGAAGGAAATGAAGGTCATCGCCGACAGCGGCATGGAAGAGATCCTTATACTGACCGGCGAGAGCCGCAGCCAGAGTGACGTAACGTATATCGGCGAGGCATGCAAGCTTGCAAGGAAATACTTCCGCATGGTAGGTCTTGAAATATATCCGGTGAACACCGATGAGTACCGCTACCTCCATGAATGCGGTGCGGACTATGTGACAGTGTTCCAGGAGACCTACGACGCAGACAAATACGAGACTCTTCACCTGATGGGTCACAAGAGAGTATGGCCATACCGTTTCGACTCGCAGGAGCGCGCCCTCATGGGCGGAATGCGGGGCGTTGCATTCTCAGCACTGTTAGGGCTCTCCGACTTCCGCAAGGATGCACTGGCAACAGCCCTTCACGCGTATTTTCTCCAGAGAAAATACCCACACGCAGAGATGTCACTCTCCTGTCCAAGACTGAGACCGATCATCAACAACGATCAGATCAATCCTCTGGACGTACACGAGAAGCAGCTCTGCCAGATACTGTGCGCATACAGGATATTCCTGCCATTTGCCGGAATAACGGTATCTTCAAGGGAGAGTGCAGACTTCAGGAACGGCATAGTGAAAATCGCAGCGACCAAGGTATCGGCGGGCGTGTCAACCGGAATCGGCGATCATGAAAGCAAATACAGCGGCAAGACTTCCTGCAGTGAGCAGGGCGACGAGCAGTTCGAGATCAACGACAACAGAAGTCTTGAGCATATGTATTCAGACATAGAGGGCGAGGGACTGCAGCCCGTACTCAATGACTATCTGTATGTGTAACAACAACTATCAGATCAAAACGATCTGAACTATACAGCATACCGCCGTCTGCCGGCGGAGAAAGAAGTTTGAAATGTATACATTTGATTCTACTTTATATTTTATAACCGACAGCACAGGTCTGTCCGAGGAAGAATTCTTATATAGAGTGGAGTGTGCCCTCGATGGCGGTGCGACACTCATGCAGCTTAGAGAAAAGGAAAGAACTACCCGTGAGTACATACATCTTGCGGACAAGGTGCACTCAATTGCGCGCCGCTACAACGTGCCGCTCATCATAGATGACCGGGTAGATGTGGCGCTGGCAACCGATGCCGAGGGTGTCCATGTGGGGCAGACAGATATGCCAGTCTCCATAGCCAGAAAACTCATGGGGCCTGACCGCATCGTGGGCGCAACCACCAAGACTGTTTCTCAGGCCGTGGAGGCGTATGAACAGGGAGCTGATTATCTGGGAGTTGGAGCCATCTACCCAACCACCACCAAGGTCAAGACAGTGCTCACATCCACGGATACACTGAGAGACATTTGCAAGGCAGTTCCCATCCCGGTAAATGCCATCGGAGGACTCAATCCGACCAACCTGGATGTCCTCTCGGGCATACCTATCGCCGGCATCTGTGTGGTGTCCGCCATAATGAAAGCTGACAATCCAAAGGATGCTGCCAGCCGTCTATTGGCATTATCCAGGCAGTTACAGTCAAAAATCTCTCTCAAATAAGCAAAAATTGCAAAAATACGCAACTTATTTTCATTTTAATGAAAAGAAAGGTTGCAATTAAATGATTTTGCAATTACAATCAATACAAAGTGTAACTATTTTTTTGTATGAGGTGGTTTTAATGGAAAACGTATTAAACAGCATATATTCCAACCGTATTATGGTTCAGGATCAAAGTAATGATACCGCAAAGGAAGCAGCAGTTGAGGCTGTACATGCAAGAGTCGTTGCAAAGCCGAACTTCATCAGAGGTTCCGTGGAGCTGCTCGTACTCTATCTGCTCAGCCAGAAAGATTATTACGGCTACGAGCTGTCACAGCTCATGGACTCACTGTCAGACGGCGTGATAAAGATTCCTATCGGTTCTCTATATCCTGCATTGTACAAATTGATTGAATACGGTTTCATCTCCGATCACAAAGAGCAGGTTGGAAAGAGAATGACCAGAGTATATTATCATCTGGAGCAGCCTGGATTCCAGCGTATGCATATTCTTATAACCGAATATACAAAGGTCCACAAGGCTATTTCATCCATACTTGACTATACTCCAGAGCCTGAGAAGAAATAATTTCTTTCAGATTAAAAATACCGTTGTCCATATTTTTTATGAACAACGGTATTTTTTTATTTTACTATTCTGTACTTCTTTGAAACTGTACCCTTATACCTTCCGGAAAACTTTATCTTCACCGTATATGTTCCAGCTTTCTTTCTCGCCTTAGGGTATGTCACCTTGTAGTATTTTGATGATATTATCTTACCATCGCTGTCCTTCACAGTCACCTTAGGTGTCTTTGTCTTACCATCATACTTATATCTCGTCTGTGATAATGTAACTCTCTTTATCTTCTTGACAACGATATACTTCTTCTGGCCGCATTTTCTGCATGTATGTAACACCTTGCCATCGTTTCTGGTAGTTGCTGTTTTTACTACCTTGCCGGAATATACATGCGCACATTTTCCTGTTACGGTTACCGTATATGATGCCGAACGCGATCCAACTGTGGCTGTGATCTTCACAGTTCCCTTTCTGAGACCTGTTACCACTCCTGTAGATGACACCTTTGCAATAGCGGAATTCGATGTTTTCCACTTAGCTCCCGCAAGTACCTTATACGATGTACTTCCATACTGTCCAAGAACCGCCTTGAGTGTGAGGGTTATCTTCTGTCCCTCCTGCACGCTCTTATTTCCGGTCATCTTAACCGATGTGATATTGTCCTTCTGCACCTCCACCGTAACATCGCTCTCACCAGTGGACTTAGCCATAGTCTCAGCCTGACTGCCGCTTCCCATGAACTGGGCTGCGGTCGTGTTCGGATAAGATGCATTCTTATTTATAAATGTACCAACACCCACATACCTGTTTGCTGGATTTATCATGGATGTGTAATGTCCGGTCACCGCTCCAGGAGTTCCCTTCACATAGGCATCCTTCTCGCTGTACCACTGCTCAATACCCATGAGCATGCTCTCTGACCAGTTCCACGCAAGCACCTCGGAAGTCGGCCAGCCATTTCCCGGATATTTGAAATCAAATACAGACTTTCCGTTGAGTCTTGAGTGATACATTGTAACACTCGCCTCCGCAGCTCTGATCCTTGCTATCTTCTCAAGTCCTGCCGACCACTTGATCGGCACATAGTCGTCAAGCGTCAATTTCCGTCCATCAATCTTAACGCCCTGCTTACATGCTTCATAACGGATCTGATTGATCCTCTTCACTGCAGCCGAAGCCTCCGACACATACTTGCCCTTCATTGCTATAAACACGCAATTGGCAGATGGTTTTGTCACATCCGCAGGTATTGTCGCCGCTTCAGCACTTGTTCCTCCCGGCACGATCACTGACAATCCAACTGCAACTGCGATCGCCAGAGCCATTATCCGGTGTAACAACTTCTTCTTTTGTACTCCCATAGTTTGAATTTGTCCTCCTCTTATAATATGTATCAGCCTGTTGATTTCATTATAACTCACTATGTGATTTATTGCATGCCTATTTGCTAAACAATACAGTATATCGCATTAATCTATGTACTCAGGCATTATGTTTTCACCTATAACACAATCTAACATTTCTTCTATTGTATTTCCATACTTTACAAGGCAACCATCAGTATACCCATAAAACACATTATCTCCAGTACATAAAATTAGCATATTTCCGTTATCATTTTCGCCTATTGGAATTACTGTATTAATACCTTCTATGTCATATTCATCTTCTAAATATTCTAAACTTTCTTTATACAGATTTTTTCCAATTGCTTTTAAAGGATTAAAATTTTTATCAGTTAATAAAAAACCTCTGCTATTAAGAGTATCTATTACTTCGTCAACATCTATTTGTCTTTCTAACGACCATCCCGCATCTATCAATCTTTCTTTTGTGTTTGCATTCATTATCAAATTATTCCTTCCTACTTATTAGCAGATTTGAAATATTCCATACATTCTATTTTTCGAATATATTTTTTGTTATTAAATACTTTTTCAAATTTCACCTTTTTCGCCCCTCTAATTGATCATCCCTGCTTTATCAACTTTCAGTGGAATATAACTATATTTATTTAGCTATGAATTAACTTTTGCTACCACGCTCGCTATAATATACTTGCCATTTATCTTCCTTTGCAATGCATAATTTTTCATTTGGCAAGCCTCCCACCATTATTGAATATAATTCTTGTGGAATCCCCATCATTTCTAGTTCTTTTTCTAATTGTTCGACTGTCATGCTTATTGAATTCTCCTTAAAATCCCATCATCCAGTGTATCTGGCAACCAATATTGTATTCCTCCACCTGATTCATCAAGCCAAGATGCTATTTTCAATAACCTCACCTTTGTTTGCCAAATGTGGATCTTTCTCTACTTCAGATCTATTTCGAATTCAAAGACTGTGATTTATTTTTTAGGTTATGTGCCTTAAGTGGAAACATAATTAGATAAAATACTTTTTACTTTGTAAATTTTTTATAATATTCATTATCTTTATAAGATTGTTCAATTTGATAAAACAAATCAACATCCTTCTCATCTGACCACACATCAAATCCAACATATTGAGAAGTACGATATTGGATACAAATATTATATTCTTCGATCCGAAACTCTCTTGACTTTTCTGTTTTGGTTAAATAAATATGCAAATCTTTCTTTAATGGATATTCTTTACCTTCATAATACATTATTGGTCCATTATCTGTAGGATATAATGCAAAAAAAATATTCTCCGCTTTGAAATATTTCCCTGTAAAATACGGCATTTGTTTTTTTCCATTATTATATTCTCTTTCTCCAGTAATTCTATTCAACATACAATGCTCATGTATTTCTATATTTGATAATTCAACAACTGCATCAATCATACTATTGTCTCATTAGTTTACTGAATATGTTCTTAAATTACTCTCCTGTTTGTTCCTGTACTAATTGCAAAACAAAATCCCCAAAATCTTCTGCTAATATTTCAACGACTTCATATTCCTCACCATCGTAAGACGCCATTATAACTCTGGGCTCCTTTTGCTTATTTAGGTGGGAATAATCCAAGTACGCCATACTGCCATCATCAAAATCATATATCGGAATCCACTCCTCAGGCAAACTATATTCATCCCTGTCATTCAGCGCATAAGCAACAGAATTTCCTTCCAATATTCCAGAATCATCATCTGGGTCAATTCCAAAAATTTCGCTGCCATAGAAGGATAAGTATCCATATTTTTCATAAAATTCTCTACATTGATTCGAAAATTTTATATTAAGTATTTGCTCTGACTTTCTGATTTCTTCTTCACTTTTTCCACCTGCTGTAGTATAAAATTTACATTTGGGTGCCAACTCCATTGCCTTAATAAAATTTGTGTAACTCATATATACCTCCGCATCATAATATTTTATAGCTCGACATCATCTTTCTGCGATACCCCCCTCTCCTTTACATTATTGTCTAACAATAGTATTGCATCATCAATTATTTTTTGTCAACAGCCGTTTAGTTTTTCTTAGTTCATTTATAAAAATGTCCATTCTATATATATCATTTGATTGTTATTCCAAGTCCTTTTTCTTGCCGCTGTACTTGTTCCCCAAAAACCATAGCCCTTTCTTTGAACTTCCTGTATTATACTCTCAATTTGCTCTTCTAGAAGTTCTTCGTGCTCATGTGGCGGCTTCCAAAATTTCATTGTATCTCTCCTGAAACTTGTTCTGCATATGCCCCCCCGAGTCTAAATTCCATCATCCAGCATCTCTACCAACAGCATTTTAGTTTTTTTAATTTAATTGCAAAAAATACATTGTTTTCATAACAAATACTGTTATGAAAACAATGTACTTTTACAAATCAAAAATTTTACGCTAATTGTTTTAACCTAAATAGTCTTTTTTATTTCTTCCAAATCCTTTCATCAAAGCATCTTGAACTATACTGACATTATTAACCTACTCTCTTGCTTATAGGTTCTCATCATAAATATTCAATTTTTCTACGTTTATTGTTAAATAGCAATTTTTCAAGGCGTAAAACCGCTCATCAAAATTTGTTTCTATTTCTATAATTGTATCACCAAATTGAAATGTTGCGCATCCGTCTTCTTCATATTCAAGCAATAATAGGGTAATTTGAATGTTTCCATCCACCATTTCTATATGATATTCTTTCGTATCACATAAAACAAAGGACTCATAATCACATAACATATCAATATCCATTTCAACATAATATACCTTATCAATCGGTCTATTATTACCCTTCCATATTCCCTTTGCATTTCCATAATCAGTAGAAAAATACACAACTTCATCCAATACTTTTTCAACATATATTTTCATTTTATCTGTCACCTACTTCTTAATTCTAATAAGCGTATTAAAGTATTCAATCACATCATTCGCCGAATCATTCAGCCTTGGTTGCCTTTGCCGGTATTGATCCAACCACCATCTGACTGCCACCGGTGCAGTGGCAAGAAAGCCTACCACCATAATCTACGCCGTATTTCGGGATGGTAAGCCTTATGAGCCTAAGAAATTCTGTTAATATATGGTAGTGAGACTACGAATTAAGCCTGCCGGCGGGAGGCTTAGTTGTGATGCTCATTTTTAAATTTTCGAACTTTATCACACCACTCATCAATTAATTGACGAAGTTCTTTTGTATCAACTTCACACCAATTCCCCATAGCATCCTCTGCCAGATTATCATATACTTTAGTCGTTTTAGGACTTATTTCCGCACAACATACATTTCCATTTACTTCTTCATATTCACTTTCCCCTGACAGTACTCTATCAAAACCTAATTTAATCCATTTTTCAAAGGGCAATACATCGCATGACATAAAAGTTGTCAACAACTGATATTTCTCATCAAATATGATACTTATATCCTCAATACCATTTTTTAATTTATATTCTTCTATTCTGTATTTCATTTCTATTCCTCCGGAAATGCTGAAATAATTTTACCACTTTGATCCAAAAACATATCTATTTTCATACCATTATTAGCTACTCCCTGATATGTATTTCTTGTGCCATGAAAACAATGCGTTCTGAGTCTGTGAAGGACAATATTCAGTTTTGATTTTTGATGTCCTTAAGTGCACCCAGAAGGCAAATTTCGTCCTAGAAGTGTCTCTAAATTAATCTTCATAGATAAATCGCCTTTGGCGAGAATCGTTCCGATTAATTAAAGATCGTGGTTGATTTTTTAGGTGGTGGGCATCCTCACGTGGAGACATAATACATATTATTCAAAAACAATTTGAACCGTATTTTCATTCATATTTCTCTGAACTTCCTGTATTATACTCTCAATTTGCTCTTCTAGAAGTTCTTCATGCTCATGTGGGGGCTCCCAAAATTTCATTGTATCTCTATATACCACAAACTTTTTGCCTACAAGCATTTCTCCTTCTGCTTTTACAACATATCCGTTCCCCAGATCAATTTTTACGTAATTCATACTACCTGTTATTTTCATGTTTTTCTACCTCTAGATAATAATTTTTCCTTGCTGGATTTTTCTAATTTCTAAATGGTCTTATATGTACTCAGAGGGAAAATCATCCCTAAGGCATGCAATCTTCCTTGCTGCAACCACCTGTCCTTTTCACAACAGTCCTTTAATGCCTATTACAAAAAGAAGCGTGAGCAGGGCAAACACCATCTGACTGCCACAGGTGCAGTGGCAAGAAAGCTTACCACCGTAATTTATGCCGTGTTACGGGATAGTAAACCTTATGAACCTAAGAAGTTCTGTTAAATGTCTGGTAGTGAGACTAGGATTTAAGCCTGCCCGTGGGGAGGCTTAGTTTGCATGTGTAAAGATTAATCAAACTCCTCTATCATAATGCTACATGGACTAAAATTTTCATCTCTTTTCCATTCACACTTACCTTTCTTAGATACTAGAACCCTAAATTCATCACTATATACTTCATCTTCATCATCCAAATAATACAGCAAGCCATAACTACCCGTGGCAATCTTAGTAATGTTCTCATACATACTAATCATCTCTTCTGTTCTTTCTGTCTTATGGTTTTCCATCACACTAAACTGAACAAAACGCGAATAATTTTTTTCTATTACTTTTAATTCATTGTATTTTAACTTCTTGATTAAATTATCAATGTCATCAAATACTTTTTTTTCATCTATTTCTGGATGTAAATCTTCATCCAAATATGTAGCTCTTATCTCTAACCACGCATAAATCGTTACCATAGTAATCCTCTTTCTTTTCTAATTTAAAATTCCCAAAGGTTCAGTATCTATTATTACCTCAACCCCATATCTCTCGCTATACTCGTATAATTTATCAAGTACTTCCTGACTCGGAATTCCCTCAAATTGATAATAAATTTTTCTTTCGTATTTTTTTGCTGCTTCAAAAGTCGCTTTCATCTGTGTTCTAACCGTTTTATTAACACATTTTAATGGTGGTTTAGCTTGTGCAATATATTGATCTGAAATCACATCAAATTCACGCTGAATTGGATCATCCGCAAAAGCAGATCTCGATTGACCTCCAATTCTTTTAGCTAATTCATCAGCTGCTGCATCTTTAGTATTACATTGAATTATTTCCCTTGACTTCCCATAGCTGGTCTCACAAGTAATACTACTTTCAGACTCCACCCGTCCTTTGCTAGTAGACATAACCCTATTCTTTCCATCTGCTTTTGACGATGACTTTCCACCCTCAAAAACTGACCGCAAAACAAATGATGTCATTGCACACTCTGCCCAGGCCTTGGCTACATCTCCGCCTGTTATTGCTTTATCATATTTGTTTCCATGATATATGTATGTAGCAAGAAAGCTTACCACCGTAATCTATGCTGTAGTACGGGATGGTAAGCCCTATGAACCTAAGAAATTCTGTTAATATATGGTAGTGAGACTACGAATTAAGCCTGCCGGCGGGAGGCTTAGTTGTAGTGCATAGAAATAATCTCATCAACATATTCTTTCAAATCATCTTCCAAATCTTCCCTTATAGCAATAATTGATTCCCAATTTAAATCTTTTCCTATATCATAATAATTCACAGCATCACATATCATATTCAAT